>CAZNEV010000024.1:29760-62343 GCA_964572085.1 uncultured Maribellus sp. | reverse complement strand
CGCCTTTAAATCCCCACCTCACGGATTTTGCACGGCGCAAACATGCTCGTTTCATAAGGCGAATAATCCCGGTTGGAAGAAACCAGTAAAAATTTACAATGGATCCAAATGTACTGTTTTTGATTCAAAATCCGGCTTCGTGGCTCATGTGGTTTTTATTTTCCATTTTCCTTTTCTCGATAGGCCAGATAAAAAACCTGGGGCAGTACTGTTAAAGCCAAAATCATGCAGATTATCAAACCGCCAACGATCATAATGGCCAATGGTTTTTGAATTTCAGAACCCATTCCGACTGATAAGGCTGCTGGTAACAACCCCATGGAACCCATCAGAGCAATCATAACTATAGGACGTATGCGTGTACGAACTCCTTCAGAAATGGCTTTATTCAGTGGCATTTTTCGCATGTTCTCCTTCATCACCGCAATAAGTATGATGCTGTTAATGGTATTAACTCCAAACAAGATAATGAATCCAATTCCTGCAGAAATCCCAAAAATAGTTTGTGTTGCCCACAATGAAATAAATCCACCTATAAACGCGTAAGGAATGGTGCTGGCTGCAATCAAAGTATCTTTTAGATTTCCAAAATTGAAATAGAGTAAGAATAAAATCAACAGTAGTACAGCAGGTACAATTTTCGCTAATTGTTTGCCGGCTCTTTCCTTACTTTCAAATTCACCAGCCCACACTATTTTGTTTGCCGGGGGCAGTGTTACTTCTGTTTCAACTTTAGCTTTAGCTTCGGCAATAGTACCGCCCAGGTCTCGGCCTTCTATACTGAAACCCACAGCTATATAGCGGCTGCTACCTTCGCGATAAATAAAAGTAGGCCCTGTAATGTGGTTGATGTCCGATATCTCCCGAAGTGGAATTTTTTGTCCTGTCATTGTTGGGATAAGTATTTCTCCAATTTTATTTTGGTTGTCCCTGTATGCTTTCTGAAACCTTAGGCGTACGTCAAACATCCGCTCGCTCTCGTAGAAAGTGGTAGCTGCTCTTCCTCCAATAGCCATTTCAATAACAGCCTGTGCATCGGCCATGGCCACACCATACTTACCCATTCTTTTTTCATCCAACTTAATGCGTAGCTCCGGTAGCCCGATATTACGGTAAACGTTCAAGTCTTCAATCCCTTTTATATTGCGGATGCTTTTTGCAACCTGGTCAGCATATTTTTCAAGTTCAAACAAATCGTCACCGAATATTTTTACAACTAACGAACTTTTTACGCCTGCAACATATTCCTCTACGTTATCCTGAATTGGCTGGCTGAACCCAAAAACGATTCCGGGGTAGGTTTGTAAAGTCTGCCGCATTTCTTCAATCAATACATCCTTTTTAACCCGGCGTTTCCATTCTTTTTCAGGGAAAAGTTGAATATGGAATTCAATGTTGAAAAATCCGGTAGGATCGGTTCCATCATTCGGGCGACCTACCTGATTGAGCACGAATTTTACTTCTTCAAATTCGCGCAATTTGTTTTTCATTTCTTTTGCAAGTCGTTGTGATTCATCAAGGTTTATACTGTTTGGGAGTGTAGCTCTTACGTATATTGCCCCTTCGTTTAATTTTGGTATAAACTCTGAACCGTAAAACAGAAAACTAACGGAGCAAATGGCAAGCATGCCGATAAAGCCAAACACGGTGATTCTTCTTCTTCGGTTACTCCAAAGGAATAGACTGAAAAGGTTTTTTCTGAAAAAACGAGAGACGATATTTTCTCTTTCAACGATGTTTTTCTTCAGCATAAGGTTGCACATCACCGGAACATAGGTAATGCTTAAAATTAGCGAGCCGGTTAAAGCATATCCTAAGGTAAATGCCAGAGGCGCAAACATTTTTCCTTCTACCTTTTGAAAGGAAAAGATGGGCAACAAGGCAACGATTAATATAATCTGTGCAAATACGATGTAGGTCGCCACGCTTCCGGTGCTTTTCTTTATCAATCCCATTTTACCAAGGCGGTTGAAACGCTTCATGCCAATCTCTCTGGCTTTTCTCTCCATAGCCACAAAAACCGCTTCTACAATCACCAATGTGCCTTCGAGCAATAGACCGAAATCTATAGCACCTACGGAAATCAGGTTGGCGGGCAGGCCTTGAATGCGAAGCATAATTATAGCAAACAAAAAAGAAAGTGGAATAACAGATGCAACAATTAGGGTGGTACGCCAATTAAAAAGGAAAACAAATACGATTAAAGAGACTAAGAACACGCCATCAATTATATTTTTAGTTACCGTGTTAACGGTAGCATCAACCAATTCAGTCCGGTCAATAAAGGGTTCAATCCGAACATCTTTAGGAAGTATCCTATTATTGAGATCGTCAATTTTTTCTTTCAAACGCGCAATTACCTCACTGGGATTTTCTCCGCGCAGCATCACTACAATCCCTTGCACCAGGTCATCCTCATCCTGTAAGCCAACCATGCCCAACCTTGGTTTGGCAGATACCTTGACTTCAGCAACGTGTTTCACCAAAATGGGAGTTGTCCCTCTCACTTCTATCAGGATGTTTTCTATGTCTTCAATGCTTTCAAGCAAACCCACACCACGCACTACATAGGCCTGACTGCCTTTTTCAATCACATCACCTCCAACGTTAATATTGCTCTTTGAAACGGCTTCATAAACTTCCAAAGGCGATAAATCATAATTGGCTAATTCGGTGGGATTAATTTTTATTTCATAGATTTTTTCTTCTCCACCGAAACTTACTACATCGGCAACGCCTGGCGCAGAAACCAATTCTCTTTCTATCACCCAGTCGTGAATAGCGGTCAGCTCTTTTATGGGGCGTTTGCTTTTTAACACATACCGAAAAATCTCGCCGGTAGCTCCATAGGGAGGCTCAATTTCAGCATCGGCTCCATTGGGCAAGTTTACTCCCTGTAAACGATTGGCAGCATATTGCTGAGCATAAAAATCGTCCACTTTATCTTCAAAAATGATGGTTACCACCGATAAACCAAACAAAGAAATCGAGCGAACCTCCGTTTTTTTAGGGATAGTGTTCATCTCTTTCATTATGGGTAGCGTAACAAACTTTTCCACTTCTTCGGCACTCCTCCCGGACCACTGTGTAATAATTCTTGCGCGGGTGTTGGTCACATCAGGAAAGGCCTCGATGGGCATCTGAAAATAACTGATTAATCCAGCTACCAAAAGTAAAGCCGTTAGAAAGAAAATGATAACGGAGTTCTTTAACGAAAAGCTAACAATACCCTGAACAAACTTCTGCATGGTGATTTAGTTCTGAAAGTTTTTAAGTTGCTCATAAATCAAAAGTTGATTTTTTGTTACCACTTTTTCGTTCACACCTATTCCTTCGGTGATGAATATTGTGCCATTTCCTCTGGCCAGTATTTCAACGCGGCGAATTTCTAATTCACAATCGGATTTATAAACAATCACAAAATTCTGATTGTCATCAAAAACAATAGCGCTTGTCGGAATACTCGCTGCCTCGGTGTTCTGAAGCTTCAAGGCGACTACATCCACCAACATGCCGGGCTTCAATTTTAAATCCGCATTTGGCAAAACAACCCTTGCTTTTAGCACTCTTGCTTCATCGTCATAAACCTGAGAGATTGCGGCAACCTTGCCTTTAAAAATTTTATCCGGATAAGAAAGTGTTTTGATTTCCACCGTCATTCCTTCTTCTATGTGCCGAACGTTCGACGCATAAACGTTCACCATAATCCAAACTTCTCTCAAATCGGAAACTGTAAACAGGGATTCGCCCTCAGCAGATATTTGTGTTCCGCCCGAAATGGACTTTGCTGTTATAATCCCCGACACTGGTGCTTTTATCTGAAACACATCTTTTTCGGCTTTCGCACTATACAGGTTGAGGGTTGCTGTTACTTTTGATTTTTCCGATTTAAGGATGTCGAGTTCGCTTTGAGCTTCCGATAATTCTTTCCGCGAAGAAATCCCGTCGGCAAACATGGATTGTGTGGACTGTAATTTGTTTTCGGCAACCTTCAGCTGAGATTCTATACTGTTCAATTCTGCCTGTAAACTGCTTAATTCAGCACTTCGCAGTTCTGCCAGAACCTGGCCTTTTGCAACCTTGTCGCCCAGCGAAAAGTAAGTGTTGGAAATTATCCCGCCCATAAGGCTTACGAAATGAATCACCTTGTCGGGATTAGTTTCTACCACACCGGTCAGCGGAATTCCTTCTATTACCGCTTGCATCACCGGTTGTTCAAACGTCAGTTCTTGCTTAAACTTTTCATTTAAACAATAGCTTGTGTTGTCGGGTTTCTGATTTTCTGAATCAGTATTTTCGCATCCGAAAAGTATCAGCATTATTAAACCGGCCAATTGTAATTGTCTCATTATCTTCATGGTATATTGTTCTGTTTATTAAATTTGATCACGTCTTTCCCTACCGTGTAATTCAATTCCTCTGCTTTTTTGTTCACTGCTTTTTGTGCCTCGAGAATGATTTTTTTATTTTCTAAATAAGCATCCAAAAAGTCAAGATATTCTACCAGACTGATGTGCCGGTTGATGACATTCTTTGAGTAAGCCGTTAAAAGCTCGTCAAGAGTTGCTTCGTAGCCCACTTCAATCTGATTCAGAAATAGAATGGCGTTGGTAAGATTCTGATAAGCCAAAGCAATTTCATTTTCTATGCCTGCATCCGTATGCTGTAAAAGGGTTTTTGAATGTTCGATTCCAATTTGGGCAAAGCGGATGTTGCCTTGATTTCTGTTGAATACCGGGATGTCCATCGCCACGCCAAAACCAATGAAATTATACATAAAGTTCCCGCCTCTGTCGTAGCCGCCTTTCAGGGTAATATCAGGCGTTCGCTGCGCTTTTTCGTAAGCATGAAGTTTGCTGAAATAGCTTTGCTCTAGCTGTGAGAGTTTAAAGTCGGGTCGGAATTCTTTTGCCTCGGTAATTAATGCATCAATGGAAAGCGAATCAAGAGCCCGGGTATTTATAATGTAGCCGGCTCCGATGATTTCCAACCGGCTGGAATAAGGCAAACGCATCAGTAATTTCAATTCTTTTTGTGCTTCGTTTATTGCCTTGTTTAATTCGTTTATGTTTTTTGCTATTTCCAGTTCAAGTGCTTTCAGCCGAATATATTCGCCTTTTGGAACATTGCCTTGCAAAACCTGCTTATGATAGGCTTCTGTAAGTTGCCGGACGGAAGCGGTTTGATTTTGATAAATGCTTCTCGTCAATTGCAAATACTGTAATTGCGTGAGTTGATTCCGGAATTCTATCTTCAGGTTTCGCAACAAATCCTCAAAATATTGTTTGGATTTATCTACTGTAAGCTGCTCCAAAGCAACCATCTTTTTTCGTTTGCCCGCTGTGAGAATAAGTTGTTCAAGCGACAAACCGATTTGCTGATTTTTACCAAAATTTCCTCCGTTAAGTCCCTGCAACTCATCGCCAAAAACACTCAATTGCTTTTGAGTAGCCCAAAGATTCACTTCATCAATAGTGAGGTTGGGATTGGGCCACAATTTTGCTTGTAATGCCATGGCCTCGGCCTGGGAGATTTGCAAACGTCCGGCCATCAACAGGAGGTTTTCTTCCAAAAAAACTGCTTCGCACTGGTCACGGCTGAGCCTCACGGTATCCTGAGGCTTTGCCGAAATTGAAAAAACAAGTAAAATAAAAATGAGTTTTCCGAACCTGATAAAATCCATAATATGCTCTATGCGCTTTATTTGCGTGCAAAGCTCGGGTCAATAAGCTTAAAAAGACCTTAAAATGGATAAAATTTAGCTTAAGGGAAACTTCAGCTCAAAGACATTCAGGTTGTCGGATGGATTTGAATACGTGATGGTTCCTGAATTGAGGGTGATGATTCTTTTGGTTAATACTAGGCCCAGGCCGAACCCGTTTTTATTCCGACTGTTTTCGCCGCGGAAGAAATGATTGAATAAATATTTCTCTTCGTCTTTTAGAACCGGTTTCCCGGAGTTGGAGATTGAAATTTTCAGGTTTTCGGATGAAGAACAGTTCAGTTTTATGGAGGCCTTCGAATTATTACTGTACACAACGCAGTTGGTCATCAGGTTTTTAAGTGCTTGCCTCACAAGGGCTTCGTTCACATTCAGATTTAAACGATGCTCGTCAATTTCATCCGGAAAATAGTTAAGCTCGAAGTTGAAGTCCGGATAAATAAATTTTAACTCTTCAATAATGTCAAAAATCAGCTCATCAATTCGTAATGTTTGTTTTCGAATTTTCTGACCGGATTCCACTTTCGAAATTTCCAGCAATACATTTATGATGCTTCCCAAAGATTTTGCCTTATTAATCTGACTGTCGAGTATAGATTTAACATCCTCCAAATCAGAGAGGTTTTTTAACTTTTCAAGTTCCGAAACCAATACTGAAATGGGTGTTTTTAGTTCGTGCGAAATATGATGAATCGTGTGTTTCTGGAACGAAAAAGCCTCATTGGTTCTTTTCAGTAACTCGTTGAATTTTTGTGTCAGATTTTTTAATTCGTAGGAGGAAGTTTCCGTTTGAATTTCGGTGGTGTTTTCACTGCTCATATCGAATTTGTTCAACTTTTCGGCAAGCGCGGTTATCGGTCTCGAAATTTTATTGGAAAGAGCAAGGGAGATTAGGACAACAATAACCGAAATTCCTGCAAATATTCCGATTAAGACATTCCGTAGAAAAAACATTTTAGAATAGCCAAAAGCGTCATAGGCTTTGCTCACCGCGTAATAGCTTTTTTGGTTGCGTTCTAAGTATATCCCTATCACGTCATAGGCGCCTTCTTTGGTTTCAATCCAACGTTTTGCTGGAGAAAGTTCATTCAAAATTTTATTGTAGCCTTCAATTGGCAAATCGTCAACGCTGGAAAATATCAACTCTTTTTCGCTGTCGAACACCAACATTTTCTCGTCATAGAAATCGTGGATCGTGAGTTCATCGATTATTCTGCTAAGATTCTCACTCATCTCAATGTACTCGGTCAACATTTCAACAGTGAACTGTATCTTTTCTTTTTGTCTTTGCTGAAATTCCTCTTCGCGATATTCGGAGAAAAGCAGGTAAATAACAATTAAAGAAATCGCTGAAAGTAAAATTACCGTCGAAGAAAAGTAAATGAGTATTTTATTCCTGATCTTCATTCTGTTTCAAAATAGTAACCATAACCGACCTTGGTTTTAATGTTGCTTTTGCCAAAAGGTCTATCGACTTTATTTCTTAAAAAGTTGATATACACCTCAATGGTATTGGTGTTGGCATCAAATGAGCTGCCCCAGATTTCCTTAATCAGTTCGTTTTTAGAAATAATGTCGCCCGGATTTTTACAAAGCTTCATCAGAATCTGATATTCCCTTGGTGTAAGGGCGATTTCATTTTCCTGTCTGAAAACTGTTTTTTTCAAGGGATTTATAGTTAGGTCGCCTGCAATTATTGTTTCGTTGTCCTGTGGATTTGTTTTGCCGTTTCGGCTCCGCTTTACCAGTGAGTTTATCCTTAAAATCAACTCGCGCATATAAAACGGTTTCGTCAGGTAGTCGTCCGCCCCACAATCAAAACCTTTTACTTTGTCTTCCAGTTCACTAAATGCGGTTAGCATTAACACAGGAGTTTCGGTATTGTGAATCCTGAAATTGCGACACAAATCATAGCCTGTTCTGCCGGGCAGGTTAATGTCCATTATGATACAATCGAAACTTTCTTTTTTCAGAAGCCGTTCCGCTAATAAGCCGTCAAAAACACTTTCAGCATTCCAGTTTTCGGCAGTCAGCGCTTCTTTAATATTTTTATTTAGCGTGGGGTCGTCTTCTATTATTAAAACTCTCATAACTGCAAAAATACGGATTAAACATTCAAAATCTTTATTCAACCTATTGCCCGACTTTTCGGGGGTGGGCTCAATATTTAAATTACGAATGAATCGGCTTTAGCCACATTTTGAATCTTTCCCATTGAGCGCTTTTTTCTACCGTTTTATTTTTTCGTGAGCCAGTACTACCAATCAGCGTCAATTATTCCTTCTTCAATCAATGTTTTTATTACAATCTCGGTCATCTCACTTTTAAACGAAAATTCTTTGCTTAAATCGGACACATAGGCTTTTAGCCTCATTTTATACACTGAGCGGGTGAAGTGTATTTCATTAAAAAACAGCACTACAATTGGCTTGTTCAGATAAATGTATTTTGAAATTTGTGCTGCCTCCGTTGCAATTTTTCTGACGCGTCCCGTGTCAATGTCGAGCGGCAAATAGATTTCGGCTACAACCTGGCAATTATTTTCCCCTGCGTTGCTGTTCGATACATTCTGGCTCATAAATTCACTGTTCGGAATAGTAACCAATGAATCGTCCGGCGTTACGATTTTTGTGGATCGGATGCCAATTTCAACCACTTCGCCGTAATTGCCCGATGCCTCCACTTTATCGCCGATCTGGAACGGACGGTCGAACATTACCACCAACCCGCCGAAAATATTCTTCATCAAATCTTGCGAGGCAAAACCAATGGCCACACCGATTGATGCAAAAAATGCGATTAAAGTAGCCATGGGAGGCCGCAATATCCCGGCCACTATAATGTACACCACAAACGACCATGCAAGGATTCTGAAAACGGGTATAAAGCGTTTTACAAACTGGCTGTATTTTGGCCGGGTTTTCGAGTAGGATTTTATGATCACGATGCAAAACCGAATAATAAAATAGCTTAAAATCAACAATGCAATTGTCCATAAAATTTTTGTTCCGCTCACTACATCCGAAAGGCTGGGTGGCTGCAACTGCACCGTTTTTTTCTGTGCTTTGGACGAAAGCGCGGAGCTGTCCACAGCTGTTGTTTGGCCCTTTGTGATTTGCAATAATCCTATCGAAACGGTATCGCTCAGATTGTTTTGTGCCGCGCTTTTTGAAACTCCAAACCCTATTGAAAGGGTCAGCAAAAAATAGCCTATTAATTTAAGAAGCAATTTCATTTTTAGTGGATTAATGGATTAAATTAATGTTTTCCAGATGTTTAATAATTTCTTTATATACAAGCGGAGTGATAAAAAGCACACCGTCCGAATCGTATAAAATACCATCGTCAATGAGTTGCTGCACCTGTAGTTCAATTTCCGAAGTTTCCCGGCGCAAAATTTTGGCAAGACGATTCACATCCAACCCGTTGTGAATCAGAATATCTTTCAGAAGTATCAATTTATCGGCTGCAATGTTGCGCACAAACGAATAATCAAGATTCTCTTCGGATTCAATTTGGATGGTTTTATTGTCCAACAAACTGGCAGAACGCATCCAATAAATAAAGGTTTGCAGAATATTTCCCTGCACCCGCTTGTTCAATTCGTTAAAATACGCTGCACGAAGCAATTTTTGTTGTTCCTCCCAATCGGTGGTTTTACTGCTTAAAATACTTTTTTTCTTTTGTTTTTCGGTAAACACCAAGGGGTAACCGCTTAATTTATGCCTCGATTCAATAAGTTTGTTCAACTCGTTAAATTCCAGTTCATTCATGTAAATATGATATCCGAAATAGTTGGCAGCTTCTATGCTTTTGTCTAAAACAGCCCAGCTAACGCTGTGCACAGCAACCACCCAGAAAATATCTTTTTGCGTATCCGAAATAATTTTGAAGATCTTCAACAGAAATTCAAAACCATTTATCCTGGCTTCATACAATCGTTCAAAACCGTCTAAAACAACAATTTTCTTTTCTCCTGAAACCGGCTTTTCCAACTGCGTTGTTTCAAGAATGTGTTTGTAAAGGTCGGCAGGATTTTTATTGATACGCAACAAATCCAATTGAATTACGCTTTCCTTTTTTCCTGCTGTTTTCAGGAATTTGTTGATGAAAGTGGTTTTTCCCGAACCTTTTTCCCCGATAATTACCACAGGGGCAAATTTCTCTTCTTTCCATCGCGAAAAGGCCAGTTCCATTTTATCCATGTTGGGCTTTCGTTCAATATACAATTCAAAGGTTTCCAATGGCTCAAATGAAAAAAGGCGTTGGTAGATGTAAGGTAAGTTCTCAATGGTTAAGCGCGTATTTGTCAAGTAATCGCTGATATCGGAAGCAATAAATCCGGTCGGCTTTTCCAGAGCAAAATATTTGGAAAATTGCTGAATGGAGTCTTTAACAAATTGCTGTACCGTTTTAAACGACTCGAAAAATCGGGGCAGAAAACCAACAATTGCCGATAGTACTTTGTCTTTGAGCACTTTTGACCGGGTTAGCGCTTTGGCCCTCACCACGCGCATTTTTATCTGAAATGCACTTTCGTTGTTCGTGATTTCCGTTATCGAATTCGCCAGGTTTTCGATAACAATTCTCAATTTCTCGATTTCTTTTTCGAAAAATTCGCGGTTCTTCATGCTTGTTCCCTGCAGTTTTGTTTTTGAGCGCTTCAGCCCTTCAATGCAAATCGTGGAAACTTCGTCAATATTCTTGTTTTCTTTAAAATACTGCCCTGCCGATTCGATGCTGAACAAAAAGATTTGCGGTGCCGTTTCTATTTCGTTCAAAACGGTTTGAATGTGCTCGATCACTGCCCGTTTGAACGCCGGGAAAACCTTAATGAAATCGGGCTTTATTTCAAATGAAACTAAATCGTTCGGTAAAATGGACTCCAATTCATCGGGCTTTACTTTCCGGGTGTAATCCGGTTTTTTCATCAACATGCGGTTTGGTGAAAGAGCAAAGTTGTTTTGGGCCATCGTCTCAAAATCATCAATCTCTTTAATGATTCCCGAACTGTTTACGCGTTGGTGAATTTGCGGAAGTGCTTTAACAAAGAGTTCTTTTTTTACCTGAAGCCTCAATTTACGAAGTGCTTCTTCCGGGGCTTGTTTAAGTTCCTGAGGAAAACTTTTGGTTAAGTCATCAAGTATGCTGTCGAATTGCGATTCGAATTTTTCTATTCCTTCATAAAACGGTTTGTTAAAAATGCTGTCGATTGCACGGATAAAAAGCAATTTTCTTTGTGCAATCTGATATTTGAACATGTAGATTTCAATGTCCAGGCCCATGTCTTCGGTAAAAGCAAAGCGCGTTGTCCGCCATAAACTATTCGATTTCACATCCTTTTGAAGCTCTTTGTGGATTTTGGCTTTTATTTTGTCGGAGTCAAGAAATTTTTTCTTTTGGTCGAAAAACAAAGAAAAATCAAAGTTCATCAGTTTGTCGTGCAGCTCTGAAGAAATTTCCTTGCTGAATTCGCCAAATAATTTCTTTATTTCATTCAGTTTTGTTTCGGGCAAATCATCCAATTCCCAAATTAACTTATCGGCGGTAAGTGCTTCAGCGTTATAATCAACAAGGTGTAGCGTGCTTGCAAAAGCAGTGTTGTTTTCAAAAGAGGTCCACGAATCCATTGCAAACAACGCCAGTTGCCGGTAAAAGCCGAAAAACTTTTCTTTATGCTTTTCGAGGGTGGATGCTATAGTTTGCTGATAATAGAAATATAAAAAGGAGTGGATTGAACCTTCAGCGGAGTCAGTAGCATTTTTGGGGAATTTCCCCGACATTTTCTTAATCTGCCGGACCATCCAGGGTTTGCTGAGAAATTGTTGTTCCTCTGTTGCACGGATGTAGCGGTAGAATTCATTTTCCTTATCGAAGTGCAAGCCCGAAAAAATATCCAGGGTTTCCAGGCAGATAGTGTGAAATGCCTCCTCAAAATGCAAGGCTTGATTTTGGTCGAAGTTGGATTCCAGTGCTTCCTTTATTTGTTTGTGAAGCAGAACATTAGACGACAAGAATTTTATCGAAAGTTGGTTCTCTTTGTAATCCGTAAATGCTGAATAATAGTCGGAGAATGCTTGGTTGTAGGCAGTCAGAAAATCGTCGTACGCTTTTATTTCAAGATTGAACCCTTCCTTCAATTTTTCGTTTACAATCGTCTTTACGGAATGGGCGAAGGCGGCTAAGGCTTCAGGGGAAATGGATATTTCGTTTTTCATAAAATAGAACTGCAAGTGAAAAAATAGTCAACAGAGTAAAAATAATCAAATTAATTCGAATTATCAGGAAGGGGCTCCGGATGTGAAATCTGTGCCGAAAGGGTTGACGTTTTAAGGAGATGCAATTTGAATATGGAAAATATTAATATCTTGCCCATCGGATTTAGGCTTAATTTCAGCCGTTCCTGTTATCTTTTAAGCTACAATTGTTTATGAAATTTCATCTGATTATTGAGAAATACTTTTGGGTGTTTTTTATTGCCGGCCTTGTGCTGGGATTAATTGCGCCTGTTTATAATGATTATTTACTGACCTTGTTGAAGCCTTTTTTAATGGTAATGCTATTTCTGGTGTTTTTAAAAACGGATGTTGGCCGGATTTTCAAAAAGATAAGAAACTACAAGCAAATGACTTTTCTGGCACTGTCTTTTATGATCGTTATCCCCTTGCTGTTTTATTTCGTCCTTAAAACCTTCGACCAAAAATTTGCCGTTGGAATTTTGCTGCTCACCGCTATGCCGGCTGCCGTAGCTTCTCCGGCGCTCACGGATATCGTAAAAGGCAATACCGCGCTTTCAACAAGCATTGTGATTATCACCTCCATTATCGCCCCCTTCACCGTGCCATTTTTGTTTTGGTTGATTCGGTTTGAGGATTTATCGGTCAACCCGTGGTGGTTGCTTAAAGACCTTGCCATGATCATTATTATACCGGTGTTGGCTTCGCAGGCAATAAAAAAATATTCAACTCAATTTGTTGTGAACAAAGCGCATGTACTGACATCGGTAAACATCCTGATACTTTCCGTGATGGTATATATCGCCATGGCTTCGCAACGGGATGTAATCGTAAATGATTTCACCGGAATCCTGTGGCATACCTTCCTTTTATACCTCGTGTTTATATTGCTTCATTTTATCGGTCATTTTATGGGTTTTGCAGAAGATAACAGAGGAAAAATTGCAATAACTATCGCTTCCGCGTATAAGAACAACGGCATGGCAATCGTTTTAGCGGCCCTCTATTTTGAGCCCGCTGTCCTTGTTCTGATGGTGCTTTCGGAACTTCCGTGGAATACCTTGCTCATTCCCTACAGGAAATTCATTCAGCATCAGCAACAAAAATCTGTTTCCTGATTGAAGGAAGTATCCAATATCTCCACTTGTCTGTTTTTTACCAATTCTAAAGATGAATCTACTCCGAAAATAACATTTTAACACAAAGACACTAAGTCACAAAGTTCTTGAAAAATTTAAGTTGCTAATAATAAACGCTTTGTGTTTATTTGTGCCTGCCTGGTAGGCAGGTCTTCGTGCCTCCGTGTTGAATCATTATTTCTTACTTTTCGGAGTGGACTCAAAGATAGAAAATTATAACACTGCTGTCTTTTAGAGTGTCAACCCAAATCTTTTGATTGGGCATAATGAGGAAAGGTCAGACTGCTCGAAGCGACTATTCCCACAAAAATGGGAATCCCTGCCTTCTGTACTAAGATTCCCACTTTCGTGGGAATGAAGTGCATTTAAATCTATCATCCATAACATACTGTATATCTTGAACATATCCGTTTACAACCGTTTGTAATCGTTTATTGTCGATTACAAACATTTAATAACCGAATAGCCTTTGGGGTCCGCTCTATCTTTGTATCAACAATTTCGTTCAAGGGCTCGAAACAGAAATAGCCCTACAAGTATTAACTAAAAAAAATAAATTATCATGAATGCATTAAGAAACAGCGTTAGGCTTATCGGCCGTTTGGGTGACAGCCCAAAAGTGAGAAAGTTGGACAGTGGAAAAACAGTTGCTAATTTCAGTATAGCAACCAACGAAATTTACCGCGACAGCAAAGGGGAAAAACAAAGCGAAACCACCTGGCACCGTTTGGTAGCGTGGGGAAACCAGGCAGAGGTGGCAGAGAAATACCTGAAAAAAGGTTCTGAAATTGCCATCGAGGGCAAACTCACCAACCGCAGTTGGGACGATAAAAATGGTGGAAAGCAATACATCACCGAAATTCTGGTGAACTCCATTCTTATGCTCGATAAAGCAACGAATTGATGAGAAGTTGCCTGCTGTCCGCAGGCCGGGTTCAGGTCCGGCTCTGCACCTGAGAAGAAGGATTGACTAAGTCCAGTTTCAAAACCGGGCTTAGTCAATCTATTATGAATAAGGCACCTAATCAGTGAATCTGCGGCGAAAGGTTTTAATTAAAAATCACCACAGATTCACAGCTTAAATCGTTCACAATTTTTTATTTGCTCCGCATCTTGAATTTTGAGAAAACAATTGCACGGATGCACTCTTCCCACTTCTGTCTTCCGACTTCCGACTTCCCACTTCCGACTTCCGACTTCCCACTTCTGTCTTCCCACTTCTGTCTTCCGACTTCCGACTTCCGACTTCCCACTTCTGTCTTCCCACTTCTGTCTTCCGACTTCCGACTTCCCACTTCTGTCTTCCGACTTCCGACTTCGTGCTTCCCACTTCCTTCTTGTCCTCCCCCTTGGGGGAGTTAGAGGGGGCTTCTCTTCGCCGCCCAATTAATAGCATTCATAATGTGCTCCGCAATCAGCTTGTCCTGAAACGCTTCGTGCGTGTGGCCAAATCCGGTGTAGAACGAACGGACACCGTTATTTTCGTGCCACCAGATAATTGGGTGGTCGCCCATGCGGAAATCATCGTTTTTGAATTTTTTGATGCTGCTTTCGTCCAGCGTGGCCAAAACATTAACGTTGGGGCGCGGATTTTCCTTGAAAGTGTACCACTCGTCGAAAGTGGTGTACGATTTCATCCCTTTAAAGGGTTTCATGGCCGGGTGGTCCGTATCTTCGAAAACCACGGTGGCTTCCTGGGATGCAGGGTGGGTTTTAAAATAAGCACCGCAAAGTTTGCCGTACCAGGGCCAATCGTATTCGCAGTCGGAGGCAGCGTGGATGCCCACAAAGCCTTTGCCGCTGTTCATCCATTTCTCAAAAGCCGCTTGTCCGGCATCGCAAATAGCATCGCCGGTAGGGTTAAGGAAAACAGCCACATCGAAATTCGACAGGAAATCGTCGCGCAACAATTGTGAATTTTCGGTAGCGGTAATCACCCAATTTTGCTTTTTACTTTGGTCGTAAAGCATTTTCAAGCCCGAAGAAATGCTTTCGTGACGAAAGCCCATTGTTTTCGTAAAGACCAGCACATTAATGGGTTTCTCAAAATCGGATTTGTCGTTTTGTGCCTGGCAGCCCAGCGCAATAATTGAAAAGCAAATGAATGCCACAAGATAATTTTTCATTGAATTTTGTTTTAGATATTATAATTCCTACTCCAACTGTTTTATTTATACAATTCCACACTGTGTGTTTCAATTCAGCTTTCAAATTTAAAAATATAAAAATCCCCTTTGATAGGAAAGTAAAACTAATGCTAACTTTTCAAAACTATCTTTAACCCAATTACCAAAAAAAATGCAAGTGAATAATTTTTTAAGCTCACAATTATATTTCATTTTTGCACGAATAAAATTTTTGCCTAATCCATGAAATTTCTTTTCCCAACTTTTTTATTTGCGCTTTTCACGATCACTATCCCGATTATTATTCACCTGTTCAGTTTCAGGCAATATAAAACGGTATATTTCAGCAATGTTGATTTTTTGAAAGACATAAAAAACGAATCGAAAAAAAAATCGAGGTTGAAGCAACTCCTCATCCTGCTCGCACGGATCCTCACGATTGCCAGCCTCGTTTTTGCGTTCGCGCAACCCTACATCCCCATCAACACCGACACAAAAAAACAGCCCAATCAAATTGTAGCCGTTTATGTTGACAATTCGTTCAGCATGAATGCCCTCTCGGAACAGGGACAATTGTTAGAGGTGGCACGGAACAAGGCCTTAGAAATTTGCCTGGCGTATCCGGCAGGAACAAAATTCAAATTGTTCACCAACGATCTCGACCCAAAGCATCAAAATATTTTCAACAAAGAACAGTTCATTCAGCAAGTATCTGAAATTCAGACTTCGCCCGTTGTTGTGCCACTTTCTATGATATACAATCGCTTTGCCTTGCAAAGCACGGAAGAAGGCACCGATAAGAACCTTTATCTCATCTCCGATTTCCAAAAAGCCATCACCGATGTGGAAAACTTCGGCAGCAAAACTATTTTTAGCTACTTTTTACCGCTCACACCCAATCGCACAGCCAATCTGTACATCGACTCGTGCTGGGTGGAGGTTCCGGCTCACCGGCTCAAACAGGAAGAAGAAATATTTGTGAAGATTAAAAACAGTTCAGGACAGGATTTTCAAGACCTTCCATTAAAACTGTACATGAACGATTCGATTAAATCCATTACCAATTTTTCGGTGGCAGCAGAAAATGAAATCATTGCCAGCTTAAAATTCACCAACAACACAGCCGGCGCACAATTAGGCAAAATCGAAATCGTTGATTATCCTTTCACTCACGACAACAATTGGTACATCAGCTATTTTGTTGAACCCCACCTGAAAGCTTTGGCCATTTTCGACAAAAGCAGCAGTTCTGCGGAAGGCTTGAATTACATTTCGTCGCTTTTTCAGAACGACGATTATGTGCTCTTAGACCAAATGGATGTGCAAAGTTTGCAAATCAGTAAACTGAGTGAATACAATACCATCTTTTTAATGAATTTAGAAAGTTTATCCAGCGGTTTTCTGAACGAGCTGGGCACTGTTGTCGAAAACGGAGTTTCAGTGGTGCTGTTCCCCGGAGGTGGAAATAACTTCTCGGTCAACAATCCCTTCCTCTCCAGGTTTGGGGCAAACCTTATCACGGGAAAGGACAGCATTAAGCAAAAAATATCAGGCATCGATTTTGAGAATCCATTTTTCAACGATGTCTTTATGAAGCGTGAAGAAAATGCCATACTCCCGGAGATCAACGGGCATTTTCAATTCAGCAGCACCATACGCACCACCGAAAACAACCTTCTTTGGTTTCAGAATGACGACAAAGCACTTTCCATGCTCGATACCGAAACCAGTAAAATCTGGGTGTTCAGCTTTCCGCTTAATAAAAGCAACGAATCTTTTGCACGCGACATTCTGTTCGTCCCTACACTCTACAATATTGTTCTGAACAGTATGCCAAAGCAACAAATGGCTCTTGTTGTGGGGCGAAACAATGTCACCGAAATACAGCGCAACGAAAACTTAGATCTAAGTTCCACCATTGAAGTAGAAAAATTAGATGGCAAAGAAAAATTCATTCCATCCACTTCCATATCGAATCGTGGTTTACGAATCGATTTTGCCAACAGGATTGTGAAAGACGGGCATTACTTGGTGCAAAATGACGGTAAAACATTAACTGCCCTGGCGTTCAACTATGACCGCTCCGAATCGGATTTACGTTATTTTACAACAACCGAAATCCAGGATAAAATTCAATTGGCCCAATTGAAAAACGCGGTGACAGTGAAAAATGTGGAAAGCAATTTTGCTGAAATATTTGACGAAATCCAAAACGGCAGGCAACTTTGGAAATGGTTCATTTTTATGGCCTTATTCTTTATTCTAACGGAAGTTGCACTTTCACGCTTTTAGAAATAAAGTTCAAGGTTTGCTCACAAAATCATCCGACTAAACAAAGTTGCCGATAAAATTTATAGATTATGCCAATCTGTGAATCTATGGCTATTTTTTTTGTTTTAACGCGTTAAAATCGTAATTCTGTGGAAAATTTAAAACCAGGAGAAATGACAAAACTGACTTCAAAAGATTACATGGCCAAAGAAGATAAATTTGGCGCACACAACTATCACCCGATTCCGGTAGTGCTATCAAAAGGTGAGGGCATTTTTGTTTGGGATGTGGAAGGGATAAAATATTTCGACTTTTTAGCCGCCTACTCGGCAGTGAATCAGGGGCATTGTCATCCAAAAATCGTGAAAGCGCTCACAGAGCAGGCAAGTACGCTGGCCTTAACTTCGCGTGCTTTCTACAACAATGTGCTTGGCGACTGGGAAGAATACATGACAAAACTGTTTGGCTACGACCGTATGTTGCCCATGAACTCGGGCGCGGAAGCCGACGAAACGGCTTTGAAACTCATCCGGAAATGGGCCTACAAGGTCAAAGGCATCCCGGCCAACGAAGCCAAAATTGTGGTGTGCGACGGCAATTTTCATGGCCGCACCATCACCATCATCTCCATGTCGTCCGACCCGGATGCTTACAACCATTATGGCCCTTATACGCCGGGTTTCGTGAATATTCCCTACAATAATTTGGATCGATTGGAAGAAGAGCTGAAAGACCCGAATGTGGCAGGTTTTCTTTTAGAGCCCATTCAAGCCGAAGCCGGCGTTTTTGTGCCGGAAGATGGCTATCTGAAAGGAGCTTACGAACTTTGTAAAAAGCATAACGTCCTGTTTGTAGCCGACGAAGTGCAAACCGGATTGGGGCGCACCGGAAAAATGCTGGCCTGCGACCACGAAAAGGTGCGGCCCGATATACTAATCCTCGGGAAAGCACTCTCGGGCGGAATGTACCCGGTTTCGTGCGTATTGGCCGACGATGAAATTATGCTGACCATAAAACCCGGCGAACATGGAAGCACTTACGGCGGGAACCCTCTGGCTGGAAAAGTGGCAATGGCTGCCCTTGATGTTATTTTGGACGAAAAATTAGTGGAAAACTCAGCAAAAATGGGCGAGATATTCCGCAAAGAAATGAAATCCATCCCCTCGGAAATGATTGGAACTGTTCGCGGGAAAGGACTACTAAATGCCATTGTGGTGAATCCTAAAAACGGAAAAACAGCCTGGGACGTTTGCCTCCGGCTAAAAGAAAACGGGTTGATTGCCAAACCAACGCATCAACACATTATCCGCTTTACGCCTCCGCTTATCATCACCGAAACACAACTGACGGAAGCCATCGGAATCATAAAAAATACTTTTGCTGAATTTGAGTAGAGTGGGAGTCGGACAGCGGGAGTCGGACTTTCCTAAGTCCGACAATTCATCAATTTAGAAGAACCGTTCTTTTTCTTCCAGAACGGTTTTTTTTCTTCGACTTAAGAATTTTTCTTCGACTTAGGAAAGTCGAAGTTCCGGGCGTCGAAGCCCCTACTCTGCCACCAAGCGAGGTTGTCCTTTCACACGTTCGCGGCGAACGGTATAATCCCTTTGATAATCAATCACCGATACCCCTTTGTTCATGAAACCGCCAAAGGCAGAAACCTTCTCGAAATGATAGTTCCCCTGAACTAAATTCACATGTAAATAAGGAATGCAGACGTTAAAGTTTTTTCCGTAAAAGTTCAAAGCATTCAGGAAATAAAATGTTGCATCGAAGCCTTGAACTCCAAAACTGCTGGGCTCGGTCGCAAAATTTGATTTAAACTTTTGGATAAAACGGACGGTGGCGGGGTTGTCGTAGTCCATCCAAAACGGATAAAGGTATTTGAACTTCAGGTTGTGAAACTGCGCTACATCAATGCTCGGATAGCGTTGCTGAAAGTTGTTCGAGCCAATTAAAGTGATCGAAAAATCATCGGCTAAATTATTGATGTTTGAAATGGCAACACTTAATTCGCCCTCAACTGAAGAGGGGATGAAGATTACATTTTCCTTTTCGGCCGACATCAAATTGTGCAAGGCTGCCCTGCCTTCCCGTTTAAAGTCGAAAATGGTGAATCTGCCTCCCCGGTTTGGTCCGAGTTTTTCGCGGAACAGGCGCACCAGATTGGCTTCGGGCTTCCCTTCGTAGGCCGATGTTTTAAATACGATGAAATTGCTGTTTCCATACTCTTCGGCAACCATTTCAACTGTTTTTTCAGCAAGGTATTCGCGCGTGGGATTGATTTGATAAACATAGGAATTACTGTTCACCAAAGCGGAGTTCGAGGAGAAAGGAGAAACCATTGGGATACGGTTTTTTGCAGCAACAAGGGCAACCTCTTCTTGCACCTCCTGATATACCGGCCCGATAATCAAATCAGTTTCCAAAAACCCGTCAGCCGACATGATTCTCCGCGTCGCAGCCACACTGTTCTTCGTGTCGTGAACATGAAGTTTGATTTTCATCCCGGCCTTTTTCATCGAATCCACAGCAATTATAACTCCTTCATAAAATTGAAGGAAGTTTTCGCTGTTCCCGTAAAACTCCTTAAACATTTCTATTGGTTCATCCTGTTCGATTGCGGTGTCGGCATTCAAAAAATTCAGGCTGTCGGCAACTATAATCTCCTCCTGCCGGTTAATTTCCTCGTTTTCTTCCAGAAAAAGCGGCAAAAAGAGCGCGATATCGTAGGTTGTATTCGAAAACATCAGATTTGCCATTGGCACACACGACCCGGGAATAGTCAGAAAAGGTTCCGTTTTGGAAGAACCTGAAAAAATTCCGTGATTGCTAATTGCCGTGTTTTCAGACCTTGAACTCAACTCGCTATCGCCGGTTTTTGCAGATTCAACGAAATTCTCCTTGCTTTTCGGTATTCTAATAACTACCCCGGCCGGAAATGCAGTTTTTAGCACGGGATTCAAGGCAATTAATTGTTGTTCCGAAATGCCGTATTTATGAGAAATTCCCCATAAAGTTTCACCCGAAACAATGGTGTGTGACGCATAACCCCCGGCATCGTCTATTGGTTCGGGCACAACTATTTTTTCCGGATCATTTGCAGAACTGTGCGACAGGAATATTTTTGAACCCGCACGCAAATTTTTCGCTTCAGGGTTTAAGAAAAGGATTTCAGCCTCGGTAATGCCGTATTTTTTCGAAATGGAATAGAGCGTTTCTCCGGGTAAAACCACATGCTCCCGAAGGTTCCCCTGTTGGGATTCCTCAACCGGCGATTCGGGCTTGCCAATCACTTCTGTTTGACTGTTGTCGGGCAAAACAGTCCAGGTTGGAATGCGCAGGGTCATCCCTTTTTTAATCCGGTTCACTTCGGGGTTATAGGCATAAATCTCTTCTACATTAATGCCGTATTGTTTGGCAATGAAATAAGCGGTTTCCGTTCTGGAATCCACTCTGTGCTGAATAAAACCCGTAGGATCGCCTTTTTGAAAAGGAGCAACATTTTCGAGAACCACATCGTCGCGAAAAGGGATTTTAAGGATTTCGCCAATGTTGAGCCCCTCCACGATTTGAGGGTTATGTTCCAACAATTGCGACTGTTCAATCTTAAAATTTCGTGAAATGGAAAAGATCGTTTCTCCTGTGCGCACCTGATGCAAAACAAACTTTTCGCCTTGAATTACAACAACTTCATCTTCTTTTAATTGCTGGGCATTTGTTACATTCAGCAACATAAAACATAAAATCAACATCAACGAAAAACGTAAAACCTTCATTCCCAATTCTTAAAATTATGGCCAAAATTAGCAATTATTGAGCAATGCCCCTTTTTAAACGTTCATATTTAAAAATAATTTCACCGGAGTAGGCTTTGCTCTTCCGTTTTTATCCTTGTTGTTAACAACTTGCTGTTTTTCATTCACAAAGCAACCAGTTTTGGGCTGTAATTTCTACCTTTGTTTTTTCAAAAAAAAGACATCAATCAAAAGAAATTTATTCATGCAGGAAAAGATAGTAATCCTTGATTTCGGCTCTCAATATACCCAGTTGATTGGCCGCAAAATCCGTGAATTGAACGTTTATTGCGAAATTCATCCCTATAACCACATTCCCGTAATCGATGGTTCGGTGAAAGGGGTTATACTTTCGGGAAGCCCTTTTTCGGTACGCGACACGAATGCACCAAAACCGGACCTTTCGGAAATCAAAGGAAAATTGCCGGTACTCGGAGTTTGTTACGGCGCCCAATATATGGCCCATTTTTTTGGAGGAGAAGTTGCTCCGTCCGGTTCGCGGGAATACGGGCGCGCTAACCTGGGCTTCATCGAAAAGGATTGTGTGCTTTTCCAAAACATCAACCTTCATTCACAAGTTTGGATGTCTCATGGAGATACGATTATTAAGCTGCCCAAAAACTTTAAGGTGGTTGCTTCTACGGAAGATGTGAACTTCGCTGCCTATAAAATCGACGATGAAGCCAGTTGGGGAATCCAATTTCATCCCGAAGTGTACCACACCACCGAGGGCATACAATTGTTGGAAAATTTCGTAGTCAATATCTCGGGCTGCACTCAAAACTGGACGCCCGAATCGTTCGTGGAAAGCACGGTGAACGAACTGAAACAAGAACTTGGCAACGACAAGGTGGTTTTGGGCCTATCGGGCGGAGTGGATTCAACAGTTACGGCAGTGCTGCTGAACAAAGCCATTGGCAAAAATCTCACTTGTATTTTTGTTGATCACGGGCTGTTACGAAAAAACGAATTCCAAGAAGTACTGCATTCGTACAAAAACATGGGTCTAAACGTTATCGGCGTGGATGCTGCTCAGAAATTTTACGAAGGACTGAGAGGTATTACTGATCCGGAACTAAAAAGAAAATCGATCGGGAAAAGTTTTATTGAAGTGTTCGATGAAGAAGCACATAAAATACAAGACGTAAAATGGTTGGCGCAAGGCACTATTTACCCCGATGTAATTGAATCCATTTCTGTGAATGGTCCTTCGGCAACTATAAAATCGCACCACAATGTGGGTGGCCTTCCGGATAAAATGAAACTGAAAGTAGTGGAGCCTTTGCGGCTTTTGTTTAAAGATGAAGTGCGCCGCGTAGGCACCGCCTTGAAAATCCGCAAAGAATTGCTTGGCCGCCACCCCTTTCCGGGCCCGGGCTTGGGTATCCGCATCCTGAGCGACGTCACTCCTGCCAGAGTGAACATGCTTCAGGAAGCCGATGCGATATTTATTAACGGCCTCATAAACTGGGGATTATACGACAAAGTGTGGCAAGCCGGCGTGATGTTGTTGCCCGTGCAATCGGTTGGCGTAATGGGCGACGAACGAACCTACGAATTCACCGTTGCCTTGCGTGCCGTAATGTCCACGGACGGGATGACCGCCGACTGGGTGCATCTCCCCTACGATTTTCTGGCAAAAATGTCGAACGAAATCATCAACAAAGTACGTGGAATAAACCGTGTGGTGTACGACATCAGTTCCAAACCACCTGCAACAATAGAATGGGAATAATTGTTAAACACAATAAAATCAGTATTTTTTACTGAATAATAATTCGCAAAACAGAAGAAAGAGAAAGGAATAAAATGAAGGAAAGATCATTCTTGAAAAAAATTAAATGTTTCGGAATTGTAATTTTAACGCTGATGCTTTTAGGAACAGCGGCTCCAAAAGTTTCCGCACAACCATTGGTGGAGGAAAACCAGCTTAAGTTTGGTCGTTTGCTACGCCTTGTGGACGGGTATTATGTTGATTCGGCAAACATTAATGAACTTACGGAAAAAGCAATTGTCTACCTTTTGAGTGAACTGGATCCCCACTCGGTGTACATTTCGAAGGAAGAAGTGGAGAAAATGAATGAACCGCTAAAAGGGAACTTCGAGGGGATCGGCATTTCATTCAATATTTTTAAAGACACATTGCTGGTTACCACTATTATTTCGGGCGGGCCATCGGAAAAAGCAGGAATGCTGCCCGGCGACCGTATCCTTGAAGTCGATCACAAAAACATAGCAGGCACAGGTTTAAAAAACGACGATGTTTTTAAACTGTTGCGTGGCGACAAAGGGACAAAAGTGGATTTGAAAGTACTGCGCAAAAGCGAACCGGAGTTGCTGGATTTCTCTATTATCCGCGATAAAATTCCCATCTTCAGCCTGGACGCCTCCTACATGATCGACAAAAACACAGGCTTCATAAAACTGAATAAATTTTCGGAAACTACCACCAAGGAATTCGTGGACGCGATGCAGGAACTTAAAAGTAAGAACCTGCAAAATCTGATTCTGGATTTACGCGGCAACGGCGGCGGCTATCTGAAAACGGCCATCGAGATTTCCGACCAATTTCTGAAAAACGGGGAATTAGTGGTTTATACCAGTGGCTTAAACGAACCACAGCGGGACTACAACTCCACTTCGCGCGGCGAATTTGAGAAAGGCAATCTCGTGGTTTTGGTGGACGAATCATCGGCTTCGGCAAGCGAAATCGTTGCGGGTGCAGTGCAGGACTGGGACCGCGGAATTATAATCGGTCGCCGTTCGTTTGGAAAAGGGTTAGTACAAAAACCATTTTTTCTGACAGATGGTTCTATGGTGCGGCTTACTACTGCACATTACTACACACCCAGTGGTAGGTGCATCCAAAAACCTTATGACAACGGTGCTGCCGAATACCGTAAAGACTATCAAGCACGACTTTCCAGCGGTGAATTTTTTAGTGCCGACAGTATTTCTTTTCCGGATTCGCTGAAATACAAAACTATGGTGAACGGCCGCAATGTATATGGCGGTGGTGGCGTGATGCCCGATATTTTTGTACCGATGGACACCTCAAAATATTATGCGTACGTAAATCGATTGCGCCGGAATTCGGTGATTTATAACTTCACACTCGATTTTATCGATATGAACCGTGCATCCATTTTGAAGAAATACCCCACATTTGAGCAATTCGACAAAGGGTTTGAGGTGAGCCCGCAAAATATCGAAGAATTGGTGGCAACCGGCGAAAAAGAAAAAATTGAAAAAGACCAAGAAAGTCTGAACTATACACTGAATGACATTAAGCGGGAAATAAAAGCCATAGTTGCCCGCGATTTATACACGCGAAACGACTTCTACAAAGTTTATTTTAAAGATGACGATGCGATAAAAGCAGCCTTAAAGGTGTTCGAAAATCAAAAAGAATACAACAATTATTTGGTTTCAACTGAAGAATAGCAAATGATCGACACATTTTTAGAATGGTTCCTGACCAACAAAATTGAGGTACTGGGAGCCATTCTTGGTTTATTCTATATCGTTTTTTCCATCCGCCAAAATATTCTCACATGGCCTACCGGACTTTTAACATCTGCATTGTATGTGGTGGTTTTCTTCCGCTCCGGATTCTATGCCGATATGGGTTTGCAGCTGTATTACGTGTTTATCAGCATTTATGGCTGGTACTTTTGGCTGAAAGGAGGCTCAAAAGAAACCGCAGATGTTGGAACACCACAAGTCCGGAAAACGTCAAAAAAATTATGGATAAGGTTAACACTCCTATTTTTCGTGCTTTATGCAGCAATACTTTTCATTTTGCTGAATTTCACGGATTCAACCGTTCCTTTTATGGATACGCTAACCACTGCCCTCAGCATTGTAGCCACCTGGATGTTGGCGAAAAAATACATCGAACACTGGCTGATATGGATTTTTGTAGATTTGGTTTCAACGGGTTTGTATGTATATAAAAATCTCTGGCCAACGGTAATTTTGTTTCTTGTTTATACACTCATGGCCCTTGTCGGATACCGGGAATGGCGGAAAGATTTAAAACCGACACCGTGAAATCCACACCCAAAATAATTGTAATCACCGGAGCTGAATCAACCGGAAAAAGCACCTTGACTGAGTTTTTGGCAAATCATTTCGGTGTGCCCTTTATCCCCGAAATTGCCCGGGAATATGTTGAAAATCTGCACCGGAAGTATTCGTATGACGACGTAGAAATCATTGCAAAAAAACAAGTGCAACAACTGGAATTGGCAATAAATTCAACGGCACCGTACCTATTCGTCGATACCTGGCTAATCGTTACAAAAATTTGGTTCGACCAGGTTTTCAATAAAGAACCTGATTGGCTGACAAACGAAATCCTAAAAACTAAAATCGAATTGTTTCTGGTTTGTGACATCGATTTGCCCTGGATCCCGGATCCGGTGCGTGAAAACGGCGGCGAAATGAGAAAAATCCTCCACGATAAATACATCCGAACCATTGAGAGTTACAATTTCGATTACAAAATAGTGAAAGGCATAGAGAACGAAAGAAACCTAAACGCACTTGAACAAATTCCTGAATTGAAATAAATCATCAACAATTGAAGGTATAAACTGTTTTTTTAATGTGAAATAAAAGAAAAAAATCATTTTTGCATATACACCATGACAACAAAAGAATTTGATACACGAATTGAGCAAACCATTCATCGTCTGAGCGAACCTTCATCGTATCAGTTGGTTTGTCATCAGCATAAATTAGGCGAGCCGATGCCTTCGATTGAAAAACTGCAAAAAATAATCAGCCTCGTCCGCGAAATACTTTTTCCCGGATATTTTGGAAACACCTCTTTGCGTGCCAACACCACCCAGCACTATATGGGCGTGTATGTTGACAATTTATATGAACTATTGAGCCACGAAATTTTGGCGGGAATGTGTTTTGAATGTGAGGACGAGCAAGCCGACAAAATAGAAAAGCATCATTCCAAAGCGAAAGAAAACGCCCTGGAGTTTATCACCACCTTGCCTGAAATCCGGCGACAATTAGTAACGGATGTAGAAGCCACCTATTTGGGCGATCCGGCGGCACGCAACATGGGCGAAGTAATTTTTTGTTACCCTGCAATAAGGGCAATTTCAAACTACCGAATGGCCCATAAGCTACTGGAATTAGAGGTGCCCCTCCTCCCCCGCTTTATAACCGAAATGGCACACAGCGAAACCGGGATCGACATTCACCCGAGAGCACAAATTGGCGAACAGTTCACTATCGATCATGGAACCGGCGTGGTGATCGGCTCTACTTCCATAATCGGGAAAAACGTGAAGCTCTACCAGGGGGTCACCCTGGGCGCCAAAAGTTTTCCGCTCGACGAAAACGGAAACCCCATTAAAGGAATACTGCGCCACCCCATTGTGGAAGACGACGTGGTGATTTATGCCGGAGCCACCATTTTAGGACGGATAACCATTGGAAAAGGCTCAGTAGTTGGCGGAAACGTTTGGGTGACCACCGACCTGCCCCCCTATTCGAGAGTGGTTCAGAGCCGCGCAAAAGAGACGCTTTTTACTGATGGTGCCGGAATCTAAAAACTCAAAACCCAAAAAATTGAAAGACTTTCATTTAGTAGCAAAAACCTCCACCGGATTGGAACAAATTTTAGCCGACGAAATTTCGGCACTTGGCGGGAAAAATATCACAACCGGCAACCGAGCTGTTTTTTACGAAGGGAACCTCGAACTGATTTACAAATCGAATTACTGGCTGCGCACGGCATTAAGGGTGCTTAAAGAAATTGAATATTTCCAGTTCAAAAGCGTGGATCAGTTTTATCTGAGGTGTATGGATATCGACTGGCAGAAATATTTACAAATCGATCAAAGTTTTGTGATACACAGCACCGTTGTGAGTTCGGCAGAATTTACCAATTCGATGTTTGCATCGATGCGGGCAAAGGATGCGATCGCCGATTATTTCAGGAAGAAAACGGGAAAACGCCCAAATGTTGACACCGAAAATCCGGACATCGTCATCAACCTGCACATTAATAACGACACTTGCACCATTTCTCTGGACAGTTCGGGCGAATCGTTGCACAAACGCGGGTACCGCATTAAACAAGGCGAAGCGCCCCTGAATGAAGTACTTGCTGCGGGAATGATATTACTCTCGGGCTGGAACGGCAACAGCGACTTTTTAGATCCCATGTGCGGCTCGGGCACCTTGCCCATTGAAGCAGCCATGATTGCACAAAACATTGCCCCCGGAAAATTCAGGAAAGAGTATGCCTTCGAGAATTGGAACGACTATGACCAGTTGCTTTTCGACAAAATAAAACACGGTATCCCCAATAAGAATTTCAAGCATAACATTTACGCTTCCGACCTGTCGGGCAGCAATTTGCTGAACGCACAAACCAATGCCCGCCGCGCCATGGTTTTCAACAAAATTATTTTTGGAACTTCCGATTTCAAAGATCTGGATATTCCTATTAACAACGCCACCATTATCATCAACCCCCCGTATGGTGAGCGATTGCAGGAGAAAAACCTAAACGCCCTGTATGCTATGATTGGCGAACGCTTGAAACACCAGTTTGCCGGAAATGATGCCTGGATTTTATCGTCCTCCGAAGAAGGCATGAAAAATATTGGGTTGAAACCAAAATCAAGAACCGAAATGTTCAATGGCGCTCTGCAGTGCAAATTCAATCACTACCAACTGTTTAGCGGAAAACGGAAAGAGCAGTACGCGTAATTACTAAGGGAAATATTTATCGGAACATCTATTCCAAATTATCAAACAGGGCTTGTTTTAACGACATTGCAATATGTATTGCGTTTCTTGCTTTAGAAAAACGTCCTACTCAGAATTCTTTCTTTTGCTAAACGGTATTCGCCAAGCAGATTATCCATGATTTGTTGCACCGAAAGTATTTCGTTGATTTGTGCCGAAACCTGGCCGATTTCCAATTCTCCGTTTTCCAGGTCGCCTTCAAACATTCCCCTTTTTGCACGCCCCCGGCCAAGCAGTAAGAGTAATTCTTCGGCAGATGCGCCTTCGGATTCAGCTTTCTGGACCTGATTGAAAAAGTCATTTTTAATGAGTCGGACCGGTGCAAGTTTCTTCAAAACCAGTTTAGTGGCTCCTTCTCCAATTGTGCTCACCAGTTTTTTAAATTCAGGGTGTGCCGATGATTCCTCCGAAATAGCAAACCGGGAACCCATTTGAACGCCGTCCGCACCTAACACCATAGCGGCCAGCATCGATTCGCCGGAAGATATACCGCCTGCCGCAAGTAAAGGTAATTTGGTTGCTTTCCTCACCGAAGGGATTAGCGTTAAAGTGGTCGTTTCGTCGCGTCCGTTGTGGCCACCGGCTTCAAACCCTTCGGCAACCAGGGCATCCACTCCGGCACTTTCGCTTTTTTCGGCAAACAAGGCACTGGAAACCACGTGGGCAACCACCACTCCCCGCTCCTTCAACCAGCCGGTCCATCTTTTCGGGCTACCTGCCGAAGTGAAGACAATGCGCACTTCATGACGTTCAATAATTTCCATCAGTTTTTCAGTTTCGGAATAAAGCAGCGGAACGTTCACTCCAAAAGGTTTGGACGTGGCAGCCTTCGCTTTTATGATGTGCTGTTCCAGAACATCGGGGTACATCGAACCTGCGCCAATCAGTCCCAAGCCTCCGCAATTGCTTACCGCCGTGGCGAGTTTCCAACCCGAGCACCACACCATTCCCCCCTGAACAACAGGATATTCAATACCAAACAATTCACAAATCCGATTTTTTGCGTCCATTATCAAGCTTCATTTTTTTTCTGATTATTATTTTGTGGTGTGAATGATCTCTTCGAGGATAGAGACGAGCACTTCCCTTGAAACCCTTCTTTTTAATTCGCCTTTTTGGGCTACCGAAATGTAGCCGCGCTCTTCGGAAACCACCAGACAGACCGCGTCGGTGGTTTCGGTGATGCCGATAGCCGCACGGTGGCGCAGGCCCAAGCTTTTGTCAATATCCTTTTGAGAGAGCGGCAATATACAACCGGCCGCCGCAACACGGTTTCCGCGAAGGATAATGGCACCGTCGTGCAAAGGTGAATTCTTGAAAAATATAGTGCGTATGAGCGATGACGAAATGCGTGCATTTATTTTTTCGCCCGTGTTCACCTGATCGTTTAATTCCGAAACGCCAGCTATGACAATTAAGGCCCCGGTTTTAGTTTTCGACATGGAAACACAAGCATCCGCCAATTCATCGACATGCTGATGGTTGATGCTTTTCTGTCCTCCGTCGCTGAACAATTTGTCGAGTGAAAATATTTTATTCAAGTTATAGTTTGTGCCTATGTAAAGCAGGAATTTTCGAATTTCGGGATGAAAAACAACAATCAATGCCAACACACCCACCCCGATAAATTGCCCCATGATCGACCCGAGCAACTCCATGTTGAGTGCTCGCACCATCAACCAAAAAAGATAAACCGAAAATAACCCGATAACAATGTTGAATGCCACTGTTCCTTTTATGAGGCGGTAGATTTGATAAAGCAACACAGCCACCATAAATATATCGAGGATATCAAGAAAGCGGATGGTGATAAATGCGGACATTACTTAATTGTTGCTTTAATTTCTGAAAAAATGTGAACCGCTTCTACTGCTTCTTTTACATCGTGTACGCGCAAAATATCTGCCCCTCCCAATAATGCCAGCGTATTGGCAACCGTGGTTCCGTTTAAGGCTTCGCCGGGTGTAATTTCTAACGCCTTCCAAATCATCGTTTTTCGGCTCAACCCGACAACAACCGGCAATTGGAAAACCTTGAACGAATCCAAGCGGTTTAGTAATTCGTAATTGTGAGTCAAATTTTTGCCAAATCCAAAACCCGGATCAAGAATAATATCCTGAACGCCTGCCTTTGTCAAGCGTTTCATCCGATCGCCAAAATAAGTGGAAATTTCTTTAATAATATCGCCGTATTGTGGGTTATCCTGCATCGTTCGAGGCGTTCCCTGAATATGCGACAATATGTACGGCACATTTAGTTTGCCGATGGTTTCAAACATCCGTGAATCGAGCGTTCCACCCGAAATATCGTTTACCACAATTGGCCCGATTTCGTCGATAACCCGCATGGCCACCCACGACCGGAAAGTGTCAACGGAAAGTGGGATTTTCGGAAAATTGGAACGAATGGCATGAACGGCAGGCAACAAACGCTCCAACTCAACTTTGGTGGAAATCATTGCAGCGCCGGGCTTTGTGGAAACCGCACCAACATCGAGCAACGCTGCACCCTCGTTGATCATTTTTTCAACCGAAGCCAGCAGCACTTTTTCGTCCTCCATTTTTCCCCCGTCGAAAAACGAATCGGGCGTAACGTTCACTACGCCCATCACAACGGGAACAGTAAAATCAATTTCTTCGGTACCAATGGTAATCGAATTTTTTCGTTTGAGGAATTTGCCCGCAGACTGGGTAATCAACATGGATTCAAAACTTTTGGTTCTACAATACGGATGGACACAAATGTAAAACAAAACCCTTCAAATTCCTTATTTTTTAATACTTTTATACCTTTATTTAAATGGGGCATGGAAAAAACAAATCAACAGTACGACCAAATTATAGCCATATGTCGCCATCTGTTTACTCAAAAAATGAATGATTACGGCAGCGCATGGCGTATCTTGCGCAGCATTTCGGTAACCGACCAAATATACATTAAAGCCCGGCGCATCCGGAGCATCGAAGAAAAAGGGGTGAGCAAAGTAGATGAAGACGTACGATCCGAATTTATCGGGATCATCAATTATGCCATCATCGGGTTGATCCAATTGGAGCTGGGACCTTCGGACAGCACAATGAAAGACGAGGAAACCATGCAACTCTACGACCGTTATTTCAATCAGGCCAAAGCCTTGATGCAGGCTAAAAACCACGACTATGGCGAGGCCTGGAGAAATATGAGAATTAGCTCTTACACCGATTTGATTTTGATGAAATTGAAACGAACCAAGCAAATCGAAGACAAACAAGGCATCACGTCAGTTTCCGAAGGAATCGACGCCAATTACTTAGATATGTTGAACTATGCCGTTTTTGCAATGATTAAAATTGAGTTCGAAGAATAAACTATTTTTATTATGAAAGTTGTACAATTTATTGCCCGGATTTCCATTGGGCTAACCTTTGCTTTTTCGGGGTTTGTGAAGGGGATCGACCCTTGGGGATCGGCCTACAAATTTACCGACTACTTTAATGCCTTAGGATTGGACTGGTTAGTTTGGGCAGCATTCCCGCTGGGCGTGCTCCTTGCTTTTGCTGAATTTGCCATAGGGGTTGCGTTTCTATATAACGTTTTTATTACCTTCTTTTCATGGCTGGCATTGCTTTTCATGGCTTTCTTTCTGCCGCTGACCCTATGGATTGCCATAAAAAATCCGGTAACGGATTGCGGTTGTTTTGGCGACGCTTTTTTGATATCAAACTGGGAAACATTTTATAAAAATGTGGCACTGATGATTTTTGCGCTCATTGTGTTTTTCAATCCCAAAGAAATGAAAGGAAAAACCAGCAGGACCATTGGATACTCGCTGTTCACCGCTTCGCTGGCAGTCTATATCGTTTTGGCAATCAATTCCTACAACCATCTTCCACTCTTCGATTTCAGGCCCTACAAGGTGGGCGTGAACATTCCTGAAGCCATGCAGGTACCGGAAGACGCGCCAAGAGAAGAGTACGAGAACATTTTTTATTACAAAAACAAAAAAACCGGCAAAATTAAGGAATTCACCGAGGAGAATTATCCCTGGCAAGATACTGTACAATGGGAATATGAGGATATGAAGTCCACGCTGGTGCAAAAAGGGTACGAACCGCCTATTCACGATTTAAGCATCGAGTCAAGGGATGGAGACAATGTGATTGACTTTTTCATCCACGACGAAAATTATGTTTTTATGCTCGTAGCCTACAATTTAGCAAAGTCGAACCTTGAAAACCAAGACCAAATTAACGAATTGGCTGACTGGGCAATGACCAATGACATGTCATTCATTTGCTTAACATCAACCTTGTTAGACGAAGCACAGGACTTTGCGGAAGAAACCGGCGCACCCTACGAGTTCTTCAACTGCGACGAAATTACCCTAAAAACTATCATCCGCTCCAATCCGGGACTGGTGGTTATAAAAGGGGGCACCATTGTCGGCAAATGGCATTATAACGATATTCCTACACCCGAAGAGTTTAAAGAAGAGTTTATGTAAGGCAAAGAGGTGAGAGGTGAGAGGTG
>CAZNEV010000024.1:0-29660 GCA_964572085.1 uncultured Maribellus sp. | reverse complement strand
AACAGTGAACAGTGAACAGTGAACAGTGAACAGTGAACAGTGAACAGTGAACAGTGAACAGTAAAAGGTAAACAGGGAACAGTAAACAGTAAACAGTAAAAGGTAAACAGGGAACAGTAAACAGTAAAAGGTAAACAGGGAACAGGGAACAGGGAACAGGGAACAGGGAACAGGGAACAGGGAACAGGAAAAGGAAACAGGGAGAAGTGACTCTGCCTGACTGGTGTCAGGTGAGGGGACAATGACTAATCATTGCCGGCTAAAGAAGAATAAATAGTTAATTAATGGAACTTAATCGAGCTTAATTCGCTATACCGGATTTAACCTTTTATTTTTGTGAACAAAATAATTTATATCCTTATAATCTAAAAATCAATAACATGAGACAAAAAATAGTTGCAGGAAACTGGAAATGCAATACTACATTGCAAGAAGGAGTTGAATTGGCAAAAGCCGTTGACGCCATTGTGGCCAAAGAAGGCGCAAAAGATGTGGTAGTGGTTTTAGGCACTCCGTTTACTCACATTGTAAAAGTGGTTGAAACCGTAAACGGAAAACGCATTGATGTTGCCGCGCAAAACTGTGCCGCCGAAGCCAAAGGCGCTTTCACCGGCGAGGTTTCTGCCGCTATGGTTAAGTCAACAGGTGCAAACTTTGTTATTCTGGGCCACTCTGAGCGCCGCGAATACTACGGTGAAATCAGTGAAACATTGAACAAAAAAGTGGCTTTGGCACTGGAAAATGATTTAACTCCCATATACTGCTGCGGTGAAGCCTTAAACATCCGCGAAGCCGGAACACACAACGAATACGTTATCAATCAACTGGAAGAAACAGTTTTCAACCTTTCAGCCGATGATTTCAAAAAAATTGTGATTGCCTACGAACCCATTTGGGCAATCGGAACCGGAGTTACTGCAAGTTCAGCACAGGCACAGGACATGCACGCCAACATCCGTCAGGCAATTGCAGCCAAGTTTGGTAAAGAAGTAGCCGAAGGCACACCAATTTTATACGGTGGAAGCTGTAACCCTAAAAATGCGAACGAATTGTTCGCCAACAAAGATGTTGACGGCGGCTTAATCGGCGGTGCATCTCTGAAAGCAGAAGATTTCATCGGAATCATTAACGGATTCTAAGAAAAATAATACAGCATAAAAAAACCGCAATTTAAATTGCGGTTTTTTTATGCTGCAAAGTTCAATCTCATTCCGTAGCCGTAATTTTATCGATCGGCGTAATTTCCAATTTACGGAATTCCACCTCGGAACCTTCAGCCTGAACGGCGATTTTGCCTTTAGTGGTTGTGCAGTCGTAACCGAAATTCACGAGGTCGTCGTTCACCCACACTTTAATGGTATCGGCCACACATTCAACAATCATTCTGTTCCACTCGCCCAACGGCTTTTCAGAGCCATCGGTTAGGTTGGGTATGCGGCGGCGTTTTCCTTCGGTAATCCCCCACTCTTCTTTCGGGCCACGACGTTCTTCCATGTTGGGTACCGTAATATCTTCCACGATACACCAAAAATCTCCGGCATTTTCATGCATCATTTGAACTTCAAGCGATTTAGGAAACATGCCATACAGTGCACGAGGCGTGGAAGCATGCACCAAAACCCCACAATTCCCAGGCTCACCCGGAAAGCGGTACTCCACTTCCAAACGATAATCCTGAAATACCGAATCGGTAATCAAATGCCCACCGGGCGTTCCGAGAGTTATCAACATGGAATCGCGGACAATAAACGGGTTAATCGTAGCCGGATTTTCGTCCATAGCCGGAACATCCACATGCCAGCCCTTTAAATCCGTTCCATTAAATAAACTTTTTGTTACCGGACCAGAAGTTTTCTGGCACGAAAAAATAACAAAAGCAACAATTACAACAAGCATAAAACGTTTCATATCTTTTAAATTTAGATGATTATTTCAATCCACAAATATACCTTTTATTGTTTTACTACCTGCTCGTTGGCCCATTTGATGTATTGCTCCCAATCGTAATCGGTAACAGCGTGCTTTCCGGTTCGGATGTGGTAAGCCACCGTATTTTGAACCGGTTGATTTACCCCGGGCATAGTAGCATCGGGAATTCCTTGCTTGCCGTACAACTCATAAACAGGCGTGGCATAGAACGCAGAGAGGAATTCGCCCCGCGGATCGGCCCATTCATCTTCTTCTGCACTGGCAACATACAATGGACGTGGCGCAATTAACGCCAGCAATTCATGCTGATCCACCGGCAACATTTCTTCAAACTTGCTGTAATTTTTAAAATTATCGCAGAACCAATGCGGAAAGGCTTTGTTAATGCGCCACACCGTTTCACCAAACCTGCGTTTTGAAAGCGCTGCGCCGCCGCATCCCGAGTTGTTGGAGATAACTGCCGCAAACCGTTGGTCGGTGGCTCCTGCCCACAGAGCTGCTTTGCCCAAACGAGAATGGCCAAAAACGATCACTTTTGAGACATCGATGCCCTGATCTTCCTCAAAATAATCCATGGCACGACTTAGCCCCCAACTCCATCCGGCAAGGCTTTTCCATTCGTTTGGTGCGGGTTGTTGTTGCCCTTCGGAGTAAAAAAGCGCATGTATCCCATCGCTCATGTCGTCTTTGTCCGGATCCACTTCGCCGTAGTAGATGGTAGCTAAACCAAAACCTGCATCAATCATTTTTTCAACAGCCCAGCGGTTGGTGCCGGCCCCACGCGATTGCTCAGTAAGTTGGTTGTGCACAATACCCAACGATTCGTTGTTGCGCACCCAAGCCTCTGAAATGATGATTTGTGGATCGTTGGCCACAGTGTGGTTCCCGTAAAAGTTATAGCCTAAGAAAATGGGGGCTTTTTCAACATTTTTTGGCAAATAAAGCAGAACCGTAAAATGAAGTTCTTTTCCATTCTTTTCAAAAGAAAGTTCAATTTGCTTCCGTCTGGCTTTCCCGTTGAAGGCATCGTCGCTCTGTTCCAGAACATCGGAAGCGGCAATTCCCAATTCTGCCGGAACCTCGCCATAAACATTTTGGGTAAAAAAATCAAGGATTTCCGGACGCCGGTTTTTTTCCCACGACCTTACATTCTTAACTTTCTTACCGCTGAAGGTTTTCAAGGGATCAGGCAATTTAAATTTAGGAACTTTGCTTTCGTCGTAATTGGGTTCGAACATCAACTGAGCAAAAGCAAACTGACTGATCAGTATAAAACTGATGAATACGATTAATTTTTTCATATAAAAATTGTTTGAAATTCAACAAACTTGTTTAGACTAATATTTCTGAACTCGCTAAGGTTTCCAGCCAGTCCAAGCCCGGCAGTAACCAGGCCGGAGGCCTTAATAAAATTTCGTCGTTGCATATAACGGTTTATTTGGTTTGGGGTAAAGATACAATTTGAAATTAAGGGTCAAAAACGAACGGCAAAGTAAAATTCAAATCCTCTGTTAAAAGCCGGATTCATTTCACTTTTCAATTCTTCGGGAAGAATATTCCGGCATCCATACGGATTCGGTCCAAAAGCTCCATTAAATCAAGGGTATCGCTCCAGGAGCGTATTTCGCTTTCTATCTTTCCCTCATCCAAACATTGCATCACATGGGCCGCTTCGTACTGATAACCCGCTCCTTCTTTGTGTTCCGTATGGATTAAGCGCGGCGTTTCTCCGTTTTTCACGACGGTAATGTTAGTCGGTGCGTACCAGCGCGGGTTTAGAATCAGATATCCGTTTTCGCACCAGTATTGCGTTTGCGTAGGCGAATAACATGCAAAACTGGATGTCAAATTTGCCATTTGCCCGCTTTTATAGTTGAAAATCATGCTGATACTTTCTTCGGCACCGGTTGTACTAAAATCGGCGAAGGTTTTAATGGTTTCGGGGGTACCCAATGCTGTCAAGGCCGCAAAAACCGGATAAATACCAATGTCTAACAGTGAACCGCCACCCAATTCTACATTGTATAAGCGCCGGTTTTCGTCGAACAAGGCTTTAAACGCAAAATCGGACTGTACAATTTTAATTTCACCAAGTTCCCCTGAATTCAAAATCCGCATTGCCTCGATAAAGCTGGGTTGAAAAGTGGTCCAAAAAGCTTCCATCAGGAAAGTATGGTTTGATTTGGCGGAAGCCACCATTTCTTCTGCTTCGTGTTTATTGAGGGCGAAAGCCTTTTCGCACAACACTGCTTTTTTATGGTTCAAACAAAGTAATGCGTGTTCGTGATGATGCGAGTGAGGCGTGGCAATGTACACCACGTCAACTGCGGGATCGTTCACCATATCAGCATAACTTCCATAAGCTTTTTCGAAACCGGATTCGCTGGCAAACTGTTGTGCTTTTTGTTCGTTGCGCGAAGCCGCTGCGTATAATCGTGCATTGGGAAGCAATTTTAAATCGGCAGCAAATTTTCGTGCAATGTGCCCGCAACCCAACACCGCCCAGTTATAAGTTTTTGAATTGGTCATATTATTTTTGATTTCTTTTGATTTGAAAATTCGTTATCCAATCGTCCACTTCATCCAAAGCACGAAGCTAAGGAATAATGGAAAACCGCCAAACGCTTGTACACGCAATTACATCATTTCATCCCGCACCGCATTCCTTGCAGCGCGATCCACCAAGGTGAAAATCTCGTCTAATTTATCCTTAGTTCCCGATTGCTTGTGCCCTTTGATTTTGATGAATTCGCAATCAAGCTGGCCGCTTAATTTGAAAAACTCACGGTACAATTCATGGTTATTGATTGGTCTTCCACTTTTTGAATGGTAATCACTTTTTTCCAAACGGTTTCTGCGACCGTGCAAACCTACAATCGTTTGCGAATCGGTATAAACGGTAATTTTTTCTTTAAAATAAAGCAGTTCAGAAAGTGCCCAAATCAAAGTTTGTATTTCCAGTTTTGACGAAGAAGTATTCTCGAAACGTTTCAATTTAACATTTTGCCTCAGATTTTCAATCTGAAGTTCCGTATCAAAAACAGCAAGAAATGCACCCCAACCCACATTTGTTTTGGTGTTGACGCTGCCGTCGGTAAAAAGAAGTAATTTTTCTGGTGTCAATCTGTAATTAATTAAGTGCTATTAGATTCAGGCGGTTGGTACATGTTATTGTCCTATACTAATTTTGAAATGTGGCAATTCAACCTGAAGTTTAACTTTTGCCTGTAAAGCATTAAAAACTCGCATCAATGTATCAATCGTTACATTGCTTGCATTACTCTCAATTCTGGAAATTTGGGATTTCTGGACTCCAATCAATTTTCCCAATTCTTCCTGTGTCAAATTCCGTTCTTGTCTTGTCTGCTTGATTGCTTGCCCGATTAAATCCATCTGCAATTCATACTCAAACTTATCACGGTTAGGCGTCCCAATTTTCCCACTAAGTTTGTCTGTGACCTCATCTAAAGTGTATGTTTTCATTCTTCAATTTTTTGAATAGCTCAGGGGCACGTTCATTCTGAGCTTTACGAATATTAAAAAGAATTTTTTCGTAGTGCTTTTTGTCAAGTTCACTAAGGAATTCAAAAGCTTCCGCTAAAAATACAATCTCGAAATTCCTGTCCATTTAAATAGTTTTGGCGTCCCAAAGGCAAATAATTGTTTCGTTATATAGAAACTGTTTTGGCTAGTATTTTTTACGGTGCCATAACGTTTAGTAAATGTTCTCAAGACGGGATTTAACCGATTAACAACCTACGAAGAACTGTATTTCGAGAACTTACTTTCTACCAATGAAGCACCGAAACTCACTTTTATGATAGCTTTTACAAAAATGTCAATCCGATTTTTTTATTTAGACCCTTCTCGAAAATCCGAATCAATGTTGATAATTGGATATTGCCTTTGGCGTTTTCAATTTTTGAAATATAGCTTTTCTTAGTTCCTGCTTTTATCGCCAATTGTTCTTGGGTCATATTTGCAGCTTTTCTTGCTTCCTTAAGCATCTCACTTACGATGAACATTTGAGCACCTTCTTCATATTCATTTCGGCTATCCGTCCCAATTTTGCCGTGTTCTTTTTCTATAAGTTCATCAAATGTTTTTATTCCTTTATATTCAGTCATGTTTTTTATTTTTTAGATTCAAAATACTCTTTCTTTATTCTCATTGCCTTTTCAATCTCATTAACTGGTGTTTTTTGTGTCTTTTTTTGAAGCCCATTGAATAGAACAATCAACTTTCCTTCGTCAAAACAACAGAATACCCTGTAAATATTTGATTGGTATTCAATTCGTATTTCATAAAGTCCGTCATATCCTGTCATTTGGGATAAAAACTTTTCCGGCACCCTGTCAACCTGCTTTATTAATTCAAGCACGTACTGAATCTTCTGTTTAACCTTAATATCCAGTTCTTTATAAAAGTCTGTAAAGTAGTCTCCATGAAATATTATTTGTCTGACCATACTTAAAAGTTATCTCCAAAGATAACATGTCTTTTCCGAATTCCAAATATTAAAATGTAATTGCCTTGTATTACATGCCTCGGTTATTATGCACTGCAACGGTTTGTAGATTTCCGTCAGGTAAGATTTTCAGCAAACAATCATTCGGAACATTTAACTTCCTGTAATCAAAATACTGTCTGCCGAGAACGTAGCCCCGCCTAGAACTACTGTCAAAATAACTTCCTCAATTTTATTTAATGAGTAATTGGACTCAATTAATTTTGGTTAAATTATTTTGAATGTTTTCCCTATTGTAAATGTGCTGTTTGCGATTCGGGAATTAAATATTGCATTTCCGCCAGCTTTTAGTTTATTGAATTCAAGCATTATTGACTGTGTTTTTGTCTGTTTTTCATATTTGAATCTTATTTCCTAAGTTGCTTTTTTATGTCGTGTGAAATTTGTTGGCAAGCTTCAGCTTTGTAATTTTTGTTCATGTTCACTTTTATGGATTTACAAAAACGTGAATTTAGGAAAATGTAATGCAATTTCAATTCTACAAGCACCGGAAAACCCGCAATCCATAAAACTTATGCTCTGCTAATGTAGTAGTTATTCGCTTATTCTATCCTTCATAAACACTTGAAATCCAAATTTTTTTCTTAAATCAGCAGACTTGTTGAGATAAAAACCCTTTTTGCTGATTGTTTCATTCGTTTATTTTTAAATGAGAATTCATATACCTCACATAATCATGTTTCTTTGTATTTTAGAATTATATTTTATGCTCGTTTCATCAAATACCGATTATAGTTGTTAAAGAAAGTGAAATACAAAAATTGTGGAGATTAAAACCGATATAAAATTATGGCTGCCCATTTCGAAAAAGGAAGTTAAGAGTCGGGGTTGGGAAGAGTTGGACGTAATCCTTTTTACGGGCGATGCGTATGTTGACCACCCGTCGTTTGGGGCGGCAGTTATTGGGCGTATTTTGGAAGCCGAAGGATTGAAAGTGGCAATCGTTCCGCAACCCAACTGGACCGATGACTTGCGCGACTTTAAAAAACTGGGCCGTCCGCGCCTGTTTTTTGCAATCACCGGTGGAAATATGGACTCCATGGTGAACCACTACACCGCCGGAAAACGTAAACGGGGCAGCGATGCTTACACGCCCGGCGGAAAGGCAGGTTTCCGGCCTGATTATGCCACCATTGTTTACTCAAAAATTATAAAGGAACTTTTCCCTGATATTCCGCTGATTATTGGAGGAATTGAAGCTTCGTTGCGGCGCGTTACGCACTATGATTACTGGAGCGATAAACTGATGCCATCCATTTTGGTGGACTCAGGTGCCGACATACTTTTTTATGGTATGGGCGAAAAATCGATTGTGGAATTTGCCCAACTCATCCAAAGAGGAGTTCCAATCCAGAAACTTACCACGATTCCTCAAACTTCATTTTTGGTTGAGCCGGATGAAAATTATGCTACAAAAAAGAACTGGGACGAATTTGAATTGTCATCGCACGAAGAGTGCCTGAAAGACAAAATGAAATATGCCCGGAATTTCAGGCACATCGAGGAAGAATCGAATAAAATGGAGGCAAAAAAGCTGACCCAAAAAGTGGGCAACAAAAAAATTATTGTTAACCCGCCTTGGCCCACATTTAAGGAAAGCGAAATCGATCGGGTTTACGATTTACCCTACACACGACTACCTCATCCGCGTTACCATTCAAAAGAACCGATTCCGGCCTACGAAATGATCCGGCACTCAATAAACATCCATCGCGGTTGTTTTGGAGGATGTACCTTTTGCACTATTTCGGCGCACCAAGGAAAATTTATTGCCAGCCGGTCCGAAAAATCAGTATTAAAAGAAGTGGAACAGGTAACACAAATGCCTGATTTTAAAGGGTATATTTCCGATTTGGGAGGTCCGTCGGCAAACATGTACAAAATGAAAGGCATCCACGAAGAAATTTGCCGGAAATGCAAACGCCCTTCATGTATTTTTCCTTCCATCTGTAAAAACTTGGATACCAATCACAAACCCATGCTCGACTTGTACAAAAAGGTGCGGGAAAATCCCAATGTAAAAAAAGCATTTATTGGTAGTGGGATTCGTTACGACATGATTTTGCAGAAAACCGGTCGCGAAGAAACGGACAAAAATAATGGTGAATATTTACGCGAAGTATTAAAACACCACGTTTCGGGCCGTTTGAAAGTTGCGCCGGAGCACTCCTCGGACGAGGTATTGAAGTTTATGAGGAAACCGCCTTTCAAGCTTTTTGAGGAGTTGAACAATGAATTCAACAAAATAAACAAAGAGGAAAAACTGAACCAGCAGTTGATCCCCTACTTTATTTCGAGCCACCCGGGAAGCAAATCGGAGGATATGGCCAAGCTCGCCATTCAAACCAAGAATATGAATTTCAGGCTCGAACAGGTACAGGATTTTACGCCTACGCCAATGACCCTTGCAACCGTGGTTTATTACTCGGGCTATCATCCCTATACCATGGAAAATATTTACACTGCCCGCAATAAAAATGACAAGGAAAACCAGCGAAAATTCTTTTTTTGGTATAAAAACGAATTTAAAAGCTCGATCATCAACGATTTGAAAGCCAAAGGAAGAGATGATTTGATCGGCAAGCTGTTCAAAAAATAGCTTGACAAAATCCTTTCCGGGCTTCCCTTCACAAATCAAACAATCTATTGTATTTTTGGGCGAAATTAAAAATCGACAAACATGAGCGACGACAAGAAAATAATCTTTTCGATGTATAAGGTGAGCAAAACTTACCCACCGAATAAAACAGTAATTAAGGACATCTCACTTTCGTTTTTCCTTGGTGCCAAAATTGGAATCATCGGATTAAACGGTTCAGGAAAATCAACGCTGTTGCGGATAATTGCCGGAACGGAGAAATCATTTAACGGCGAATTGGTTTTTGCACCCGGATATTCGGTAGGTATGCTAGAGCAGGAACCGCAGTTGGATGAAAACAAAACAGCAATAGAAATTGTGCAGGAAGGTGTGCAGGAAACCGTTGACGTTTTGGCTGCCTATGAGGACATTAACCTGAAATTCGGGTTGCCGGAAGTTTATGAAAACCCCGACGAAATGGACCGCTTAATGGCGGAACAAGCCAAATTGCAGGAGAAAATCGACCAATTGGATGCCTGGAACCTCGACAGCAAATTAGAACGCGCCATGGACGCCCTGCAATGCCCGCCTGATGACCAACCGGTACATGAGCTTTCGGGTGGGGAACGCCGCAGGGTAGCACTTTGCCGCTTGTTGCTCCGCGAACCCGACGTGTTGCTTTTAGACGAACCCACCAACCATTTGGATGCCGAAAGCATTCAATGGCTCGAAATGCACCTGGCGCAATATAAAGGCACGGTGATTTGCATCACCCACGACCGCTATTTTCTGGACAACGTAGCCGGCTGGATTCTGGAACTCGACCGCGGACAGGGTATTCCGTGGAAAGGAAACTATACCTCCTGGTTAGAGCAAAAAGCCAAACGCTTGGAACAAGAAGAAAAAACCCACTCGAAACGGCGAAAAACCCTGGAGCGCGAGCTGGAATGGGTACGCATGGCACCTAAAGCACGGCGTGCTAAATCGAAAGCCCGCCTGGGAGCTTACGATAAAATGCTGAACGAAGACGAGAAACAGAAAGAAGACAAACTGGAAATTTATATCCCTAACGGTCCGCGCTTAGGCGACAAAGTAATTGAAATGGAAGGCGTATCGAAAGCTTACGGCACGCGCATACTTTTCGAAGACCTGACATTCAGGCTTCCACCGGCAGGGATTATCGGTGTAATCGGACCCAACGGGGCAGGGAAAACCACCTTGTTCAAATTGATTATGGAACAGATAGAAGCTGATTCGGGCACGATAAGCATCGGCGAAACGGTAAAAATAAGTTATGTGGATCAAACCCACGCAGCCATTGATCCCAACAAAACCGTTTTCGAAGTGATAACCGGAGGAACCGAAACCATTATGTTGGGCAACAAAATGACCAACTCACGTGCCTATGTGGGGCGTTTTAATTTCAATGGTGCCGACCAGGAGAAAAAATGCGGTACGCTCTCGGGCGGCGAAAAAAACCGACTGCATTTGGCCCTGGCGCTCAAAGCCGAAGGAAACGTGCTGTTATTAGACGAACCTACCAACGACATTGACGTAAACACCCTGCGTGCTTTGGAAGAAGGCTTAGATAGTTTTGCAGGTTGTGCCGTAGTTATCTCCCACGACCGCTGGTTTTTAGACCGTATTGCCACACATATTCTGGCCTTCGAAGGAAATTCGGAAGTTTATTTCTTTGAAGGTTCATTTTCGGAATACGAAGAAAACCGCAAGAAACGTCTTGGTAATGAAGCGCCAAAACGGATGAAATACAAAAGGTTGATGTAGGGATATTTGGTAAAAGAAGATAAAAAAACCGCTGCGGATAATCCGTAGCGGTTTTTCATGCTAAAAAGAATGTAACTAAAGAACTGCCTTGCAAGCGTCGAGCAAAGCCTGGGCATTTGCATTACCTGCGTCCAAAGCTTTTGCCTTTTCTAAAATTTCCACTGCCTTTTTAAAGTCAATGGTTGCTTTAGCAACTTCGTCCGTATAAGCTGCCTCATCCGTTTTCAACGTTCCATCAACTACTTTTTGATTTGCAGCACTCAAAATAGCAGCACCCGCCTTGTAATATTCATTTCCTTCGGAAACATAAACATTCGCCAATGCGGAGCTTATTTTTTCGTCACCGGGAAATTTAGCAACACCTTCTTCAAGCGTAGCTTTGTATTCTGCATCTTTATCCTGTTTTTTCAACACTACGGCTTTATAGTATAATGCAGTTTCCCCTTTATATCCGTTTTCAACTGATTTTCCGAAAAGTTCTGCTGCTTTATCAAACAAATTACCTCGGTATGCCGCAATGCCGGCATTATAAACCAATGCCTCGGTACCTTCTTCAGCCGTAGCAATTGCTTTCTCAAAACTGGCAACTGCATTTTTGTAATCCTTTTTGTCGTTGTAGGCTAATGCTTTGAATTCATGGCATTTCGATACGTTCGTGCCCGATTCTATCGCTTTATCGAAGTATTTAATTGCACCTTCCAAATTTTCAGCTTTGTAGGCAGCATAGCCGATATTGAAATTTATCGATGCATCTACTTGCACATCACCAATATTACTCATAGCTTCATCATACAGGGTGTAGGCTTTCGCATAATCCTCTGTTTTCAGGGCTTCTTGCGCTTGGTTCAATTTTTCTGCTGCATCTTGTGCAAAAACAGAAGCCGCAAAAAACACTGCGACAAACATTAATAATACTCTTTTCATTTTTAATTTTTTATTTAAATGGTACGAACTTTATCAAAATTGATTTAACAATATTCAACAATGACATTAACAATGCCAAAAATAACAATTCTGATTTAAAAACCTAAAAAACGTTATGGATTAAACATTTCGGGGCTCCAAAAGTTCAGGATGCTTTTTATCAGATCAAGGTTGTTTTTGGCAGTCCTATTTTCCGGCTCCAGCTCAAGCACTTTGGAATAGGCGTTGATAGCCGCTCCCCAACGTTGAAATTTTTGTTGAAGTTTGCCTGCTGTCATAAAATACTCAACCGACTCCTCTGATTGAATGTTCAAAAATAGTTCCTCGGCTTCCCGTGGTTTTTCCGCCTGGAGAAGAACGATCACCTTTTGCAATTCAATGTTATTCATTGCTTTCGTTAAAAAGGAGTGTTTTAATCGTGCTGGCAAATTCAACCGAAAAATCAAAAAGCAGGTTTCGTGCATTTTTCATGGCCCATTCTATATCCACCGCTCCGTTTGTTATACTAAACACGCCATCAAAAACTCGCTGTTCCTGATTTTCCACTGCACCCGCGAAAGCAAAAACAGGTTTGCCGTATTGCTTTGCCAGACATGCAACAACATACGGAGCCTTGTCATTGTTAGTTTGAGAGTCGATTTTCCCTTCGCCGGTAATAACCAGATCCGCCCATTTTAAATGTTTTTCAAAGTTCAGTTGAGATAGAATAAATTCGGCGCCCGGCACAATTTCGGCATCGAAAAACGACATTAAAGGCACTGCAATGCCGCCTGCTGCCCCTGACCCCATCGTGTTTTTCACTTCTTTTTTTGTTTCATACTGAAGGATGGAAGCCCAGTTCTCAAGCCCTTTTTCAAGCAGCCCGACCATTTCGGGGGTAGCGCCCTTTTGAGGACCAAAAACTGCTGCCGCTCCTTGTCCGCCAAGCAGAACATTGTTAACATCGCAAATAATTTTAATGGAAACATTAGATTTTATTTTCGGAATTTTGATCGATTTTATGCTGACGAGGTTCGCGCCATTTCCGTGCAACAATCTTCTTTCTGCATCAAAAAACTGAAACCCCAGGGCTTCCATCAAGCCCATTCCGCCATCTACGGTCGCGCTGCCGCCAATTGCAAGAAAAATTTGCGGACAGCCATTTTCGATGGCATGAGCAATAAGCTGTCCGGTGCCAAACGAGGAAGCAATCAACGGATTCAGGCGATGCGGTCCTATTAGTTTCATCCCTGAAGCATCCGCCATTTCGATAATGGCGGTTTGCCCAACAACATGGTACTTTGATGCCACAGCATCACCCAATGGCCCGTTCACCTTCACTTCAACGGTTTTTGCATTTAGCGCACGTTCTAACACCTCGCCGGTGAAATCACCTCCATCGGCAACGGGTATCTTCCTTGTTTTGAATCCTTGGGAACATGACAAAAATGCCTGTTCCACCGTGTCGGCAAAATCAAAAGCATTTAAACTGCCTTTCATGGAATTAGGAGCGATAAGAATATTCATAGTTCAGCACGGGTTACGGAAATTATACCTTTTATTTTTCTTAATTTATGCACAAGAAATTCGAGGTGGTCGAGATTGTATATCATTATTTTCAACACTCCTTCGAATTCGCCTTTGTCGGTTTCAATGCTAATAGAGCGCATGAAGGCACCGGTATCTTTGACGATAATGTTGTTTATTTCCGACACAATCCCCGGATCGTCAACCCCTGAAATATGCAGTGTAGAGAGAAAAGACCCCTTATTAGTAGTGTCGCGCCAAACGGCTTTTATGATGCGATAGGGAAACCGCTCTTTCATTTGGGGCGCATTTGGGCAATTGTTCCGGTGAATTTTAATTCCTTCACGAATGGTTACAAACCCATAAATTGAATCGCCAAAAACCGGGTTGCAGCAGGGCGCAAGTTTGTAATTTATGTTTTTCAAGTTGTTATCAATCACCAAAAAGTCGTCTCCTCCGGCAAAAGCAAGGTCTTTTACCTGTTTTGCCGGCAAAAGCTCTTCAATTTTGAGCCGGCTATTTACCGCTGTTTTTTCGGTGAATAGATGTTTAATGTCTAAGGGATCAATTTTTCCAACAGCCAATTCATAATACATATCCACGGCATACTTAAAGCCATATTTTTTAAGGATTACCCGGATGGCTTCATCGTTCAAATCAAGTTTCCAGTTCTTAAATTTACGCAACAGAATTTCCCTTCCATGAGCCGCCTGAGTGTTCCGTTCTTCATTCAAACTGGCTTTCACCCTGTTTTTTGCTTTGGTTGTAACTACAAATTCCAACCAATCCATCTTTGGTTTTTGGTGGCTGCCAACATCTATCTCGATGTGGTCGCCATTGTTGAGTTTATGTTTAAGTGTGACTTTTTTACCGTTCACTTTTCCGCCTACACAGGTATCACCAAGGCGCGAATGGATTTCGTAGGCAAAATCGAGCATAGTAGCCCCCTGCGGTAATTTTTTGAGATCGCCTTTGGGTGTGAACACAAAAATTTCGTCGTTATAAATGTCGGTTTTAAAATGATCGATAAAGTCCACCACATTTAGCTCCGTATTTTCCAGGATTTCACGTATTCCGGTTAACCACGAATCAAAACTTGTATTCCCTTTTCCACCTTTGTATTTCCAATGTGCGGCCAATCCCTTTTCGGCCACCTCATCCATCCTTTTTGTCCTGATTTGAATTTCCACCCACCTCCCCTGCGGCCCGAGCACAGTAGTGTGCAGCGATTCATAGCCGTTCGATTTCGGAATGGTGATCCAGTCGCGCAGGCGGTTGGGGTTGGTCTGGTATTCTTCGGTTACAATGGAATAGGCAACCCAGCAATCAGACTTTTCGTTTTCAGGCTCCGAATTCAAAATGATGCGAATGGCAAATAAATCCATCACCTCGTCGAAAGAGACACTCTTTTTATTCATTTTGCTATGAATGGAAGAGATGGATTTGGTCCGTGCTTTCATGGAAAACTGAAAACCCTTTTTTTTAAGTTTAATTTCGATGGGTTTTACAAATTCAGCCACAAAATTCGCACGTTCCTTTTCGGTTTCCTTCAGGCGGTTCACCACATAACTGTAGCCTTCGGGCTGTTGAAATTTCAGGCACAAATCCAGAAGTTCCGCATTGATGGAATACAAGCCCAGCCGGTGGGCCAAGGGCGCATACAAATAGGCGGTTTCGTTGATGAGGCTCTTTTGTCTATTGGGATCATAAAACCCGATGTTTCGCATTACCTGCAAGCGTTCGGCAATTTTTATTATAATTACACGCACATCGCCGGCCAGTGCAAGAAGCAGTTTGCGGTAGTTCTCCGAATGCAGGTCAACGGTATCCGTGTCCAGCGCATTTATTTTTACCATGCCTTTGAGAATGGAATAAACTCCACGGTCGAATTCATTTTCGATTTCGTTTTGTTTTGTCTTCTCATCCCATCCTTCATACATCACATTATGCAGTATGCCCGCAACAATTGAATCAGGCCCGAGGCCTATTTCCTGCGCGATGATGAGTGCCACTTCCAAGGAATGCTTAAGGATGATTTCTCCGGTCTCGAACTTTTTTTCACCGATTATCCTTTGGGCAACACGGAACGCTTTTTCAATTTTTGCCATATCGCCGGGAGCCCAAATGGCCTGGCAGCTATTTTTCAGGCTGTCGTAGCGCGAGGAGATTTCTTCTTGGATTTGCATTTTTCAGTTTTTTGAAGCCCTGATATCTGGCTTGAAGGATTCTAATTCATATTCTTAAAACCCGTAGGGTTGGGATTATTATAGCATCCACACATACATTTGCTATAATCATTTTATGCCTATCGGCATTGTTGAAGCTCTTTAACTATCCGCATTATCCATTGTCAAAATAATTTTTATCCCTCATGGTTTCCTTTTTTTAATCTATTTTTTTGCATACAAAAAAAGCTGCAAAATGCAGCCTTTTTTGTAGAATAAATGTATTTAATTCTAAATTAGTTTGCTGCTGTTGTATCCACAAACACCCTCTGGCGCATTTCCCGGTCAAGCATAAAAATCCCATTCCCTTGTCCGTCGATAAGACGAAGCGTGTCCAAAATCTCCTGAACGTTAGCTTCTTCTTCTACCTGCTCATCAACAAACCATTGCAGAAAGCTCTGTGTTGCATGGTCGCGCTCTTCTATGGCAATATCTACCAAATTGTTTATCAGGCCCGTTACCAACTTCTCGTGTGCCAATGTTTTTTCAAACACATCAATCACCCCGTCGAAATCCGACGGCATTTGATCAATCCCTTTTAATACAACTCTTGCATTCCGCTCGTTCACATAATCAAACAACTTGTTGGCGTGCGAGAGTTCTTCCTGATACTGGATATACATCCAGTTGGCAAAGCCGGGCAGCCCTATATTGTTAAAATAGGCCGACATAGAGAGGTATAAAAAAGCCGCGTATTGTTCGGCATTGATTTGCTCATTGATCGCGTTCAGCATTTTTTCTTTCATCATGATTTTCTTATTTTATGTTTGCGCTAAATTAAGAAAAAGCAAAGATATATAAAAACAGAAAGGCTCAAATTTGAGCCTTTCCTACTATAGATTATCCCTTAGACAAAATCCAGAACTACACAAAACCGATTCACTTCATTGGAAAATAGAAATCAGAGGCTGAAATATCCACCTTCATGCCTTCGCCGTTTGGCCCCGCTTGTTGGTTGATTACTACGGGCGACTTGTAGGAGTCCAGTACCGCCGAAAAACTATGATTGTTTCCGGTTTGGGTTACAACGGCATCTTTTGCGTCCGATTCCCCAAAAAGGCGGTTGCCCGTAATTTTCAGATCGACCAGATTATTGTTGCCTGTTTGCAAAACCTGCGCAGCCCTTAAAAGATCGTCTTTGTTTTCTATGGAAAACTTCACTTTGTTCCAATCACCACTTTGGTTGATTTCGGTTAAAGTTGACTGACCGGTGGAATTAATTTGAGCATCATTGTAATTTCCTTTTTGAACCAATCCGGTTGCGTGAGATGTGCCGGTTTGGTTAATGAAACCGTTATTGTTTATTCCGTTTTGATCAGAAAATAACTGATTGGAATGCTCTCCAAGATTTTGCTGGAAAGACAAAACATTGTTGGACTCACCTAACTGGCGCATAAATGCATTGTTGGAACTACTTAAAATATTGGTATTTATAAAATTAATTTCCTCCGATTTAAAGAATTCAATATCATTAATATCCTGTGCTTTTGTGAAGATACATATAAAACAGAATAGAAATAGAATTATTATCTTATTCATTTACAGATTATTTAATAAAAAACCACATCAAAACTTATTTATCATTTCGCCAGATTGAAACACACACGGAAATTGCAGTTCATCCAGACATTTATCGGATTAACACTTCGCTGAACGTCCCCTTTTTAATAGAAATTGTAAACTGATCGGCGTTAACCTGCTTTATTGCATTCTCATTTATGAGCATGTAAATGAGTTTCCCAAAAAATGAGTGTTAGTATTAAATAAAATTCAGTAATCTCTGGTGTTAACACAAACTTTTAGGGTCTGGATAAAATCTCCCGGAGCTTATATACTCCGGGAGAAACCATTTATATATTTTACTAAATTAAATTAAATTAAATTAAATTAAATTAAATTATACTGGTAATTAAGTAGATTTAATTCTGTATTACTTCGGAAGTATTAATAGCTCCATCTTGCATAACTGTTGCCGAAGCTCCATTAGTTTGTTGTAGATACAGAGTATTTCCATCACCAATTTGGTCAAGATCTAAAATACTTCCATTTAATGAAGTTGCCATTATACCAACTCCAATTCCCATCAAAGTATTATTAGCACCTTGCTGTAGAATATCTGCTTCTGCACCACCATCTTGAGTAAGATTTACAATATTGGTATTACCTACTTCCTGCAATACAATAGCACTATTACTTAAACCATTTTGAATTAGCAATGCCTGATTATAGCTAGTTGTCTGAGTGATATTTCCAAGATTTAATCCATCCATTTGATTTACTTCGGCTGTGTTTTCAGCACCATCCTGATAGATGGTAGAGTTATTTCTACTGTAGTCAAAAGCTCCAGCAACGGTTTCAGTCTGATACTGTAACGCATAATTACCATCACCACCTGTTTGTGTGATGGCTGCTCTATGACCTCCATTTGGATCATAAGACCCATATAACTGTATCTGGTAGGCATTATTATCACTAGTCTCCTGTGTAATCGTTGCCTGACTTTTAAGTCCCGACTGATCCTGCCTAGCAATATTTCCTACAACTGCTACTAATGAAGTTCCTTGATTAATTGTGCCTTTCATTGCATCTCCTCCAGAAGTATATTGATTAGCTTTATTTGATTCACCGTACTGATTAATTACATTCGTTGTCCCGGAAACTACAGTACTAGTGGATACTTGAGAAGCATCATTGTTATCACCCTGTTGATAAATTGTCCAATTATTTCCATATCCCATTTGATGATTAACATCTGCCCTATTGCCAATTGCAGCTTGGCCACTAATACCAATCTGGGTAACTTTTGATAAATTTCCCCCCTGATAGTAGCCATCTTGAATAATATTCAGATAATTCTTGTCCCCTGACTGGCTGGCATTTGCAACAGTTTGGCTTCCTTGTTGTCCACCGGATCTGTTCTGATCCACAATAGCTTTGTTTTGCTGACCATCTTGTATCAGATTGGTCGTATTTGCTTTACCCAAAGTGGCGCCAACTATACTTATTTGATCAACAGTAGCATAATTTACCCCGTTTTGATTAACGTTGGCTGTATTGTTATCGCCAGTTTGATTTTTTTCAAGAGTATTAACAATAAATGCAGGAACAACCGGGACTGTAACTCCCGGAACCACTGGTTCCGCCATTTGTGCCATAACCATACTTACGGCGAACACCATTGCGAATAAAAAAATTACTTTTTTCATGATTAAAAAATTTAAGTTATTTAAGAATTTTTATTAAATACGATTTAAAAAATAATACCCTGTTCGATATTAGTAGTTGGGTTTTGTGGTAACCGCAGCGTAACCAGCCCCCAAGATTTTTTTTGCCGTGTTCTGCGTCCTTTAAAGGAAAACGGCTGGAACTTTTTCAACAATAAAAATTACTTTTTTCATGATTTTTTGGTTTTTAAAATGTTTAAAAATTAGAACTATTTGTACACGCTCAACGTGAGTTTATTTTTACACTGTTGTTTTTCCCGCTTTGTGTTATCGTTATGTTTTGTTTTGATTTTTCTGTAGGCCCGCTTTGTTTTCCGGTATTGATTTCAATGGAATTGGCCTCGCCGTTTTGACTAATTTGACCCACTACTCCAGACTGAATTGAATCTTGCATAACCTGGTTAAAGTCTGTAGAGTCAATCGTTATTTGATTATTAATTCCTATTGAAACCACTTTAAGCGTATCGGGGTCCTCCTGCGCATACACAACAAGAGAAAAGAATAAAAAGGTGCAGAATAATAGTGTATGTTTTACTGAATAAGTACCCATATTTCGTTGTTTAGAATATATTAAGTTGCCTTGCGGCATCGTGAACTTTATCTTCCCCATAAAATTCTCTTTCAAAACTATGAGGAAAATAAAACTTAACCAATTCGTGTTTTACGACATAGAAAACGGGCTTAGTGGATGCACCTATTAAGCCGTTCAAGGTCCTGACAGGATGGGGATTAAAAAATCATTTTGGAACAGATGAGACGTTTAGGCGGATAAAAAAGAAGAGGATGAAAAAGGTTGAAACGTCGGATTGCGTGTTTCTACGTAGAGCGATGGGGAATTGGGCAAAACGGTTTAATTCATATCAAGCAAGCCATTCTTCCACGCGAGGAACACAGTCTCCATGATGTTACCGGTTTTGGATTTTCGGATGAGGTTGGAACGGTGCTTTTCCACCGTGCGGATAGAAATACCGAGTTGGTCGGCAATGTGCTTAATGGGAATCCCGGTTGCCGACAGCTCCAGAATTTGGGTTTCGCGCTTGGTGAAAATGTCGGCGGATAAAACAGTGGTCTTTTTAATTGAACGGCTGTCCCTGTGTTTTGAAGGAATTAAGCTTTTAATGATTTGTGAAGCTTGTTTTTTCAGCTCAACCGGTATGGCTGTACCCAACATGCGCATAGGCGGCAAGGAATTCTCGATGTGCGAGAAATAAATGTGAAACAACTCGTCGGGCCTTGAAGTTAATGGAATACTGTTGAAGCAACTCAGTTTGGTGAGCCCATTAATGAAACGGATGAATTTTAGTTCCTCCTTTTTACTGGACTGGAAATTGAAAACATCGCTTATAAAAATAGTTTCCCCGGCATATATGTCAATACCACTCAATTCGTAAAATTTGGGATTGGCTTCAATAATTTTATCGTTTTCGGTCACAAATATCGAGTAAGGAACTATTTTACAAAGGGTTTTGAATTTTTTCTCCTCAAGGCTGAACCTGTTTTCCTTCTTTTGGAATTGTTTCATTAGAATATTATTCACCTCTTCCGGTTCGAAGGGCGGAAAAATAAATCCGTCGATCCCCAGTTCTTCGCCCATCATCAGGCTATTCTTATCTGCAAAAGGAAGAATGAGCAGAAAGGGAATCTGCTTTTTTTGCAAGGTGTTTTCCAGCAAATTATACACTTGAAATCCGCTGAATTCAGGGTGTCTATGGTGACAAAAAATAATATGGGGTAATTCTTCCATCACTTTTTGAATCACCTGCTCTGTATTTTGCAGGGCCACAGTCCGGTAATCCAAATTGTTCAATACTTTCCGCAGCTCACATCCATCCGGTTCAGCCGAATAAATCAATAAAATTTTCTTCATAGCAGGTTTCATTCATTGCTTATTTACGTTCAGTTAAAACATAGAAAAACATAACAACCAAATTTGATTGCACTAAGGTTCCGGTTTTAAAACACGTATAATTGGCGCTTCAGAGATGTAGTGCCTCTCTTGCCTATTGATTCGTTTGCAAGAGCATTCCTTTAGTTCGTCACCCCCAAATCGGTATCTTTTGCGGTATGGAAAGTCCAGGTGGGGCTGTTGGCAACGTTGCTGCCTTCAAACTTGGCCACCACATACCAATAATACGAAGTGTTTGGATTCAGGCCGTTAACAGTCACCTCTTTCGCATTCAGGTTTTCTCCCACTATCTTTTGAACCGTTGAATTCGATTCGAAGATGTAAACCGTATATTCCAGTGATTTGCTCCGGTTTTCCTGTTCCACTTTCCATTTGAAGGTGAAGGATTTGCTTTGGCCCACTGCACCGTTGCCCGGCACCGGATCGTAAATCATAACCGATCCGATGTTCTTTTCGTCCTTCAACATAAAAAAGGTTACCTCGGTTGCTTCGCGGTCGTACACGGCAACACTAACGCTGTTGGTCAGGAAATCCTTTTTACGGGCGGTTATGGCCACATCGCCTTCAATTACTTTTTGAAACTCAAACCTCCCTTCCTCATTGGTTAGAGCAGTTGCACTTGCCGGGTTAGTAGCCAACAAAACACCTTTTAAGGGTTGATAGCTTTCGCCGTCGAGTATGGTGCCCGAAATGGAACCAAAGCGATCGATGTCGAGTTTTTCGTCTTCGCAACTTAGAAATAGAAACACTAAAAGGATGTAACTGATGTATTTAAACTTGTCCATGGTGGTATGAATTTATTTTCCAATGTAAAATTTGAACCCTAATTTTAATCCCCAAATATAATCGTTGAATTCACCGGTTTTGGTACCGTCGTAGTAGTCGGTGAGCATCTGGTTAAAGAAACCTTTCCCGCTTATGGCAAATTTATCGGAAAAGAGGTATTCTGCCCCGGCACCATAAGCAAGGTAGGGAGCGTAGGTTTCTGAAGATGCCCCAACCGTGTTTCCAAAATCGAAATAAGAACCTGCGCCCAGCGTTACAAAAGGAGAAAATTTTCCTTTATGGTTGGCAAGAAACAGCACGTTTAAATCGCTGTAATATTCATTTGTCTTTATAAGGTCTGCCACATGAATGTGTTGCGCCCCAAAGCCGGCTTCCAGAAAGAACGATTTGGTGAGTGCAAAACCGGCGTTTATTTCTCCGCCGGGCTGTATTCTGCTAACGGAATAATCTCCGAGGTAGGCCTGCGATGAACCAAGGATGGAAGCATAAAATTTACCCCTCAGGTTTTGGTCGAATTTGCGGCCCATATAATCGGTGTCGAAATTATCGTCTTTTTCTTTTCTGTAATTTTGAATTTGCGGTAATTCAATGTCCTTTTGATCTTCCAAGGCCCAAAGGTTTTCCAAAACCCCTTCAATAATTAAACTGTGCACAGCTTTCTCCACGGCCTCTGTAATGGCGAGCTCGGTGGGTTCGTTATAAGTATATCCGGTTTCGGCTTCCAGCAATCGTTTAAATTTCACGTAGCGAAACACGCCCATCGACACTTCCTGCGACAAAATGGATTTTGTAGTGTAAATGGTTTTCAGGATTTTCCCATTACTTGTGGAAACGGCACGAAGGTAGATGCTCACGCGATCCTCACGGTATTGAGCCGAAGCATCGGTTCCGAAATAACGTACCCCCGCCCCACCGGTAAATACATTCGTTTCATAGGAAACTATTCCGCCTTCCAGCAAAACACCGGCAAACAAAAGAGGTGGAAGCATGATATTCGAATTGCCTTCGTATTGCTCGCGGCTTGAACGGATTATTTTACGTTCGTTCATTAAATTTGCAATGTTCTCACGCTCAATGGGAATAAACCAGCCGGATTCTTCCAAGGCACGGATAAGAATATTGGTAGCACCCTGGGTAACGGCTGTTGACCAGCTTGCCCCAACATTGGAGGCCTTGTATTGCCCCGTTTGATCGCGGAATTTATACACGGCCACCACAATGGGCTCCTTTGGTGCCGGCAAATCAAGCAAATCCTGTTTCATTTGCGTTTCAGGCCCCAATCGGGCTTCACGCTTGCCAAAAGGTTGATAAAAGTAGGGACTACAGGAAGTTGCGAGCCATACCAACAGGAAAAGCAGGAAAGTTTTTCTTTTCAGCATAATTTCTGATTTAGTTTCGCTGCAGTTTAAAAATAAGGAACTATAACACTCGTGGTAGCCCCGGTAGTATTGTCCACAATCGTAACACTTAGGCCACCGTCGGAGTTGCCAATATCAATTTGGTAATCGCCCAGCACGTAGGAACCTTCAGCCAGAGCTTCCTCTCCAAATTGGCGTGTTACCAACTCGCGCGAAAGGCGACTCAAAATTTGCCGGTTCAGGCTTTCAGCAAAATCGTCAACGGGATTGGAACCGTAACGGCTGTATGGGTCCCGGCTGGCATCTGTTGCTGCTTTGTAGGTATCTTGCGCCTGTGCCGAGCTCAACATCCAACTATAGTTATACGGATTGCCGCCAAAAGCCGGATTTTTTGGCGTGTAAACAAACTGTTGGGCATCTGCCTGATTGGTAAAAAACAGGAAAAGCCCAAGTGTGAGAAAGAAGCTAAGTTTCATTATTTGTGGTTTTTGTGTTTAATTATACTCTTTTAAATTCCTTAATAAATTCCTGAACCGGAAAGATCGTCACCCCCCAGTTGGCGGATAATTTCCTCATAATTCTCCAAATACATTTGTGTTTGTGCAATGGCTTGTTCGGCCATTAATTCGATGTATTCGTTGCGTGGTTGCAACAACGATTGGAAAACAAGTGTTTCGTTAATGCTGATTTCAATCATCGTAGTCGTCAGCCTGTATGGTTTTTCGACAACAAAAATCGAATAGTTTTTTGCGTTGGCAGGAGCTTCCCAGCCCTGGTAAAATAAATCGTAAAAATCTTTGCCGCTTTTGGTTTTGGTATCGTCAAACAACAAACCGTCAATTTCAATGTCAGCATCTTTTTTTACTCCTTTGCTTGCTTCTTCTGTAATCTCTTTCATCAGTTTTTGCAAGTCTTCGGGAGCCTGTTGTATTTTCTTTTGTACTTGGACTGTATCCACTATAATGCTATCCATCTGGGCTTTTACTGAAAAACACATAAAGCTTAAAAAGAATATGGATAGTACTACTTTCATCGGGAAATTAATTTACTTCATTGGGAAATTAAAACTCGAATTCGACACATTGGCCTTCATCCCTTCACCTGATGGACCGGCTGTTTGTTCTATAACTATCGGGGAGGCATAAGCATCTAAAATAGCCGTAATATCGTGGTTGTTTCCGGTTTGTGTGATCGCAGCCGCTTTTTCAAATGATTCGCTCGCAAATCCATCGCCAAGCAAGGCAATATCTATTTTGTTTTTGTTCCCAAATTGCAGGAGCAGGACTTCTTTGGCCATACTGTTTTTATTGTCGATATAACTGTTAACGATATTGTTGTCGCCATTTTGTTCAATACCGGTGTTGGCAAACTGCCCCACCGACCAACTGTTGGCTTCATTTTTACTGCCGGTTTGGTTAATCTGCGTTATATGCCCTTCCCCAATTTGTTTTAAGTAAGCATTGTTTCCCGCACCATTTTGAGTTAAAGTGGTACGGTTAGAAACGGCACCTTCGTGTTGCTGAACGGATAAGGCAGTATTTTCATGGCCGGTTTGTTTTACGAAAGCCAGGTTTGCGTTCACAAGAGTTCCGTTTTCGATAATGTCAAAAGTAATCAACTCGTCGATTGTCTCCATATCAGCCTCTTGTGCCGATGTGCCCAAAACAAAAAATCCGAGCAGGATGAACAGGATGAGATGAAATTTCATTTTCATGATGTCGCGTTTTTTTTGAATGCTGTAAATATGCAAAAATTCAACCTAAGTGTATTGTTTAATTTGAAAGAATTGACCTCCCGAAAATTTTTCGGGAGGCCAATTGATTGCTTTCTGCTTAAAAAGCAATGATTCTTTAGTTTTGAGTAATCAAAGCTTCGTTCATACCACCGGTTTGCATGATTGTACCGGAATGCCCATTCCCTGTTGAAGAGATGGAACCAAAATTGGAATCTCCAGTTTGTGTAACAAAACCAGTATTCCCCCCACCGTCTTGGAATACTTTGGCATAATTGTCTGCTCCATCTTGAAATAATGTAATTTCATTAGCGTCTCCGCCTTTTTGTGTAAGGGTAGCATAATTATTAAATCCCCAGGTACCGGTTTCTCTTTCAACACCATCAAAGCTAATATCACCACTTTGAGTTGCATTTATAACACCGTTTGTTCCTTGCTGTGAAGTAATCAGGCCATTGGTATAACCTGATTGTGTTCCGGTTAGCTCATTACCGTTTCCACTTTGGTATATTTGAGCAAAATTATTATAACCCATACGCAGTGCTCCACCTAATCCACCAGTTTGATTTATTGTTGCAGTATTATTACTTCCATACTGTTGGTTTATATATGCCCAATCAGCAAATCCATTTTGGTTAACATCGGCAACGTTATTGTTATGGTATTGTGTTACAGAGGCTTTATTTCCATCACCCAACTGGTCAACAAAAACCTGCTGCTCTTCGCCATATTGAACACTTGTTGCAATGTTGTCATTACCATCCTGAACAAAATCCGCATAAATATTACGACCGTTACCTGTTTGAGTTGCTGAATTATCATTACCAATTTGTTGGATGTCTGCACTATTTCCGTGACTTGAGCCTGTGCCTGTAAAAACCTGTTTTGCATCATTGCCATCACCAAGTTGATCAATCAAAATGCGCTCGCCCGCATAAATTCCTCCGGAATAACCATTGTTAGTTCCAACTAATGTTTGAGTGGCGTTGTTTGATATACCATCTTGAAAAATCTTAGCCGTGTTATGTGTTACACCAGTTCCTGTTTGGGTTGCTGTATTTAAATCCCCGTTCTGCTCAGTATAAAAATAGTCCGTATAACCACCTGAAATAGATTGAGAAACTGTATTTCCGGTACCGTTTTGCAGTGCTTCAACGTCCATCCCATTATTCGAACCGGGCGCATAGGTACTTTGTGTTGAAACATTGCTTGTTCCCACTTGTGTAATCTTAGCATCGTTCCCGCCTTTGTTTCCACCTCCCAGTTCATCCTGGGTTACGGTTGCCGTGTTGCTTGTTCCGTTCTGATCTACCGTTGCTTTGTTCATGTAGGCAGGGTTATTAACCGGCGTACCATCTTGGTTTTGGATAATGTCGGCATTGTTAGAAGAACCCGTTTGAGTTGTATTTGCAATTTGCAAATTCCCTGTTTGCGTTGTTGTTGCTATATTTTGCGCCATTGCGAAGGTTGTAGCAAAAACCATTGCGAAAAGAAAAGTTATTTTTTTCATGATTGAAAATTTTAAATGTTTAAGAAATTGCGACTTTTATTATTTATAAGAAAATTAGTTTTGAGTAATTAAAGCTTCGTTCATACCACCAGTTTGCATGATTGTTCCTGAATGACCAATCCCTGTTGAATATATTGAACCTATATTATAATCTCCCAATTGCGAAATTTTTGCAAAATTGCTGTCGCCTGTTTGCACTAAGTTGGCTTCATTCCAATCGCCTTTTTGAACAATACCCAAATTTGAATTACTTGTTCCGGCACTATTTTGGTCTCCAGTTTGGGTAACATTGAGTTGGTTATTGTTTCCTGTTACATGATTGGTTGATTTGTTGCGATCTCCTGTTTGAACAATATTCAAGCTATTGTTTTCACTGAAGTCGGTTGTGTTGCCATATATTCTGGAGTTCACATAATTCCGGTCGCCGGTTTGGGAACTTATCATCGTGTTACCGTTCGTACGTGCCGAAGCTGCCAGGTAAGAAAAATTATTGTCACCAATGGCGTCTTGATCGACGGTGTTGGAATTGCCTGTTACCACGGTTTGCAAATTATTGTCGTTTCCGTTGGCATCCTGTGTGGCTATGTTGCTGCTACCTTGTTGACGATTGCTGATGGAATTGCCATTTCCGACAGCAACTTGGCTTGCATTGTTTGTACCACCTTGCTGCGTAATTTTTGCATAGTTATCGTTTCCATCCTGACTTTGGTAAGCTATATTGTTGCTTCCGTCCTGAGTTACAAAAACCTGGTCGGCTTCGCCTGTTTGTACACTTGTTGCAATATTCAAATTTCCATCCTGCACAAAATCTGCATAAATATTGCGACCGCTACCAGTTTGAGTTGCAGTGTTGAAATTACCAATTTGCTGAATATCGGCGGTATTTCCATGGCTCGAACCTGAACCCGTGAAAACTTGTGTGGCCTCGTTTTCGTTACCTACTTGTTCAATCAATACTCTTTCATTATCGTAAATTCCACCATAGTATCCATTGTTGGAACCTTTCAAGGTTTGAACAGCGGTGTTTGAATTTCCGGTTTGGAAAATTTTTGCGGTATTGCTTGTAACCCCGGTTCCGGTTTGAGTGGCACTATTCAAATCCCCGTTCTGCTCAGTATAAAAATAGTCCGTATAGCCACCTGAAATAGATTGAGAAACTGTATTTCCGGTACCGTTTTGCAGAGCTTCAACGTCCATCCCATTATTCGAACCGGGCGCATAGGTACTTTGCGTTGAAACATTGCTTGTTCCTATTTGTGTTACTTTTGCGTCATTCCCGCCTTTGTTTCCACCTCCCAATTCATCTTGGGTTACGGTTGCCGTGTTGCTTGTTCCGTTCTGATCTACCGTTGCTTTGTTCATGTAGGCAGGGTTATTACTGGCCGTACCGGCTTGAGTTTGTGTAACATCAGCATTGTTTAAAGCACCCGTTTGAGTTGTATTTGCAATTTGCAAATTCCCGGTTTGTGTTGTTGTAGCTGTATTTTGCGCCATTGCGAAGGTTGCAGCAAAAACCATTGCGAAAAGAAAAGTTACTTTTTTCATGATAAATTTTTTAAAATTGTTTTTAAAATTTGTTTTTGTTTTTGTTTTTTATTTAAAAGAATACCGTGAAACGATATTGTTGTTCGGGATTACTGGCAACCGCAGTATTGGCAGTCCCCCGAGGTTTGTTTGTGCCGTGTCCTGCGCCATTTGAATGGGTACGGCAATTTTTTTCAGTCTTGATAAGTTTTTTTCATAAAATTTTGTTTTTGATGCTTAAGAATTGGGTTTTATTAAATCTCAATTTGATCTTTACACTATTAAATCGAATTTGATTGTTTGCGCCATTTTGGGCAACTTGTACCGAATCGAGCGAATATTTTACTTCTTCTTGTCTTGCCGCGTTGCAAGACAACAGTAGGAGTGGAATTGCCACCATAATTAAATTAAGACCCATATCAACACAATTTAAAATAGTTTAAAACTTTTAAATATGTTTTGTTAAATTGCAGTAGCTATTTAACAAAACGGTTGACCTAATGGAAGTCTAACTTCTAAAATAAAATTCCTTCTTAAAACTAAAACTGGGTTTGTATAAAATTGGATTTACCTTCCCGTAAATTCATTTCAAAACTACGTGCTATTACCACCGGAAAAAATACGCAATTTCACTTAAGCACGATATTATATATACGTAATTTCACTTAAATCCCTTAAGATTTAAAACAGACAATAAAATTATTAACATACTGCATATCAGTATGCTTAATATTGATTTAACAGAAAAAGGACCAAGTTGCCCCTGTTATTTACGGGAGGATTTTTAGTGAACGTATTCTCATATTGCAACAAACCGTTTCAATATGGGGCAAAAATTCAACGTTTTTGCATGAACTGATTAGCCTAAAAAAATTAATCTTGCTAATTCAATTTTGCCTGTTAGCCTATAATCTGAAAATTCAGTTTGTGAATTCGGTTTTGTTGTTATCTTTTTGGATATGGATAATTGCTTCAATCATGTTTTTAGCATTCACTTTTGCCATGATGTTGGAGCGGTGCTTCTCGATGGTCCGTTCCGAGAGTTCCAATTTGTTCGCGATACCTTTTATGGGCAATCCTTTCGCCGACAGCTCAAAAACTTCCGTTTCACGTTCCGTTAAAATTATTCGATCCATTTTATTTCCCTCCATATTCATCATGAACTCTATTTTATTCGACTTGTTTGCCAGCGATTCTGCCACTTTCCGATGTTCAGCAGGCAATATCTCCACAAAATCATCGTCAGCAGAGTCGTTTGTCCGGTAAAAAAACAAATCAAACATCAAATCATCATTAGAACAACAAGTCACATTTAGAAGGATGCATCCATTGATAAGTCCATTTTTATACCGACGATAACTCAATACATTATCTTGGTTGTCAAACAAATTGAAAACTTCAGAAACCGGTTTGTTTAAAAGGTCTATTTCGATTATCTCGTATAATTGGCAGAATGCCTGATTCATTTTTTCAATTTTATTATTAGTAAGATACATCATCGCAATGGCTGATGCATTGAAATACGATTTGAATTTTTGTGTTTGAAAAATGTTCACTTCGTATTTCTTTTTCATTTCATTTTCAATCTTTGCAATCACCGAAGTCTTATCGATAGGCCCAATGATGAAATTGTCGATGCCCATTTCCAATCCAACAAGAATGTCAACCTTTTCAAATTTTTCTAAAAACAGAAAGAATGGGATTCCTGTCGGTAACAGTAAATTACGAAGGTTCTGGAATATGGAAAATCCATTTTGTATTTCGAGTTTGTTGTCGCAAATAATCAGATCCACCGGGGTTTTTAACAACAACTCATGTGTGGATGCAAGCGCGTTTGAAATTGCAATTTTATAACCGATTTCACTCAACAATGAAAAGAGCACACTTTTCATGTTATACGGCTCAATTAAAAGGATTTGAATATTAGGGTATTGCATAAAGCTTTTTATTATTAGGTTGATTTCGCAAGTTAAATTTAATTCGATAAAACATTATAAGTATTAGCACTTATTTTCTGAACGACACCATTTTACATACCAATAGTACCTTCCCCTACGTTGAAAACACCATTTGGTTATTTTAAAGAACAATAAGAAACATCTGTGTTAACGGTAAAACTGAAATTATGTCACTTTCTACTTCCTG
>CAZNEV010000023.1:15054-62541 GCA_964572085.1 uncultured Maribellus sp. | reverse complement strand
CAGTAACCAGTAACCAGTAACCAGTAACCAGTAACCAGTAACCAGTAACCAGTAACCAGTAAACAAGTAACCAATGACCAGCAACCGGTAACAAGTAACAAGCAACAAGCCCTCTCACCTCTCACCTCTCACCTCTCTCCTCTCACCTCTTTCTCCTCACCTCCCTTGTGTAGCATTCACCCTTGTTTCAATTTTGAAATTCTTTGAAATTTTATATTGCATGAATAGGGTAGAGCCGTAACGGTCGAATTGGTTCATCCCATTTGCTGGCAGCGGTGCTGAAAGTATCGAATTCATACCGTAGCTGTATCCGCCGAGCACAAATTTATCGCCCAACTGATAGGCGGCTTCGCTCAACATTTTTCCGTTTGCAAAGAATGGCGAATAAACCGGGTAAAACATGCTGCTGGAAAAATTGCTCAGCGGTAAAGTTTTCAACGCAAAATAATTAAGGTTGAGATTATATCGTTTGTCGTATTCGGCGGTGAGATCGAAATCGGGCAAATCGATTTTATCGCTGAAGATATTGCCTTCTGGTTTCCCGGAAATCAACTGGCGGTATTCAATTTGGCGTTCCAACTCAATCTGGGCTGAGTCTTGTTCCAAAGGCATTAGTATCTGGGCATTGCTTTCAACAAAAACAAAAATCATCAGCAGTAACACTATTTTTTTTAAATGATCCATTTCTTAAAAACCTACATTTCTTCAAATTTAATTGATTCGTTCCAATTCGACCCAAAACGGGAAGATATTTTTCCCTTCTACCGAATAAAACGGGATCAGTTCACCGTCAATTTTATGGAGGTGGACATTTTTCATTTCAATCCTATCCGTGTTGTCCACCGTGTTTCGCGTTTGGTTGACAACAGGGCCGGTTTCAAGATACATCTTTCCTCCGGCTTTTACAGGTTCTATAAATTTAAACCGCACGTTGTATTCCCCCTCCTTTATGCTTACGTGCCATTTTCCATACACTTCCTCTTGCGCCCAAATTCCACGTTCGCCATCGGCATCGTTTCTGTTCAGGAAAATGGGGTTTTCGCGTTCGTCCCCGATAATTATCCGCTGTGGTTGAACCAGGTTTTCAGAGGAAATCAATACATTATAAAGTGAGTCGAGTTCTGATTTTAGGGCAGTTGCCACATTTGTTCTGTTCGCAACAATGTTGTTTTGTTCGTAAGGGTCTTGTTTGATGTCGAACAGTTCAAAGTCATTGATTGCGGCGTTGTAGCCGGTTTGCCCCACCAATTTATAATTGCCCTTTTGAAGTGAAATGTTGTTGTACAATTCGGGATAGCGGCGCGTCCAATAAAAAAATAGGGAACGGTTTGCCCAGTCCACGGATTTACCGTTCAACAGCGGTGCAAGGCTTTTTCCGTCAATAATCCTATCGCTTGGAGGCTTTACGTTGCAAATTTCTGCCAATGTGGGCAAAATATCGATGTGGGCGGCCGTGGTTTCTATTTCTTTGTTTCCGGGGAAATTAGCCGGGTAACGCAAGAAAAACGGAACCCTCACGCCCCCGCGGTAAACACTGCCTTTGCGTCCGCGCATCCCGGCCAAATAGCGGAATTGCTGCGGCCCGTTATCGGTCATGAAAATCACCAGCGTGTTATCGGCAATTTTCAGTTCGTCCAATTTGTTGAAAAGTTTTCCAAGATTATCGTCGATACACGACACCATGGCATACACTTTTCGCGCATCTTCTTTGTCCTTTTCCGTCATTTTTGGGAACGGCCGGTTGTCGTTTTCAAATCCGGTGGCCGGGTCGATGTTTTTGTACCGTTCGTAATATTTGTCGGGAACCTGGAGCGGCGTGTGCGGTGCGTTAAATGCGAGGTAGCAAAAGAACGGCGATTGATGATTTTCTTCAATAAAACGAATGGCCTGTGCGGCAAAAATATCGGTACAATATCCTTCATATTTCTCCATTGTGCCGTTGTGCCACAACACCGGATTAAAATAACTGCTGTCGGCTTGAAACCAGGTGGTGAAATCGCCCACTTGCCCCATTCCGCCCGAAAGGTGAATGAGCGACTCGTCGAAACCCTGATCGTTTGGGCGCGATGGGAAATTGTCGCCGAGGTGCCATTTCCCAAAGTTGCCAGTTTTGTAACCCGCCGTTTTCAACATTTCGGCGATGGTAATTTCACTGGCTGCCATGGTTGCCCCGCCGTTGTACGTATCGCGCACACCAGTCCGCAGGGAGTAGCGTCCTGTCATCAGGCTTGCACGTGTTGGGGCGCAAACCGGAGAAACATAAAAGTCGTTAAAACGGATGCTTTCGCGGGCAAATTTATCAATTACGGGAGTTTGTATGTGCGGATTTCCTGTTATGCCCAAATCGCCATAGCCTTGGTCATCGGTGATAATGAGAATGACGTTGGGGCGAATTTCGGATTGGGCAATGGAAAAAGAGGGGACATTAAAAAGCAGAAAAAAGGACAGAAGCAAATAAGATTTATGGTTCATCGCTCTAAAATTATTTGCAACGAAGGTATCACTTTTTTCCCTGTTGCATTTTATTTCACCTTTAAATAGGCCGCTTTGATTTCGTTGTAGGTGGCATCGCTGATTTTGTACATCGGTAAGCGCAATTCATTTTCTATAATTCCCTGGAAATTCATCAAAGCTTTGATGCCGCCGGGGTTTCCTTCTTTAAAAATGAGTTTGAACAGGTCGATCAATTCAAAATGAATTTCGGTTGCCGCCTTGTAATTCCCTTCGAGTGCCGAATGGATCATCGAACTTATCTTAGACGGCAATGCATTGGCCAATACGGAGATAACGCCCTTGCCGCCAATGGTGGTAGTGGGGAGGGCCAAAACATCGTCGCCCGAAATCACCGAAAAGCCTTCGGGAGTATATTTTGAAAGGCTGGCAATTTGCGACATAATCCCGGATGCTTCCTTCACGGCCACAATTTTGTCGGATGCTTCGGCAAGGCGCACTACCGTTTCGTATTCCAAATTAACACCCGTGCGGGATGGGACATTGTATAAAATGATGGGGATTGGGCTGTTCCTGACAATTTCAACATAGTGCCTGAACATGCCTTCCTGCGAAGGTTTGTTGTAGTAAGGGGTAACAATTAATAAGCCGCTGACGCCTTCGAGGTTGAAATTCGCAATATTATTGATAATGGCCTGTGTGTCGTTGCCGCCCATGCCAACCACTACCGGGAGGCCGGCTGCGTTTTGCTTCACAACTTCCACCACCTTTGCTTTTTCTTCCGTTCTTAGGGTTGACGATTCGGCAGTGGTGCCAAGAGCCACCAGATAATCCATTCCGCCTTTTACCTGGTTTTCGACAATCGTTTCGAGGGCATTATAATCTATATTGTTGTCGTTCGTAAACGGAGTAATCAAGGCAACTCCTGCTCCTTTGCAAAACTGGCTCATTTAATCGTTTTTTTATTTAGTTGCGCAAGATAAAAAATTTGCTGTTTTGCAAGGTACATTGCATCGCGGTTTTGGCCAACCTTAATGTTTAAATCAAAATAATTGTGCTCATCGGGCGAGCAGCCAACTTTGAATTTTGCCTGCGAAAGAGCTGTAATATAATCAGTTGCCAAGTTTGTGTTTAAGCAGGTATTTAAAAGCAAATCGAAATTCATTTTCAGGAACTCTTCTGTTTTTTCGGGCTTAGGGAGCCCCCACCAGGTTAAATCGTTTGTGGTTATGGTGTTCGTATATTCCGGAGGGTTTACGGTTTCTTCAAAAACACAAATGTCACGGAAAATTACCTGGTCGCGGTTAAAATAGTTTTTCAAATAAGTAAAGGCTTCTTTCTGGGTGGGTTGCCAAATCACCCCAATTATCTTTGCTGTTTCAATATTGGGCATAACAGGTTTGTGAACTGTTTTGGCCGCCAATTTTTTGAGTTTCCTACGTGCGTATTTTTCTTTGAATCCCATAATCTTAATTTTATTCCAACATTCTCAAAAATTCCTCTTCCGAAATGCGTGGGATTTTAAGTTTTTCTGCTTTCTCCAATTTGCTTGGTCCTATGTTGTTTCCGGCCAGCATATAACTCGTGTTTTTTGAAATCGACCCGACATTTTTTCCCCCGTTTTGTTCAATCATTTTTTTGAGTTCGTCGCGCGAATGTTGCTCAAAGGTACCAGAAATAATAATATTCAGCCCCTTTAATTTTTCAGTTCGGTTTAAAAGTTGGTCTTCATTGATTTGAAATTGTAGGCCATGCCCTCTAAGGAATTCAATTAATTTCAGATGTTCCGGTTTTGAAAACCAATCGGTTACACTTTCTGCTATGCGGTCGCCGATTTCATCAATTTCGGTCAATGCTTCCTTTTTAGCATTTTTAATGTTTTCAATGGAATGTAGCTTTTTTGCAAGGGTTTTTGCAACAGTTTCACCCACGAAACGTATTCCCAGACCAAAAAGCACCCGCTCGAAAGGAACTTTTTTCGAGGCTTCCAGACCATCCACAATCCGTTGAGCCGATTTTTCAGCCATGCGCTCCAGACCTTCCAATTGTTTCTTTTGGAGCAAATAGAAATCGGCAATATTCTTAACCAAGCCTTCTTTATACAGTAAATCAATGGTTTCCTGGCCAATTCCATCGATGTCCAATGCTTTACGGCTCACAAAATGCTCCATTTTGCCTTTTATCTGCGGCGGGCAACCGTCCTCGTTGGGACAATAATGGGCGGCCTCGCCTTCGTTGCGGATCAGTTTTGTCCCGCATTCGGGGCAGTTTTCAATAAACTCGACACGCGGGAACATGGGGTGGCGCTGGCTGGCATCCACTGCCGTGATTTTCGGGATGATTTCACCGCCTTTTTCAACAAATACCGTATCGCCAAGATGCAAATCCAAACCTTGAATGATATCGGCATTGTGCAATGAGGCACGCTTCACAACCGTTCCGGCAATTTGTACCGGTTCAAGATTGGCCACCGGAGTTACCGCACCCGTTCGGCCTACCTGATAGGACACTGAATTTAAAACCGTTGTCACACTTTCGGCTTTGAATTTATAGGCAATGGCCCAGCGCGGCGATTTGGCGGTGAAACCTAAGTTTTCCTGCAGGTTTTTGGAGTTCACTTTGATTACAACACCATCCGTGGGAACAGGCAACTGGTGGCGTTCAACATCCCACTTCGCAATGAAAGCGAAAACTTCGTCTAAATTTTTGCAAAGTTTTGTGGCTTCCGAAATTTTAAATCCCCAGGATTTTGCTTTTTGAAGGCTTTCGTAATGACCATCGAAAGACAAATCTTTTCCCAATAGGTAATAAAAATAGGCATCAAGGTTTCGCGATGCAACAATTTTGGAATTTTTCATTTTCAACGTGCCGGCTGCGGTGTTGCGTGGATTGGCAAGCAGTTGCTCGCCAGCTTTCTCCAGTTCGGCATTCAGTTCGTCGAAAACTTTAAAAGGCATTACAATTTCACCTCGAATTTCAAATTCATCGGGAAAATCGTTTCCGCGCAAGTGCAGCGGGATTGATTTTATGGTTCGTACATTTTTTGTTACATCGTCGCCTTTAACGCCGTCGCCACGTGTTACGGCACGAACGAGCTTCCCGTTTTCGTAGGTCAGGCTGATGGAGGAACCGTCAAATTTCAGCTCACAAACATAATCGCAATCGGTTTCGATTATTTTTTTCACCCGTGTGTCGAAGTCGCGGATTTCACCTTCGGAATAGGCATTGCTCAGCGAAAGCATGAAATACTTATGTTCCACTTGTTCGAAATCGCTGCTCAAATCGCTGCCTACGCGTTGGGTAGGGGAGTTGGCATCTTTAAATTCCGGGAAATCGCTTTCCAGTTTTTCCAGTTCTTTCAACTTCATGTCGAACTCAAAATCGCTGATTTTTGGCAGTGCCAACACGTAGTAATTGTAGTTGTGTTCGTTCAGTTCGGTGCGCAGCGCGCTTATCTTCTGTTGTGCTTCGTTGCGGTTCATTTTAAATTATGTATTTTTGAAACAAAAGAGAATCTGCAAAAGTAAAGTGTTGAAACAAAATCATCCTTTATTTGGTTAAAAATACAGAAGATTTTATTTACAACTGGAAATTTTGAAAATGAAATGTTTTTTAAATTTTCAACAAAACAAAAAATTATGGCATTTACCCTTGAAATTGGCTCAAAAGCAAAAGAATTTTATCTCCCGGCAACCGACGGGACAAATTATAGTCTGGAAAGTTTTAAAGACTCAAAATATTTGGTAGTGTTTTTCACCTGCAACCACTGTCCGTATGTGATTGCGAGCGATGAAATTACCCGCAAAACGGTGGAACGGTTTAATCCGCTTGGTGTGCAATTCGTGGGAATCAATTCCAACAGTAAGAACACTTACGAAGACGATGATTTTCCACACATGGTTTCGCGCATGGAGGAACACCGTTTCCCCTGGAAATACTTGCACGATGAATCGCAGGAAATTGCCCTGGCGTATGGTGCCCTGCGAACGCCTCATTTTTATGTGTTCGACGAAGATCGTAAGCTGGTTTACACAGGCCGGGCTGTGGACAATCCACGTGATCCTGAAAAGATCACCGTAAACGATTTAGACCGCACGTTGGAAGAATTGACTTCCGGTAAGCCCATTTCGGTACCGATAACCAATCCAATTGGCTGCAACGTGAAATGGGAAGGCAAACACCGCCACTGGATGCCCGCCGATGCCTGTGATTTAATAATAGCCCCACCCAACCTCCCCGAGGGGAGGAGTTGAAGACGAATTTCAATTCAACGTATCTCCAGAGATCGTATTCTGATGTTGGCTGTAGCTACATGACGTTGTCAGGTGCTTTGCACGCTGACAAGTCCCTGATAATTCAATGCTGACAGCGCCCTTGGACCTGTACAAAACTTTTCGACGTGCATGGTATTTCGAAATATGAGAACACGCACCACGGACAGCTTCATACTTCATGCTCACCTCTCAATACTCAATACTCAGTACTCTTTAAAAACTAATTTTCTTTTTGTAGATTTGAACCATTCAAAATTTAAAACCAATTAACCGTATTGTTATGAGTACATTAAAAACTTTTCTCGCAACATTTATTCTTGTTGCCGCGATGTCTGCCAGCGCGCAGAATGCCAAAAAAGATTTCTACGGAATGTGGACCTTAGACATTGATGGCGGCTCGGTGGGCTGGCTCAATGTTCACGAAAACGAAGGATTTCTGGATGCCGAATTGCTTTGGCAGGGTGGGAGCGTGATGCCGGTTTCCAACGTTTATTTTGTTGACGATAAAACGTTAGTAGCCACACGAACCGGTAATCTTGCCAAATCGGAAGACCGTAATTTCACCGTAACCCAGTTGTTTGAATTTAAACGCAAAGGCGACAAGTTGGTAGGCACCCTTTCATCTCCCGGGCGAAACGGTATGGAGGTGGCAATTACCAAGTTTAAAGGTTGGAGGCTTCCTGATGTTCCACCAGCTCCCGATTTGTCGAAAGTAAAATACGGAGAACCCATCAATCTATTCAACGGAACGGATTTAAGCGGTTGGAAACTTACGAACCCAAAACAGGTGAACGGTTTTAAAGTGGTTGACGGAGTGTTGGTGAACGACCCGGTAAACGAAGAAGGACGGCGTGTGAATTTTGGGAACCTCCGCACCGATCGGGAGTTTGAAGATTTCAACCTGAAACTGGAAGTAAATGTGCCGGAAGGTAGTAATAGTGGAGTTTATTTACGCGGAATGTATGAAATTCAGGTGGTGGATTCCTACGGGAAAGATTTAGATTCGCACAACATGGGTGGAGTTTACAGTCGGATTAAACCCACTCAGGCTGCCGAAAAGCCCGGTGGCGAGTGGCAAACTATGGACATTACGCTTTGCGACAGGCATGCAACAGTGATCCTGAACGGTAAAAAAATCATCGATAATCAGCCCGTTTACGGTCCAACCGGCGGTGCAATCATTGCGGATGTTTTCAAACCGGGTCCTATTTACTTGCAAGGCGACCACGGTAAGGTTTTCTACCGCAACATCGTACTGACACCGATAATTAAATAGGATTCTTAAGGAACCGTTCTGAAAGAAAAAGAACGGTTCCCTGCAGCCCCAAGAACCGTTCTTTCTGAGTTGGAGAACAGACAGAACGGTTCTTTTTTGGTGTGGTTCTTTTTTTCGTCACAATCGTATCTTTGCACCCCTATGAAAGTTTGTATTGCAGAGAAACCAAGCGTCGCCAAAGAAATTGCCGGGGTGATTGGCGAAAGGCTGCGATTTTCGATTTTCGTTTGAAGAAATAAGAAATAAGAAAAAGAACTAATGGACAAACGTTAACAAGAGAATTGGTCATGCGGATTTTTCGTAAAATCCTTAGTTATTAACCGAGCCAAAAACCCGTTTTAGAAGGTTGTTAACCCTTGCCATCGGGTTGTTCCGGATTTCTTTTTCTTCGGCGGCAATTTTCAGAAACATTCCGTCTAAAGCTTTGGTGGTGAGGTATTCATCCAATTTGACTTCTACGGGATTAAACCCTGCAATTTTTCCAATGGCCGATTGGGCCAGCGTGTTCCATTTGCTTGTGATTTGGTCCCAGCTTTCTCCGGTAGAAATATTTCCCACCAGCTTTTTATCTACTGATGCCTTTATTTTAGGTCGGTACAAGTCGAACAACTGGTTGGAGGTAGAATTTTGCAGGTACTGAGTTGCTGCGTTATCGCCGCCTTTCAGAATTCCCCAGGCATCGGCAATGGTCATGCCCGTAATGCTTTGCACAAATATGGGCTTTACTTCGGTGGCTGCATCTTCGGCAGCGCGGTTGATGCGAAGTAGTAAATCTTCGAGCAGTTTTTCTCCACCCGGAATTCTATTGATGTTGTTGACAAGGATATCGGCTTCGGGAGGAAGCAATATTTTTACTAATTGATCTTTGTAATACCCGTCCGTATTGCCCAATATTTTGGCTGAATTGCCGGTTCCCACGATAAGTGCTTCTTTCAGTCCGGCAATCACTTCCGTTTGTGATAATGGTTTTCCTGAGTTTTGAGTTTGGTTTGTCAACTGCATCAATTCGGCACAACTTGCAAGAATGAAGATCGAGACAAATAGTAAAAAATATCGTTTTCTCATTTTATTTGAAGTTTGAACCCACTCCGAAAAGTCTGTTTGTATACATATTCTTCTATTTTACCCCTGACCTCTAAAGGGGAACGTTCTAATAATCAATGCGTTCTTAAAGTCCATAATATTTAAAGAGCGTTTACCGCTTCTTCATAATCGAACTGCAAATCCTCGTGCAACATAGCCAGCACTTTTTTTATTCGTTCCACTTGCCGTTCGTAGAGGTTCAAAACGGTTCGGCTCGAACGTATTTTCAAACCCGATGTTTTCATTTTTTGGCAGAAATAAATCAGCAATTCAATTTCGGTTTGTTTTGAACCGGAAAACCGGATGTATTTATGCGTTGTCCGCAAAACTTTGCGCAGCGTTTTTTTTGCGAGAAAGAAACTACTTTGGTTGAGGTTGCCAAACTGTTCGTCGATTTCTACTTTCACAAGCTCAATAAATGCGCTTTCGTTCATCGATTCAAACAGCAAATAGTGGAGCAATTCCTTGTTTTCTTTTTTGTACTTGACCAAACGGATACAGATTTTCTGTAGCTCCTCCGGCGGCAGGTTTTTAAGTTCTTTTTTTATATGACTGAGCGAGGCTATTTCCATTGATTAGCGTTTCACGGGCTTGCCGTAAACTTCAATCCAATCCAAGCGGGAACAGGAAGCCGACTTTCCGCCGGGCATCAAATCGGTGAATCCTATTTCTTCTACATTCGATAAGTCGGGGTTTGGAGCTGCGCCAATTTCCACCACGCTTGTGCTGTTTAATTTATACCAGTTGATATCCTGAATGTTGAATTCTTTTTCCCGCCAATCCTTTGAGGCCGCATCGTACTGATCGCTCACTAACCAGGTTCCGTTGGCGAGCTTAAGCGTTATGCGCAGGTGTCGAAGCCCTGCCTGTTTTGCCCTCCAGCGTATTTTTGCAAAACCGGTGAGATCGACATTTTGTGTTTTGTGTTTCAAACTCACCATCCAGTTTTCCAAACACAGGCCGGACCATACGTAATACGGATCATCAACCGGTTTTTCATGGATGCTTTTTTTCAGGCTGTCTTTGCCTGCGCCATAAAGCTGAACGAGTAAGTCTGCATTCGCAACATGTTTCTGCGAAAGTGGAATTTCTGCCGGTGTTTCCTTCCAGTCTTCACGAAAAAACAAGCCGGGGCGATAATTCGTTTCTTGTGCAAAAAGGCTTCCGATAAGGAGAAAAAAGAAAAAGAGAACTACTGACGTTTTCATAATTGTATTGTTTATTTATTCAATTTAATTACTTCGCTGGCGGCCAACAAGAAAGCGCCGGTGCCATATACTTCCCAGCTTTCGGCATTGAAGTTTTTCTTAGGATCGGCTCCAATGGGCTGGCACCAGCCAACATGTCCGTCGGGCTGAATCAAACTATTTAAACCCACCCATGCTTTTTCCACCGCGGGTAAATAAGTTGCTTTGTCCAAAATGCCATTATTGATTCCCCATGCCAGCGCATAAACATTAAATCCTGACCCGCTCGATTCACCTCCGGGAAAAGAATCGGGATCCAACAAACTGGCCCGCCATAACCCGTCGGTTTGCTGCAATGTAACAATTCTGGCTGCCATTTCTTTATAATTTTGAAGGTAAAAATCGCGGGTGGGGTAGTCCTTGGGCAATTCTTGAAGCAAACGCACCAGTCCGCCCATTACCCAGCCGTTTCCACGCGACCAGAAAATTTTCCTGCCGTTGGCTTCTTTAATTACTTTAATCTCGGGCTCGTTCCATTTGTAGTTCATGTCTCGTGCATACAAATCCTCTTCTTTGTCGTACAGCAACTCGTAACATTCTTCAAAAAGCTTATCGTTCAGTTTCATGTATTTGTCGTCGTTGAGTGTAAGCCCAAGTTTTACAAATGCGGGAGGTGCCATAAAAAGCGCATCGCACCACCACCAGGTCACTTTGTGAATGCCTTTCGGTTCATAGGGCGTTGCCATAAATTCATCCATGGTGGCTATAAAAGGTTCAATCATTTTCTTTTCGCCCGATATGCGGTACATATCAATGTAGGTCTGGCAAATTGCATGGTCGTCGGCATGTTGCAGGCGTGGCCCGGGCTTCCACTCGTTTGCTTCACCCATTTCATAAAGAGCTTTCCATATTTTCTTTGAACCCGTGGTTTCGTAGGCGGCAAAAACGCCAGCATAAAACGCACCGTTGGTCCAATCTGTCAGTTTATGTTTTGGATTTTTTAACTGCCATTCCAGCGCTTTGGTCATGGTTTTTTTTATGTGCGAATCTTTAAACAATTTTTCGTTTCCCGAGCGTTGGGAAACAACGGTTCCGGTAAGTAGCAAAACGGAGAGGAGTGTCGAAATTATTCTTTTCATCTTTAATTAATTTTGATTTGACACAAAACTATGCAACCGATTGCACATCTCAAAATAAAATCGAATTGGAAATACGGAATTTTTGATTGACGATGGTCATTTTTTCTTATCAACGTATTTAAAGTTCTTACGTCCGTCTTGCACTTCTATCTGTTTGATGTTTTCAATAGGAATTGCTTTTGCATAGTAGATAAACCTGGAACGATCGCCAATTACCATTGAATCCTTAATGTAAATTTGGTCAAAGTAAAAGATGGTGCGCTTTTTATCTTTCTCGGTGAAACGGATTTCGATAGAAGGACTGTTTTTTAGTTCAACCGGGTTGTTCTTCTTATCAATACATTTTATAAATTCAATGGGATATGTATCATAACTAACAACATCTCCCATTGGCCCTTTTGTATTAACCGTCTTCAATTCAACCGAGTCAATGTCTTTCATTTGCTCATTAAAACTTGCAAGAGGAATATAATAAGTCTTGCAGCTTGCTAATAGTAAAGTAGTTAAGAAATAAAATCCAACTTTTACAATTCTTTTCATGATTTATGTGTTTTTTTATTGTTGAAATTCCGAATCAACAGTATTACCATTTTATAATTTCTATCTATTGTTTTTTCTCATACAGATATCCATTAAAAAGCCCGATAAGCTGCTTTTCAATAGCCTTTTCATCTGTGGGTTCTTTCTCTACCGGCAAAGCTTTTTTGTAGTATGCGATTTCATTTCGTTGAGCGTCAAAAATAAAAGCATATAACGTCAGACTGGATTTTACCGGCGTTGGAATCGCCATTCCAAGTGTCAAAATACCAACCGCCGCACCTTTTGCCACCTGACCGCCGTAATTTCCTTTTCTTCTACCGAAACCTGTTGCAACCGTGGCCAGTGCAAATCTTTGGTTGTTAGCTTTTAATACTGAGTCAATTGTTGCGGTTAAAGGAATCCCGCTAAGTTTTTTACGCTGGGGGATAAGTTGTGCGAGATAGGCTATTTCATTTTCTATTTTGCCTTTAATCGTATCGTTGTCAATAATAATTTCTTCCGATAGCCGAAAGGTTGTTTTGTTCGTATTTAATAACGAATCTATTTTTTCGCTGGTAATCATCGACAAAGAATCGCTGAACGTGGCCCTATTTCCTTTTTCTACATACTGAATGTATGAAAGTGGTGAAAAGAAGTTAAGATTTTCAATTTCATTTGAATTTGTTGAGGAAGTCAGGTATTTATTCGCGCCGCATGATGTCAGTATCAGTGCAGTCGCCAAAATTAATAGGTGTTTCATGTTTCTGTTTTTATACTTGTTTCTAAGATTTTATTCCGCATATTATTCGTTGGTCTTTTTATATCTTACGTATTATTTTTCGTGTTTTTAAGTCGTAAATATGAATTTCATTTTTATCGGACTTGTCATATTTGTTATTATTGTTTGTGTCGTAATATCCCGTTACCACAATCGTTCCAGTAAATTGATTAACGGTCCAGGTCCTTACAAAATCTTCACTTGTTCAAGTTTTTCGATGCTTGCATCACTCGGAAAGTCCACCTGACTTGTTTCTTCCGTAACTGTATTAATGAACAGGAGGTATTTACTTTTTGTGTCCGACATCTTTCCCCTGTTTTCTACTGAGGCAATCACAAACTCGGTCCCAACTACTTCGGTCAATCTGTTGAAATGCACATAATTGTATTTGTTTTGTCCGTAGGCGGTAAACGCTAAAATGGTTAGAGCGAAAATTAAAAGATGTTTCATAGTCAGTTGCATTTTTTTTTATGTTGTTTCTCAAGCTGCTGTATAAAGTCTCTGTACCCACTTATTTTCGGCGTTTTTGAATTAGCTAACGTGCCAATGTATTGGTTTACAGTGCATTCGTGTTAATTGTATATTTTTGTCAAAATTGGTTTGTTGCTGTTGTCTTGTTTAAATTGATTGAACTTTTCAAATGTAGAAATTATTTCCTTATTAAACCATTTACTTGCTAAATGCTTAGTTTTTCGAGCGGGTTTTCATGCTGGTTTTGGTTTGGATGATGTAGAGTTGCAATCGCCTTTTTTCCTTCCGGGGAAGTTCTTTGGATTATCCCAGAGAACCGTTCTCGGAGAAATAGAACGGTTCTGTGATAGCGGTGAGAACCTCTACCCGTCAGCACTTGTTGACGGGGTGGGCTGATCCAATTGTGCTGCGTTGTTTTTCAGACAGACATTGGATTTACTTGGATTTGTCCTCCAATTGCTTTCAAGACTTTCATTATTGTCGCAAATTGAGGTTTGGCTCCATCCGATAATGCTTTGTATAGACTCGTTCTGCTCAATCCTGTTTCTTCTGATATTTTGGTCATTCCTATCGCTTTGGCAATATGTCCAATCGCATTAATCATATCTGCGTTATCTCCTTCTTCTAAAACGGTATTGAGATACGCTGCAATCATTTCCTTGCTATCTAAGTAATCGGCTATATCAAATTTTGAAGTTTCCATATTTTCTATTTATTTAATTTCCCCCATATTTCCTTTGCTTTCGCAATGTCTTTTTGTTGATTTGACTTATCTCCCCCAATCAGTAAAATAATAATTTTTCCATCTTTTTCTTTGAAATAAACGCGATATCCTTTCGCAAAATTAATTCGTATTTCTCTAATTCCGTCGCCAATAGTTAAATTTAATAGCGTGTTGTAAAATTTTAAAGCGGCGTACTAAAAAGCCCTTGGATAATCCCAAAGAACCGTTCTCAACGAAATAGAACGGTGCTTTGTACTTGCAAATGGGTGGACAAATAGATTAAATACTAAGCAAGAAGACCTGCCTAATGGTTAGGCAGGTCTTCGCGGATTTGTGTTAGAATATTATTTTCGGCGTACACTCAAATTTTTTATTCCTTGGTTGTAGCTACCACGCCCCGGAAATAACCAATGGATTCGGCAATTCCCAAGAAGGGATTGTCCATGTTGCGTTCGTGCTCAAGGCTGACTACGCCGGAATACTTTACTTCACGCAACATTCTCACCAATGCAGGAAAGTCGATAATTCCGCGGCCAACTTCCACCGAATAGCCAAGTTTGGTATCTCCGGTAACATCTTTTAGGTGCATGTCGAAAACACGGGTGTGGTATTTTTTCAAATCGGCAACAGGGTCTTTGCCGTTGCGTGTGTCATGGCCAATGTCGAGGCACATTCCAATGCGGGGATCCAAATCTTTGGTATGTTTCCACACGTCATCGGCATCCGGATAAACTTCAATGTCGGGACCATGCAAATGGATGGCATATTTAAAATTGTATTCCTTCACTTTTTTATCCACATAAGGCAGCAATTCATAGTTGGGCACACCCACAATGGTCGTCACCCCAACCCGTTTGGCATAATCGAAGTATTTATCGATGTCGGCTTCCGATTTCATGTAGAGCGGCCCCACGGCATAACCCGTTACGCCGTATTCCTTACACTTGGCGTGAAACGCTGCTATTTCCGCGTCGGTGCTTGCAATCGGCAAATGGAAATCTTTGATGCACAGGTAATGCACATCGCATCGTTGCATCGTTTCCAGCGTAGTTTGCAGATCGAATTTTACAAATGTGTACCCGGCCATTCCCAGGCGGAAAGTTTCACCGATTTCAGGCGCAGGCTGAGGATCCGGCCGTTTTTGTTCTTGTGCAAACGAAAACGTTACGCATAAAAACAGGAGCATAGAAAGGGAAAAAAATCGTTTCATAGTATGTTTTTTTAAATGATTTTACTAAAACCTAAAAGTAGAAATAAAAAGCATAGAAGAGGTGGAAATCACTAAATACTTGATGGAAATTACCCGCGTTCATTAAAAATTACCCTTCAACAAAATAACGCAACTGGTCAAGCATAATCGGAACATCTTCTTTTTCAACTCCTTGTTCCAGCAGGTAGGGTAAATCTTCTTCAAAAACATTGAAGAATTCCTTTTCCGTGAAATTATCCTTTGTAATGGATTTTTTATAGAAATCGAGTGCGAGTTTACGGTTTCCTAAAGTCCACTGTACGTGGCCCATGTTCATTAAATCGTGTTTTCCGGGTTGGTTGTCTAACAATTTTTGAAAGTACTTTTCGGCTTGTTCTTTTTTGCCTGTCACAAAGGAACACCAACCAATTGGCCGCCACACTTTCACATTTCCGGGAGCAAGGTATTCCACTTTAAAGTAGTACTGCAAGGCTTTATCGAACTCTTCTAACTCCAGATAGCAATGCCCAATGTTTAACTGAATTTTAAGGCTGTCGGTATCTAACTTTTCCGCCTCAAGGTAATATTCCAAAGCCGCTTTGGGTTGGCGCAGGTTACGCAGGCAGAGGGCTATCTTGTTCAGGTTCCACAACTTGTTCAGGTCATACAATTCTGCCTTTTGGTATGAATTGAGCGCCGCTGCGTAGTCGCCCGATTTTTGATGGCAAAACCCCAGTTTCTGATAAAGTTCTCCGTTTTTTTCAATACTCAATAAATAATTAAAAATTTCGGCTGCCTCTTCGTAATAATTCTTTTTGAAATAATACTCGGCTACATTGCGGAGTATTTTATGGTCTTCTTTTAAAATATCGCCCAAAGCAAATTTGTTGTGAAAATCGAAACGCCAGTTAAAAATGTCTTCAAAATCGTCTTTCCGGGGATGAAGTTTATAAAAGCGGTATAAATCCTGAATGTATTGATTGGAGACGAAACCTGCTTTTTTCCCGGGGTTGGTCAGTTCTTCGTCGTTTTGTAACTCGTTGAACTGATTCATTTCTGCATTCATCCCTTCTGCCATAAAACGGCGGTTTTCTTCCGGTAGGTTGCCAATGCTGAAACAAAATGAATATTTATCTGAATTGCAGAGAATCGGTGCGCTGTGGATGGCTTCGATAACACGACGGTTGACTTCATTGCTGCTGTTAGCCAAATCTTTGACCGCCGGGTTCTCAGGGAAAAACGGGATGAACCAATTTGAAAATTCATTGAAAAACGGGAACATTTTAAGCATGGCAAAGGAACCCATGAATACGTCGGCACCTTCCATTTGTAGTTCCGAAAACTCCTCCATTTTGTTCAGCAAGCCCGGCGAATCTTCAAAAATTTTCTCCCATTCCGGATTTCTGTCGTCCCCTGTTTCTTCTCCCATTAGCTCTTCCAGGTTAATTTTGTCTTTCAGGTTCGGACTAATGCGAATCATTTCGGGGATAATTTCGTCTTTGATTTTGCGTTGTATTTCTTCTGTTTCGCGACTTCGGATCAACTGAACGATCACGCTCTCGAGATTTTGTTTGAAAGCAGCATCCTCGTTCAATAATTGCAATCGCGCCGTAATTTCAGGATAAAACGGCAATCGCGAATCGTATTTGTACAGGTTTATCAGAAGGCCAACTAATGCTCGTTGTTTTATCTCGACAGCTTCTGAGTTGTAGGCATCGAACAATAGTGAGAATTTTTTTTCGGAGAACGAACGCTGCAAACTCAGCACAACTGCCGATATTAAAAAGGCTTTATACGTTTGGGGAAATCGTTCACTGTCAAGAAAACGCTGTAGAAAGCCAATTTCCTCGTCTGAAATTTCATCGTGAAGCCAGAAATAATAAAACAACTGAGTCATTTTTTGCTGAATTGCTTTTTCCGGATCGCTCGCCGACTCACTTTTAACATCCGATTCGCTAACGATGGAAATTAATTCACCATGCAAATAGGAATCTTCCAGCTCTTCCGACAGGGCTTTGAGGTTTACGGGCTGACTTAAATTGAAAGATCTCATTTTTTCGTACCCAAAGGCCGGGGATTTTCTAAGCCGAACGGCATTGTAAATCTTATCTGCCAGCTCATAAGCGGAGACGATTAGCCTGCGATATATTTTTTGCCGCTCGGGATCCTGGATTCCTTCCAGCGTATATTGCAGCATGTAGCTGTAGGTTTGTTCCAAATTGCGCCATTCGTCGAGATACAGCAATTGACCGTTGTCAACGATCAGTTGATGGATTAGGTCGAAAGCTATCTTAAGTTTTCTTTCCGATAGGTTCGTACAAATCGCGTTGTATTTTATTTCTAATTGTTTGTCGATCATGATATTTCGCTTCTTTCAAAAATACGTGAAAAACAAGTAAAGGACAAATATCCCTCCAACGAATTATTTCGGATGATTTGGCTGAATGTGTGCCAAAACCGTGACAAAGTTGCGCTCTGTTACTTGGGTTCCTTGATGCGATGGCCATCTCGCGATATCTACGAATAGATGCTTCGCCCAATCATATCAATGGAAAGAGACTATCGGTTTTCTCTTAGTAATCGGTCGAAATATTCAATCGTTTTTTCCAGACCTTCGTGGAGGGGTACTTCTGGTTCCCAATTATTCAGCATTTTTTTAGCGAGTGTGATATCGGGCTGGCGTTGTGTGGGGTCGTCCTCGGGCAGTGGCAGGTACACAATTTTTGATTTGGAACCGGTGATGTCAATAATCTCGCGGGCCAGTTCAAGCATGGTAAATTCGCCGGGGTTACCAATGTTCACAGGTCCACAAAATGAATCATCGGTGTCCATCATTCGCATCATGCCTTCAATTAAATCGGTAACGTATTGGAAGCTTCGCGTTTGTTGGCCGCTTCCAAAAATAGTGATGTCTTGTCCCTGCAAGGCCTGAACGATGAAATTGGAAACTACGCGGCCATCGTCGGGCTCCATTTTTGGGCCATAGGTATTGAAAATCCGGACGATTTTTATGCGGACGTCATTTTGTAGGTGATAATTCATAAACAACGATTCGGCACAACGTTTCCCTTCATCGTAGCACGAACGGATACCAATCGGGTTCACGTGGCCCCAGTAACTTTCGGGCTGCGGGTGCAATTCGGGGTCGCCATACACTTCACTGGTGGAGGCTTGCAGAATTTTTGCTTTTGTGCGTTTTGCCAGTCCCAACATATTGATGGCACCCATTACCGAAGTTTTAATGGTTTTAATGGGGTTGAATTGATAATGAACGGGTGACGCGGGGCAAGCCAGGTTATAGATTTCATCCACTTCAACGTAGTAAGGCATAATGATATCGTGGCGAACCAGCTCAAAATATGGATTACCCACCAAGTGGATGATCTTTTCTTTTTTGCCTGTGAAAAAATTGTCGAGACAGATTACCTCATTGCCTTCTGTTAGAAGGCGTTCGCAGAGGTGCGAACCCACAAACCCGGCGCCGCCGGTCACCAATATTCTTTTCATGTGTTTCAATTTAGCTTGTTGATGCAGTATTATCCATATACCAATTAACGTAAAAAATGTGGCTAAAGCCCATTTCATCAATAATATAACTAATCCGTCAGCTAAAGCTGACGGCAATACAAACTAGCACCATTACATCTAATACTTCTTGATTGCCGTTCACTTTAGTGAACGGGCTTTTGAAATGTAGATAATCAAGGGGTTTTAACCCCATTCCATGATTTTTGAACATGTTTTCTAGTGCAAACGTATGTCAGCCACAAATTATACGAATTTGTTTTCGTGAAAATTAGTGAAATTCGTGGACGAAGAAAATCATTTTTCAATAATAACAGGTCTGCGGCCAATAGCGTAGTAGCTAAAGCCCATTTCCTGCATTTCTTCGGGGTCGTAAATGTTTCGTCCGTCGAAAACCACGTTGGTCTTCAGTAATTTTTGTAGCACCTTAAAGTTGGGCATCCTGAACTCGGCCCACTCGGTCACCAAAATCAGGCCATCGGCATCGATACACGCTTCGTATTGGTCATTGGAGAATTCTATTTTATCTCCTAAAATGCGTTTCCCTTCTTCCATTGCCACAGGGTCGTATGCCACCACTTTAGCTCCCGCTTCCAGCAGTTTGTCGATAATGACCAGCGACGGTGCTTCGCGCATATCATCCGTTTTGGGTTTGAAGGCGAGGCCCCAAAGTGCAAATTTTTTGCCGGCCAGATCGCCATTAAAATGATGCTTCATTTTCCCGAACAAGATCGATTTCTGACGATAATTAACGGCTTCAACGGCTTTCAAAATGTCTAAGGAATAGCCTTTTTCATCGGCGGTGCGGATAAGTGCTTGCACATCTTTGGGGAAACATGATCCGCCGTATCCGGTTCCGGGATAAATAAATTTGTTGCCAATCCGCTGGTCGGAACCAATTCCTCTTCGCACGGCATCCACATCGGCCCCTAAAATTTCGCAGAGGTTGGCAATGTCGTTAATAAAGCTGATTTTGGTCGCCAGCATCGCATTGGCGGCATATTTTGTCATCTCCGAAGAGGTGATATCCATAAACAAAATGGGGTGGCCGTTCAGTAAAAATGGTTTGTAAAGACGGCTCATCACTTTGCGGGCTTTATCCGATTCTATCCCGATAATAATGCGGTCCGGTTTCAGGAAATCGTCCACTGCGCTGCCTTCTTTTAGGAACTCAGGGTTGGAAGCCACATCGAAGGGAATATCTTCCCCGCGTTTAGCCAGTTCGTCGGCAACGGCTTTTTTCACCTTCACCGAAGTGCCAACCGGAACAGTGCTTTTGGTTACAACCACCATGTAACGATCCATGTGTTTGCCGATTTCGTTTGCCACACTCAACACATATTTCAAATCGGCACTGCCATCTTCGTCGGGCGGTGTTCCCACAGCAATAAATACGGCATCGGCATCTTTAATGCTTTCTTCCAAGCTAGTGGAAAAGCTTAAGCGGCCTTTCTCAACGTTTCTGCTGAAAATATCCTGGAGCCCCGGCTCATAAATCGGAATTTGTCCGTTATTCAACATTGCAATTTTGTGCTGATCGATGTCAACACACACCACATCGATACCCGTTTCGGCAAAACAAGTGCCTGAAACCAAACCTACGTATCCTGTGCCAATAACTGTAATTTTCATATTATCTAAAGTAAGGCCACAAAATAAGTATTTAAATCCTAATCAACATAAAATTTACAAAATGAGTTAAAAGAGGCCAAAGATTTCTATCGAAAAGCATCCAAATTTGAAATCGTGTAAAATATCATTTTATTCCTGCCGAATTTTTCCTCTTTTTGTACTTTATGCCAATCAAGGGTTAAAATTCGCATACTTTGCTATTTTTGTCCTTAAAATCATCGTGAAACAACCCTGAATAAAACATATTCACATTGGAGTACGATTTTCATTATTCATGGGAATAACCCCAAAAAATCAGGACAGGTTATCGAATATAAATATAAATGAAAAATTATAAAGAGATGAAACGAATTCTGTTGATTACGGTCGTTGTGTTAGTTTTTATTACCCGTTTATCGGCTAAAGAAGGAATGTGGATTCCTACTTTGCTTGAGAAATATAATTTGGCCGAAATGCAATCCATGGGTTTTAAACTTACCGCTCAGGACATTTACGATGTTAACCATGCGAGTATGAAAGATGCGGTGGTGATTTTTGGTGGCGGCTGCACCGGCGAACTTATCTCGCCTGATGGTTTGTTGATCACCAATCATCATTGCGGCTACGGAGAAATTCAAAAGCACAGTTCGATTGAACACGATTATTTGACGGATGGTTTTTGGGCGATGAACCGAAACGAAGAATTGCCCAACCCGGGTTTAAGCGTGCGTTTCCTGGAATATATGGAAGACGTAACCGACAAAGTGATGCAGGATGTGGAAGGCCTCTCGGAAACGGATGCAACAAAGAAAATTGAAACCAATTCTGCGGAAATTAGAAAAGAAGCTTCTGCCAACGGTAAACTCATAGCTCAAATCAAACCGCTGTTCTATGGCAACCAATATTTTCTTTACGTCTATAAAATTTATACGGATGTTCGCTTAGTGGGAGCACCGCCTTCCGCCATCGGCAAATTTGGTGGCGATACCGACAACTGGGTGTGGCCCAGGCATACCGGCGATTTTTCGCTGTTTCGCGTGTATGCCGACAAAGAAAATGAACCTGCCCTATATTCAACGGAAAATGTCCCTTTCAAACCCAAAAAGTACTTTCCTGTTTCGATGAAAGGCATAAAACCGGGTGATTTTACCATGGTATTCGGCTATCCGGGAAGCACAATGCAATACATCCCTTCGCAAGAAGTTGACTTGATTTTGAACCAACGCGACCCCGACAGGGTAGCCATTCGCGATGTAAAGCTGGATATTATTGGTGCCGATATGATAGCCGATCCAAAAGTACGCATCCAGTATTCAGCAAAATATGCGGGTATCAGCAATGCCTGGAAAAAATGGCAAGGCGAAATGAAAGGACTAAACCGTTTAGATGCTGTGAATAAAAAGTTGGATTTTGAAGCCGAGTTCAAATCTTGGGCGAAAGAAAACGGCACATGGGAAAGTCGTTATCAATCCGTTTTTGAGAATTTCGATTTGCTCTATCACCACTATAAAACCTATGTGAAAGCAGCCGATTATTATGGAGAAATTGTTTCCCGCGGACCGGAAATTTTCCAATTGGCCGGCCAGTTTGATCGCGTTTTCATGGCAATAGAAAAAAACGATCCCTTAATTACCGAAAATGCAAAAGAAATAACACTCGGCTATTTAAGTTCCTTTGTCAAAGATTTCAACCAGCCAACCGACGAAAAGCTTTTTGCAGAATTACTCCCCATGCTCGCTCGGGGAATCGACCAACAATTTTTACCCGTGGGGTTTACTCAAAAGTTGCAAAAAACAGGCAATGATAATTTAGTGGATAAGATTTATCGTAAATCTGTTCTTACAGATACCCTTAAGCTCCAAAACCTTTTACGAAACGCATCCGATAAACGATTACTGAAACTCCGGAAGGACCCCTTAATCGAGCTATTTAGTCAGTTAAAATCGAAATACCAAAATGATATTTATCCTGTGGTTGAACACACTTCCGATGAAATTACAGCAAATATGAAGATATACATGGCGGGCATCATGGAAATGAAAAAGGGGCAGCCCTTATATGCCGATGCGAACATGACCCTGCGCGTTGCGTACGGAAAAGTGGAAGGCTACGCACCGGTTGACGGGGTACAGTATCGTTACTACACCACTTTATCGGGAATTATGGAAAAGGATAATCCGGCGATTTACGACTACGACGTGCCAGTTCGCCTAAAGGAATTGTACCGCGATAAAGATTTTGGTCGTTACGAGGTGAACGGCGATGTACCGGTTTGTTTCACCGCGTCGAACCACACAACCGGCGGGAACTCCGGAAGCCCCATTGTAAATGCAGAAGGACACCTCATTGGAGTGAATTTCGACCGCGGCTGGGAGGGAACCATGAGCGACATTATGTACGATCCCGACCAATGTCGCAACATTGCGATAGATATTCGCTACGCGCTGTTTCTTATTGATAAGTTTGCCGGAGCGGGTTATTTGTTGGATGAAATGGAAATTGTGGAGTAGGGAAGGGAAATAAAAAATCGTTGTGTTTTTATCTTGAACAAAGGGTTGTCCGAATGGATGCCTTTAGCACAACCCCTTGTTTTCAGCCAATAGCAGAAAAATGGATTGCGGCATTAATTCATATCCTTTTACTTATATTTACAGCATGAAACGATTACAGGTATTGACAGCATTGTTTTTCCTGAGTTTATTTCCGTTTATTTTAATCGCGCAGGAAAAGGGGAGTGACACTCCCTGGTTTTTTATTCAGCTTTCCGATCCGCAATTCGGAATGTTCGAGAAAAACGAAAGTTTTGCAAAAGAAACCGTATTGTATGAAAAAGCAGTAGCAGAAATTAATCGTATAAAGCCTGTTTGCCATTATCCGATTTTCATAAAAAACCTCGAAGAAGCTGAAAATTACTCCAATTTTAGTCTCGAAAAACATCAGAAATATCTTGTGTTATTTGAAGAGGAAGATGTTCGTGCCGTTTTTGCCGGACACCTTCATAATTGATAAAAAAATGAAACAAATTCTAATACCTTTATTGTTCGGTGTGTTGCTTTTTCAAGCCTGCCAAACGGAAAAAAATAATGGAGAACGTGATTTGCTTTTGTGGTACCAACAGCCTTCTGAACAATGGACGGACGCACTACCCATTGGAAACGGACGCTTAGGCGCAATGGTTTTTGGGGGAACAACCACAGAGCGCATTCAGTTGAATGAGGAATCCGTATGGAGTGGTGGGCCAATCGACCGCGCCAATCCGGAGGCTTTGGAGAACCTGCCCAAAGTGAGGCAATTGTTGTTTGAACGGAAATATGCCGAAGCCGAGCGGCTGGCGCAAGAAAAAATTATGGGCAAACGTATTGAGGGCGGATTGCATACCTATCAAACCCTCGGGGATTTGTTTTTAGACTTTGATGAACCGGGATCTGTCTCCAATTACAAACGCAGCCTCGATTTAAGAACTGCCCTTACCCGCACTGAATATACTGCCAATGGAGTGACTTACACCAGAGAGATGTTTTCGTCTGCACCGGACCAGGTTATGGTGCTCAAGCTCTCTGCCAGCAAAAAAGGAATGCTGAATTTTAACGTCCGACTTGAACGACCCGGAGATGCTGAAATTGTGCACGCTACCGACAATCAACTCCTGATGACGGGATTTGCCGAATACGATGGGCAGGGAGTGCATTTTGCAAGCGTAGTGGATGTGCACAGCAAGGGCGGCGAAGTTGTAAAAGGAGAAACTGTTCTGCGGGTTAACAATGCGGATGAGGTGGAAATCCTCATTTCGGGCAGAACCGACTTTTGGGGCAAGGATGAAGTGGAGCTTGCAAAAAATGATATTTCGGCAGCGAGAAAAACCGGTTTTGAAAGCTTAAAGCAAAAACATCTTGCCGATTATCAGGAATTATTCGGACGGGTTGACCTTCAATTGAATGCTCCCGATACGCTGAACCTGCCCACCGATCAACGTTTGGAACGTATAAAGAGTGGGGTAGAGGATGCCCATTTCACCGAGCTTTATTTTCAGTTTGGCCGTTATTTACTTATCAGTTCGTCGCGGCCCGGCGGACTTCCTGCCAACTTGCAGGGGATTTGGGAGGCAAGCCTGACGCCACCGTGGAATGCGGATTACCACATCAACATTAACATTCAAATGAATTATTGGCCTGCCTTGGTCACCAACCTCGCCGAATGTGAACAGCCGTTTTTTGACTTTGCCGATGGTTTGCGGAAACGGGGTGTGATAACCGCTAAAAACACCTATGGGAGCAGAGGTGTTGTGGCGCACCATACTACGGATGTCTGGCAGTTTACCGATGCCATTGGCGCAACGGGTTACGGAATGTGGCCGCTGGGATATGCCTGGTGCACCGACCATTTTTGGGAGCATTTCGACTACACCGGCGACAAACAATTTTTGCGTGATAAAGGCTATCCGGCCTTAAAGGATGCCGCCTTGTTTTTTGTTGATTTTTTGGTGGAAGACCCACAAACCGGCCTGTTGGTTTCGGGACCGAGTATTTCTCCCGAAAACCGTTTTATCACTGAAAGCGGCGGCGCAGCTGCGGTGTGCATGGGGCCGGCAATGGACCATCAAATTATTCGTGAATTGTTTACCAATTGCGTAAAAACTTCAGAACTATTGGGAATCGACAAAGCATTTGCTGATACACTAAAAACAATGCTCGCAAAACTGACGCCTTCGCAAATTGGTTCCGACGGGCGCATTATGGAATGGTCAGAAGAATTGCGCGAAGCAGAACCGGGGCACCGTCATATTTCACATTTGTATGCCCTGTATCCCGGCGAAGAATTTACTAACCCCGACGAACCGAAATGGGCGGATGCTGCCAGCAAATCAATAGAGGCGCGCCTCGCAAGTGGTGGAGGACATACGGGTTGGAGCCGTGCTTGGATCATCAATTTCTATGCACGCTTAAAAGATGGACAAAAAGCCGCCGAGAACATTCAGGCACTTTTTACCAAATCAACGCATCCCAATTTGTTCGATAATCATCCACCCTTTCAAATTGACGGAAATTTTGGTGCAACAGCGGGAATTGCAGAAATGCTGATGCAGAGCCACAACGGGGTAATTCAAATTTTACCGGCATTGCCTTCGTCGTGGAAAAGCGGTCAGATAAAAGGCCTTCGTGCTCGTGGCGGATTCGAAATCGATATTACCTGGGAAGATGGGAAACTGAGGCATTTAAATGTTAGCTCACTGCTTGGAAATCCTTGTGAAATCAGGTCGGACGGGAAGCTGATCAATATAGAGACCACTGTAGGACAAACCTTCCGCTTCGACGGTGATTTGAAAGAGCTGTAGTTTAAAGGCAGGAAGTTGGAAGAGGGAAGTACGCCGCGAAACACTCGAAGATGTGTGAATGATGTAAACTTTATTAAGAATAGTGTAACACTTCCCCAACCCCAAATCCCGAAATTTACTTTTTTATTCTTTGCAATTAATGGCATCCTTCGAAAAGGGATGGCATTTGCAATGATTTACATTACAATTCAACAAAGTTAAAAATGAAAGTCTTATTAGTTTATCCGAAATGCCCCGACTCATTCTGGAGTTTTAACCACGCCCTGAAATTTATTTCAAAAAAAGCTGCCGTACCGCCACTTGGTATAATTACAGTATCTGCGATGCTGCCGAATACCTGGGAGAAACGATTGGTGGATTTGAATATCTCATCACTTCGGGAAAGCGACATTCAGTGGGCAGATTATATTTTTATCAGTGCCATGTATATTCAAAAAGAATCGGTGAACAAGGTAATTGTTGAAAGCAAAAAATGGAACAAAAAAATAGTTGCAGGGGGACCGCTATTTACGCAGGAATATGCAAACTATCCGGATGTAGATTATTTTATCTTGAACGAAGCAGAGATAACCATGCCCCTTTTTCTGGCTGATTTAAACAAACGGCAAGCACAACGGATGTATAAAACAGATAAATTCGCTGACCTTTCGCAAACACCGGTACCTGATTTTCAATTATTGTCGGTAAATGATTATGCAACAATGAATATACAGGTTTCCCGAGGATGCCCATACTCATGCGACTTTTGTGAAATAACAACGCTTCTGGGGCATAAAGTCAGGATGAAAAATCCTCAACAGATTATCGGCGAGCTTGAAAAGATTTACAACCTTCATTGGCGCGGAGCTGTTTCAATTGTAGATGATAATTTTATTGGAAATATTAGAGAAATAAAAAACAACCTGCTCCCCGAAATGAAAAAATGGATGCAAAGCCATAAATATCCTTTTAGCTTTAGTATCCAGAGTTCGATTAACCTTGCCGACGACAAAGTACTTATGTCGCAGTTGATTGATGCAGGTTTTAATGCTGCATTTATTGGCATTGAAACCCCCGATGAAATCTCTCTTAAAGCATGCAATAAAGTTCAGAATAAAAACAGGGACCTTATTCAAAGCGTTAAAAAGATACAACAAGCAGGCATACAGGTTTCAGGTGGTTTTATTGTTGGTTTCGACAGCGATACACTGGCGGTTTTTCAGCGCCAAATCGATTTTATTCAAGAAAGTGGAATTGTTGCTGCTATGGTTGGATTATTAAACGCACCCAAAAACACAAAACTTTACCATCAATTGGAAGCAGAAAACCGGTTAACAATCGAATCCACCGGGAATAATACCGATTCATCAATGAATTTTATCCCTAAAATGGATTACAATGAACTACAAGAAGGATATAAAAAAATAATCCATGGTATTTACTCCGCCAAGCCCTACTACCAAAGGGTCAGACAATTGCTGTTGAATTACAACCGTATGGTTAAAGTGCAAACTAACTTAAGATTTTCTCTGCTGATGGGATTTCTAAAATCGGTTTATGTCATTGGTTTTCTCAATAAAGGCAGGGCCGAATACTGGAAATTTTTGATTTGGACCCTTTTCAACAGGCCGAAACTAATAGTTGAAGCGATTACTTTTTCGGTTTATGGTTATCATTTCAGGACCGTTTACGGCCTTAATCAAATACCGCATAAAAATTAAATTATACGATAAAATGAAAAACAAAAGATGATCAAAACAAAATCTCGATTTTACAACTGAATCGAGAAATTCGGTAAACACATATTTCAACAATAATTGGTATTTCAAAACTTAAATTATCTGTATAATATAATGATTGTACTGCTTTAATCATTATATTTCTTCCTGTGAAACTCTACATTAAAAACATGGTTTGCATCCGCTGCCAAATGGTGGTGAAGTCTGAGCTTGAAAAACTCGGTCTGCAATATGCCTATGTGAAAATTGGCGAAGCTGATATTATTGGGGATGTTCAACCGGAACAGTTGGAACAATTAAAGTTCGGCTTAAAAAAGGCAGGCTTAATTTTGGTGGACAATACAAAAAGTGTTCTTGTTGAAAAAATTAAAAATGTGATTATTGAATTGGTTCACTATACCGAAGAGCAAATTAAAGTGAACCTCTCGGACTACCTGAGCGAAAAACTCAACTATGATTATACCTACCTTGCCAATCTTTTTTCGGAAGTGAAAGGCATTACCATCGAAAAATTTTACCTGACGCATAAAATTGAAAGGGTGAAAGAACTGATTGTTTACGACGAACTCAATCTTTCGGAAATAGCTTGGAAAATGCACTACAGCAGCGTTGCCCACCTTTCCAACCAGTTTAAAAAATATACCGGCCTCACACCAAGCCATTTCAAAATGCTTAAAAAAAAGCGGCACGATGCACTTGACGATGTGTGAATGATGTAACTTATAACATGAATTGTGTAATACTTTCACCATGAACGGGGCGTAAATTTGCTCGGATTATCATAATGACAGTTTATGCAAACGAAAGAAATTGAAAAATCAAAGTCCCACATCCTCATCGAAATTATTGAGTATGTTCCCAATTCGGTAGTCAGCAAAACCATTATCCGAAAAATTACCGGAAACATTAGTGTTGTTGCCATTGATACCGGCGAAGCGCTGGCCGGGAAAATTTCTCCTTTCGATACCTTTATTCAGATTATTGAAGGAAGGGCAGAAGTTATTATAGCTGATCAGTCTAACCTGCTGCAAACGGGGCAAGGCATAATTATACCTGCCCACACATCCAATGTTGTGCGGGCAAACGGACGATTTAAAATGATTTCGACCGTGATTAAAAGTGGGTATGAAGGAAATATGATTTAAAAAAATAAAACATGAAAATCGTTTACATCGCCACCTATCCGCCCCGTGAATGTGGCATAGGCACCTTTACCAACAACCTGTTCAAATCAATGTTGACCCAAAACGAACATGAAGGTTTTGTGGTTGCGTTGAGCGACAACGATCTTACCTATAAGTACCCGGCAGAAGTTAAAACTACCATCAGGCAGAACTACCAGGAAGATTATCTGAAAGCAGTGAAGTACATTAACCTGAGCGGTGCCGATGTTTGTGTACTCGAACACGAATTTGGCATATTTGGTGGTCAAAACGGGATATTTATCCTTCCGCTGCTCCACCGGCTGGAGATACCACTCATTGTTACCCTTCATACCATTCTAAAAACTCCTTCGTACAACGAAAAGGCAGTTTTGAAAGAGATTTGCAAAATGGCCGGAAAAGTTGTGGTGATGAGCCACAAAGCGGTGGAGTTTTTAGTGGATATTTACGATGTGCCAAAAGAAAAAATTGCCTTGATCGAACACGGTGTACCGGATATTCATTTCAGTCCCGAAAAATCGAAAAAAGAATTTAAACTCGAAAGAAAAAAAGTGCTGTTAACTTTCGGTTTCATTGGTCGAAGCAAGGGCATTGAAACCGTAATAAAAGCGTTGCCAGAAGTGGTTGAAAAGCATCCCGAAATTATTTATATCGTTTTGGGAAAAACACACCCCAATGTGCTGCGACATTCCGGCGAAGAATACCGGACTTTTCTTCTTCGCTTGGTTAAAAAACTTCAGCTTGAAAATCATGTCATATTCCTGAATGAATTTATTGACGAACAGGATCTGTTCAAGTATTTATATGCCTGCGATATTTATATCACGCCTTATTTGAATGAGGCCCAGATTACCAGCGGAACCCTTTCGTACGCGGTTGGTGTGGGTGCGGCTGTACTTTCAACCCCCTACTGGCATGCTGCTGAGCTATTGGCAGAGGGGAGGGGCAGGCTATTTAATTTTAATGATTCGGATGAGCTTGCCGAAACTTTAACCGATCTCCTGGATAACCCTGAAGAGCTTAAGAACCTTAAAAATAGAGCCGGTGAATATGGAAGTAAAATTACATGGCCTAAAATCGGAGAAAAATATGTTGCACTTGCCGAAAAAATTGTAAAGGATGAGTTCCCGATTACTACAAAAAGGGAATCCGAACCCGATTTACTTATCCTTCCTCCCTTTTCCCTTGTACATATTAACCGCTTGACCGATGACACCGGTATTATTCAACATGCCAAGTTTGGAATACCCAATTTAAAAGAAGGCTATTGCTTAGATGATAATTCGCGTGCTCTGCTCATGGTATTAATGGCTTACCGGCAGAAGAAGGATCTAAGGGCACTTGAATTGTCTCCCATCTATTTAAGCTATATTCATTATATGCAAAATGTCGACGGGACTTTCAGAAATTTCCTGAGTTTCAATCGGAATTTTTTGGATGAAGTGGGTTCCGAAGATTCTTTTGGACGGACTATTTGGGCACTGGGTTATCTCTTGGGAAATGCCCCCAATGATGCCTATTATCAAATGGGCAAGTTGGTTTTTTTTAACGCAGCTCCCAATTTTGAAAAAGTTAAATCCATCCGTGGAATTGCCAATACAATGATTGGAATTAGTTATTACCTAAAAAGTAATCCATCCGACGATTCAATGACGGAACGATTGAGAAATCTCGCCAATGTTTTAATAAAACATTATAAGGAAAACCAGGCCACTGACTGGAATTGGTTTGAATCCCTATTGGCCTACGATAATGGCATTCTGCCACTGGCACTTTTACATTCTGCCGAAATACTTAACGACGGTAAAATTACAGAAACAGCCATTGAATCGATGAATTTCCTTACCAGTCATACTTTAAAGGACAATTACCTTTCGATAATCGGAAATGAAAAATGGTACAAAAAGGAAGGCGAACGTTCAGTTTTTGCACAGCAACCCATTGATGCAATGGCAATGGTGTTGATGTACCATCAGGCCTATTTTGTTACCAAAGACAAAGATTATCTTAACAAACTTTATACTTCATTTTTGTGGTTCCTTGGTGAAAACGACTTGCGGATGAGCCTGTATGATTTTGAAACCAAAGGATGTTGCGATGGATTTGAAAGTTATGGCGTAAACCGGAACCAGGGGGCCGAAAGTTCGCTGGCATATTTGATTTCGCATTTAACGGTTCTGCAGGCTTATGAGGAATTTCATAAATCGGAGCTAACAATAGCATAAAAAATCCCGCTATAGGCAGGATAAAGTTTTGAATGATAATATCTTATTGTATCAGCCGTATCTCCTTCTTTTAAAATGGTTTGAATGGATTCATCAGCAAGATGGTGTTTTGTTTTATTTAGAAAACTTTGTGCTGCTTCTTTCAATCCCTCAATGGTATCAACTTGTAGGGCTCCCATATTCGCGTAATCATTAAACCCCACAATCGGTGAATATTCAAGAGAAGAATAATATACCGGCTCATATAAAGCATGCATGAGAATAGTTTTTGCTCCCATCGCTTTAGCCAAAGTATAACCCTTTTTAACTACTTTTAGTCGGACGCATTGACCAGCTACAATAAAAACGGCACATATTATACATTGCCGCATATCCCGGTATTTGATTCTTACGGCTTTTGGAGTTATAAGAATATCCGATTTTCTAAACACGGGAACATGCTTCATACTATAATTCAATTGGTCAATGAATCCTGCTGTGGCTTGGATGCAGGAACAATCGGAGAATTAATAGGCTATCCCCCCATTCATTGCTTAATAACCTGCACTCCAAATCCTTAATTGAAAGAGGGAAGCTGCAGGGGAGGTATGTCTATTTTTCCATAAATAGAGAGTTGTATAAATCCCAACGCGGCAAATATGAAACCCTGCAGGAACAATTCAGCCAGGATGATATGCCATGCACCACAGCGGTAAGGTTACTTATAGAAAGAATTAAAAAACCTAAGTTCAACCTGTCTGAACTGGTCAAGGCATTGCAAAAGGAGAAAATAAACATCAGCGAGTTACAGGCAAAACGTTTTTTTGAAAAACACGGACTTGAAAAAAAAACGCCGGTTTCGAAGTAATTTGTTTACTGCGCAAACTCATTAGTGTCCACTAAAAATACAAATAAGTTCTTTGGAATACTTGTAATCTAAGGCTTGCAGCGCTTTTATATTGCGTGATGATTTGAAATGCTAAGTTCGAAAGCTAAAAAATTAGCTTTATGAATAATGGGAAATATGTTTTCGCGCAAATAATTGAATTTTTGCCACAACGGGTTTTTGACAGATTGGTCAAAAAATATAAGGGCAACAGGTATGTCAAACATTTCACTTGCTGGAACCAATTGCTGTGCATGTTTTTCGGACAGTTGACCAACCGCGGCAGTTTGTGCGATCTAGTTGTAATCATCGAAGCACACAACAAGAAAACTTACTACCTCGGTTTGGGCAAGTCCGTTACCAGGAGCAACCTCGCCAAGGCAAACGAGAAACGCAACAGTAAAATCTTTGAAGAATTTGCTTATTAGCTCATTGACATTGCAAGGCGGAAACGTGCCAACGACGATTTTATGATTAAAGGCAAGGTCTATGCATTTGATTCTTCGACAATAGATTTGTGCCTGAGCGTATTTTGGTGGGCCAAATTCAGGAAGGCCAAAGCAGGGGTAAAGCTCCACACCCTGTATGATGTGGTTACCCAAATCCCTTTGTTCATCCACATTACGGCAGCCACGGTCAATGACGTAAATGCCATGGATTTAACATTGGACTTAGTTGCTTTTATACAGAGAAATTAAAAGTCGGATTGGGTATAGGAAGTCATTTAGATTTACCTCCTTTGGAGAATGAAAAGCATTTTAACATACAGATTGAGAACACTTTATATTTTGGGCGATTAAGTAAACAAAATTTTGGAGGATGGTACTTCAATCAGCATTTAATGTATTGGGAACAAGGACAAAGTAATGATAGATGAGTCCGGTCTAAAAAGGCGGTAAGCGGCTACTTCTCTAAATCGCAGAAGGCTCATCGTATTGAACAACAAATAATTATAAAATCCGCTAACCGCCTTTTTTATCATTAGATATTAAACGAAACCCATTAATTGAAGAATCTGGTTGGATGTGGCCAATTCTGTACAATGGAAGAGTTCAGTTAACTTATAAATTCTGAATTGAAAATGAATAACTTGCCCTAACAGGCGTTTGGTAGAAAAACGGGTTCAGTACTTCAAATCTCTATCATAAACCTAATGTTTCCGAAACCTCTTTCATTGCGTTCACTGCAATTTCGGCAAACTCGCTGAGGGGTATGCCGATTTTTTCGCATTCAAGGATGTTTTCGCGTTTCACGGAGGCGGCAAAAGCTTTTTGTTTCATGCGTTTGGTGACTGAATTAGGTTTCACTGAAGCAATCTTTTTGTCGGGATAAACCAAGGCTGTTGCCATAATTAACCCGGTAATGGTTTCGCCGGCCGCCAACGCATGCTGGAACTCGGTGTTACGCTCTTTGGCTGTGGCCACTTCATTGTGCATCACGATTGCATCGAGCATTGCAGAACTTATTTTATCCTTCAGGATGTTTTCTGAATATAGCCCGTGGGTCAAAGGGTCAGCATTGGTAATTTCCACGTCAATGTCGTGCAAAAGCCCAGTGATTCCCCATTCCTCTTCGTTTCGACCCAACCGTTTTGCAAGGGCCCGCATCACGGCTTCGGAGGCAAAGCTGTGTTTTAGCATGTTTTCGGCTTTCACATGTTCTTTCAACAATGTAACGGCATGTTCGCGTGTAATCATTTTTTATTTTCTTTTTAGATAGGATTCAAATTCATTTTTTACGTAATTTAAGCCTACATATTTACACGAAAAAAAACAAAAATGCAAGAAATTGAACGCAAGTTTTTGATTCATTACGAGCTTTGGAAGCCGCAAGGAAAAGGAGTAAACATTCGTCAGGGCTATCTTTCTACCGATCCGGAACGTACAGTACGGGTTCGGATTGCCAAAGAAGGCTCCTATATCACCATAAAAGGAAAAGCTATGGGGATTGTGCGCACAGAGCTTGAATATAAAATCCCGGGCAACGAAGCAGAAGTGTTGCTGAAAATGTGTGTGGGCTCATTGGTGGAGAAAACCCGCTATAAAGAGGAAGTGGGCGGTTTAACGTGGGAAATCGATGTTTTTGAAGGTGAAAACCGCGGTTTGGTGATGGCTGAACTGGAATTGGACAGCGAAACGCAAACCTTCGAAATACCGGCCTGGATTATGGAAGAAGTGAGCGGCGACGAACGGTACTACAATTCCCGACTGGCGGAAAAGCCCTATTCTACCTGGTAATTTATTGATTGTGTTGACGTTGACGCCTCACCCCGCGAGTAACAAATGAGATGCCTTGCGTACCTGTTGTCCAGATCATTACGGCCTCAAAGAGCGGTTCAACGGTTTTGTTTCTTGTTGCCCAATCGAAAATAAAATTTGCTCCCGAACCGCCTGATTGGTCAGTTCTGTATATTACTATTTCCAGTGTTTCCAAAGGTTTAACAAATATGGTATTATGCAGGTAGGAACGAATCAATTTCCCTTCGGTATCGTAATAATCCGCTTTTTGAATAAACATGGTATCCGTTGAACTCATGTTACGGATGCTTGCGGTTGCGGTCAGCAAATGCTTTGTCCTATCCGTCATATCGTAAATGTCGGAATAAACCGACAGGTACGTGCTTCCAAAGTACAGACTGTCGGTATCGGTTAATTCAATAATCTTATTTTCCCAGCTAATCGGTTTAAAAATTTGTTCTTTTGGTTTTTGGTCGCACGAAAATAGAATAAAAAAGAACAGTGCAATCGGTAAAAATTTCATGTCTATTTTATTTAGAATCTATATGCAGATGTGATTTTAACGAATCCATTAAGTACGTGTTAATCATGTAATTTTTTTTGGAAAAATACAAAAATATTTTGTAAGTTTGCATCGGATGCGTCATATCTATGTCGCATCCGATTTCGTTTATAGCAATGATAAAAAAACCACAACATGGAAACTACAATTAAAATAACAAAATTAGACTTCACGCGCTTGAATAATTTAATCAATAATTTGAAGCAGAGCAGCCGGACAACAATGACCGATTTGGGATTCTTGAAATCGGAGCTGGGCAGGGCCGAAAAAGTAGATTCGGAAAAAATAGCACCTGATTTTGTAACGATGAATTCCAAAATAGAGGTTACTGACCCCGACACCGACAAAACAATGACCGTACAGTTGGTGTATCCTAACGAAGCAGATTTCAAACAAGGCAAAGTTTCTGTGCTGTCACCGTTGGGGGCGGCGTTGATTGGCTATCAGGTTGGAAGTGAAATTTCTTTTCCTGTTCCGAAAGGAACCAAAATGATGAAAATAACCAAAATCATTTACCAGCCCGAAGCAAACGGCTTATACCGGGTTTAATTGATCATTAAGTTTAATACTGTAAAAGGCTGATATGATGATAAAATGGAAACATTTAAATAATCCTAAAGCCCAAATGTTAACCAATTATTGGGGGCAAAGGAGATGGGCTGCAAAACATGAGCTATTGATTACCAAACCTGACTTTAGAAGGGTGCTACAACAAATTTGTTTTTATGAAAGGGGGCCCAACGCCCGCCTTGTTAACGTTAATACGGTAAAGAAAAAACTGTATGAAGCAGTTCGGGTTGATCCTTGCAAAATTCCTGAGAATGTGGTCACCATGAATTCTTTGGTGACGATTAAAATCCTGGGTACAGGCAAACAATTAACCGTTAAGCTGGTTTTTCCCGAATTTGAAAACAGTCGCGAATATAAAATATCTCTTTTTTCGGCATTAGGTGCATCTATTTTTTTAAGAAAAACCGGCGATGTTTTTACCTATAATACCTGGAGAAAAAATAATACGATTGGAATCTTAGCCATACCGTTTCAACCCGAAGCGAATGGAGAATTCACCGATAAAATGGGTATTTAATACCACAACCGTTTATATTAAGTTTACAGTTCAAAGGGTTAATTTCATTGGGCAAATAACATTAATACTATTTTTGCGTTTTGAACATAAAAGTTATAAAACCATTTAGCATGGATTCAGGAAAAATAAAATTCACATTAATATTTATTATTCTCTCATTTCTTTCTATTCAAACCTGGGCACAATTAGAAAATCCGGAAAATTCGGAAGCTCCGGATCCGATGCTAATAAAGAGCATTGAGATTTTAAAACGATATTTTTATGGCGAAAATCAATGGTACATTTCAAAACCGTCGTTCGCCAAAGATGTGAAAGGCTTGATTGATTTCGTGGAGAACGAACCGGTTGACACTGTCATCAGCAACTTAAACAAAAGCTTAGGCGAAAATACAAGGTATGTATTCCGGCTCCCCGAAGATGTGGAAGACAGCCTGGAGGTAACGGGTTTCTACCCCAATAATTTGGTTCTTCAGGACATTGAAAACACACGCATCCGGCTGAAAGATAGATTTCAAAAGTCACCCCCCGAAGTACCGGAAAGTGTATTGGCCAATGCAGAGCAAAGAGTGGAATTAATTCCGGAAGGTGAGGGAATGAAATTGTTTGTGGATTCGGTTTACAAGATGCCTGCGCGTTTGCAAATTCCGGAAGTGATTCCTGATTCGTTGTTAAGCTCTCCCGAAAAATTTGCGGAATTGGTACAAAAAGACAGTCTTCGGACAGTATATATCGAGCAAAAACGGATGAATTATAACGATTCCATTCTTGCAGCTTCTATCGAAACCGCAAAATCAAATTATTGGAATCAAAAATATGAAGAAGAACTGCAATACCAGTCCAAACGATTGCGCGACTCGGTGAAAGTGAACAATTTCAATGTTTTACGCAGTTACAATGAGATGGTGGTGAATGCAGTGAATGATTCTATTCTGCTGGTGCTCCAAACGCTATCAGACTATGCTGATTTTATTGATTCTACTGAAATCTCCATCGTTAATTTATCCGGTAGATCGAGTGATATTCTACTGAAAAACGGAGATGAACGTTTTGCACGTGTTTGGTTGAAAAACGTGCAGGAAGATTCGTTAAGCGTAATTGTAAAGAGCGTGGATAAAAGGACCATGTATATGGTGATTGACGACGGGGTGACTATTTCGCACTATAAACCAAAACAAACGAAAGAATTTGATTTTTCATCGTTGGGGAAAAGTATCACATCATTAACCGATGTCGGTAAAAGTTATGAAATTCGAACACCCTGGATCTTGGGCGGGAACGGAAACATCGGGTTCTCTCAAACCCATCAGGAAAACTGGAAGAAAGGGGGGCAAAGCGCTTTATCATCAATTATAGTGTTGAAAGGATACGCCAAATATACACGCGCTGACGGAAAGGTGAGATGGGACAACACCGGCGAGTTTCGCAACGGATGGATCCGGCCTGGTGGAGAAGATGCTGAGATGCAAAAAAATGACGACAAAATTGAATTCACCTCCCGTTTTGGGGTTAGCGCATTTAAAAAGTGGTTTTATAGTTCCGAACTTAATTATGAAACGCAATTTTTCAGGGGCTATAAATATCCTACCGCTGATCGCCCTACTCCAATTTCGGCCTTTATGTCGCCCGCACGAACATTTTACAAAGTGGGTATGGAGTATAAGCCTAACAACCTATTTTCAATGCTGCTTTCGCCCCTCACGCTTAAACACGTTTACGTGAGGGACACGGCACTGATCGACCAAACGAAATTTGGAATTGAACCGGGCAAAAAAAGCTTTTCGGAACCGGGGTTGAATGCCGACCTGAATTACAAAAGGACCTTAGCTACGAACATTACTTATGAAACGAGGTATAAAATGTTCATTAACTATAAAGATCCGTTTCGGAAATTCGATATCAACTGGGAAAACCTTTTTGAAATGAAATTGAATGATCATATCAATTTAAGGTTTCTATTACACATGATTTACGACGATCGTGTGCTTTTTCCTATATACGACAAGGACGATAATAAAATAGGGGAGAAACCAAAACTTCAAATTAAGGAATACTTTTCCATCGGTTTTTCCTATTCGCTCAACCACAAAGTGATGAAATCGAAGCGCATACGATAGAAACATTTCTATATCCAAAGGGAAACAATCACAAAAAGCCCGTAAATCACGCTGGCAATTCCGTTGGTGGTGAAAAAGACAAAATCAACTCGGCGTAAATTGTTGTGTGAAACCAAAGTGTGCTGGTAAACCAAAAGTGCAATAAAAAGGATTGCCCCTGCAATGTGCAGCCAATTTGCAGGAGTTAAAAGGGCAACGGCAACTACAAAAAATGCTGCGAACAGATGAATAATTTTTGCAATGTTCAACGCTTTCTGTTTTCCAATAAGGGAAGGAATTGACTTTAAACGATTGTCATTGTCAAATTCTTCGTCTTGTAGCGCATAAATAATGTCGAATCCGCTGACCCAGAAAAAAACCACGAAGCTTAACATCAACGGTAACCAATCGAATTTTCCGGCAACGGCCAAATATGCGCCCATTGGTGCGATTGCCAGGCCCAGACTGAGCACGAAGTGGCACAAGGGCGTGAACCGCTTGGTGTAGCTGTAAAACAATATCACAAACAAAGCAACGGGGGAAAGGACGAAACATAGCCAGTTGATGAACGCCGTGGCAACCACGAAAAGGAGTGCGTTCAGCAGTACAAAAAGCAGGACCGATTTTGGCTCTAAAATTCCGGCAGGAATTTCTCGTGAAGCGGTGCGCGGGTTTAATTTATCGAATTCCCGGTCTAAATAGCGGTTGAAGCCCATCGCCGCATTTCGTGCAAACACCATGCACAGTAGAACCAAAATCAACAGCCGGATGCTAAGCCCTGATTGGTCTTCGTTCAGTGCGAAGAAGAACCCTGTCAGGGCAAAAGGCAATGCAAATATTGTATGCTCGAATTTTACGAGTTTCGAGTAATTGATTAATCTTCCCATATTGCAGTTCAATAGCGCGCAAAAATAAAAACATATTTTGGAATTTATTTACTTTTGCCCCAAAGCGTTATGGAACACGTTAAACACCCGATAAACCCGATGGATAAGGCAATTTATCAAGATTAAAATAAAAACACATGAAACACATGAAACACATTAAACGATATTATACCTTGAACGCAAGTCCACGCGATGTGTACAATGCCCTCACCAACCCTACCATGCTCGAAATTTGGACGGGCGAACCGGCAGTTATGGAAACCACTCCCGGAACTGGGTTTTCCTTGTGGGACGGTAGCATTTCGGGGACTAACCTCAAATTTACAGAAAACGAATTAATTGTTCAACAATGGTTTTTCGAGGGCGAAACGGAAGATTCCATCGTGACCATGAAACTGCACCCGCATAAAAAAGGAACAAGCTTAGAATTGTTGCATACCAACATCCCCGATGAGGCTTTCGAGAATATTTCCGAGGGGTGGGACCAGGATTATTTTGGGGCACTGAATGAATTGTTCATCTGAAATGTGCTTCATTCAAACGGAATGGGCAAGGGTTGGGTAGGCTCGAAGCTATAATATTTGCTTTTTGATTGTTCGTTCAGCACAAATCCGACAAAATTCATGTCGCTGGGATGAAGCGGGTAAAAAGCCAACCGGATCTGTAGCGTTTTGAAAACAAGGTTCTCATTGTGTAAGCGCATTCCTAAACCGATTCCGCTATAATAGTTCTGCGAGAAAATTTGTTTTTTGTTCGTGCCGATCACGCCGACATCGGTAAAGCCAAATAGTGCCATATTGAATTTGTAAAACTCTTTCCGAAGGAATAGCACGTATTCAAAATTCAACCTTAATCGTTGTTTCCCTTCAGCTTCGCGACTTGTAAAACCGCGTATGGATTCTTTACGGTTTAAATCGATGTTTTCAATCTCGAAACGGTGCATGCCAATGGTATAATCCAAACGGGTAAATAATCGGTATCTTTTTCTGCCGGCATTGAATAACCTGGATATAAAATAAGCTTGTGCGTTTATTTGCCCTTGCTGGTAACCCCCATCGCCAAAATATCCGCCGATATCTCCCTCCATATACAAATATCCCGAGCGGTTTATCAGTAAATTCCCGTTTGATAAAAGGAGATGGGCGTAATGCCGGTCGCCATATTCGTTGGCATCGTAGCCATAAACGATTTCATTTTTAAAACCTTCGGGAATATCCTCCGTGATACCATAACTAAAAACCAATTCGTCCTGAATGTAACGCCGTTGCGAGAAAGTTAAGCCGGTGAGCAAAAAAGTGCGGTTCGAGAAATATTCGTTGTTGTTGAAATCAAATTCGGGCCTTCCCCAATATTTTCGATGCTGAAAACCGGCAGATACAGTAATTTGCGGATTGTCAGGATACTGCGTTTTTACTTGAAAACCTCTTCCGGCCCATGCCCCGGAATGAAGATAATTAAGGGAAATTTCCGAAAAAAGAAGTTTGTCATCGTATACGCGGTTTGTTCGAAACATTCTGAAAAAATCCGCACCATAAGCCCATTTCACTGAAGTGGTAATAAACGGCTTGTGCAGGTTGAAAGAAAATCCTTCATTTTTGTAATTATTTAGATATCCAAAACTGATGTCCAGGAATTTTCCTTTGATGTTTTTTATTTTATAATAGGTTTCAAGGCCTGCATAAGGTTGTTTGTTCACATGGCCAACAAAACTTAGTGAGATTTCATGGCCAATTCCGAATATATTTTGGTTGTACACCTCAAGTGCAGCCGACTCAAAGCCATCAACCTCTCCGGAAACACCAAATGAAAAACGATCTTTTGTTAGTATTGTAACTTTCACGAATCCGGTATAAATTGGATCTTGTTCTATAATAAATTGGATTTCTTTGATGAAAGAAAGCGAACGTATGATACGTTCATTCTCATAAATCAACTCCGGATCGATAACGTCGCCCACCTTGAAAAGTAAAAGTTTTTCTATGGTTTTCAGGTTTGATTTGGTGTGAAGTGAATTGGCTGTTTTTTCCAACCAACTTGAGGCTTTTTTAGCTGTGTCCTGAAAGGTTGGCCCAAATATATCGAGTGGCCGGATCTTGATTTCCGAAATAATCTTACCTTCAAAAGGAGTGTAATAGTCAATTGTAACGGCTTTTTTATCCACATAAGGTCGGGGAGGAGTGATCAGGAAATCATAAATCAGTTTAGTTAATCGTCTTTGGTTCGCTCGGTGTTCTAAACTGTCATAAAAATATTCCTGTTTTTTCTGAATTTTATCTATGTTGAGCGAATCTTGTTCCGAATTTTGTGCAAACGTTATTCCCGCTGTAGAAAAAATCTGCAGCAGAAAAATGGCCATGCCTATTTTCAAAAATCTATTCATCGATAACTTTTAGCCTTAAACTCGAAAGACACGTTTGTTTTAAAAAGACTAAAAATGTTGAAATTTATTGATTAAAGAAGCAGCCGAAGAAAAACAACTTGTTAAAATTCGTTAATGCAGAGGGCGGCGTTTTCCATATTTTGCACTCCACCAAAGATTTATTTGAAGTCAACATATCATGGTTAATTTTATATTTTTGTTTTGTGAAAGCAATCGTGAAAATATACCGGAACAATATTTATGGGGTAATGGGCACACTTGTGTTCCATATTCTACTGTTCTCCGTGTTTTTGCTTGCTGAGGTTGATATGAAAGGGAGCGTAAGAGAAGAAGTTTTATTAATTGAATTCCCCGAAGTTTTACCCGAAGAAGAAGAAACAGGAAAGGAAGAAGAGAAGAAGGAAGATGCAGAACCAATGGCAAGCCCGAGAACTGAAGCACAGACCAATGTAGGTTCAAACCGCTTGTCAACCCCTAATAACAGCAAAGCTGCAAAAGAATTTCTCGATGACGACTATTTGAATGAGGTTGCGGCAGCCGAGCGATTAAGATCGAATGTAAATAGCCAGCTTTCCAAAGAGATTGTGGATTTAAACGATATAAAAATGCCGGTTGAAACCACGGAAGGCATGGATCCTGATTCGATTAAGAATAAAAATTACACCGGCGAAAGCAATGTTGAGTATTATCTGACGAACCGCTATCACCTTAGTTTGCCCATACCTGTTTATCTCACCCAAAGAGGGGGCAAAGTGATCGTCGATATTGTGGTAAACCGTGAAGGAACGGTGGTTCAGGCTGAGCCTCGATTAGATAAAAGAATGCGGGACGAGCCCATCTTTCTTTACTCAAAAGCCGCAGCGCTTCGCACTGTTTTTAATGCAGATGCATCGGCGCCAGCAGCTCAAAAGGGAACCATTCATTATACTTTCGTGAAGCAATAAAAGAAATGTTAGTTTCATTTTTCTTTAACATGATTTAACACAGAATAGTTGGTAAAAGTCAATTTGACTTCTATCTTTGTGGTACGTTTATTTTCATAAGTTTAGGTTTAGTTAGGTTAGTTAGTTTAATGAGAAAAGGATGGGTTGTTGAACCCGTCCTTTTTGATTTTTAAGATTTCCCATCCCATTTCTTATCCATTTCCCCGGCATTTTTTTCTTTAAGATAAATTTACTTTTTATATTTACATCTAATTGGTTGTTTATAAGCACCCAAATTCAATTTTTAGAATAAATTTGGACGTAAACAAAAATAAACTTTCATGAAAGAGGGTTACCTTTTAGATATAAATCGAATAATATAGTAGAACATGACAGTATATAGTGATGAGCAAATTCTGAAAGGAATACTGAGGCATGATAATTTAATATTGCAACACGTCTATAAACAGTACTATTACAATGTTAACTATTTCATCCGTAAAAATCAGGGAAGCGATGATGATGCCAGCGATATTTTTCAGGAAGCCGTTATTATAATCTACCGGAAAATAAAAGAAAACGATCTCGTTTTCGAGAAAAGTTCTTTTAAAGGATATTTATTTTCGGTTTGCCGTTTACTTTGGTTAAAGCAATTAAAGAAAAGAAGAGTTGAAAAAGAAAGACTAAACGATTCGTTGCCTTTTTTAGAAGAATTGTATGACGACAACTTGAATGAATTGGTCGAAAAAAACGAAAAGTATAGTTTGTATCAGAAACATTTCATCACCTTAAGTACGGATTGCCAAAAGCTTCTACACTTGTTTTTCGATAAAGTGTCTTTAAAAGAAATAGCGGATATTATGGGCTATAAAAGCGAAAAGTACGCAAAAACGAGAAAGTATAAGTGTAAAGAATTATTAGTTAGTAGAATAAAACAGGACGCAGAATTTAAAAAAATACTTGAAGATGACACCTAAAACAAAGTTTTTCGATCGAATTGACGATTATTGTCAAGACCAATTGAGCCAAGACCATAAGTTGGAGTTTGAGAAAGAATTGGCGCAAAATGATGCGCTAAGTAAAGAACTGAAGCTCCAGGGCGACATTCGAAAATCCATTCTGGAAAAAGACATTATTTCTCTTCGTGGAAAATTAGCAAAAGTGGCCATCCAGGTGCCGGGAAAAAACATTTCCAATGACTCATTCGATTTGTTGACTGATTTCTCCGACTTCGAGGAAATCAACGAGACACTAACGCCTGAAGAGTTAATTAACTTTTATGACTCTTTGCCTAAAGTGCATGCTTATCAGCACGGAGTCAGCAATAGGGAAAATATTTACCATTTTTACAAAACCCAAGAAGAAGCGGCTAACTTAGTTAGCAATAAAGATTTTGATGAAGATGTCAATTTTGTTGATGATTTTGATCTTGAAGGACTGGAAGAAGCCATACTCGAAAAAGATATTCTGGAATTCCGACAAACCCTTCGACAAGTGGCAAAAACGGTTGAGCCTCAATTTTCAATCGAACAAATTGATGCCTACTTAAACGGTGAATTGTCGAAGAAAGCTTTGGCCGAGTTCGAAAAAGATTTGAGCATGAACCGATCGCTAAAAGAGGAGGTACAACTTCTGAGCGAGGTGAACACAGCTACGGGGGAATTGGATATTATCAACTTGCGCAAAAAACTATCAGCCATTGTTCAAGCTGAAACTTCCTGGAGGGTAAGTGAAAAAAGCATCGAAGATTTTGTAGATGGAGTGTTAGAAGGATCCGAATTAGAAGAATTCAGATTAGAATTGCGTAACAACAAGGACTTGTTGGCCGAAGTAAATTTGAGAAAACAGATCAATGAGTTGTTGGCGGAAAGCGATATTTTAGACCTGAAGAAAGAGTTGCATGCGGCAAAAAAACGAACACAAAGCAAAAAGATTAGGATGTTGTTGCCTGAAACAAAATTGGAGCAACCGAGATTTTGGCGAAATAGCGTGGCAATTGTCATTTTGCTGCTCGGAATTGCCGGGGTGCTTGGAAACGGGATGGTGTCAGTTGACAGTCTTTACGAAAGTTATTACAAAGCTCCTTCATGGTCGCCGGAACGTTCGGTTTCGAGCGGTATGTCCTACCTGCAACAAGCAAATTTGGCCTATGTTAGCGAAGATTTTAACCAGGTTGTCAATGTATTTGAGTCAGCACCCGAGGATGTTGTTAAAAGCCCGGTGTTTCAGTTCTATCAAGCTGCAAGTTTACAGAGTCTCGGTAAATACAAGGAAGCAATTCCCGGTTACAATCAGATTATTGCTAACGGCGACAATTTGTTTATCGAAGAAGCAGAATGGTATAGAAGTCTGTGCTATTTAAAAACAGGGGATAAATGGGTGGCAAGGCAACAACTTTTAGCAGTAATTAACCGGAAGGGATACTTCGCTGACGACGCTAAAGCTATTTTGCGGCGATTACGGTATTCGTTGAAATAAATTGTTCTTAAACATACACACATTCTAAAAAGCCCGCTTTTTGCGGGCTTTTTTTATACGCATAATCTGATCTAATCCTATCCCGAGCAATGCCAGGATGAGAAACAGGAAAAAGTAAAAATCGTAACTGATGTACATAGGTGAATTATCTCCAATGCTTACAAAGCTTAACCAATAGTGAGGATGTGCTTTTCGTGAGTTTACCGACGCCAGATATTCTAATTTTGCCATGCGTAATGCTTCGTCTTTTGATTCTCCTTTCTTCAGGTTTTTATAGAAGGATGCCATTATTTTAGTTCCGCTCTCATCGTCAACTTCCCAAAGCGACATGATAATCGACGGGCAGCCCGCATATAAAAATCCACGCGCAAGACTCATTATGCCTTCACCTTTTCGCAACTGGCCCGTCCCCGTATTGCAAGCGCTCAAAACAGCAAGCTTGGCTTTTAGCTTCAGGTTATAGATATCCAGCGTATTTAACAAGCCTTCTTTTTGTAGATCGTCGGTCTCAACCTGAGTGAAAGCTAAGCTTGAAAATGCAGGAACCGAATCGTTAATAAAAGCGTGCATCGCCAAATGGAGAATGTCATACTGTTCAGCGTTTTTTCTGAAATTGTATTCAGTTGCTTCTTCCTCTTCGAAAACTTTCGATTTAATTATGCGGGAAATTAGCCGGACCTCTTTTTTGATACCGGGAAGCGGAGTCAAAAAAAGATTTTCCCCCTCTACTACAATTTTTTCCCCGTTATATTTTGGTGCAAAGACCAATGCTTTTTTTCTCGATTTGAACGGCGATTCCTTGTTTCTGAAAAGCAGATTGACCGAATTCGAATAGTTAATGCTGTAATTATGAATTAAATACGCGAGTTGATTGAACTCAACCGTTTTTGCTGTGTCGGGCAAATCTTCCAGCAGTGCTTCAAATGGCAAGTAATTAAGTTTTCCGTCAGGAACAATAATCAGGCTTTTGTTCTGGATTTGAACGCTAAAAGGGGAAATTAAATTGTTATACAAGGCATTCGAAGCGACACAAAAATCGATTGATTCCTGATTGGTGGTTAAAAGAAAGTTTGGGTTCGACATGAAATGATAGACTGTTTCAATCTCATTCAAAAAGGCATTGTCAAGAACCTGTTTGTTGAACGATAAATTCTGCTTGCTGATTATGAAGGTATATAGTGCGTTAATTGTGTCCGACTCGTTTAATACAAATTCAAAAATAACCTGGTTTTCTTTTAATTTTTGTTGCACCTCATGGAGGGTGAACATGGCTTTTGAATATTTCAGCTCATAATAGTCGTTGTACTCGCGCTCCATGTAGCTATTCAGTTCTTCTCGTTGGCGTGTAGCCTTAAAAATTTTGTCGCTGTATTCCGAAAGAAGGACGCTGTCAGGTGTTACCATATTGCTTTCTTCCTGCAATTTTGCAGTATATTCCGCTATCCTGTTGTTTAATTTTTGCTCTAATGTCAGCAAGCTATCCGGAATCAAACTGTTTTCGAGGGCCATTTGTTCCGATATTTTATCAAAAACCGAGCTGCCCTTAATTCGTTCCGCATTTTGAAATGCCAATTCTAAGTATTTTGCGTCATTGGTCAAAAAATGAGCGGTGTAAGAAGATTCAATCAACTTGTAAAACGTTGAGTACTCCAATGCCGTTAACTGCATTTTGCTTTCGTCGTCCGATATTTCTTTTCGTGCCCGTTGTATGAGTGCACCCACAACCTGATAGGTTTCGAGGGCATTGGCCAACGATTCGGTAAATATCGTTTTGCTGCCGGATTGTTCCAGTTCGGCAAGTTCGGCATAATTGTCGCCAATTATTTTTAACAGGTTGATACAATCCATCAGCGACAAACAATTCTTGGATTGTTCTATTGTGCTTACTGAATAATCTTCCGGGAAATTCAATGCATCCAATCCTTTTTTTGTCCAGGTGATTGCATCATTAATATTCTTTTTCTTTTGGGTTTTAAATGATGCAATATTTTGGGTTTCAATAGGTTTTTTGTTCGACAAATAGCCCTGCAATTTGTAGTAATCGGATAAAACAAAGTTGTTTAGCGGTTTTGTTGATTGCAGAATATCATAGGCATTTTGCAACGCCACATTAGCGTCTTTGTAGTGCTTATTAGTGATTAGAAACAACGAATAGTTTAAATATGCAATTGCAACATTGAGGTGGTCTTTCTCGTTAAGTGCGATTGTCAGGTCAATGGCCTTCCGATAATTTTTCCGGGCATTTCTCATCTCTCCCTGCACCTGATTAATAAAAGCCCATAGCTCGTAGTACAATATCTGGTCTTCGGCGTATGCTGAATTAATATTTTGCCGGATCAATTCAATTGCTTTTTCATACTTATTCGTGAGGTAATAAGTTTCGGCGATATTATAGTTGATCGCGGCCACTACTTCGGGCAAGATTATTTCTTCTTGACGATAAACCTGTAGTGCCTGTTCAAAATATTGCAGTGCTTTATTGTAATCGAATTTGTTACGATAAACATTGCCGATATTAACAAAAAGTCTTCTTTTAGGATCATTTTTATAATTTTCATGCAATAAATAATTTTCTTCAGCAAGCTTATAATATTTTAAAGCAAGATCCAGTTGCCCCAAAGCACGATAGGTAATCCCGATGCCCACAAAAACAGGAGCTAATTGCGGACTCTCATTTCCATAAATATTTTTCCGTATGTTGAGCGAAGCAAGAAAAGTATCTAATGCTTGAGAATGTAATCCATACTTGCCCAGATCGTTTGCTTTTACATTTAATTCTCTTGCCCGAATGCTATCAGACAAAAATGAAATATTTTGAGCATTCAAAAATTCGGAAAATAATAGTGCGATAATGAGTAAAATAACTTTGGTTGTTTGTTTCATCCATCTTTGTTTTTGCAGCGGCAATTTAAAAAGAATTTGTTTTTTATCTCAAACAAGGGGTTACCTTTTCGTTGTTTTGGGAATATATTAGTGAATGTGTGTTTATTATGTTTTACAATTTAAATTATTTATCATGAAAACTTATGTTTTTAATGTTGCTTTACCCGAAATCGAGTTTTTAAACGAAAGCGAAATGCTGTCCGTCCGTGGCGGCATAGAACCTTTAAAGCCAAAATCGCGCCCACGCGATGAATACGATTACGAAGAGGACTAATCCTGCCTTTATTTATCCCAGCTTTTTATTCACCCAGTTAAGTAAATAACTATTATGAAAAAAATAATCACTATCACCGGATCAACCCCTGTTAATGGAATCGAGTTTTTAAACGAAAGCGAAATGCTGTCCGTCCGTGGCGGCATAGAACCT
>CAZNEV010000023.1:0-14954 GCA_964572085.1 uncultured Maribellus sp. | reverse complement strand
TTAAAGCCAAAATCGCGCCCACGCGATGAATACGATTACGAAGAGGACTAAATCTTCTTTCCATTTTTATTGAACCAAACGCATCCCGATCGCATAAACATAAAATGGATCAAAGCGGCTACTGTAAAGTATCCTTACCTGCATGCTATAGAGTTAAGTTTTTCTTATACTTTTACTTGCTGAAAGTAAAAATCAAACAAACAACTGAAAAAAATAAGATCATGCAGAAAAATTATTTCAAAATCGGAGTGGCAATTTTTGTCATGAGCGCATTTCTCATGGCGTGTAATACAAAGCCAAAAACAGGCAATACCGATGAAAAGCAAACTGAAAAATCAGCGAAAGAAAATTGGATTCAACTTTTCAATGGAAAAGATTTAAATGATTGGGAAATTAAATTTAAAGGTGAAGAACTTGGAGTTAACTACAACAATACTTTCCGGGTTGAAGACGGCCTGTTACGTGTATCGTATGATAACTGGGACGAATGGAACGGCAAGTTTGGCCATATATTCTACAAAGATGAATTTTCACACTACCGCCTGCGGGTGGAATACCGCTTTGTTGGCGAACAGGTAAAAAACGGCCCCGGATGGGCTTACCGCAACAACGGTTTGATGTTGCATGGGCAAAGTGCTGCATCGATGGAATTGGATCAGGATTTCCCGACTTCAATTGAAGTTCAGTTATTAGGTGGCAACGGAACCGATGAGCGTTCAACGATGAACCTTTGCACGCCTGGCACCAACGTTGAAATGAACGGAGAATTGATTGAACAACATTGTACCAATTCAACATCAAAAACCTATCACGGCGACCAATGGGTGAGTGTAGAGGTAGAAGTTCACGGCGGTGAAGTAATTCGGCATTTTGTGGAAGGCGAAGAGGTAATGCATTACGAAAAACCGCAACTTGACCCGCGCGACCCCACCTATGATAAGTTATTGCCACCCGATGGAAATATAATCCTCACAAAAGGAACAATTTCATTGCAGGCAGAGAGCGCACCTACCGATTTTAGAAAAATAGAAATCTTGGTATTGGAAGAGTAATTGAAGCCTAAGAACCGTTCTTTTTGAGGGAAACAGAAAGAACGGTTCTTGTTTACAGACGGTTGGAGTAATTCAAGGCCAAGAGCGATACAGCAATTACCGCCATTCCTATCAAGGAGGTTAAATCGGGTTTTTCGTTGGCGAGAATAATCCAGCTTAACGCAGCACCAGAAACTGGAATCAGAAATTTCCAGACATTCAATGCCGATACTTTCACACCCGGGCGTTTGAGCAGGAAAAACCAAATTGTGATTGCAGAGGCCGATAAAAAACTCAACCAACCTAATGCCAGATAGTACTTTATGGGAAACGGACCAAAATTAATGCCCTCTACCGGTATTGCCACCAGAAACAACATTAATCCCCCGATAATTAATGATGTGGAACTTAAAACCACCGGCGAAATACCTTTTGAATGCTTTGAGATGAGAACGTTGGCATAACCGGCGAAGATATTGTTTAGCATAAGAAGACCAATCCCAAGCAATTCTAATTCGCCTTTTAGCTCCACTTTCGTGCGTCCAATTGTAATTATGGCAATCCCGACCACACCGATGAGAATGCTACCGGTTTTTAGCGGGGTCATTCTGTCGTTCTGCATTGAAAAATGAGCTACAATGGCCACAAATAAAGGCGAGGAGCCGATGATCATCGCAGCCAATGCACTGGGAACCAAATTCAGACCACTGTAAAATAAAGAATATTGAAAAAATATCTGAACCACTGAGAGAAGTACGATAAACTTAGCGTTGGCCTTCAGCTCAGCAAAATAGCGCCGGGGCTTTCCCCAGAAAACAAAAATCAAAATTCCGGCAATCAAAAAACGAATTCCGGCAAATTGAAACGGTTGCTGAAATTCTAATCCGATTTTAATCCCTACAAAGGCAGTTGACCACAACCAACTTGCAAAAATGGCCAAAAAAGCAGTGCTTTTAACAATGTTCTTCATACTGATTTGAAAGACGGCAAAGTTCGCAAAATAATGGAAACATTTCTTCGATTTAAAAATGGAACGGTCAAGGTTAATATTCAACTCCATGATTTTAAATCATTCTGAAAATGCTGGTTTGATTCAGGCTTATTCCTTTTAACCGAATTTAAAAAACTACTTTTGCACATCAAAAAATGAAACATGGCAAAACGAATCATCAACAGCTACCAAGAGTTTGAGGCACTTCTCGGAAAAGAAATCGGAGTTTCCGATTATATCACCATCACACAGGAACAGATCAATAAATTTGCTGATGCAACGCTGGACTTCCAATGGATACATACCGATCCGGAACGTGCAGCGCTTGAATCGCCGTTTAAAAGCACCATTGCCCACGGCTACCTTACGGTTTCCATGTTAACGTATTTGTGGTTTAATGTTGTGGATGTTCGCAACGTGAAAATGATTGTGAATTATGGCATCGAGAATTTGCGTTTTCAACAACCGGTGTTGGTGAACGACAAAATCAGGGCAACCGTTTCGTTGAACGAAATCAAGAACCTGCGCGGAATTGCCAAAATACAAGTTAAAATAGTGGTGGATATCGAAGGGCAAAAGAAACCGGCTTACGATGCGCTAATCAGCTTCCTTTATCATTTTGAATAGATTCTATCCAGCAAACCGCCGCAGGAATCTTCCAACAGATCAAGCACCAGTTCAAAACCTTCTTCGCCGCCGTAATAGGGGTCGGGTACTTCTTCGTAGGCCCATTCCTTTCTGAAATCGGTCATTTTATGAATTTTCGCACGATCGTCCTCGTTTCGCGCCATGTTTTTGAGGTTCAGGATGTTTTCATCGTCCATTCCGATAATATAATCGAAGTGATCAAAATCGCTTTCCGGATCGAATTGCCTGCCAAAGCTGGTGAGATTAAAGCCCCGTTTTATGGCGTGGCGTTTCATGCGTTTGTCGGCAGGGCGGCCAATGTGCCAGCCAGACGTTCCTGCTGAATCAATTTCAAATTGACCGGATAAGCCGGCATTTTTTACCAATCCCGTAAAAACAGCTTCTGCACTGGGCGATCGACATATATTTCCAAGGCACACAAACAATACTTTCTTTTTTTCCATGGTGATTTATTCTTCTGAGTTCCAAATTTCGTATGATTTTTCAGCTTGACCCAAGAGCATTTCGTAGCCGTTTTTTATTGCGGCACCCTTCTCTTTTCCTTTGGCTAAAAACTGAGTTACTTCCGGGTTGTAAACCAAATCGAAGAGTAAATGTTTTTCGCCAATAAATTCATACGGAATAGGCGCGAAGGCCTCTGTTTTGGGATAAGTGCCCAGTGGCGTCGCATTGATTATCAGAAGATGTTCCTGTATCATTTGCGCGTCAATGTTTTCGTAGCGGATTTCGTTTTCTTTTAGCTCTTCGATGGAAGCCGAGAGATATTCAATACCTAATTTTTTCAACACATATTTTAAGGCTTTCGATGCGCCCCCGGTACCGAGGATCAGCGCTTTGTTATGCCAGGGCTGAAGCAAGGGTTTCAGTGAGTTTTCAAAACCATAGGTATCGGTATTAAATCCATTTAAGTATATGCCGGATGCTGTCCGCGATACTTTTATAGTGTTTACTGCGCCTACTTCGCGTGCTGATTCGTTTAGCTCATTCAGAAACGGAATCACCTGCTCTTTATAGGGAATAGTAACGTTCAGACCAATAATCTCAGGATTGTTCTTTATGATGCCGGGGAATTTACTGATGTTGTCGATTTCAAAATTCTCGTAGGATGAATCAATGTTCTCCCGTCTAAATTTTTCGGTAAAATGTTGTTTCGAGAACGAATGGGTAAGTGGAAAACCCAATAATCCATATTTCTTCATGCTTTATTCTTTTTTTGGTTTGGTGAAACCTTCAATAATAAAAATTATTGCGAAACCGAAAATGGCCAGCGCAATTGCTCCAAGCAGCCAGGATTGTGTGCCGTAAAGTTGCTCGTAGGTGTGCGGCATAATATTTTCCTCCACGAGCGGCCTTAATTCTCCGTGGCGGTCGATAAAGGTTTCGGTAATTGCTTTCCAGGGCCAGACTTTATTGAGGGACCCAACCATAAATCCCACCAGAATAGCGATGGTAAGGTTATGGTATTTTCGCAACAGCCACGACAAAACATTTGAAAAGGCGATAATTCCAATTGCGGCACCAAGGATAAACGTCAGGAGAACGGTAATTTGAAGGTTGCTTACTGCGTTCAGAATAAATTGGTACATTCCTAAAAGTACCAATATAAAACTTCCGGATATGCCGGGCAAAATCATTGCACAAATTGCAATTGAGCCGGACACAAGGATAAACCAATAGCTGGTGTTGGCTTCGACTGGTGAAACGATCGTGATAAAATAAGCAATTACAATACCCGCTATTAAGGCTACAGCGATGCCTAAATTCCATTTTTTAATCGACGCGGCCACGTATATTGCAGAAGCCACGATTAAGCCGAAGAAAAATGACCACACCAAAATAGGGTAGTGGATAAGTAAATATTCCAATCCTTTGGCCAATGAGAATATGCTGATGCCAATGCCCAGCACAACGCTGATAAGGAACGAGCCGTTTATGGTTTTCCAAAAAGCTGCAAGCTGCAAGGTAAACAGCAATTTTAGAGCTTTGAGGTCGATCGATTTTATCGAATTGATCAGTTCCTCGTATATGCCGGTGATAAAGGCGATAGTTCCGCCCGATACGCCCGGAACTACATCAGCAGCACCCATTCCCATACCTTTTAGCACCAGCAACAGATATTCTTTTTTCGTTCTATCCATTTAGTTTGAATTAATTCACAGATTTTTAAAAATTAAAAAACCGTCAACATTTATTGGCGGTTCTTTAACGAAAGGGTATTCGTGAAATTTATCAAGCTTTTGCTTTGAAGTCATCCACAATTTTTATCAGTTTTTTGTTCGTCACCGAATTGGGATAAACAAAATACAAATATTCGATGTGTTCAAAACCTTGTTCCATAGCCTGTTCAAGAACTACAAAAGCATCTTTTGATTTTTTGCTTTGTAAGAAAAGGGCAACCAACCTGTACTTTAGCAACACGTCATCGTTTCTGCCAATCCCCTTTGTGATGATTCTGATAGCATTGTCCAGCTCCTTAAATTTTACATAAACATCGGCCCAGGCCAACCAAGCTTCCGTGTTCGAAGCATCGATTTTAACCGTTTTTCTTAATGCTGTGATTGCTGCGGTTTTGTTGCCAAAATCTTTGTTTACTTTTCCTAAGGTAAGCCAGTATTCCGAATTTAAATCATCCAACATAATGGCCCTTTTTATTTCAGCGATGCTCTCTTCGTGTTTCCCTTCAATCCATCGGATTAAACCGATGCCAAACCGTCCGGTATCGTTGTTGGGGTTTAATTCGAGTGCCCATTGGTAATATTTTTCCGATAGTTCGAATTGTTCCATGTTCAGATAACATTCGCCAATGTAACAATAGGCATCATCGTTGTCGGGTTCAATCTCCAAAAACTCGTTGTATTTCGCTATGGCTTCCTCAAATTTTTCGGCATTAGCCAGCGCATTGCCGATATTAAACAGAGCCATGTAGAATCCATCGTCGATGGCATGGGCAAATTCATAGGCTTCAATGGCTTTTTGCTGATCGCCGTATTTATTGTAAACCGTTCCTAAATTGAACCATACATAATGGTTGTATGGATCCATATCGAGATACAGATTGTAATATTTTATACTTTTTTCTAATTGCTCTTCCCGGTCGTAAAAGAAACCAAGATCGTACAGGGCCAGATCATTGTGAGGATTGGCTTTTACCGTTTTTTCAAAATAGTACAGTGCTTTTGAAATGTTGCCAACCTGAACATACGATGCGCCGATGTGGTATAAAATATCGTCGAGTTCAGAACCAGCAAATTGTATGGCCTTTTTAAACGAAACCAGGGCATCTGTTTCTTTGCCCATGCTGATGCTGACCGAACCTTTCAGCAGATGAACATCAGGGTTGCTGACGTCCACTTTTTCTGCCAGCTCGAGATACTTCAACGATTTTTGGAACAAGCCTTTGTTGAGCAATACCTGTGCATATTTTAAATGAAGCGGAACCGCATTGGGGTGAATTTTGATTCCTTGCATTGCGGCAATCTCGGAGCCCTGCATATCGCCTTCTTCCATCAACTGCTCCACAATGCCCTCAAATTCCGAAACATCAAAATATTTTTTACTCCCCGAAACCAGCGATCGTTTGAAACGATTTACGGCTTCCAAAATTTCGTCGTCCCAGTAACTTTCCTTTTCTTCCATGATTGTTTAAAAATCAGTTTGCAAAATTAGCAATTCGCCCGACATTATAAAACAGGCTACATCAAATGTTGCTCGCGCAATAAATCATTCACCGTTTTTACGGGGTTGAATGTTTCTATCGGAACTTCTACAAAAAGTGTGTTCCAGTTGCTCATGGCACCGTTCCACAGTCCGGGCATTTCCTGAGCCTTTAGCTCTTTTCCGTCTTTCGATTTTAAAGAAATAAAACCGGTTGCCGGGTCGGTGAAATCGCCCAGCTCAAACTTCTCCCCTTTATAATTTTTTATGGCGCACACCAAATCCACCGGATTAAAGTGGGTGGCTTTCCCGGCCATGTTTTGCTGCTGTACGCTTTGTGCATCAATTTGAGAACTCTCCACTACTTGTAGCGATATTGTGCCGTCGCTGTTCCGTGCCCAGAACGGGCCGCCGCCAGGTTCGCCTTCGTTTTTCACCATGCCGCACACCCTCAGCGGGCGGTTGTACTTATTCTTTAAATAATGATATAATTCTTCCTTTTCTGTATAATACTGGCTGCTTTCGGGTTTAGTGTTTAGCGTGTTCTCCAGAAAATTGGAGGCTGCTGCCAAAAATGCGCTGTCGAGCGCAACGTGATGTTTCTCATTGAGTTCTTTTTGAAAGATAAATAATTGTTCCTGAGTTTTTAAAAGAACTCCGGCCAGGACCTTTTTAAAATCGGTAGTGGCCTGCTTTAGATGGTCGGGCACCACATTGTCGATGTTTTTAATGAAAATGATGTCGGCATTCAGGTCATTCAGGTTTTCGATTAAGGCGCCATGTCCGGCAGGCCTGAATAGCAGGCTATCGTCCGGTTCACGAAATGGTTCGTTTTGCAAATCTACGGCTATTGTGTCTGTAGAAGGTTTTTGCTGACTGAACGTCACTTCGAAACTTACGTTTAGCATCAGTTCATATTCCGTTTTTACTTTGTTCAGTAACTTTTCAAATTCAGGCAGATGCTCCGGCGATACCGTAAAATGCAGCCTTGCCATTCCGTTTCGGTCGGTAGCATAATTTGCACCTTCCACCAAATGCTCTTCAAAAGGTGTACGTTCGTTGCCTCCGTAGTTGTGGAATTTCAGCAGGCCTTTGGGTAGTGAGCCGTAATTCAGCCCTTTTTCATTCAACAGAAAATCAATGCGGTTTTTTATCGTCCATTTTTCCCCGTTTTGTTCCACTGCTTTTTGCAAATCATTGGCAAAGGCAAATTTTTTCAACTCATCAATGTATTGCTTGGCTGCCTTATTTTCCTTTAAAACTGCTTCTTCCAGTTCTGAATTTTCAAGTGCTTCCAGAGCTTCGAAGAGCGATTTAAACATGCGGCTTGCGGCACCCGATGCCGGGACAAATTTTAAAGGCCGCGTTCCGTGCAGAATTCTTTCGTCGTACAACGAAATGGCATCTTTTAACTCTTTCTTATTTAACTGAAGAATGCCGTTGTTTACCGTTGCAACCTCTTCTATGTGTAAAAAAGGAAAACCCGTTTTGAAATTTTCGATTTGTGTGAGTACAGTATGAAGATTGCTTCCGCGCGTTTCAATCTGTTTTTTATCTATTGTAGAGAACATAGTAGTGGCGTTTTTAATAATTCTAAATGTAAGAATAACAAATTGATCTGAAAAGTTCAAACCTGCAATAACAATTAAAGTTTTCAATAATTTTTCAACAATGGGACAAATTGGCGGCATCCGCACTTTTTTATCTACTTTTGGGCACGAAAATGAAGGAAAAAATATCAGTTCGTCCATATCTTTGGAGCCACGATAAACGCTACAACGATTTTTCAACCTATTTTCGAAATAAATTTTCGGAAAGAGTGCAGAAAGTGTCGATTGATGCGGGCTTTACCTGCCCCAACCGCGACGGCACACGGGGGCGCGGAGGCTGCACCTATTGCAACAATAAAACCTTTAAGCCCAGCTATTGCGACCTCGAAAAGAGTATATCCGTTCAGGTGGAGGAGGGCATTCAGTTTTTTGCGAAGAAATATTCATCCATGAAATTCCTTGCCTATTTTCAAGCCTATACCAGCACCTATGCGCCGTTAGAAGAATTGAAATTGCTCTACGAAGAGGCTTTGCAACACCCTAAAATAGTGGGTTTGGTGATTTCTACCCGCCCCGATGCCGTGGACGCATCTTTGCTCGATTATTTGGCAGAACTGAGCCGAAAGATGTATGTTATGGTTGAGTTTGGCCTCGAATCGCACCTTGATAAAACTCTGGAAACGATTAACCGCGGACATTCATTTGCCGAATCGGTTTGGGCGCTGGAGCAAACTGCCATTCGGGAAATCAATAATTGTGCGCACCTGATTTTAGGCTTGCCGGGCGAAAACCGCAACGATTGGCTTGAACAGGCACGGGTTATTTCACAACTGCCTGTTGATAACTTGAAACTGCATCAACTTCAAATTCACCGAAAGACCTTGCTGGAAAGGCAATACGAGCGTAATCCGGAAAAATTCCCCATGTTTACGGTAGAGGAGTATATGGAGCTGGTGGTGGACTATTTGGAATTGCTGAATCCGAAAATTGTAGTGGAACGCTTTGTTAGTCAGGCACCCGATGAAATGCTGATTGCCCCGAAATGGGGCTTGAAAAATTTCGAGTTTGTTGCCAAAGTTGAAAAACGTTTGGCAGAAAGGGATACCTGGCAAGGGAGGTTGTTTGAGGGGAAGTGATGAAGTCGGAAGAGGGAAGAGGGAAGAGGGAAGAGGGAAGTCGGAAGTCGGAAGTCCGAAGAGAGAAGAGGGAAGTCGGAAGTCGGAAGAAGGAAACGCTTTATAAATGGCATAGGACAAATAACCAATATCGAACATTCAATATTCAACACTCAATGAAAACCAATATCATCACAAAATCACCAGCGAAAGCAAATACACCAATGCCATAGAGCCAACTCCCTGGATTAAAGTAGCCATCGTGTGTGTTTTGTAACCGGTTTTTACATCCATGCCCGAAAATTGGGTAACAACCCAAAAATAACTGTCGTTGGCATGCGAAATAACCATTGCACCGGCACCTGTGGCCATTACGGCAAGCACTTTCCCGTTTAGCGAATCGAGCCCCAGCGACGAAAGCATCGGGGCAATCATGGCCGAGGTGGCCACCAGTGCAACCGTTGACGAGCCTTGCGCTGTTTTGAATGCGGCTGCGATTATAAAAGGTAGAAATATCCCCAGTTCGTAACCGGCCAAAATATTCCCGAGCGTATCGCCAATTTGTGTTTCTTTTAAAATAGCTCCAAATGCGCCGCCTGCCCCGGTAATTAGCAAAATGGGCGCTGCCGCGGTAATCCCGTCGCCAATCCAGCCGGTTAAGGTTTCTTTGTCGAATTTGGGGAAGAGCATAAAAGAAAGCAAGAACCCCGTGAGCAAGGCGTTGATGGGCTGCCCGGTAAAATCGAAAAGCGAGAAAACGAAACCCTCACCAAACGGGTGGCTCGTGTAGGTTGCAACCGAACGGGCGGCAATTAAAACAATCGGGATTAAAATGGGGAGCAAGGCTTTTGTTGCCGAAGGGAGTTTAATTATTTCGTTGGTTTCTACCAATTCCGTCGGGTTGTCTTCGGAGGTCACATATTTTCTGCCGGCATACATCGCCCAAGCATAGCCCAAAAGCATGGCGAAGGCAGCGATGCCCAATCCAAACAAGATGACCAGGCCCAATTGGTTTTCCAAACCCAAATTACCGGCAGCGGCAATTGGCCCCGGCGTGGGCGGTACAAAAGTGTGTGTGGCATACAATCCTGTAGCCAAAGCAATTGACAGAGCCACCGATGGTTTTCCGGTTTGTTGCACCAGCGATTTTTTCAGCGAAGAAAGGATGACAAACGCCGAATCGCAAAAAACAGGAATGGAAACTAAGTACCCGATAATCGACATGGCCAGGGCAGGAAAGCGTTTGCCCACTAATTTCAATACAATTTCGGCCAGCTTTATTGCCGCATTCGATTTCTCCAAAATCACGCCGATAATGGTTCCCAGCACAATCACGATGCCGATGTATGCCATGATGCTGCCAAAACCTGTCGCAATTACCGCAGCAATATTTTCTAACGGCAATCCGGCAAGCGCACCTGCCAGATACGAAGCAAATAGCAATACGATGAAAGGATGTAGTTTCAATTTTGTAGTTCCGAGGATGATAAACAGCACGGAGAACAGAAGAACGATAATTAACCAGTAAGTTTCGGACATGATTTCAGGTTTTATTGCTGCCAAATATCGTGTTTTTTATTCGATAGCCACAAATTATTCTATAAAGTCTATTTCTACTTTGACATATTCCAACCAGTTTCAAGCACTATATTTTTTGCACCACAGATAAGAAAAATTATCACAGATTAGAATTTTATAAATCTGTGATCATTTGCGTAATTAGTGGTTTTTCTCTAATTCTTCTCCTGTACTCAGTTTAAACCTTTTTTTAATCGAATGGTTTTTAATGCTACGTTTAAAACGATGATTCATGGGAAGACGCGAAAAGGAAAGCAGTTTGGCACATAATAAAAAAAACAGTATCGTACGGTTATTGAAACCTTACCGTTGGTTGGTGTTTTTTCTGATTGTTTTTGCATTGTTGAGCAACGGCGCCAACTTGGTGATCCCGAAAATTATTTCCTACGGCATCGACTCGTTCACTGCCGGAAATTACCAGTTCGAAACCATTGTGATGCAATTTTTGGCCGCAGCCGCTTTCATCTTTGTTTTCTCCTATTTGCAAATGGTGGTTCAAACCTACGCGTCGGAAAAAGTGGGCTTCGATTTGCGCAAAAAACTCTCCGACAAGATTTCGACGCAAAGTTTTGCGTTTATACTGGAGGCGAACCCCTCGAAACTGCTTACCAACCTCACTTCGGATATCGATTCGGTCAAATCCTTCGTTTCTCAAGCCGTCACCTCCATCGTTTCGTCGGCATTTATTATCATCGGCACCAGCGTGCTTTTGTTGACCATCAATTGGAAGTTGGCGCTTCCGGTGCTCACGATCATCCCGTTGGTTGGGGTGACGTTTTATCTCGTAGCTCGAAAAATAAAAGTGATGTACAAACGGAGCAGGGAAGCAGTGGATTGGTTGAACAAAGTGATTAACGAAAGCATTCTCGGTTCGGCGATTATCCGTGTGCTGAATTCGCAACACGAGGAATACCGCAAATTTTTATCGGCCAGCGCCGAATCGCGCGACGTGGGCATTTCCATTGTTACCTTATTTGCTACACTTATTCCGGTTATCAATTTTGTGGGGAACCTTGCTGTGCTCAGCATTCTGGCGTTGGGCGGCCATTTCGTGGTTTCAGGGAGCATGTCGTTGGGCGATTTTGCGGCGTTCCACAGCTATGTCGCCATTTTAATCTTCCCGATTATCATTATTGGTTTTATGAGTAACGTCATCGCGCGGGCATCGGCTTCCTACGACCGGATTGTAAACGTATTAAATGCCGAAGATACCGCAAGTATTGGAACGGTTGAACGAGCTCTGCACGGGAAAATTGAATTGAAAAACATTTCAGTTATTTATAACGATAAACCCGTTTTGAAAAATATTTCCATTGCGATACAACCTGGATCGCGCGCGGCGATTATCGGGCCAACGGCTGCCGGGAAAAGCCAGTTGCTATACTTGCTCACCGGACTGATTAAACCCGATAAAGGCTCGGTGGAATTCGATGGCATCGATATCAATAATTACGAAAAAAATGCCTTTCACCAACAAATCGGCCTGGTTTTTCAGGATAGTGTGATGTTCAACCTTAGTTTGCGCGAAAACATTGCATTTAACGACGCAGTAACTGACGAGGCCTTGCAAAAAGCCGTGGATACCGCCGAGTTGAAAGAGTTTGTGACTTCGCTGCCGAAAAAGCTGGACACTGTTATTTCTGAACGTGGCACGAGCCTTTCGGGCGGACAAAAGCAGCGAATTATGCTGGCGCGGGCCTTAGCCCTGGATCCTAAAATTTTGCTGTTGGACGATTTCACCGCCCGCGTAGATCAGCAAACCGAGCAGAAAATATTACAAAACGTACACAACAATTACCCGGATCTGACCCTGATTTCGGTGACGCAAAAAATTGGCCCGGTAAAAAATTTCGATCAAATTATCCTGTTGATGGAAGGCGAAATGATTGCAGCCGGGAAACACGAAACCTTGCGCACCACCTGTCCGGAGTACGTTCAGATTTACAAATCGCAAAAAAGCACCAGCCACTATGAACTACAATCTTAACACCGAGCCGGAAAAAAAGGATAGGAAAAGGCCGGGCTTCAAATCGGTGAAAAGTCTGGTGGCCCACATGGTGGAAGAGAAGAAAATATTGCTTGTGGCCTTTGTTGCCATGGTAATCACGGCAGTTTTAAACCTCGCCGGGCCGATTATTATCGGCTACACGGTGGACAATTACATTCAGACCAAACAATTTTACGGCGTGCTGATGTTTAGCGGAATACTTTTAGCCATGTACCTTGTAGCACTCGTGGCCGGTTACCTTCAAACTAAATTAATGGGGACAGTGGGGCAACGGATGCTCTATACCCTGCGGAATTCGGTGTTTGAAAAGCTTCAGGAATTACCCTACGATTTTTTCAACCAAAACAAAACGGGCGATTTAATTTCGCGCATCAACAACGATACCGACAAAGTAAACCAGTTTTTCTCGCAATCGCTGATGCAGTTTATGCGGGCTATTTTGATTATGATTGGCTCCGGTATATTCCTGTTGTCCATTCATATTGAACTGGGGGCTGCAGCACTTGCCCCGGCACTGGTGTTATTGGCATTCACCAAAATCGTGTCGGTGTGGGTGAAAAAACGCAATGCCGAAAACCTGAGAAGCGTTGGGAATTTAAGTTCCGAAGTGCAGGAAAGCCTGAACAATTTCAAGGTGATTGTGGCTTTCAACCGCCGCGACTATTTCCGGGAACGCTTTACTATCGTTAACCGCGACAATTACACCACTTCCATAAAAGCCGGGATTGCCAACAATACCTTTCTGCCTGTTTACAGTTTTTTTTCGAACATCGGCTTGCTGATTGTGCTGGCACTGGGGATTTATTTTATTTCGATCGGGCAATTTACCATCGGGCTCTTAATCAGTTTCATTGCTTATGTGAATAGCTTCTACAACCCATTGCGGCAGCTTGCCTCGTTATGGGCCAGTTTTCAGGTGGCGCTTGCCGCCTGGGACCGCATCCGCAAAATCCTGCAGTTAGAAAGCAATTTACCCCTTCTAAAAAATGCCGGTAAGCTGCCGGTGAATTCCGATTCAGTAGTAACTTTTCAGGACGTCACTTTTGCGTACCCCAACGGTAGCGAAGTATTGCACAACATTAATTTCACCTTACGCAGGGGGAAAACTTATGCTTTTGTGGGCCCGACCGGTGGCGGAAAAACCACAACGGCTTCGTTGATTTCGCGGCTTTACGATCCCGTGCAAGGCCGGGTAATATTGGACAAACGCGATATCCGTTCCTATACGCCGGAAGATCGGGTTAAAAAGATCGGATTTATTCTTCAGGACCCTTTTTTGTTCAGCGGTTCTGTACGCGACAATATCCTGTACGGGAATGAAGAGTTTAGAAAATTTAGTAACGGTGAGCTGGGAGCTATTTTCCGCGATGCCGGTTTGGAAACCTTGTTAACGCGTTTTGAAAGCGGTTTGGAAACGAAGGTAAATGATTTCGGCGAAGGGATAAGCCTTGGGCAAAAACAATTGATTGCTTTTATGCGTGCGGTATTGCGCAAACCCGATCTGATCATTCTCGACGAAGCAACTGCCAATATCGACACGGTGACTGAAAACCTATTGGACGAAATTGTGCAAAAACTGCCCTCTACCACCACCAAGGTAATTATCGCCCATCGCCTGAACACCATTGCCAACGCCGACGTCATTTATTTTGTGAATTCCGGTAATGTAACCCGCGCCGGCTCGCTTAAAGATGCAGTGGATATGCTGATGAAAGGGAAGATGGCGAGTTGAAGAGGAAATGTTGCTTGTTGCTCGTTCCTCTGTTGTCTTGCTTGATACTGGCTCTTTGTTCCTTGTTGTATCCCAAATTTTCCATCTACCACCTGCAAACGTCTTCGGTCTTCCCACTTCTGCCTTTCCGGTCCTCCCCCTATGGGGAGTTATTAGAGGGGGCTTCCCACCCGCCTTCCAAAGGGCGTTAATGCCAGCGACATCATTTTGAAATGCTGCTGCGCCCATGGGATTCCGATGATGGTAATGCACAAAGCAAGCCCTGCCAGCATGTACTCCAAAAAAATGGCGAAACCGCCAAATACCAACCAAATTATGTTGCTAAGAAATCTCATGGTCCTTTATTTAAGTGAGTAGCAAAACGGGCTTAAAATTGCATTAAAAAGCAGTTGGAATTTTAATTGCGGTTTTAAAAGTTAGCCCAATAAGCCAAATGTTTTGCGAACGAACAGTTTTAGTCTGAAATAATTTTTACTTTTGAGAAAGTTCAATCCATCTAAACTGAACAGCATGAGCAAAATACTCCGACAAGAAATCACACTTAATACAAGAAGTGTTATTAATCAAGGAATTTATACATTCCACTAATTTAGAAATACCCGCAATATGCGGGTATACAGATGTTGTACAAAATTGTAGAATAAAAG
>CAZNEV010000022.1:2373-63513 GCA_964572085.1 uncultured Maribellus sp. | reverse complement strand
TCGTGATTGGTGGCTAATGAAACTACACATTAATAGTTCCGTGATTTTGTATGTTCAAGGTGCGCGTTCCATATAGCTGATTTTATTGGTGTTGTAGTTAAGATGCATAATGTTGCAAAAAGGTTGCGTGCGAAAATATTTTTTTGATTTTGGGTTTATCCTGTTTTCGGCTTTAGCGTTTCGTGATTTTCGGTTTTGTTTCTATAGGTAGATTCGGAAAAGTATGATAAGGTAACCCCTGTAACAAGATATTTTACAGCATAAAATTGATTTTAACTGCATAGGCACAATTTATACAGATGGCATCCCTGAAAAAACATTTCGGCGGGGGCCAGGGGGAGGCCTTTGCCCTGCAAAACCTCATCCCTATATTTTACGCGCACGATGTAAACCCCCTCTTGCCATCCGTATGTGTTGAGGATGGTACTGCTCCCTTTGAGCTTGGTTTTCTTCTCTTTCAACAACTGGCCGGGAGCATAAACCTCCAGTTCCCATTCTATGTTTTCGTCAATGGTTTTTTCGGCAGAAACTGATTCTATGGACAACGTGGTTTCCCCGGTGGCCGGGTTGGGCGAAAACATCAGGTAATCACCATTGTCGCACCCGAAATCTTCGGGCCAAACTTCAGAATATATTTTGGCAGTCTCATTGCAGCAGGAGGTTGTTGCGGTAACTTCTATCAGCCCTCCGGGAGAGTCGTTGGTATTGACAAGGGCAAGCCCTGAAGATGATATATAATAAACGGACCAACCAGCGGGAAAACTCCATGAATAATTCGAACAGCTACAGGAATAGTGCCAAGATGTCCCGTAGATGAAAAGTGGTATACCGTATTTGCGCACAATTCGGTTGACGGGTCTTCGTAATCGGACCACACGTGCATGTGCACGTCACCGGGATCGGGCCCGCTTAAATTAACATACCTAACTCGGCAGCATAACATTGCCTTCACAAGGCGTGTCAATAGAGGCCCTTATAAACCCTTCGCCAATTTCGCCACTGCTGGCAGCAAACGTGCATGGGTTTGACCCCTGGCCCGACACCCGGGTTATATTGCTGCTGCGATACCAGGAGACCGTTGCCCCCTGAGGAAGGAGATCCACCGAAAAAGATGCGCCGGAAGAGCAGACAAGCGAGGGGCCGGAAATAGAGTTCGAAAGGGACATATCAATTTATGAAGATTGAATTATTTTTGGAATATGATTGTGTACTCGTCCACATTTCAGTTTCAGGACAGCCAATAAGGTTGTGGGATAACCAGACATAATGGTCTCCGCTTGTGCCTTTTGAAGTTGCTTCGGCAGCGCCTAAACGACTGGTTCCCCCGGCAATAATATTGGTAAAGCTTCTTTGTAAATACCATGAAGAATATACATACCCATAACGCGTATTTCCCATAAAAACCGGACCACCCTTGCCTGACAGATTTGTGATTTGTGCCCCCAAATTATCTGACGGCGCTATGCTTTCCCACGTATCGAAAGGGGTTGTTTCGCAAGCCAGTGTATAAAGCACAAAAGGGTTGGTACTGTTTGAAAGGTTATCGAGACCATCGCCACTTTGCGGATATTGGCACCAACCACTGTAACTATCAGTCCTTGTTACCTTTTTTCTGTCATTACTTCCGCAACCATTTATTCCTTTTGTGCCTACTGCTACATTGGCAGGATGCCCATGGTTAAACCAGCTTACAAACCCATAACCTGAATTTATTTCATTGATTACATCGGCGCCGGTGGGAAACTGCAGGCTTTCTGCACTGTTATAATCAGGAACGCCATTGTATTCTTCATTGAAAATTTCATCGGTTGTAAAGATTGAGCCAAAACGGTTGGCGATATCGGTAGCCTGATTATTTTGTTGTAATTGGTCGGCTTGCGTGTAAAGGGCTTTTCTTAAGTACGAAGTACTTCCATTACCCGGGTTTTTCTCGTATTGTAGCAGTTTATTGGTCCAGTTTTGGATTTGGGCACCGGTTGTACAAAGTAACCTTCCTACATAAATTTCAGCTCCGTAATCAACATTATCATCACTCCTTTCACCTAAATACTGATCAGAATCTACGTTCCAATCTCCATCAAAATCGCTATAATATAAATCAGCAGGTATTTTATAATCATTTGTTGTGGTAGAAGTCCAACTATCATTGCCCCCTGTACCATATCTAATTGGGACAACATCGCCTATCCCTCCCAATAAAGCATATTCCAGTCTGTTATCATACGCATCAGACAAAAATTGCCTGATTCTTCCTGCATTATCGTTAATACCTGAAATTAAATCCCCGGTATAGTTTTGATAAATCGATTCCACTGTGACCAACTCGATGTCAATCCCTTTTTGTTTTTTCCATTCGATAAAATCGTCGAAATATGAGGACAGGGCAGATGTGGTAATCACCACATATTCGCAATACACGGAAATACCGGTAATAGCTGCGCCACTTTTCAGGCCGGCAGTATCCGATTTAGCTTGCTTTTCAGTAATGGTGCTGAAATTTGCAACATCGTTTTTGTTATCTATCATCGATTTCAGATAGCTGTTAAATTTCTCTTTATTCCTTACCGTCGATGATTTAATGGCCTTTTCAGAAGGTTTAGTTTGAATATTGATGTCAACAGATTCAAATACTTCCAATTGGTTTTTTGCCGGGTTATACGAAACAGGCGATACCTCAACCACCGCCACACTGTTACCGCGGAGATAATTGGTGCGCAATATCCGGGCAGATTTTACAGGATAACCGACGTCAAGCGAATAAATACTTTTATTGAATTAGGCGTTTAACCAATACAAGTCGTAATGCGGCTAAAGCCCAGTTCAACAATGGCTTACACAAACCGTCAGCTAAAGCAGACAGCCTGCCCCGAAGCAATCGGGGGCAATAAAACCACAACATTGTTGAATCTGAGTTCTTTCATTGCCGTTCACTTTAGTGAACAGCCTGCCCCGATAAAATTGGGGGATTAAGGAAATACTATGGTAACGGGGTTTTAACCCCATTCTAAAATATTTTTGTGTATTGACAAAGTGCCTAATCCAATACTTTTATTAGGCGTTACAAATTCGTTACCCTCAAAATCAACTGATGTTGGAATTGGTTTTTGGACAGGCATTACCGAGTAATTTAAAGAAATAATTCCTCCACTTGAACTTTTGTAAGTAATCCCAACTGCCTCTTCACCGGCCGGAATAATCAAGGTTACTGTTTTTACAGGGAGTTGGGGAACTCCTTCCTCCGTTAAAAAGTTACAACCCGGGAAATTAATCAGGGAATAAATATTTCCGTCTTGAGCAACAGTGGTATCCATAACCACTTCTTTGGTACCGAAAACAACTTTGTGCTGAATATTTGTTGCGATAATCGGTACTGTGCAACAAACAGAAACACACACGAATAAAAAACATTTCAAGGGTTTCATGATTTTTAATTTTTTAATGGTTAGTAAATTATTGAACAACCAGCTTCCCCTGTGTAGGCACTAACCCTTTGGTTGTTAGCCGGTAGGTGTAAACACCGGGGGAAAGACACGGTATTTTTAATTCGAATACGCTTAACCCCTTTATTGTTTCTTCCCGTATCAGGTTCCCGTTTAAATCAAACAATTCAAGAGTTTCAAAATCGAGGTTTTCAAAATAGACAATTCCCATTGTTACCGGGTTGGGGTAAACTTTTACATCGGGGTTGGGAGTCAGCATTACATCATTTATTACAAAAGAAGGGACACATCCGTCATAATCAGGGTTATAATATTTTAAGATTTCATTTTGGTGCATGCAGATTAACTCGCTATTTGCACCACCGGTTGTCAAATCACCTGATGGAAATATAAGTCCTTGTACATTTCCAATTCCCTCAATCCAAACCGTCCACGGAAAGTGATTAAAGCTAAACACCTTCCGCATGGAATTTTGAATTAAAATTGTATCGATATCTTTTACGACCAAATAACCAGGTGGTGAAAAGATTGCTCCAATGGTATCATTATGCTGCCCAAGGGTATCGCCTACATTGATGGAAAAATCATACAACAACACTTCTTTAATGTCAGGAGTAAACTGAAACATAGAGCTATTGACAAAAATCCTTTTCTGGCTATCCTCCCTTATTCCTGCAATACATACACTGTTTTCACGTGTAATTGTTGCACTATTGGCTGCATGAAAAAGTTTATGATAAGTTACACCATTTATTATTGTGTCTTCATTAAACAATGCATATTTGTTGTAAACTGCTGGCGATTCAGATGACCAGTATAATTCACTCCAAACAGCGTTAGAGCCGGGAAACGGAACGTACTGGTATTCCTGTGCTTTTAAAGTACTTGCCAAAAGCATTGCAAAAGGAATAATAAGTATAGGTTTCATCATTATATTCTTAATGGTTAGTAAATTATTGAACAACCAGTTTTCCCTGTGTGGGCACCAATGTAACCGGTTTCACCATTAGTGGAAAGGCTATCCAGCAGATCAACCTTAAAGCATAATTTGGCATTGTAGGTTGTGTCTATATCCGCTATCGTTTCTATTTCGGCAACTACCATTCCGTGGAGAAATTTTAAGGGGTGAGTAGTGAGGAACTGTAAATAATCAGCATACGATTTGGCAGCTTCGTCCGGTGTCAATTCCGGGGAAGGATCAACCCCGTCCGTATTCACATAATGCCCGTTGGCTTTTGCAAGTTTACCGTTCTTGAAATGCAGGATGAAGAGGCCGCCTTCAACTTCAACCCCTTTGTAAAACTGCCTGTAATGTTCATAGGTGGAACCCTGCTTTCCTTCCCTTTTGCTTTTCATGACGAACTCGTCCAGTTCGCTGGCGCCCAATATTCCTTTAAAAAATCCGTCCGGTGAAGAAGGGCTGTCCCACTGCCCAGTTTTGTTTTTACCGTCAAATTTAATGTGCCTGATGTGGCCTGATTGGTCAAATTTTAATTTTTCAGTATCCTGTACATTGGGTTCCTGGGCGTATCCTCCGCATATAATCAACATAAGGATTACAACAAAGAAATTGGTTATTTTTTTCATGGTTTTTTAATTTACTCGTTTATAAATATGTGAAAAAGGTCCCATTAATAATGGAAAAAGACTTAGTGTATCTCCTTTTATTTCGTATCTATACATGGTTTCTGTTAATTCAGATGACTCAAAATACTTCAACGTATCTCCAGAAACACGAACATCTACTTCAAAGATAGTTTCCCCATTTAAGGCTCTGACCAGCAGACTATCTTCCGTGAACTCCCATATCACTGTATCTCCTTTTTTAGGATAAGTAGTACCCACGATTCCCCCTATAGTATAGAGCCATTTCCATTTACCGATAATACTGCCAGGGTCATAATCGATTCTTTCTTTTTCACACCCTGCCCCCATTAAGCTAAAGAGCAGGACTATTGCACTTAATTTTAAGATTTTTGTTTTCATTTTTTTAGATTTTAAGATTTAGAGACACAAGTATCAAGACAAGATTAAACAGATTTAAGGTTAAAGCCTGATTTTCGTATTCAAGGTAACCGGAAGCTACCAGGCGGGAGGGCAAATAAGGACGGGCCGGTTTGGCGGTTCCGGGCGATGCCACATAGTGACTGCCGGGAAAAGTTTTGGGATTGTTCAAGGTGCGCGTTCCATATAGCTGATTTTATTGGTGTTGTAGTTAAGATGTATAAAGTTGCAAGAAGGTTGCGTAAAGAAACATGAGTTTTGTCATGGATATAACTTTTTGCAAACGCATTGACTTTCACATCTGGTTTTAACCCTATTATCAATTCATTTTCGACATATTCAGAATAAAATTGCAAGAATTATATTCTTAAAATCTTTTGTTTTATTATTTTCGTTACTTTTAATCTTTTGCATAAGATAAATTTTATGGATTTATAATTCATCATTAGAAAAATAATGAACTTAGCAACCTGCATCATGGTAAAATACATTTTTCAAACCTACTTTCGGTTTATAATTTTCCTGACCTGCTCCCTTTTGTCCGGAACAATAACGCAGGCAAAGGAAATCCCGGAAGGGGCAATCCCGGTCTCAAAGGCCGGCAATTATGCCGAAGCAGGCGCAACCTATATATTAACAAATGACATCGTCAGCGAAAAAAGCGCCATTTTCCTCGGGAAAGACGTTACGCTGGATTTAAACGGACATACAATAACTTATGCAGGAGGCCATTACGAACATATCCCCAATTCGGGCTTTGAAAACGGACTGGAAGGCTGGGATGTTTCCAGGGCGCCGGGAGCCAAAGTGGTCAACACGGCCGAAGTCCATTCCTTTATCGGTGAAAAAGTATTAAGCCTTCAACCCGGCGATGTGGTTCGCTCACCTTATATAAATTTACCGGTTGAAGGCCGTTCTTATTTTGCCATGTGCGGCGTTACCGGCAGATACTACCACGACATGAGGGGCGATATGAATAACGACATGAAAATCAGCGTGTATGTAGAAGATGGAAACGGAAACGAGGTGGAATGTATCAATCAGTATGGCGATACAACGATGGTAGCTACCCCCGTTTTGAATCGCTCCACACGCCTCGGTGGCGGTTTCATTTTCGCTCATCTTAAAAATCTGCCAGCAGGAAAATACCGGATAAAAGTTAAGGCTGAAACCGATTGCCTTGTAGATGAAATCGATATCCGGCCTGCCATGGATGTTGGTATCGGTATCGTTGAAAAAACCCATCCTTTCAGTCATTACAGCCACCTGCATCAAGGGGTGCACGGTGCATTTTATGACTATACGGATGATTTTAATTTAGGTACATCCCTCCCCGATATACCCAAAGTGAAAGGGAGGGGCACGGTAACCATCAAAAACGGGGTGATTAGATGCGGGACCCCGGGGATCATGACATGGGGAATTCAATCAACCGCTAATGATGTCCGGGTCATTTTGGATAATGTAAAAATTGAAACCGAAGGGATTAATGCAACCGCAGTGGATGTGCCACATGCAACCATTACCAATTGTAAGTTTTATGTTGATAACCCGTTTATCATCAACAGGCACGGTTCTTCATTCTACGCGGTGGATTTAAGGGGCACACAGGCGTCCGAAGTTTCGTATTCCGAATTTTACGGGGGACAGGGCAACTTAGTACTAAAGGGACTGGAATCGAAAGTTCATCATAACTACTTTGTAAACAGACAATTTGTTACCAACCATTATAGCATTATGGCTATGGGCGACGGTTCAATGATATTTGAAAACATTTTTAAACCGGAAATCGGCTCCGGACTGGAAATATTCAGGCATAAAAACATAGAAATTTTTAACAACGAATTCTATATAAAAGCCTCGCCCCCATCCTGCGAGTATCATGAACATTACAGCACCAATGCTATCCGGGTAGCCGATTACGGTGCCGAATTGGGTTCTCCACGCGGAGCATACGGAAACCGGATTTACAATAATAAATTCCATATTACCGGGAAAAAATTCAAAGAATATCCTGACTATATTCCGGCTGCCAATGCATTCTTTTTCAGTACCAGCGCTGGAGACAATTACATTTTCGGAAACGAAATTGTGATTGTACAGGAAGACCCGGGATCAAATGCCGAAGCATACGCCTTTTATATTGGCAATGCCCGGGGAGGACAGATATATAACAACAGAATTACCTCAAATGTAACCCCGGTTTGGGTTGCCAGTGGATATGGTACTGCAACTGAAACCAAACTGTTTGACAACACCTTCACAAAAGCGCAAAATGCTGCTGCTGATTTTGTTCCCGTAAGGATGGGATCCTCCAGCCAGAAAGCTGAAAATATTGAGTTCCGCTCCAATAAATTTGAAGGAATGGAGTTTGAAATTGATGCAACAGATTTACCCCACAGCTATACTGTTTTGTGGACACTGGGGATTAACACAAATGAGCCGGGCGTTGAAATTAAAATCATTGACAGTACAGGGAAAGAGGTGGCGAACCGCAAGGCCGGGAAAACAGGGAAAGTGAGTATTGAATTGCCTGAATATTCAGTAGATGGTGATGAAAAAAAGTTCTTTTCGCCTTATACAATATTAACCGGTAAAAAGAAAAAGATGGTGCATTTGAACAAAAACAGCACAATCGATTTATAAATGCAAAAATCTAAAAAAAAATGAAAAAAACAGTAATAGCATTTCAACTCAGTTTGGCACTTATGCTAATGACGTTCGCCGCCTGTAAAAATCAGCAAAAGAATAAAAATTTAACCGAAGAATTCCCTTCGGAAATGGTTGATTTCAAACCGTATAAAAATAATCCGGTTTTTAGCGGGACTAATCATGGCACATGGGATAGGCAAATCAGGGAACGCGGCTATATCCTGAAGGAAGACAGCCTTTACAGGATGTGGTATTCGGGATATAACGGAGGGGATACAATTCCGAAATACCTGGGTTATGCCACCTCAAACGATGGAATTAATTGGTCCCGGTATGCCGGCAATCCTATTTTTGATGAAAAGTGGACCGAAGATATGTTTGTGATAAAAAACAGCGGCACTTATTACATGTATGCCGAAGGGAAAAATGATATCGCCCATCTGCTTACATCAACCGACGGCATCCACTGGGAAGAACAGGGTGATTTGACAATTCTGCAAACCAATGGCGATACCATTCCTGCACCTTACGGAACACCCACAGTATGGATTGAAGACGGGGAATGGTACCTTTTTTACGAACGAAATGATTTGGGGATCTGGCTGGCCACTTCCAAAGATAAAATAACCTGGACCAACATTCAGGATGAACCGGTACTGAAAATGGGACCGGAAAAATATGACGAAGGAGCAGTAGCGGCCAACCAGATTGTAAAATTTGAAGGACGTTATTACATGTATTATCACGGTTCAACCAACCCGAACTGGGCAGACCCGGATGAGAATGCCTTATGGACTTCCAATGTGGCCATGTCAACAGATTTGATCCATTGGAAGAAATATCCTGGAAACCCAATGGTTGAGGGCGATACATCAAGTCCAATCCTAGTTTTCGACGGCAAAAAATACCGGCTATACACGATGCACGACAAGGTAGGGCTGTACTTTTCAGAATGATTAAAAAGAAAGAAATACGGATGGTCTTTTTCCCTTGCTTGGTATAGTCCAGGTATTTTAGCCCGTCCGCTTCTCCGCTCAATGCCCCAGCAACCGATAGGCTTCTTTTATGCAATCCCAGGGGTTTGTCGATTGATCAGTGTAATGGCCCACATATCCATTATAACAAAACATCATACAATTTATCCATTTTTAAAATCTTACACTTTAAAAATTCGGGGCCAAAAATAAGAATGTAAATTATATAACACAGGCTATTGTCATTTTTTCTCGCAATTAATTTGAATTACAAAAATATTTGTGAAACGTTACGAAAGATTTGCCACATCATTACAAATTGAACTGAACATAATTTATTGCTCTGTGGTTGTGCTTATAGGATTTTAGTTTAAACGCACAGAAAGCACAATTTCCCTGTCTTGATCCAGGGTTACTTTCTCTTTAAAATTGCGAATAACAATAGTGTAAGGAGACAAACTATTTTTGTCATTCCCCGCTACTAAATACTCCGGCAATTCAGCGGAGAGTTTTCCGTTGCTGTCCGTTTTTGTTTTCAGCACTACTTCATTATGCTTATCTAAGATTTCGACATCAACATTTTGAGCCGAGCCCCCATTTTCATTCTTAACAGTCAAACTCAATTTCCAATAAACCGCAAAACTGTGATCCTGATCCGTGTACCCAATTTCAAATTTCCCACCTTCTACTGTATTGCTCCTGAATTCAACATTTTTTGCCACACAATTGTTGCAACCCAAATGTCCGATCTGGAAAGTTTTGAAATTCGCTCCATTCAACGAAACGATTGTGTTGTTATAGAGTTTCGAGTTGGAGGCACCACCGTACATGGTGGCAATCCAGGCGGCTGGTACATTAGTAGTGATATGATTATTGTAAAATTGGCCTCCAAAATACTTTGGCCCCCCGCAAATATAGATTGCTGCTGTTTTTACTTTTGAGCCAGGTTCCACTTTGTTTATCGTTATTTCATTATTGTAAACGAAGTTTTCTCCACCGCTGGCACTATAAAAAACCCCCCAAGCCATAGGGATATATTTTTCGGGTTTCGGATAATCTTTCGCCAGGATGCTTATTTTATTGTGGTGTATCCGGTTGCCAACCGAAGCCTTTGCGGACCCCGGTTCAGCATTGTAGTCACCAAGCCGGATCGCTGCAACGCTGTATTCTTCATTCCCATATTCGCAAGTTGGCGGTGAAGTTTCAATATTGAAAACATTATTAAAAACTTCCGTGTAGCGGCTCACGTAAATGCCCGAACCTTGTATGGGTTCAAAACGGTTGTTATAGATTTTGGAACTATCGCCCGTGCCCATTATGCTATAATGATTTGTAACCGTTTGATTGTTAATGAAAAGATTGTCGTGCACAAGGGATTTTTTCCCTTTTACCGACAAACAGCCTTGTCCTCCATTGAATTCGGAATTCGAGATTTCGGTTGCATTTTCCCCTCTAATAATTACAGCGCAGAGTCCAACATGGCGCTGAATCAGGAAAGGCATATCAACATCAAAAAGACAATTATTGATGTGTGCATAAGGAATATCTGCTGCACCCGAACTGATGCCGCTTGTTTTAATTTTCACATTTTCTAGAACAATTTTCACATCGGGCGCAGAAGATTGAATACCCCAGGATTGGATGCCAGCCACGCCACTTTCTATTGTTCCGTTCTTAATTGTGATTGTTCCGCTCCCGGCAATTTGTGGCAAGGATGACAAAGGGTTTCCTTTTTCAAAGTCTTCGGTATAATCATAAAAAGAAGGGATTGTAGGCGGGCGCGACTCCATAATCAAATGATCGTAGTGAGCCAAAGGAACCGTTTTTTCTATGATGCTTATGCCAACATCCATTGCAGGGCGGATATCAATTTCATCAACAAGACAATCCGTATCTGCTTTTATGCGTACACGATATTTCCCTGCAGGCAGATTCTTTAAATGCGCATAAACAAAACCTCCGCCTAAGCGTGGACTTTTTGCTTCAACCGGACAGCTTTGCCGGATGCCGTCACCATATTCCGTAGTGCATTTTATTTCATTTCCTGTTTCATCTTCCACATACACGCTCACTTTCATTTCGTCATCAGGATATTTTTTCATGTCGTGATAATACCTCCCTGTAATTCCGCACATGGCAAAATAGGAACGGTTGGCCACCGGAAGATAAACGTAGTCAGACGTAATCTCATCCCCGGCCTGAAGGCTCATAATTTTTTCGCCCAAAAAAACGTGTACATCGGCGGTGTTCACCACCTTTGCTCCGGGAGCTTTCGAAATGTCCCAATTTTTTAACCCTTCTTCAAAACCTGAATTTGGAATGTGTCCATAGTTTGCGTCTGCATATTTTAGGGTGTAACCATTCAAATCGAGCGTTACATCCTTTCCAAGAAAAACAGTGCTTTTTTCACTTGAAATATCGTTTGCCAACACATAGGTTGTTCCCGATTTGGAATAACTTCCTGCGGTTTTTACTGCAACTTCATTCGATGAAATTTTTCGATGACTAATCGGTTGATACTGTGCGAAGCAGTTTGAAGCCGAAATCAAAACAAAAAACAATATACTGAACCAATACATAATTCTATCTTTTCTTGAAAATAGAAATTCCGAAGGGCAACATCAATAGAAGGGGCAGAATCCAAATTGCCCAATAGGAGAAACCTTCAAACCAATTATCAACTGAATAGACGTGTTTGTGGTCTCCAAAGATTTTAACCAATAAATCTGTTGTATATGGATCCACGGCATCTGCGTAGTACAAATCAGCCATGTTTTTGTAAGGACCGCGCACCAGTTCCGGGTTTGCGGTAATTGCCGCCGTGTCGTGAGGTACAACAATCCCATAGTCGGGATCCAATATGTACGCGGAATTATCGTCAAACTCGGCACGTACAACAACGTGGCGACCACCAACATCCAACAACTCTGCCTTGATACCGTTTTCGAGCAGAATACCTTTTACAACAGTTGAGTGCGTGGAACACAAACCAACACCTCGCTCCAGGTTCTTCTTATAGTTACTAAACTCATATCGCTCGTAACGTTTAGGGTTTAGGTACGAAGCGGCATACAACATATAATTTTCCCAAATCGGAACCCTCAAATGATATTTTTCAATACCCTCTGCCTTCCAATAGTGGGCAAAGCCGTCGTTGACAACTTTATTTACCCTTACGGCAAACTCAATGTTGTTTTCATCCGGTTTTCTTTTCAACATTTCCTTGATTTCGGGATATTTGATTGTCACATCGTTCAAGCGGTTACGAATGGTGTTTTCAAGCGTATAAACTTCTGGATTACGCATTGTTTTAAACAACCCGAACAAGTTAATAATCAACAAAACAACGCCAATAACAAACAGTATTTTTATCAATGTTTTCATAATTCTTGAGTATTATTCCATATTCAAATTTTAATAAACAGCTTCCGTTTATACATCCAATAACAGATGTACCATAAACAAAAAGCCACTACCGACGAAGTGATAAGGTTCACCGTAAGTTCGCCTGTGAAACCAAAAAGTGCTAAAGTAAACGGCCTTACAATTTGGTCAATCAATCTTGCACCGCCAACATGGGCAAATATATATATAAACAAGGGATTCATGCCAACAACCGCAAAAAACAGCACCCCTCTTTTCATGCTCATCATATCGATTAACCAAAACGAAGCTGCGAGGCCCAGCAAAGCCCAGCCGCCACTGGCAAATACAAATGAAGTGGTAGCAATCCTTTTGATAATTGGGGTTATCGGATTTAAGCCATAACCGATTACCAAACCAATCGCTCCGGCAATTGCCATAATGAGGAGTTTCTGTTTGTTGGTTTTACTGCTCATTAAAAGTTGTCCGGCCAGTACGCCCCAAATCGTATGCCCAGCGGTAGGGATTGCATTAAACGAAACCCAATGCCCACTGGATAATTTGCCCGAAATCAGCATGTCGAACCAAGCGCCGAAATTACGGTCGGAAACAAAAGGCTGGTTGAAGCCCGAAACCGGGAAAGTGCGGTAAAGCACTTCTGTGAGCACCAACAGGCCAATGGAGAAAAGAATTTGTACAAACGCTGGTTTTCTCATGATGAGAAATGCGATAAGAATCGTTACCGATAGTTGTGCCAATACATTTTGAAAGTGAAACACAATCTCGCCACGGGCAATACAAGACAAAGCCCATCCCAACAAGAGAAGCAAAAAAGAACGAAGCAAAATGTGCTTCAAAATTGAACGATAGGATTCACCTTTTGCCGTCCGTTTAGCAAAAGACAAAGGCATGGCCACACCTACAATGAACATAAAAAAAGGCTGGATAAGGTCCCAGAAGCGCAAGCCGTTCCAGGGATGATGGTGCAACTGAGTGCCGATTGAATGAATGATTGTGCCTTTAAACTCGGGGGCAATCAAATAACTATAAAGGTGCGTGAATTCCACAACCAGCAATACCATGGTAAAGCCACGGAAGAAGTCGAGCGAAAGCAAGCGTGACTGTGTGCTGTTTTTACTTTCCATGTTTTGTTTATCACTGTTGTTTTTCTTAATTCTTTTGGTTGACTTTTTGAAAAATATCGAACAAATATAATATTGTTTTGTAAGCAAAATAAATAATTTGTAGTTTTATCGAAATTATACGAAAGTTTTTATTCCTATAAAAAACTATTGGAAGATAAATATCAAACACAATAAAAAAAGAGTATGAGAACATCTTTTTTATCCCCCATTTTATTTTTTGCCATTTTACTTTTTAGTGGCCAGGCCTTTCCCCAAAGCGCAACAATACTCGACAAAACCCACTACAGTAATGTTTTTGGCGAGATTCGGAATTACCGTATTTTTTTGCCGCCGGGGTACGATGAAGATTCGTTAAAACGATATCCGGTCATCTATTATTACCATGGCTGGTCGCAGCGGTATTTCGGAAGCATCAACGATTTCCGGGCCGATGAAGGGCAAAGCAATGACGGTGACAACATCGCTAATTTTGTTGCAAACCATGAGGTGATCGTTGTAAAACCCGACGGATATAACCGGCGGCCAGATGAAGAATACTATTTGAGGCCGTACAATATCGGGCCTGTGGAAACTTACCGGCAATTCCCGCTCTATTTTCCTGAACTGGTAAATTCTATCGATTCCAATTTCAGAACAATTGCCGATCGCGGGCACCGGGCCATATCAGGCTTGTCAATGGGAGGTTTTATGACCTTTTGGATAGGCGGGAAATATCCGGATATGGTTTGTGCGGCCGGAAACTTTTGCGGTTCAACGGAATTTGTTATTGGGCCTAAAGATTTCCCCGTGGAGTACCGGCATCAGGACATGTACAAAAATTATGGCGGCATGAAAGTACGCCTTAATTATGGCGATCAGGATTTCATTAGGGCTTATCACTTGGACATGAACAAGGTTTGGGCACAGGTAATGGACAACTACGAATTTAAAATCTATCAAGCCGGGCATTCTACCTCCGGACTTGGGGAAATGTTTGAATTCTTGTTGAGTACTTTTGAAAACCCACCTTCGAAACCTGCACGGTGGGATCATATTGATGTCTATCCTTCATTCGAAGTATGGGATTATCAGGTAAATTCTAACCGAAACGTTCCCGGTTTTACACTTCTTGAAAATGTAGATAAGCGGGGTTTCAGATGTTCCGTTCGCTCATTTCTACCTGACGGTGAACTGATGCAGTACGTAAACCTATCAGTAACGACACCTCCGATTTATGAAAAGAATCAAATCTACCGGATTCATGACCTTCATCCTGAAAATGGTAAATCTTCAGGATATCAGTTGAAAAGCAACAACCAAGGGCAATTGAAAATCGACCTGGACGGTGGCATTCATGAGATTGGGATTAATAAAGAAGAAGATGCCCCAAATATTTATGTAGCTTCCTTTAACGTTGAAAATAGGAATTGGTCGACACACAAAAAAGAAATTAAGTTGTCAATCAGTCTTTTAAATAAAGGTGCAACTGCGGCAAACCAAGTAACTGCAAAATTGGAGCCCACCCGAAAAAGTGCAGTTGTGTTGCAAGCGAATTCAGATTTTGGCGATTTGGATAAAAAAGAAATAAAAAATTCGAAAACCCCTTTTATATTCAAAGTAGATAATGACAGTGTTGAAATAGAAAGATTTAAGTTGACGATCAGGGATGATGCAGGAAATGAATGGATCGACTTCATTGATCTACCGATAAGAGTGGACACGCCCGAACTTACAAATTTTGTTATTGCAGATGGAAAAGAATATAGCGTGGCAGCAGCAGGCAACGATACCGCAACCGTTTTTTTAGGCCATGGAAATGGGGATGGAATTGCCAATCCAGGCGAATCAATCGTGATTTTGGTCAATAACAATGGAAAGTATTTTCGTACTTCTTTATACAGTTCGGATCCCTTTATTAATCCAAACGGAATCCATATCCGGGAATCTGACAATTGGGCAAATTATGATCATGTTGGGGCTTCGGCCAAATATTCAGTTCCTGTTGTATCGTCGGATTGCCCTCAAGACCACATTATTAAGTTTTTTGCCGAATATTGGCTGCCCGATTATCCTATGCACATCATAAACCGTGGTGTTGTCAACATTAAAGTGGAAGGAAAAGATGAAACCCCACCGGAATTGCAATGGGTCAAAATCTCAGGGGACAACACTATCCAGGTAAAAATTTATGACGGAGGAAGGATTACAAGCGTGAAAGCCAGGCTTCGCTTAAAAGACGATCCGAAGAAATTCTTTGAGATGGAACTAAACAATGATGGAAAGGAAGGCGACCGTTCTGAATCAGACTTTGTTTTCAGCAAGAAAATTCAGGAAAGGGGATTTGGCTTGTATGAGGCTGAAATTGAATCGATAGACGAATCGGGAAACAAAATGATAAAGGAATGGCCTGAAGTTTTGGTCGTTCATTAATTAATGCAGTAAAATAAAACCGATGACTTCATGGGATGTGGATGGAGAATTCAAAGGGCTGAAACTTCCGAGGAAGGTAATCGATAGATTTACTACAAAAATGCAGTAACGTTATTTCCTGAATTCAAAAACTACACTTTATGAAAAAATCTCATCCATTCAAGATGAATATTCTGACCATTCTTTTCTTTGTGTTTTCTTCCCTCGCATCCCTATCACAACCAACTTACCGAGTTGTTGAAGAGTTGGATGTAAAAGTTGCCATGCGCGATGGGATAAGGCTTTCAACAAATATATACCGACCGGATACGGTGGGCACTTTCCCTGTCATCCTAATCCGAACGCCATACGGAAATGGAGGGTCAGGGAATAAGGAAGGGCATTTTTTTGCAGAGCGCGGTTATGTTTATGTCGCTCAGGACACCAGAGGCCGATATGAATCGGAAGGGCAATTTTATGCTATGCAATCTGAAGCACAAGATGGTTACGATATGCAGCAATGGACAGGAAGTCAATCCTGGAGCAATGAAAAAATCGGGACTTCCGGAGGTTCCTATGTTGGCTTTACGCAGTGGATGCCGGCGCCAATAAGCCCGTACCTGAAAACAATGATTCCGGCAGTCACTTTTTCCGATTTTTACAGTACCGTTTATCAAAACGGAGCTTTCTTTCTGGATTTATTTGGCCCCTGGAGCCTTGAAATGACCCAGCCCTTTATGGTGCCAAATGAATATATGCAACACCGAATGGACAGTGTTCTCCTGACGCTCCCTCTAATTGAAATGGATAGAGCAATGGGCTGGCGGATCCCTTTCCTTCGTGATTGGTTGTCGCACCCCAACCGCGATAAGTTTTGGGAAGAAACAAGCGTTGGAGATAACTATTCCAAAATAACTGCTTCGGTTTATAATATTGGTGGGTGGTTTGATATTTTATTGAAAGGCACTATCGAAAATTTCATGAAAATGACAAGCAATAATATTGCACCGGAAATAAGAAAAAAACAGAAGTTGATGATTGGACCATGGGTGCATAGTATGGGAAAGCGGGAAGTTGGCGAATTGGATTTTGGAGAAGAGGCATCCTTCAATAACCGGCAATTCCAGCTTCGCTGGTTCGATAACCAGTTGAAAGGCGTTGACAACGGTGCCATGGAAGAACCTCCTGTGAAGATTTTTGTGATGGGGGCAAATAAATGGCGTTTCGAAAATGAGTGGCCACTTGCCCGCACGACATACCGTAACTATTACTTACACAGCGGCGGGAAAGCCAACACCTTAAATGGCGACGGCAGATTGAGTGTTGAGTTGGCCAAAAACGACCAGCCCGATAAATTTACATACGATCCGGCCAAGCCTGTAATTTCAAAAGAAACAATGGGCCCTTACGACCAAACAACTATTGAAAAACGGGAAGACGTTTTGGTTTATACAACTTCCGAGTTAAAACAAGATTTAGAAGTTACCGGACCTGTTAAAGTCATTTTATTTGCTTCAAGTTCTGCAAAAAATACCGATTTCACGGCCAAGCTTGTTGATGTTTATCCTGATGGCAGGGCGATGCGGCTTTGCGAAGGAATAATCAGGGCAAGCCATCGAAACGCTGGAGAAACGCCGTCCAACATCAAGCCCGGAGAAATCTACGAATACACAATTGATTTGTGGGCAACCAGTAACCTGTTTAAAAAAGGCCATAAAATTCGCGTTGAAATTTCAAGCAGTAACTTTCCGCGTTTTGACAGAAACCTGAATACCGGGAATAATTTTGCAACGGATATTTTTATGATAAAAGCAGAACAAACAATCTACCACAATGAAAAATATCAATCCTGTATTGTGTTACCGGTAATAGAAAAATAGAAAATATGCAAATCAAGGATTAAAATTAGCTGATTATCACCTATTCAACCCGCTTCGGGATTGGTGTGTCGACTGTTTCGCTTACCCCGAGCTTTGCGCGGGGATAAAATAATCCCAACTAAGTTGCAACGAGAAAAATTTTATAATTCAAAATAATCATTGCGCTACAGGAAAAACAGGAAATTGTATCCGGGTTTAGTTTACATGCAATAAAACAACATATTCCCCCTCTCCGCTTGCGGTTACATAGGCTTCGGCTTCATCTTCTTCTCTATCAGATAGTAATTCCATCTGCGGTTCAAGCTCCCACATTTTCACTAACGATTCAACTTTTCGTAACGATTTAATTGTTGCTTGAGCTTTCTACTTAAACGGTGTAGTCATGTACCCCTCAATATCAGCCCAATGTTTGAGCATGATTTTCCTTTTCATTTTGAGTTGGGCAATTAAATTGGGCCCGAGCAGAAAAGTATCTTCTAATTTTGGATCATCTGCGTGCGATATAAATTCCATTCCACCGTTTTCCAAAACATGAATCAGTTCAAGTGTGTTATCCAGTTCGTTGCGCATAATTGTGTTGAAGGCCTGCAAATCAGGATCGCCTTCCCAAGTCGGGGTTTTATCGGGCCTGTGAGGAGCCAGGCTGAGCTTTTCTGAATTACGATCGCGAATGGCTTGTGCTTCGGCAAAATTTCCAATGCTACGGAAAATACTGCTGTGTATTTTCAGTGCCTTCGCCATATTTTGCAGAAAATCCTTTTCCGGTGCATTTTCACTACTACTTTTAAGGTTAACAACAACTGAGTCAATCATCGAAACATAATTATTCACTACTCCCGAAGTGATAGTTCGGTGCGCCCCGTGAATATCCGTAAAATCCATGCGTGCTTCCTCTTCGGAAGGATTAAAAACAAAGGGTAAAAAATAAGCTTCTTCCTCAGCCGACAACCTGCCGGGAGCGACAACCAATGGCCGGGTTATGTGGCGGGCGGTAACGCCCCAATATATTCCCGAAGCACCGCCGAGATTCTCACTTTTATATCTGTTGGCGTTTCTCAATGCCGAAAAAGCATCGAACAATTGTCCTGCATTTTTTTCTCCGGCCCATTTAGTGCATAACTGAGATAATTGATCCTGTTCTTTTTGTATAGGGTTACTCAGGTTATCGACCAAAATATCCATGAACTTTTCGATGACTCCTATATGTTCGGATGCCCTGTCGTAAGATGCCCTAAAATTTATGAAAACAGTTCTGGCAGAATCATTCCGTGCAGTATTGATATTTCGAGCAATTTCAATTGGATCGACCAGGCCACGAACCGGATAATTACCCACAATCATACTGCTTATTCCCTTTATCTGATCTGAATTATGACCTTGAAAATAGCAATCTTCCGGCAAATGGTTGAAAATATCTGCCTTCTCTTCATCAGAAAACATTGATCCGGTAAGATAAATAGAAATATCCTGTCCGGCTTGTGCAGCTCCATTTTTGAACGTATTCATTAAAACTTCAATTCGCTCGCCCGCGCTATGGTTTTTACAATGTGTTGGCCCATTGGGTCCAGAATAGAGCCAATCGGACCAACAAATCCCCGAACCTGCATCATTGGTTTTGAAAAAGAACGTATGTATTTCGGGAACATTCCGCAGCAATTCGGCAACCATATTGGCGAACATTTCCTGTGTTTCTTTCACACTAATGCAGGGAGCAAATGCCGGATAATTCCCACGTCGCGGATGATCAACCCTTGCCCCCATCATCTCAGGATATTTTTCGAAAAATTCTTCGGGCAAAAAATTAGGTTCGTAACTCCAAAAAGCAGCTCCAAGTCCGTATTCACGAAGGATTTTCGCTTTTGCCAGCAATAATTCGCGGTTCTTCTTTACAAAATCTGCCGGGATAAATGGCACAATTTTCGGGTCGGGAAAAAACTTATACGGAGTTGGGTTATAACTTGCATATTCGTACCAGAAATTCAGTCCGGGCGGGATTTCATGAAACCCTTTTTGCGCCAGTTCGCTAATATTTATTTCCACTTTTCCAAACGGCTTCAAACGCACAGCTTGTTTGGCCAGCTCGCGAAATTCATCCAAATTGATAAGTGGTGACTGGATCACAAATGTCTTCGCGGCTTGCCCTGCCGGATCAGAGGCAGATACCTCACGTTTACCGGATTGTTCAACAGCATTTCCTGCATAAAAACCCATCAACAATATTAAAACTACTATAAGCATATTCTTTCGCCTCAAATTTTCTTGCGCCATGTTACTTAATTAAGTATCTGTTGTTTCTTGTTATCAATTTTTACACGGGCAGAGGTTTTTCCCTGTTTTGAAAACATTACCTCTACAGGTTTTCCGGAAGTATTGATTCTCACTCCGTAAAATTCATCCTGCTCGATTAATTCCAGCCCGGTCATTGCTTTATCTTTTTCTTCACCAATTTCAATCACATTCAGGAAATAGGCTCTCTCATCGCCTTGTGGTGCTTCAATTTCCAACCTCCATGGTACAATGGGCAATTTCCTTCTGTTATTTTGGTCGCTACTGGTATGGTTGTACTGAGCAGTCGGTTCATTTGGATGTCCCCACATATCGTGTCCTTCACCTCCACGTTTGGTAATCACGGGATTTTTAGGCAACAGGGTAGTAAAGAATGCCCTTGCCCTGCCGGTTGAAAGCACATTTTCCTCCCCAGCCGGATCGGAGAGCCAGGTAGCTGTGTTTCCATTGTAGGTGAAAACATGCCCAGGAGTTAGAATGGTCTCTTTCCCATCTATTTCGGGTTCACCGGGGATATGAAGAAACCAGTGCTTCGGAAAGGAGGTTTTAGTCGCCTCAATCCGGTCGAAGATAATGAAAAACTCTTTATCGCCTCTTAGGTAGAAAAACTGTCGTGTAACTTCGTTTACTTTATGCGGTGAATATGCTTTGGAAAGATCAGCTGCAGCATAGGTAAAATTAGTGTTATGGTGGTACGATTTAATTTCAGCACGGTCAACACGTGAATTTGAGCTGTAGAGATGGCGAATCATTCCTCCGTCGTTTTCATTTTTCACCCCATTTTCCTGTCGGGGATTAGTGCGACGAAATGTTTCCTCCGCATCGAAAATAGTAACAATATTAAAAGCAAGTGAACCTCCTCTGTAATAATCATGGTCGTTAGGACCCGAACCACCAACCCGCAACACGAGGTATCCTTTTTTTGAAATCATGAAATGACCTTCATCATCTCTTGAATGACCTGCAAAAGAAGGACCTGCCCCAAAAAATGCCCAGGTACTGTTGGGATCGTTCCATTTTTCACGCATGTAAACATGCCCGGCTCCTTTGAAATGATACGCAAGTTCATATTTTTCTTTTTTGGGGGTGCTGGATTTGATTTTTGGATTGTAAAACAGAAAGCGTTCCCAGGGAATTCTGCTCCATCCCTCCCTTGCACCTTCTTCGCTAACAGCATTGGCCACAGGATCCCTGTACCGTGCAGCCAGTATAGGAGCAACTCGTGAAAAAGCTCTGGGCGGTGATGCTTCATTATCGTCGATCCAAGCTGTATGATTGGCAAATGGTACGGTGGTATGCTTGGCCCATAGAGTCATTTCAGGCAGATAGCTGGTGGGGGAACATTTAGAAAACAGGTCTTCACCCGTAGCAGTGCGCCAGGCTTCGAAAGCCCACGGAATGACAACAACAGGGCCATATTCGCCGTGTCCCATACTTTCCGACCATACACCTCCCATTTCATTAAATGCCGGAATGCATTCAGCAGGAATGCGCTGGTTCCAGGAATCGAGGAACTGCCCGGCATCCGACTCATGAATGGTACCTGCATTTTTAAGGGCCAGGGCAACAAATAATTTAGGTGTTATCCCATCTCTTGCATGTGGAGTATTCAGATGAGCAGGTCCCCAGGTCTGATTGTACCACCAGTGCCCACTTCGTAAAGTTATTTCGGGTGTATCGGTATAATGTCGCAGCCATTGACCAAGCTGGTCGCCATAGATTTTTCTTTCTTCGGCGGAAAGTGCATCGTATATCCAATCGTACAACATGCCATGGAATCCAAAAAAACCATCACCATCCATATTAAGCATTTCCCCGTTTCCCCAATATTTTTTGATGGCTGTAGCATACTTCTCGGAATCATTTCCAAGCTCCCGCTCAACCAGGTAGCTTATTCCGCAGCAGACGAGACCGATGGGCGGGGAAAAACGATTGGTTATTCTTTTAAGCCCCTGCTCCACTGTACGGTCTGCAAGAGCTTTTATCTGCCGGTACTCATCATTCAATGCCCCTTCTGCATGTTTCGCAAGAACCGGCAACTGTGTTTTGTTGATAAAGATTCGGGGATGTTCATTTAAATTATAGCCCAATACACCCAACTGAAGGCATGTGAAACTCAATAACAAGAACAATAATTTTTTCATTTTTTTAATTTATTAGTTCAAACAAACAGAATTTTTACAAACATCCGGTTCTTTTTGTTCCCACAACCATCTCATCGATCCATAGTTTTTGATTGTTGTTAAGGAGGCCTGGTCCAAAATAAGGGGTCATCAAAAACTGGTTAAATTTCATATCCGGAAAATCAGTTGACCTCAAAATGATGTCGGTGTGTTTGATTACCTCTTTACCATCGACCCAACCTATCACGATACCGTCCCTGTTTGGTTTATCATTTGTCAAGTCGAGGCTGTTTAGCTTAAAGTAAGCTTCCACGCAATGCCATTCATTGTCATCAAAAACAATTTCTTTGCTGTCGTACAATTTGCCGTTGTATCCTCCTCTTAATTCACCCTGTGTCAGTCCGTGGGGCATATCTTTATTCTGTATATCCTGGGCACCAAGCCTGAGCTTTCCATTAACCGGTTCAATATACAATGTGAGATGGCTTGCTGCCGGTCCGTGGTGTGCTGAATTTTCAGTTGTCATAAAATGGGTCAGGTGCGGGTGGTAGTTAACGTTGGTCCACTGCCAGCCTTTCGAAAGTTTCAAGTAATAACGGAGGTAGATTTCTTCAGAAGGCTCAAACAGGCGCCTGAAACCGGAAGAACCCTGTACCTTCTGTTCTCCCTTCACCCATTCATACTCAATACTGCCTTTCCCTTTACAGGCATCTTTTGAAATCCTGGCAACGGATCCGTCGTACCATTCTCTTGAAATCAGGTTTTCATCTTCGAAGGACTCGGAGAACAGAATGTTTTCCTTGTTTTGTCCAATGCAAAGTGTAAAGACAAAAAATGTCAGTGCGGTTACAATTCCTGTTTTAATCATGATTTAAATCTTTAATATGAATAACAGCTAAATATCTGTAGTACTGTGACTTACTTAAGTAAAAACTGCTTAAAATACTTTACCAGCCTGGTTTCTGAACGCTCCGTGCGTTCCAGCCGTGCATCGGGATCCATTTCGATATCCATGGGGTACCATTCCCTGTAGGCATACCACGACCAGCCAATCTCTTCTTCTTCAAGAATGGAAATGAAGTCATGAATCCATTGTTCAGCACCCACTGCCCAACGAGTGCACCCGAATTCACCACACCACATTTTCACATCGTGTTTATGAGCCCAGTCAAAGGCTGGCTGAATGTGCCGCCTGATTGTGGCCTTATCCCAATATTCGCCTTGGATATGGCCGGGGTATTTCCTTGCGAGCCATTGTTCTTCAGTAGCTTTGAGCATTCCATTGTTACGCTGGTGGGTAAAATCCATTGGTCCGTAAAAATGAAAACTGTAAACGATGTTATCATCATCAATTGGCAGGAGGTGTTCAAAGCCAGAGGGCCAGCCCCAGCCAGGAGGTTCAACCACAATGGTGTGCAGGGAATCAACTTCTCTTATAGCCGCAACCAGCCTTTTGGCATAGGGCAACCAGCGGGTATTGGCAAGGGCATCATGCGGCTCGTTCATTAAATCCCATGCCACGCCGCGGGTATCATTAGCATACCGGCTCACAATTTCCTGCCAGACCTCGATGTAAGAATCCATATACGCCTCACTTTCAAAAAACACATCGTTATCTTCAAATGAAGGGCTAAATGAAAGAACTGTGTATAATCCGGCATCAAGGCAGAGATCGATCGTACGGTAAACCGCATTCATTTTCTGAGGTTCAGGTTTTGCAGGCGGTGCCGGTGCCAGATTATTTACCAGTATCCGCACAGAGTTTCCTCCCCAGTCATTTGCAAAGAAATCAATGTCTTCCTTTGTTATCTGGGTAACAATGTTTGCTCCCCGCAGCCGGTATCCAGGCCAGGCCGGTCCATCTTCACAGGGCTTTTTCGGTGCCTGAGCACCAAGAATTCCTGCGCTTAGTAAAATCAACACTACTGCCAGGAGCTTCTTCCATTTAATAATTTGTTTCATAATAGTATTAACGACTTACACTTGGTACACAATCCAAGTTTTCTGCTTATTTCTTTTTAGGAACAATCGGCCCGATGTATTCTGTTGCCACAACAAAATGATCTTTCCACACGGTTGCTTCTTCCCGGTTAATTTTAAAATCAGGATGTTCTTCCGCATACTTATCCACATTTTTCCATGAAGTGCCCGAAACATAGTTCTGCACCCTCAGTCGGTTAATTTTAAGTTTTTCAAATAGTTCTTTATCCTCAAAATTGCGCCATCGTATTCCTTGAAAAGGTTCGGCTTTTTCATGGTCAGGATTGCTGATAAAACGATCGCCTCTCCAGTAGCCCCTAACCGGGTTTTTCTCCAGCGGATCCCAATGTCCCACCAGTTCACCATCGATCCAGAAAGCATGGGCACCGTCCATTTTGTCGGGTGCAGAATTTACCCGGATCATAATTTCAACGCACTGCCATTCGCCCCGTTTCGCAGGAACCGGATCTTTGGGCATAAAATTATTGCCATAATAGGGATTAGGACGGCCGTCGGGTTCACCTTTCGGGCTTTGCCAGGAATTCATTTCCGGCCAGTAGGTATAAAGCGACCAGTAACCGGGAGGTGTGGTTGCAGGACCTGTTCCATTTATGTTTCCTGTTAACTGATCAATTGTACTGCTAAAATGCCGGGTTGGTTTTTTTCCGGCAGAACCACTGGGTGCAGGTTTGGGGTCCACAACTCCTGATAAGCTGGTAAAGTGATGATTGTATCCATAATCGTCGGCAAACTTCACATAAAACCGTAAAAAAAGCTGTTCATACCGTTTATCAAAAATTTTGATTAAATCACTGCCTGCATTGCGTTCACCCTCCTCCCTGCGGATTGTCATCTTTAGGCTTTTGTTTCCGGTACTGCCCTCTGGTCCGGGAATGGCATCAAGGGAAAGCCGGCTGTCTTTATCACCCCTGGCCCATGACCAGTTTTCAACCACATCGGCAATAGATGAAGCTTCAAAATTTTCAGTAAAAACAACCGACTTGTGCTTCTCTATCCCGTCATCGCCGGGATATTTGGCGGCAATTCCTTTCTTGATTTTATCAACCGTTTTTAACTCGTGTGGTTTTTGTGCAGAAATAACTGTAGGAAGCCATAAAATGATTAAAAAGATAAAAAATCGGTTCATGTTAAATCTATTTATTTATAAAATGTATCCTGAAATTAAACAAACTTACTATAAATATTACTTAATTGGTTCAATAGGTCCAATGTATTCCGTAGCCACAACAATATTATCTTTCCATACCGTTGCCTCCTGCAGATTGATTTTAAATCCCGGATGATTTTCAGCGTACTTATCTGCACAATCCATAATCGTCAGCAAATTTCACATAAAAACGAAAGAAGAGTTGTTCGTATCCCTTCTCAACTATTTTTTTCATATGTGAGTTCAGTATAAAAAGCTAAATAATGATAAAAAAGGCGGTTAGCGGATTTTATAATTATTTGTTGTTCAATACGATGAGCCTTCTGCGATTTAGAGAAGTAGCCGCTTACCGCCTTTTTAGACCGGACTCATTTATTTTTGTCCTAATTCACGTGTACCGTTTCGGGGCTACTTTCATTCCAACGGTTATCAACGGCTATAATCTTGTAATACAAGTTCTTTGGGTTACCCGGTAAAACGTCGGTAACCGAGGGCTTCAGAACAGAGCGGATAACAGTTTCATTGTTGCATTCAAAGTCAGAAGTATCCCCGCAATAGACCGAGTAGTGATGCAAGTCGGTTGCATTGGAAGGATTCCATGATAAATGTACCTGGTTACCTTCAACAACAGCTTTTACATCAGACACCTTCTCTGGTGCATTCCCGTCGGCTGGATATGGAGCTTCAGGAATAAAATCTTCCTTTGTCAGCAGAACCATGTCTAATTTCAAGTCATCGTCTGATGAGGTCAACTCCAGGGAGTTCATTGACTTACTTATGTCGATCTGATCGAATTTAACCCATTTCCAGTCTTCCTCTTTAACGAGGAACTCATCTGTACCAACACTCCATTTACCTGCTCCTTTAACCCTAGCCCAAGTGTTATAGGCTCCTGCAGGCAACTCATTTACAGGGATGGTGACCTTTCCGGCAACCGCACTTTCTTCTGGAGATTCTGCATTTATTCGAACAGTTTGAAAACCATTGGCATAACCGTCGAAAAATCTTCTGGCCGGTGGTGTCATCATCATTTCTTCGGCTTCAAAGTAAAATGATCTTGGCTCTTGTACGGAAACTTCGTTTGAAAATAGGCTTTCCAATCCGGAGTGTTCGACCGATGCAACGGTGTAATATTTCCAATCGCCAACCACATTAGTGCTGTTTCCTTTTATAGGACTTTTGCTGAGCCTTGCAAAATCCCGCCCGCTGTTGTTTGAGCCATACAGGTAATATCCCGCAATTTCGTAATTCCGCTTTGGTTGGTCCCACGAAATGCTTTCCCCTGTCCACGCAACGTTTATAGGTTGGTCGGGCCTGCGGGTATAAACCATTTGCAGTTCGGTACTGCCTATCATATTTTCGTTATAAACCAGTTTGGTATAATCGGGGCTTGGACGACTGTAGGTGGTAGAAGTCCATGAGAATTTGGTAAAATACCGCGCTATACGCATCACCGCACCGGGGTCTTCAGATGAAATCATCAGATGTTGGCGTTCAACATCACCCCTTGTGCCATTGGTGAAGACAAATTTATTGTCGTCGGTTAATCTGCCATAATCGGTAACAACTCTGTTTTTCCAGTTTGCCCAAGGTTTTATTTTATCGCCAGGGGTAAAAGTCAAGCCAATATCGCCGGGCACAAAGACATTTAAATGGCCTCCAAAATTAGCTACCATTCCATTCTTTCCGCCGCTGGAATGTCCTGCGCTGAAGCTAGGCGCTAATCCATCTTCTTCGGTATCCAGGTTTATCCATCTCGCTTCATAGGTATAGCAATTGGCCCAAATCACAATGTTGTCTTCTCCGATTACGCTTGCATCTTTTAAACGTGTAGATAGTTCTTTGTATCGTACTTTTTTGTTCTTTACATCAACGATGTAGAAATAAGGTGTTTCACGAAAGGCGACAACAATATTTCCAAGCGGTGTAAATCGTTTAAATTCCACAAATGTGCGGGTATATTCCGGAGTTTCGAATTCGGCGATCAGTTCCTCCTTGTCCGTTGATTTGTTCCACGCGTAAACCATAAACTTTTTACCATCCCTTTTCATCAGGTAAAGAATATCAGGGTCTTCTTCACTCCACATCCTCCACGAGGATTTTGGGCCTTCAACCACTTTCCCTTTTCCGGGCATAAAAAAGGGGCTGCCTTCCATTTCACGCTGGCTAATGAAATGAAGTGCCGCTCCATCTCCCGACCATATATTCCCTTCCCCAAAGTAATCATCGCCTGGTGTTGCTGTGAGGCGGGTAGTGATAGCTCCTGTGGCATCGTCACGGAAGACAACCATTTCCTCTTCCTCAATAATGGCTAAAGGAGTGTTTTCCCTTAATTTCAATGCTTCCAGACCGTGATAGGGCCTTGGATCCAGGTTTTCATCGCGTATGGTCAAACCTGCACCAATTAATTTTTTGGCTTCCTTTTTCGAAAGTTTTGAAACAAATTTAAGATCATCCAAGGTCAGGTGTGTATGGTTATCCTGAAGATTGATTCCAAGCTTAACCATCTGTTTTCCTTTGATGCCTTTGTGGTCGTAATCTTTTAAATCAATGACAGTGAGACCTGTGGTGTAACCCAGCTTAGTGCCAAAACCATTGATGTTGAAATAACTGCTGGTGCCTTTTTCCTTTACATTCAACACCACATAATGATATTTATCCAAATCAATGACTCCATAATTTTTCCTCAGGTTTGTCGCCGTATCAATGGTTGATGTTATCCATGGGAACTTTTCAGCGGCAAACTCCAGTGTCCTGAATTTATGAGGGATAATCAATGCCCCGTCTTTAACTTCCATTTTTACTACGGGAGGGACAGAATCTCCACTGGAATTAATTTCATACCATCCCTGGGTATGGGAAAAGTCGTCGTGTAACCCAATTATGTCATTATTAAGATTACAGGAAATGCATAATGTTAAAAGGGTTAGTGTTAAAAACACAAATGATTTTACTGTACAGATATTATTCATTATATATATTTAAGGTGATTCTCGTTTTTACTTTTCAGGTTTCTCCCCAACGGTAATCGTGCAAGTCCCCCAAGTAACATTTCGCTTGATGGCTTTCCAGTCTTTAATTTCATACGAAGCCAAAAACTTTATTTTGTGGCCGGGCGGGCAATCTTCGGCAATGTGGATAATGGATGACAATGTATAACCATCGCCCCATTTGTCGGGCTGAATTTCATCGTACAAACGTTCTCCGTCGATATATGGATCGTCATAATAAAGCCTTGTCCGGTGGCTGCCGTTCGTTATTTCGTAGATTAAAATGTATTCCCCAGGTTCGGCAATATTGTTTCCATTGCCGCTGCCAAACATTTCGCTGTCGCCATCATCGATACCGATATTCGTAAATTCCGGGACATCGTAAAATACCGGAACATCAAATTCATCGTTCCAAACCTGATTTTTGCCATCAGTAATAGTTACGTTAAATCGTATTTTGAAAGGCGATCCATCCGTTGTAGGTTTATTGTTCGCGGTAATTTTAAAATCGGTTTCCTGCCAAACCAATTCACCAGCTTTAACCGTGCCAATCGGAATCATTGGATTTGCAATAGCAACTCCTTCGCTTGATGTTTCCAGCCTTACTGTAAGACCTTTGGCATTACTACCGCCCCTGTTCAGGAAACGGATTTTCAATTTACATTCTTTATTTTGTTCAAGGAAAGCACCTTTTCCATCGACCAAATAGTCGGTAAATACAATTTCTGCCGGGCCATCTTTTTTACTGATGCCAATCTGGTGGTTTTCGTGGTTTACCGAAAAACTGATTTTCCCTTCGGCATCGGTTTTAACTTCCGAAACCGTTTTAACATCCGTTGTTTCGTTGTAGTCTAAGAGTGTGTAAACTGTTTCAGGACTATAAATAGCCGGAGTTTTTACATGTATTTCAACGCCTGGGATGAGCCGACCATCGGGTTGCCATTTTTTCGTTGTAATGCCCATTCCACCCTGCGTTACCCCTTTCATTTCAATAAACCCAGGCTCTGCAAGGTTACTTTTCACTTGATAGCCCCAGACATCGAAATTGGGATAGAGGTCGGCATGGTTCCACCGTTTTGGTTTTGGCAGAGGATTTTTTAATGCAGATATTACAAAATTAAAAGCATCGCGGAATTCCGCACTTGTCAACCTGTGTCCACCTTCATAAACCTGATATTTATAATCTAAACCCTTCTCGATTAAAGCCCCTGCGTTAACTTCGTTATTCAAATGAACCAGTTCACCTGTGGTGCTGTTGGTAAACCTTAATTTCACACCATAAAGATTTTTGAACATATACCGCACATGGTACAGGGAATGGTTGTCGGGGTAGCCGATAAAAAACTCAGGCGACCCTTTTGAATTAACCGCTGCGCCAATCATATCAGGATATTTCCCTGCCAGAAAAAAAGACATGATCCCACCCATGCTATGGCCTATAACAGCGCGATGACCGCGGTCGTCAATGGTTCGGTAGCTTGAGTCGATATGGCTGACCAATTCCAAAAAGTAATCTTTAAACTGAATTGGATAATTAATATTTGAATGATTGCCAATGTTGTAGGGGCGGAGGTCGGAATCCACCGAACGCCCGTTCCAGGCAACAAGGATTACCGAGTTGTCATTTACCAATTGAGCCACACCGTCTTTGTTTAATTCATGGCTCCCGGTGTTTCCGTGCAAATAATAAATTACCGGATACCCTTTTTGAGAAGTCGCATAATCATCGGGTAAAAAAATCCGATATGGTTTTTCTCTGCCAAAAGCTTCACTAAAATGAACGTGGTCCTCCTGTGCAAAAGATTGCGACATGCTTCCCATAAAAAAGAACAAGTACAACAGCACAATTTTGCATTTTTTCAACAATAGATCATTCATACGATTTGGTATAAGCACACAAAAATAATTATTTTTAGCAACCCTTCTAATTAAAACACACAAAAACCACAATTCTTATTTTGAAAGTAAATATGTTTTTGAATTCCAGTTTATTTTATAATTTTGAAACATTTATCTTTCGTTACCTTACATTTAAGTTAGAAGACGATACAATTGATGCAGTTGTGATTGCCACACCCGACCACCACCATGCACACATAACCCCGATGCAATTAAAGCAGAAAACCCGATGATTTACAAACCATTGATTGAGACCAATTGTTGCGGATCGGTATCCCAAATTCGGTTGTTGCTTCCGGTGGCATTTATTACTGGAAAGATAACCGTGAGATACCGGATGTTCTTCAAAATGTAACTAGTGTATTTACTAAAAATAGAGCTGACATACAAAGGTCGCTTTTAAGGAATGTTTTGTTAAATGGCTTACAAACTGAGTACCTTAAGAGTTATGCAACTATGTACCCCAGAATTGATACCCTTTGTATGTTCAAACTCACTTTGCTGCACGCATTATTCAAGATATTCTGAGAAGAGATACATACCCTGCGCGTAAAAGTCCGGCAGCCATAGAATATCCGCTTAATGTTACCCAAATAATTATTGCGAATTTACCTCATGTATGGAGTATAAAAGACGAGACGAATTCTATTTCAGGAGATGGTTTTGAATTTAACAGCTCTGTTGATTACACTTTTATATGGGTGCCGTATTTTCTTCGTTCAGAAGGAGTAAAAATGACATTTAACAAAACATGGAAGAAATTACGTATGAAGTTGCAAATGGTTCCGTTTTGCAGAAAGAAGAATCGAATACTGAAGGACATTACCAGAGTTAATGTTTTTGTATAAACCAATTTCTATTTCCCAGTTGTCGGTTTCAGTAAAATTGACTAATATAGAGAAGGTCTTTCTATAAAAGCAAGGGTACATACACAAATCATACCCTTGCATAGACAAATTGCTCAAGTGACCCTGACGAGGGTTGCAACCCCTTGTTTTTCAATACTATTTTTATTCCTTTATCACTTTTCCCACTTGCCGTATTTCATTTTGCTCCAGCTCAATAAAATAAACACCGGTTTTCACGTCGTCGAGCCGAATCGTTTGGAAACTGCCCGCAGCCATTTGCACGCTTTTTATTTTTTGTCCGAGAAGGTTCGTCAATGTAAGCCGTGCAGTTCCTTTTCCGTCGGGAACATGAATATTCAATTCCTGTTTCACCGGATTGGGATAATATGAAAATCTGGTTTTTTCGTCCATTCGTGCAGTCGCGGTAGGTGCTGAAACCACAAGCTCAAAAATCATCCATTCTTTCAGTTTCCCTTTATCGGTAGCCGTCAGTTTTAAGCGGTAAACACCATTGCCCCCTTCCGGCGGGGTGCCCGAAAGTTTCATCTCTTCCGGGTCGAAGCTCAGCCAGGCAGGCAAAGCGGTGTTGTTTTCGCCCGAAACGCTGAATTTCAATTCATCGCCCACATCAGGATCGGTAATTAAATCCGCAGGCAAAACGATTTCGTTGAGCTGCTCCGCGAAAAAATGTTGTGCTCCGAGGTAATAGTTTATTTCCGGCGGATCATTCACATTAATCACCGAAATGTTAATTGGCTGAACGGTTTCCTTGTTGCCGTCGGAAGCGTGAAGCACAAAACTATGGCTGCCCACGTGTTCATTTCCCGGTGTACCGCTCAATAAATTCGCATCGGGGTGAAAGGTCAGCCAATCGGGCAAATCGTCGAAATTCAGGCTTATGGTATCGCCTTCGCTGTCTTTCACTTCAATCCCATAAACATACACCTCGTTTTGGAGCACATAAACCGGTGCGCTGTTCACAATTTCAGGTGCATCATTGGCATCCACCACTTGCAGCCGCATGCCTTGTTCAAAACTTGCCCCTTTGCTATCTGTCACTTTCAATAAAACAGACAAAAATTCATTTTTTTCGTAATCCAGTTCTTTCCTCAAAATGAGTTGGTCGTTTTCTATTTTGAAATAAACATTCCCTCTGTCGTTAACTCCGTTTCCCGGAGCAAGACTGAATTGGTGCGTATCATCTAAATCCTGATCCACAGCACTTAGAGTGGCCACCGCAGTATTCACGACGGTAGATTCGCTCAAAACCCGGTTGGAAAGCTCAATGCCCGTTGGGGCATCATTTACATCTTCGATATGGATTGTGATGTCCTGCGTGAAGCTTTGCGTGTCATCGGAAACTTCAAGCTGAATGTCAACGCTGGTTTCGCTTTCGTAGTCGAATACTTTTGTCGTTAACAAAGTCCGCCCCCTTATAAAAAAGTCCTGATTGCGGTAGCTGCCCAAATCAACCTCCAAGGGCAGATTGTATTGAAATTCACTGCTTTGGTAGGTTTCCGAAATAAAATAGCCAACAATTGTATTTTCCCTTTTATTTTCCTGCAAGCGGTTGTTGCTCAGATAAAAACCGGCATCGTGCTTTTCTTTTACTTTGATGATAAAGTTTTTCGCGAAGGTGTTTCCCATGGAATCGCTGACAGCTACGCGTATTTCATACTGTTGTTTTTCGGCAATTGGCAGCCGTTGTGTCATAACTAAACTATCGCCTGCAATTTGGAAACTTTCGTTATCTGCACCAGCTTCCGGGTCGAAAGGCAGTGTGAAAACATGGCCGCTATCCTGATCCAGATCTACTGCGGAAAACGTGCCAACAAAAGCCGGCAGCGCGTCGATATTGTTTGCCGTAGCATTGCTCAACACTATGTCCGTCGGTGAGCTGCCGTTCTCGGGAGTTTTCAGAACGAGCGGGGCCTCCACTGTTGCCCCTTTACTGTCGGTGGCTTTCACCAGTATCTGATAGCTCTTGCCATCGGCATAAGACACAGGCACATTGTTTTTCAATTTGTCGCCTTCGATATAGAATTTTGCGTTGTCTTTATCGTTTGTGCCGTTACCGGGCATTAGCTGAAAGGTGTGGCTGTCGGTTTTATCTTCGTCTATGGCAAGCAATACACCAAGCTGGATTCCCGTAGCTCCGCTTTCAGGGTTTACGGCACTTATCAGCATTACGTCCGTAGGGGCGTCGTTCACGTCAACAATGGTTATGGTGAATGGTTTGCTAAAGCTGCCTCCCTTGCCATCATCGGCTTTTAGAAAGATTCGGTACAAGGCTTTTTCTTCGAAATTAAAAGACATTTTTGCCCAAAGTTCGTCGCCTTTTAGAAGGAAGGCATCGTTATCCATTTCCGTTGCGTTCACGAAGCTGTAGGCGTAATTCTTCGTCGGGTTCGCCGAATTTGTCGTTAGCGTACCAATCAAGCCCTCCTGATTCTCCTCTATCGATTGCTTGGAAAGAAGGATATCGGTGGGGAGGACGTTCGCTTGTTTAATGTGCACCGTATAATCAACGAAGGTGCTGCCATCTTCCGATTCCACGGTATATTTCAGTGGTGCCGTAAAATCGTTGGTGCTTGTCCCACTTACTTGCAACACCCCGTTCACCCTAACCTTTGCATTTATCGAGGTAGTGAAAGTGGCCACAATCCCCTGCAAGCTACCGTTCCATTGCGTTTCCAGATATACATCATTCCCAGTGATGCGTGTTTTGCCCACCTGGTTTGGAATCGTAAACGTCAACAGTTTTGCCTCGTCGCTTAGGGTTCGTGTTGAAAAAACAAAAGGCTTGCTCACCGAACCAATGATATCGTTCACCGTAAAGTTGATGGTTTCTTTGGCTGTAAACTCCACGTCATTAGCCGAATCAAACACTTTGAACGAAACTGCACCCGTGGGATCGTTGCTATAAATCATCAGAAAAACGAAATAATCGTCTAAGGTTTTCTGGTATTGCACCTTGACCACACCCCGGCATTCGCCGTTAATAAAAGCAGCCACCATGTCATTGGTGTTGGTAGAGGAAGTGCCGTCCATTTCGATTTTCCCGGTTATGGTCATCGAATAAATATAGGCATTGGGGTTCACCGTCCAGGCAGGTTGTGCAGATAGAGAGGCACACAATGCCGTGAATATAACGGTCAAAAACAGCGTATAGATTTTTTGAGTTTTCATATTACTTTGTTTTTGAGATTTTAATGGTTTCCACTGTATTGCCCGAGATGAACCGGATATAGTAAATCCCGGAAGTAACCACCGCCCCATTTTGGTTGCGGCCGTCCCACACTGCGGTGTTGGTGCCGCTTGCCGGATAACCGTCGTAGATCCTTCGGATTTTTGCCCCTGTTGCATTTACAACATCAATGCTCACGGCTTCCGGTGTCCCCGAAAACTCAACATTGATTTGGTCATTAAACGGATTCGGATAACAGCGTAAAAATGCCGTGTTGTCGAAATCAGTGTTCCCTGTTAGCACACCTTTCAAAGTAAGCACCAGCGGGCTTTGAACCGACCCGAATATCCCGTTTTGCACAAATGGCTTGTTGTCGGCCAATGCGTATGTTTTCCCGCTTGTTCCGTCGTACAACCTGAATTCTACCAACTGACCGTTTAAACTGTTGTTTACGGTAAGCAGGAAGGGATCGTAATCAAGCCCGGCCGTACTGATTGGCGATACATAACCATGATTTACGTCGTTGATGAATGCCCCAAGTACCATTTGGTTATTCAGGGTCACGTCCGGGTTGTTGGCAACATCAATGCGGGCAACTACCGACATGTTGCTTTCGTAGCCCGACAAATCGTTGCTCCAGCCCGGGGGCGGAGAAGAACCTGCATACAGAATTTGCGCCCCTTTGAAAATGGTGCTGTTCGGGTAAGTCAGTGTTGCATCCTTGCGCACATGGATCATATAGCCCAGGCCGGGTTGCATCACATCTAAAGTTCCCAACCAGCCCACGCGCGGATCATACATCGAGAAGGCGTACTGGCTTTTAATGATTTCCGAGGTATCGGCAACATAGATGCGAAGGGCATCGTTCACGTCCATCGCCATATCGGGCAGGTAACTAATGTGGTTCCAGCCGGCTTGCAGGCTTAAGGGTGTGCTCTCCGGCACAATTGCCTGGCCGCTGTACACAATCGTGTCGGCCTTGCTAATTTTCATCTGATACATCCGGCGGTTGTCGATCGAATCGATGTTGCCGTCGATCCAGCCATTTCCTGCCACGTAATTTATATAACCTAAACCGTGAGTTTTGGCTTGGTCGCCGGGCGAAGGTTCCAAAGCGCCGAAAAAGCTGTTCAGGTTATTTTGGTTGGCGGCGAGTTTATTAAACGACAGCCAGTTCCAGCCTTTGGCCAGCGGAATGTACTGCCGGTATAAACCTATGGCTTCAAAGAGTACAGGGTTGATGGTGCTGCCTTTCACCCCATTGGGCACAAAGGTTAAATCAGAGGGATTTACGTTGTCCAGTATCTGGCCCACGCTGGAATCCCAGATGCGGAAATCCAAAGCCTGCCCGTTTATGTTTCCATACACATTCAGGAACACCATATAATTATCAAACTCTTTTACGTAGCGAACATTGGCCACCCCTCGGATACTGTCGTTCACAAATACCGCCACCTTATCGAAAATATCGGTGGAAATGACGCCTTCAATTTTCACCTGGCCTACCATGTTCATGGTGTGCTCAAAATTGTTCGGGTCCACTTTCCAGTCGGGCGGCGTTTTATACACTTTCACGGTCAACGGCAATTTTTCGTCAAAGCCGTTTTCGGTCCGTAAAATAATATCGTGGTTGTATTCACCGATGTTCAGGGCCGGATTCACTTTAAATACAATATCAATGGTGGACTCCGGGTTAATAACTCCCGAAGACGGGAAGGCCGTTAACCAGGCCGGAAGATTTATAATACTAAACCCAACCTGCTGTCCTCCTGTATTTTTTATCGAAGAAACAAACTCAAGTGCCTGATATACTTCCTTCGAAAAAATACGTTTTTCGTCTTCCCAGCGCACCTGGTTACGATGGACGTATGCTGTCCAGGTTACCGGCGAAGCCAATCGGTTGCCATACTTATCTTCCACTCCCTGAACGGTAATTTCAATCATATTTTTTTCAAGTTGAGGAAAAAGATAGGTTTTTGGATTGATGATAATTTTGTCCTCTGAAGCAACAAAATCATAGGCAATTGCCTGAACAGGACGCACATCTTTCATGTTTGGAGCATCCGTGGTAAACGCATCACCATTGTTCGCAACTGCATCCTGAGCATTGGTATCGGCAACGAAATTCTCAAGTGTGGTTTTCTGTTGAACAACTCCCAAATTATCTTCGTAATATCCTTCAAATGGGATATAAACCATTAGGCCAACTTCATCACCTGCAAGTTTTGAGTTCATGTCCAAACGAATTTGAGTGCTTGTTTTCGCCAGATTCCATAGCCTGAATTCATCCAGTTTTCCGGTGTAGTACTGATCCTCCCCGGAACCGGTTATGTTTTTCCACTTGCGTACGCCTAAATACATGTTTGCTCCTGCAATGCCTCCAATGATGCTATTCTCTTTTTCATTTTGAGGCTGCCCGTCAATAAATGCGGTTACATTGCCACGTCGGCGGACAACCAGGGCAAAGTGATGCCATGAATTATCGAAATAATCGTTGCTTACGGCTTCGAAAACATTGCCTTTGCTTTGCACCCAAATTTTACCATCCGGGCTGGCATAAATACTTAAGGCTTTATCGAAGAGGCCACTGCCTTCAAGTCCATCCCCCTTTTGATTAGAAAACAAACAAACGGTGTCGGTAGGATTTGTGTCGTTAAACCAAAACTCAAGGGTAAAATCCATTTCAGGAATAACCGCAAAATAACCCGTAAATACCTTCAGGAAATTGTTGTCGGTAAAGCTCCAGGCGGAACCGCCGGGATAAACTTCCCATTGAGCAAAAACGTTCATGTGCCGGCTTGCGGCTTTATCAATGGCAAGCTCACCGAATGCCTCATCCATGGCCCAGTAGCCATACAGCCCGACTTCATTTCCGGAAAGTGCAGTGTATTGGTTGGCATAGACATCACCGAGCGATAGAATTTTTGACCAGATTCTCATTTCATGAATACTTCCGGCAAAATAATCTCCTCCTGTAACGGCAGATTTACCTATGTATATTTTTCCGTCATTGTTAAAAATAACTGCCGCGCTTCTGACTTCTAAAATTATTTTGTCATTCTGATAGATAAAAATATCACCGTTTTCATAATCGAAAACATAGGCCATGTGCTGCCAGGCTTCAGCAGGAACGGTTGGGCTGAACTGGAACGGTGCACTATATTCAACATTTCCGATTTTAAAGTACGTTTCAAAATTATCCTTCAATCCTATTTCCAGATTTGTAGCCGGGTTGTTTCCCTGTGAGAAAATAACCGAGTTTCCGTAGGCATCAGGCTTAACCCAGAATTCAATCGTAAATGACTTATTATTAAAAGACAAGCCTTCAGGGATTGATGCGTAATCGGATGATCCGTTCAGGTGTAAATAGGCCTCATGTTTTAGTAAATAATAATTCAGCGTTCCTTTTATGTCAAAATTAAACTGGGTCAACAATCCGCTTTCAATAGGCTCGTTGAACTGAACACTGATATTTTCATCAACATTCAAAATTCCGTCAGCCGGTTGTGGCGTTCCAAAAACCTGCGGTCGTTGCCCGTCCAGAATTCCATGAAGAATTGTTGAGACGTTTTCCGAACCATCAGTACAAACCGAAACGGCACGAATATCGTATTCCCGGTCCTTTAAATTGGTCATATCCCAGTCAAAAGTCACAAAAGGCTGATTATTAATCAATAGGGTATCCGGAATATCATCTTTGTTTGCCAGCGAATTATCGTTGACAAAGTATTTTACCGGCACCCAAATATTACCTGACGAAGATTTAAATTCAAACCTGAAACTTTCAAAAGAATCGTATTCAAGATTGTAGCCCCCCAAACGAATGGTCATCGTGTCATTGTCCCTCACATTCACCACAAAATTGTCAAGTGGTTCAAGCACTTCCACGTTGGTACAAGCCGGCTGAAAATGTGCCGAAACATAGACCGTGTCTGAAATATCGGGCATGAAATCAGTTGGATCATACTGGCAGGTGGAATGGATAACTATTCCAATACTGTCGTAATCCATTATAGAAGTATTTGTAGGCTGAATAGACAATAATTTGGTTATACTTTCATTCGCAGGTATTAGAACGGTTTGGTTTGGTGGTGTCCCGTCAATTCTAACGGTTGCACCGTAGGGATTTGATTTGGCCACTACATTTAAGGTGTACCATTGGTCGTCGCCACTTTCCGTATTGTTGGCCAGTTTCAAATTGAAGAATGCCTTGTCAGTGATTGGTACATTGAACACCTCTGCAGGTTCTGCCGTTATCTCAGGTTTTTCGCGCTGAAGGGTTGGTTTATGCAAAACCACGGAGTCGCCCTGGGCATCGCGGTAAAAAAAGGTATATTCCAATCCCTGATAAGGGCACACGGTTTGTCCACCAAGGGTTTCAAATATCGGGCTGGAAATATCGAAGCTGGAAACCCTGATATCGCCGGGACTGAACAACTCGCCCTGATCTTTGACCTTGTCAACAAAACTGGCATAAGGAATGTAGGACAAACCGGCAGCCAAGGACATAGTTCCTGCCGTTGCAAGTAAAGCTATTCCATTGGATACAGCTCCGGAAGTTCCGGCAATGTATGCCGAAATTGCACCAATTACCCCAATGGTTCCACCAATTGCAGCACCGCCAGTTAACCCTGCTATGCTAAAATCAAAACCACCGGGTAATTCCTGTTTGGTTTCCTGAAGACTATCCGCATGATAAACACCATTATCTGTTCTGCGGTAAACGTTGATGCTGTAATAATCCCCAACGTTACCATCCGACAACGTATAGCCATATTCCATGGTTTGAGAAAAACTCTCGCCTACGTTAACCCCCAAGGCATGAGAGATGCTTAACTCTCCGGTTGCAATTACCCCTGTATCATTAAATTTAAAGCCCACGGAACCCTGAGCACCAAAATGCATATTTTTGGTACGCGATTCTTCCTTATTGTACGAAATGGTTTGCACCTCCTTTTTACTGATTGAACCAACCGCACCATCAAACGAAATGTTCTGATCCAACACATTGTTTTCTATGGCCAGGGCTTTTTCCGTTTCATTTAAGCGAATAGCGTCCACCCAAATTCCAATTTGATCGTTATAATACCGAATTGAATCAATTTCATAGATGGTATCATTCAGAATATTATTCAAATCCTGAATCGTTTTCATTTCCGGACGAAATGAATAAGACAAAATGCTGTCATTATCCGACATCTTGCAGTATGCGTTAACTATCGTATCCGCGCCCTGGATTACCACTTTATAACTGTGCGCAATCCCATACCGCATATCCGAGTTATCTATCTCACTTTTATATTTTAAAGTTCCATCCGTTCGTTTTGAAGTAAGAAATAGATTATTTCTTCTACTTTCCAGTTCAGGCAACAGCTTATTCAAAATATGGGCCTGTGTGTATTTAAAATAGGTATCCGAATTGTCCGGATTCATGATAAAGCCCTCAACAATTCCCAGGGTATATCGAGTCCCTTCAAGCTCTGCACTTCCCAAAGCGATAACCCCATTGGCATCGGCCAATGACTTTGGCAGAATTTTTAGATGATCCGTTTCACCATAAAAATAATTGTAGCTTTTACCAATATAAATATCTCCCATTGAACCTACCACCCCGGGGTCGGAACTGGTTTCAACCCGCTCGGTGAATTCATAGGTCTGAATATACTGACCGCTTGAGCCTATCGAAGTTGAAAAATTAAGCCCTGCTTTAGCAGAATTGGTGGACTGGGATTTTATTACAGGCCCCACCAGGCCACCACCCGCTTCAACCGTAATGCCCAGTAAAATATCCAATCCTAAGCCGGATCCATTGTCAAAATTGGTAGAAAAACCTGAACTGACGGAATAACTCGAACCTTTCTCAATATAAGCCGATGAAAGGGAACCGGGTGGATCTCTTAAAATAATTTCAGGTACTTCCTGACCTTCGGTGTAGAAGTTATTCCCTTTTGGCCGCTGACCAATAACATAAGCTCTGTACAACTCACCGTTAGGTTCCCACGAGAAGGTATTCCCATCAACCGTTACATTAATCTGCATAGTTTTGGTGAAGGAAGTCATGTCGAATTCACTCTTTGTAATATTCGGAATCCCTACCTTAAAGGTGTCAACAACAACGCCGTTCATGGCCGGTGTGAGTTGATAATCCTTAACATTATCAGAAACGGCTAAATCATTGATAATCCTGATTTCAGCTTCCTTGATCGACTGGCGCGTTTTCTCCTGGGTATCAAAATTTGTATAGGATTCGAAAATTGAAATCTTTGGTGAGTAATCCCGCATCATTTCAAAAATTGGATATTTAAAATTATCCTTTACTATAATGTTTTCTGTAGTTCCATCTATTGGATTGGTAAAAGCGATTTCCTTCTCTCCATAAAACACCACTGAATCGTTCGTATTCGTTACGTCAATTTCAGGGGGCGTTTGATAGATGTAATTTAATTTGATGTGATATTCCAATGAATCGAGCAGGACATCTTTTTCATCGTATAAATATTCTTTTTTCAGGGTAGGGTTCGTTGAAAGATCGATGACCCTGTTTCCGAAGAAATTTCTCACGTCATTCGCCTGATCGTTATCCACATCAATATCCACTATTGAAAATTTTTCGGGAAGTAGTTTTGCCACAAACTCACCGGTGTTTTCGTTGGTAAAAATTTTGGTTTCAATAGCAAATCGTTCTGAATAGTGTACAATTTGTTCGCTTGTCCGCATATCAAGCTCATCAATCTCAGTAACCACCGTATAGGCAACCGTATCTTTGCCCCGGCTGTTTTCAATGTTTACATTGTCGAAAGTCAGCTCCGGGTTGGCACTGCTGTGATCTAAGGTAATGGTTGCTTTTCCAATATTGTTTACGGATTGTGCAAAGCCAAATGGAATTTCATTACTACTGGTTCCACCAATCACCCGCCCCACCACGGTGATTAACGTTGTATCAATGAACGGCTTGCCAAAGGTTAAATTTTGATTAAAATTATGCCTGATTATTGAATCAGGATGAGCCTCATCGTACGGCCAGCGTGCTCCAAAATCAAACGTATGCCCGTCTTTTTCAAGACTGATAAAATGATACCCGATGGGGACCTGAATTTCAAAAAGTCCTTGTTCGTTTGTAGTCTCAGGCTTTGCATCAGGCCCATAAACAGGTTCATTGTCAATTAAAACTTTCACCCCTTTTACACCCAGGGTGGTGTTCCGGTAAACCACAGAGCCGTTAACATTAAACGATGAAATATCGATAAAATTAATGTTGTTGTGCACAACGGCATCCTCACTTAAAAACAATATTTTGTAACCGGGATCAAATTCGTGGGGTGCAAGCAAAGGTGTAAATTTATACGCTGAACCATCGGTTAGAAATGGGATCCCGGCAATAATATAATTTCCTTCTTCATCGGTGTAGCCCCTGTTCCCCAGTTGTTCAATTGTCGGAATGCTGTTCGACCATGCCACATTTCCGCCAGTGAAATCCCCATGATTTTCATTGAAGTATGAACCGGTTTTTGAAATATCGTAAATGCGTTCTCCAAAACCTTCATTCATCCTCAAATAAGATGACAAGCCCTCTTCCTTTCCACTTAAATAGCGGTTATAATCCCGCAATATTTCGGTCTGTTTCAGGGAACGTTTCCAAATTCTTACTTCATCAATATTTCCTGAGAAATAAGATGAGCCAGCTTTACCGAGATAAATTGTTGTGTCGTTGGCTAAAATTGAATTTGAAATATCAGCTTCCTGAACAAGTAAAGTATCGATTACCTGACCCTGGCCGTTTAACGTTTTATCCGGAATAACTATCCAGGCCGAATCGCCATTATATATTGCAGAAATATGAATAAACTTGTCAATTGGTACCACGTAGGGCATCTCAACCGTTTCACTTCCAACCTTAAACACAAACTTCTGTCCGGTATATTTTAAATCAAAATTTGAATATTTTTCAAAGATACCTGCATCATCTGTAGACGCAAATTTCAGGTATGCTTGAAAAGTAAATCCATTTGAAAAATCGCTATCAAAATATTGCGGAACCGTAACGTACGACGAACCAGAAAAACCTAAACTTTTTGTTGGAACTTCATCATCCGTTGAGGCTGTAATAACCACATTTTTCACACCATTACCTCCGCTAAAACTAACCCGGCCGGTAACTGTTGCAAGTGGTGTACGAAATCCAATTCCTTCAATTTGGGTATATCCTTCCATACGTTCTCCGGGAATCCCCTTGGCAACTACTGTGTATTTGTAAATTTCATTTGCCTCGGCGTAAAAATCTTCCCATTTCCGACCACTGGCGACTACGTTGTCAACCCAAACCGAATCCGTTTCATTTAGTTTTTTACGAAATATCTCAAAATGATCAATTAATCTATTGTTATTTAAAATCTCCCAGCGGATTTGAATCTGATCGGGGAAATAACCTTTTGATGCAAATAATTCTCCGGGGAAAGTCCGATCCATATAAATTGCATTGTATGGAAAACCAACCTGAAGTTTTGTAGAGTTCCCGCCTTTGTACATATACGGGATGGCAGAACCTATATTGAAAGTAACTGTCTTGTCAGACAATTCTTTCTGGCTTGTAACGCTTCCTGTCATCACAGGTGCAGAAACCTGTGCTTCAGATAAATGAAACAAACCTATTGCTAATACTATTAACAGTAACCTTTTCATAGCTGAATTTTCTTTTTGTTACTGTTAGTATTTAACAATATAAATGATCGCTGCATTATTTGGTCTGGTTTCAGTACTTCCTGATGTACTATTATTTATGATAACTCCATGGCTATGACCACCTCCTCCCGAATTAGTAGAAATATTACCATCGTCGTGAGAACCGTCCGCGCCTCTTGCACCATTTGTTTCGAAACCTCTACTTCCCAAATAATGGTTATGTGTTCCCTCTCCTGTTACAGTACCGGTGTGATTGTGATTTTGATATGAATCAGCTTGTATATTCCCAACTACCCTGTTATTAGGATCAGCATATTCATCTGTCCGTCCTTCATTAGTTCCTCGTAAAAACATTCCTCTTAAATCCGGTACTTTGAAGTTTCCACCATCATCACCCCATAATGTTCCAATTGCATTGAATAATGCACCATACATTCCTGTTTTTGCATAAGATGATCCATCGCAAAGCAACCATCCTTGAGGAATACTATTTGAAGCCCCTGCAAATGGCATAATTGAACCCGGAGGCACTCCGTTTTCGGCTGCCTTTGCATAAGGTACGGTATTAAATTTATCATCATAAATGGTTGTACCATCTACCTCAACCTTTAAATTGTCATTTGAATTGGCAAAAACAAGGTTGTTAAAGTCCGTTGGATTTTCTGAACCTATTGTGGCACTAAAAACACCAAAATTATCGGTCGCTATATTTTGTGTTTCGGTAAATGTACCAATAGTAAATTTTACAGAAATTGTCTGATTAGGGATGGCATTCCCTTGAGGATCGCGGGCAATCCCCTGAAAACCAATACCATTTTGCGCAAAAGAAAAGAGGCCAAAAAAAGCCGTTACGAAAAGTAAAATTATTTTTTTCATGAGTGTTAATTTGAGATGAAACAATCTGTTTATTTAATATATTTTGTTTTGAAATTTATTTTATAGTTGCACAATTTAATGGTTAAACAAAACCTCTGGTTTCGATAACGCAACTAACGGGTAACAGCGGCAGAAAGCCTGAAAATGAATGAGGATTAAACGATGGCAATTTGACTAAATCGGGATTTAGAATTGTAATCGTTACAATTTACGACATTAATGTCTTTATATCCTAATATATTTCGATTTAAATTATAACCATAACTGTTTCAAACAATAAGGATCGGGCGCAAAATGCCCGTAATTAAAGGGGTGAAGCAAATGTAGGATAGGTAGATTTTTTTACAAAGTTTAAAACAATGTGCTTTAATCTTCTATTTTGCAAATACTATAATCATTTCAATCCGTTGAGTTTATGCTTTTTGTGGCGAATTCGGATAACATTTTAAAGTAGCTGGTTGACTCCCTTGCCCGTCGGCAGCCGTCTCCCGTCTTCGGTCTCCCAACTTCCGTCTTCGGTCTCCCAACTTCCGTCTTCGGTCTTCCAACTTCCGTCTTCGGTCTCCCAACTTCCGTCTTCGGTCTTCGGTCTTCGGTCTTCTCGCTTCCCTCTACTTCTTCACTGCCTCCAAAATCTCTTTCAAAACATAATCTGCGGTTTCCACATTCGGGACGTTGGGGAACGTGAGGGTTAGCTTGTGGTTTTGCTCTTTAAGTTTACCGCCGGCTTCGCCTTTTTGTACAAACTGCACCACTTTCAGGAATTCCGGCGACTGGTAAAACGGCGATTGCTGATCGGAAACGAAATAACAAATCATGGCTTTGCTTTTCAGGCTGATACGTTCCATGCTCAGCTCCATCGCTTTCCAGCGTAATTTCACCACTTCCAAAAGCTCACGGCTTTCTTGGGGCATTTTCCCAAACCGGTCGATTAAACCCGATTTAAATTGTTGCAATTGTTCCTCATTTTCAATGTTGTCCAATTCGCGGTATAAACTCATGCGCTCGGCAGTTCCCTGAATGTAATCGCCGGGGAAAAGCAGTTCCAAATCAGTATCGATTTGGCAGTCATGCACAAACTTTATTTTCAAAAATGCCTGTGTTTGCTGCGGGTCTTCCGTTTCAAAAAGTTCTTTAAACTCGCCCTGCTTCAGTTCTTGGATGGCTTCGTTCAGGATGCGGTGGTAGGTGTCGAAACCAATATCGGCAATAAAACCGCTTTGCTCGGCGCCCAGCATGTTTCCTGCACCGCGGATGTCCAAATCCTGCATGGCAATGTTAAATCCGCTGCCCAAATCCGAAAACTCTTCAATGGCTTTCAGGCGGCGGCGCGCTTCTGAATTTACCGTTGAAAGCGGCGGGGCAAGAAGGTAACAAAACGCCTTTTTATTGGAACGCCCAACACGACCGCGCAATTGGTGCAAATCGCTCAACCCGAAATTTTGCGCATGGTTGATGATAATGGTATTCGCATTCGGGATGTCCAGGCCCGATTCAATGATGGTGGTGGCAACCAGCACATCGAAATTCCCGTTGATGAAATCGAGCATTACTTTTTCGAGTTTAGGGCCGTCCATTTGGCCGTGCCCCACCCCAGTTTTTACCCCGGGGACTATTTTCTTCAACATGGCTTCCACCTCATAAATATTCCCAACGCGGTTGTGGATGAAAAATACCTGTCCGTTGCGCTCCACTTCGTAGGTGATGGCATCGCGAATCAACTGCTCGTTAAAGCCATGAACTTCGGTAGCAATGGGATAACGGTTCGGCGGCGGTGTTTGTATGATCGACAGGTCGCGTGCCCCCATTAGCGAGAATTGGAGTGTGCGCGGGATGGGCGTTGCCGTGAGTGCCAGCGTGTCAACATTTACTTTAAACTGCTTCAGCTTTTCTTTCACCGAAACGCCGAATTTTTGTTCTTCATCCACCACCAAAAGGCCCAGGTCTTTAAACTTCACATCCTTGCTCACCAAGCGGTGTGTGCCGATAATGATGTCAATTTTTCCGGCAGCAAGGTCTTTTAATGTTTGCTTGTTTTCGCCCGTTGTTTTCAAGCGGCTCACGTATTCAATCCGTGCGGGGAAATTTTCCAGGCGTTCCGAAAAAGTCTTATAATGCTGCAAGGCCAAAATGGTGGTGGGCACCAAAACGGCAACTTGTTTGCTGTCGGCAACGGCTTTAAATGCCGCACGAATGGCAACTTCCGTTTTTCCAAAACCCACGTCGCCACATACTAACCGGTCCATTGGGATCGGTTTTTCCATATCTTCTTTCACGGCATTGGTGGTTTTTTCCTGATCGGGTGTGTCCTCGTAAATAAACGATGCTTCCAGCTCGGTTTGAAGGTACGAATCGTGCGAAAACGCATAACCCTTTTCTGCACGCCGTTTGGCATATAAGGCAATCAGCTCCTTGGCAATGTCTTTTACTTTGGCTTTGGTGCGGTTTTTCATGTTTTGCCACGCACCGGTTCCCAACTTGTTGATCTTGGGTTCGCCGCCTTCCTTACCTTTGTATTTTGAGATGCGGTGCAGCGAGTGGATACTCACTAACAACGAATCGTCGTCGCGGTACACCAACCGAACTGCTTCCTGAATTTTACCGTTCACCTCCGTTTTCACCAGCCCGGCAAATTTCCCGATTCCGTGGTCGATGTGCACCACATAGTCGCCCTGGTGCAGTTTGTTCAGTTCGCTAAGCGATATGGCCTCGCGCTGTGCCCGCCTGCTTTTTAGCTTAAAACGGTGGTAGCGCTCAAAAATCTGGTGGTCGGTATAGCAGCAGAATTTCAGGTCGTGGTCGATGAAGCCTTCGTGCAAAATAAAATGTAAAGGCTTGAATTGTACGTTCACATCCGTGTCATCGAAAATGGTTTGCAAACGTTCAATTTGTTTCGCCTGGTTCGAGAGGATGAAAATTTCATATTCTTTTTCACGAAAATCGATGAGGTTTTCGCCCAGCAACCCGAAATTTTTATTGAACACAGGCTGTTTCGAATTGTGGAATTCAATGGAACCATTGGGCTCAAATGCCAAATCGCTGCCCAAATCGCAAACGGTAGAATTTTTTAATTCTGATTTCAATGCATTGCCCGAAATTAGCGATTCCTGAATGTTTTCGTTATCGGAATTAGTTAAAACAGTTTGGCGGTAAGTTTCCGAAACGTGTTCCAAAAACTGGTTCAAATCGCTGCCAAACCAGAGCGTTTCGTTTTGAATGAATTGAATGAACGAAACCCGTTTGCCTTCAATCTTTTCATTTTGAATGTTGGGGACAATCGTAATGCTCTGGAAGGTGTCTTTTGAAATCTGGTTATCGATGTCGAAACTGCGGATGGACTCAATATCGTCGCCAAAAAAATCAAAGCGGAAAGGGTCTTCGTTCGAAAACGAAAACACATCGACAATACTTCCGCGAACGGAAAACTGACCGGGTTCATAAACAAATTCCACGCGCTCAAAACCATATTCATACAAAAATTCGTTAATGAATTCAGTGGATATTTTGTCGCCTTTTTTTATACGCAAGGTGTTGGTGGCCAACCCATCGTGTGATATCACAGATTCAACCAACGCTTCGGGGTAGGACAGGATGATGAGAGGCTTTTCGTTGTGCGAAAGTTTATTCAATACCTCGGTGCGTTTTACGATATTCTCTTGCTCAATGTGGCCAAACTGCACGGAACGCTTGTAGGATGATGGGAAAAACAACAGGTTTTCAGCCAGGCCGAGGTTGTTCAAATCGTCAAAAAAATAGGCGGCTTCCTCGCGGTCGTTTAACAAAACCACCATGTTTTGTTTTGATTTTTGAAAAATATTGGCAAGTAAAATAGTTTTGGCAGAGCCAATTAATCCTTTCGCGTGAAGTTTTTCACCCGGGGGGGCAGCAAGTTTTTTGAGAAGGGTTTTGAAGTTTTTCTGTCCCTGAAAATATTTTAGAAATTGTGAAGTCTGCAAGCTCAAATTTTGGACAAAGATAAATTAAAACGAGGATTGTTTCCTTACTATTCCGGTCTTAAATTGAAATTTGCATCTTCATAAACCCGGTAATCAAACCGGCCCGAAGAAACTTTAATGGTTCTGCCTTCAGGGGCGTTAACCGAAAAACCAAAGGTTCCGGAAAGTATGGCCCGCGTGTAGGAGCTGTCAATGCTCACCTCTTTAAAATAAATCTGCCCCACGCCTCGGTTTTCAAAAGCCGATTCGTTAGCGTTTTCGTAATAAAATCCTGCATTGGTATTTCCGTCTAACGTGATTTTTCGTCCTTCCAATTGAAGTAAATCTTCAAATTTTCTGATGTTCAAATTTTGTAGATGGAATTCAATGTAAGCTTTATTTGCAGCTGTTGAGCCTGAAAACGTTAATGACAGGCTGTCCGCTTCTGCCCAAACGTTAAAATGAGGTTTATTAACAGGTACTGTTAGGGAACCAACAATCTGAACTTTATAGCTCACTACCGACTCCCAAATATCGTCGTTGACGTATGCGCCGGCCACTTCGTTTCCTTCGGCCGTGTATTTTGGAATCCTCGGATCGATAGGATCGGGGACGAACAGCCCGTCGCAGGCTGTGACAACTAACAACAGGATAAGCAACAAGGTACTATTTGTAAAATGTAATTTTTTCATTGTAGAAGTTATATTTAATTCCAACAGACAAGCAAGTGTTTTTTAAGTCGTGTATTTCGTTTTTAAAATTCCCCAATTCATCAATTTCATAATAATCGAGCAGGGGAAGTAAACCATAGCTTAGCCGAGCGTATGCACTCAATCTTTTACTTATGCGATAATTTGCTCCCGCCACTATTCCCAAATCGAATCCATTATAAGTATCTAAGCCTCGTTTGACATTGGTTGTGGTGAGAAAGCTCAGTTCGGCTCCCGTGTGTACCGAAATCCGGTTGGAAAGGGAATAGTCAATCATAATGGGCAACGACAAATAATTGAACCTGAACCGATATTTTTCTCCTAAATCTTGTTGATAGCCCTTCTGCGTAAGGATGAATTCATTGACGATGGACACGTTTTGCAAATTCCTGAACGGATAGTATTGCAAAGACGCCCCAATATGATATCCAAAAATTGCTGCTTTGTTTTCAATGTTTACCGTGTTTCGGATGCTTGAGTAATTTCCTCCGGCAACAAACGCAACCTGGCCGTTTAGTTCTGCCACTGATAAAAAGATCAAGCCAAAAAAGAGTGCAATTTTAAAAGTAAGTCGAGATAAGAGGATGTTGGTCCCTGGTTGATTGATTTTCCGCATTTTTGTTAATTTATTGAAAGCTCGTTTTTTTGTGTAAAAAATTTCGATTTGTAAGAAGACCACTCTTAAAAGGAAATGGTTGCGTCAAAGGTAAAAATGTTTTTGAATCAATTCTTTTCTTAACTTTAAACCCAATCATTTGGACGTATGGGAAATGTTTATAAATATCGCTGCGAACGGTGCGGTTTTGAACAGGAGTTTAACCAAAATAGAAATGAACCGACAACCAAAAATAGAAGTGGGAATTTTAGCCGACAAAGAATTGAAATTCTGTTTGTCCGAAAGTTATTCTGCTCGGAATGTTCAGTTTGAACCGGGCGACTATTATGCCTTAGTGAAAAATGGCGAAATACTTCCTATCGTTTTTCGATGCTCGCCGGACAAGGACCGCTGGTGATTCTTGCCGATCAAATGGAAAAAACTTCCAACAACAACCAATGGGCATGGAGTATCACCTTTCATCCTTATTTTCCGTTTGGGCGAAGCGCAGTTGGTTAAAATGGCATTGCCGTTTTTGTTGGATGAATCCGCAGTTGGCGGGTTTGGACTGAGCACGAGCAATATTGGTTTTGTTTATGGAACCGCCGGAATGATTAGCGGCTGGATTCAGGAAGCAGCCGGCTACCGGTATTTCTTTATTTGGGTATGATTTGTACCCTCCCCGGTTTTATAATCATCAATTACCTGAGATATGATCCAATGTTCGGCGCAAAATTGCAGTAGCGAATTCATAGTAGGTCTCGAAGCCATGCTATGAATATTTCAGTTGGCTACGATTTATAAATGTCCTTCGTTCCCACCTGCCTATCGTCGGGCAGGCGCAAGTGGGAATCCCTGCCTCCTATACTGAGATTCCCACCTACGTGGGAATGGTGGTTCCAGACAGTCTGTCATTTCCTCATTATGCCCAATCAAAAAAATGGGTTGAGACTCCCAATACCCAATGATTTTTCTTCTTCCTATCCCGGTGCCAACACCGAAAACGGATAAACCAGCAGATTGCGCAACACCCAGAAAATAATTACAAATGCGAAAATGACCCACGGGGTACTTTTAAAATAGAAGACATTAGGGAGCTTCCACCGAAATATTTTATTGAAAACCGGGTGCAGGTAATAATAAAAAATCAGCAGGAAAGCTGGGATAAAAAGAAAATTGTAGTTCACAACCCCAGCAAAATCCAGGTGCAGCAAGCTGTGAATAGCACGCTGCGAGCCACAACCAGGACAATAATAGCCCGTGAGCGAATTGAATATGCAACGTGGGAAAATTGAATGCTTAGTGGGGTCGATAACAAAAAAGAGGGCAGCCAGCACCAGAATAACAATCAGAAGTACAATGTTTAAGTACTTATTCATTTTCAAGTATCCACTTCTTTATCAGTTGCAACACTTCCGGCGAAATTGTTTCTTCAATTTGAGCATATTCCACTATCCCACCGGTTTCACAGGTCTGAAATAAATGATTGAGCCCCGCCAATTCCATGGTTGTGAATTTTTTGTTTCCACCTTCGGTGAGTGCTTTTTCTATTGCGGCGAGGTTTGTTTTTGACGGCACTTGCAGATCTTTTTCGCCGTTCAACGCCAGAACAGGGCATTTTACTTGGGTTAATGCAGGATGGGGATCATACGTTAAAAAATGGTTGAACCAGGGTGTGTTTATAGCAGAAATTGCTGCATCAACCGCGTTTTTTTGCTCCCCGTTCATCATAGGGTACAAGCCGTTTGTATAAGTTCTTTGCAGTCGATCCAACAGTTTTGTCGAATCTTTTTCGTGTAAAAGAATGTCGAAAATAGCCGATTGCAGTTTTTTGTTTTGTGCAATTTGGTCATCGCTCATTCCTGCTGCTTTGTTCAGTAATTCGCCCTGCTCGTACAAAAGTTGTTCTCCTGAAATTCCGGGAGCGGCCAATAAAATAAGGAATGCAACATCCTTCGACTGATTCGCTACCATGGGTGCAATCATTCCGCCTTCGCTATGCCCAATCAAACCAATTTTTGATTTGTCGATTTCTTTCCGTTTTTTCAGAAAATCAATGCCTGCCAAAACATCTCCGGCAAAATCAGCACTCGTAGCGGCATTCATATCCCCTTCCGAACCACCCACACCGCGGTCGTCAACCCGAAGAACGGCAATTCCGTTTCGGGTCAGGTAATCGGCAATCACCCAAAATGGCTTGTGTTCAAATACGGTTTCGTCGCGGTCCTGTTCGCCCGACCCCGAAATAAGGATTACCGCCGGACAGTTTTTTGCAGCCGGTGGGAAAGTCAATGTTCCCGCCAATTTTAATCCCGATTTTGGATTTGTATATTCCACCTCCTGCGAAAGGTAGCGAAATGGTTTTTGTGGCGTTTGCGGACGTTTCAGTTCCGTCACCTTGTCGGTTTTTGATAGAACCAACGGAAACTCGCTGCCACTTTGTTGCCATTTCCCTTCCACGGTAGAGTCGTTAACGAACTCCCCCGAAAAACTTCCACCGACCATTTCAACCTTTAAAATCATACTGTCATTGGTCACCGAAGTATGGGCCACCGGAATGTCTTTTGCCGCTTGAGCCGGAACGTCCATAACGGTTGCTAACTGTGTCTTTGACAGGAAACTAATTTTGAAAATCACCTCCAGTTCCATCCCTGGCAAATCAAGTATGCCGCTCCAATTCCCGGTAGCTTTTGACAAAGTTTGGGCATTGGCCTGACTCGTAAGCGTTAGTAAAAAAATCAATCCCAGGGTACACGTGATAAAATATTTCATTCCCGTTTTTGTTTTTGGACTGGAAAATTACAATGAAAAATCAGAAATACATGGATTCGGGTAATTTTATTGGAACGATGAAAGATAATTCCTATTTTTCGGGAAACCTTTTTCTATGCAGCCCGAAAAGAAGCAATTGGAAATATTGATCATGGATTATTTCAGAACTGTTTATTCTGATTTTCCCAAAGGCAAAGTAATCCCTACCGAATCGCCTGATTTCACCATTAATTTGAAAAGCCATCGTATTTTGGGCATTGAGCTCACACGTTTAAATCCCGGAAATGCGCAATTGCCCGACGATCTTGCATTGGTAGAAAATCGTTTTAGAGAGCAAATTATCCAACGCACAAAAAGTCTTTTCGAGCAGCGATCAAAACTAAAGCTGTTCGTAAAATTTTTGTTTTCCGACACGAATAAAATCACTCCCGAACGGGAATTGATGGTTGCCGTGCAAGCAGGAAATGCCATACGGACCGCCATAGAATTCAAAAGTTCGAATTCATTTTTTCACGTTTCCATTCCGCAAAGCTACCTGCCCGAAGGGATTGACGAGATTTTGCTGATAAACCACCCCTGCGTGGAAACTTCAATCTGGGAACGCTCCAATAACCTGGGCATTTCAAACGATGTGGTGGACGATATCCGAAAAGCCATTCACAAAAAAGATGAAAAGCTTCGTCTCTATCAAAAAAACCGGCTGAATTACTATTGGCTTTTAATTACCACCGATCGGTTGCGGGGCTTGAAAAGTTTTAACCTGCCCAACAAACTCGACACCAACCGCTTCGAATCTCGTTTTCAGCAGGTGTTTCTTTTCGATTTGATGAAAGCCGACATTTATCCTTTAGTGTAACCCTATCGAAAAGCGTTTAAAATTGAATTTAAAGACGAATATTTATTCGAATAGATTGATGATTGAAGTGATTTTTGATGCCAGAGGCCTGCCTAAAGGGTAGGCAGGCATCACATGTTTAAAGAATCCGCTAAAATAGTATAAGCAACCGCAAAGAACCAAGCAAACAAAATCCCTTTTCAATGACGATATTTGCATTGTTGGCTTATGCGAAAATTCCAAAGTTGCGCAAGCGAAAAACCATGAAGCCAAAAACAAATAATATCAAGATTATGAAACGAGCATTTACGGTAGAAAACCCCGACTTCACAAAAAGCCCGCTGACGGGAATGACCAAACAGCATTACGTTGAAATGGCCAAATACCTTTTGGAAAGGGCGTTCACACACATAAAAACCATTGATGATCCACTTACTTTCCCGATTGTGCCGGGGAAAACGTACCCCCAACCCAATGCTCCGGATTGGCGTTACCGCTCGGCAGAATTTGAGGCACTGGAAAGAACCTTCACATTGGCAGGTCCGCTAATTCATATCGATCCAAAAACCGAAATAAAAGGTATCAATTTGCGCGATTACTATTCAAAGCAAATCTATAATATCTTTACTCCGGGGCATGCGAATTCATTGCCTTTGCCCGATGATCTGCCCGATTCAACTTACCAGTTTACCTGCGAATTTGGAGGTTTGTTCAAAACACTTCTGTTGATGCCCGACACCATTTGGACCAGCTATTCAGAGGAGCAAAAAAACGAGATGGTTGTTACCATTTCAAAATGGGCGCACCACCGCACTACCCAAAACAACTGGCGGATTTTTAACATTATAACACTTTCATTCCTTAAAAAATACGGTTACGAGATTGATGATGACTTGCTGAAAAATCATTTGTTGTGGGTGGCTTCCTACCATTCGGGCAATGGCTGGTATTTAGAGCAAACCTATAATTACTATTCCATTAGCCTTTTCATCGTTTATACCACCATTTGGAACCGCACTTTTGGCGATGAATATTATCCTGAAATTGCAACAATAATCGAAAAATCGGCACAAAAATTAATGGAATCGCTCACCGGTTTTTTTGGCCGCGACGGATATATAAATATGTGGTCGCGCAGCATTTGCTACCGTACCTGGGTTTCAGGGGCTTTTCCGGTTGCTTTTATGTTGAAAGATAAAACATTGCTCGACCCCGGATTGGCGCGGCGGCTTTGTTCTGGTTCGTTGCTCCAGTTTGTTACCCGCGAAGAATTTTTCGATAACGAAATCCCAAGCCTCGGATTTTATGGACAGAAAGAATACATGGTACAAAATTACAGTTGCTCCGGCAGTCCGTTTTTAATGTTCCTTCCGTTTATTTGCCTTGCACTGCCCGATGATTCGCCGTTTTGGACAGCCACCGAAAATGAAGGCTTTTGGGAAGAATTGGGTTCAGAAACGAGACAGATTATTTTGGAAAATCCGGGTTTGGTTTTGGCCAATCATGGAAAAACCGGAACATCTGAAATTATTCCCGGCAAAGTTTATTATGATGATCCCAACTATTCAAAATTGACATACAATACACATTTTCCGTGGGAAGACCACAATCCGGCAGGCGGGACTTCCATGGAATACAGCTTCCGGAGTTTGGATCCGCGCGATGTGCGGGGCGACGATGTGAATTTTTATCTTACAGGAATTGCTGTCGGCAACAGTTCAGAGAAAAACAGTGCTTACACCACTTCGCAAAACATGATGTTTAACGGCGTTAAAAACGGGGTGATTTACCGTCAGGCAATAATGCGGAAACCGCCAAACAACGGAGTTGGATATATTATTGATTTGGCAGATATAATTATTCCCGGCGGAGTTATTCGTGTTGACCGCTCACGTTTGGCCTTTGAATATGAATTGACTTTGGGGCACTTTGGATTGCCGCACATAAAGGGTGAGAAACCAGTAGTCAATCAATTTGAAGATGCCCATAAGAATGTAATTACAGCCGCCATAAAAGGCAGACAGGTTGCACTGATTACCTACCACGGCTGGGACGAATTAACAAACATGACCCATGCCAACCGAAATGCCGAAGCCGATGAAAGTACCGTTATTTATGCCCACAAAAAACGTTTGGCAAAAAACCCGGCCATGGAGTTGATGATTTCTGTAATGCTCCACAAAACCGATGATTCAAAATGGACAGAGGAAGAATTGTCGCCAATAAAGAACATTGAGATAATGGATGTAACACCCGCTGCTTCTGCTTTGGGTGCAAAAATCACATTGGTAAACAACAAGGTTTACGAAGTTTATTTTGAGGAGATTGACGGGAACAGGAGGTGTTAAGCCATTTTTGCACCATGCTTTAGCTTTTTTTGCACCATGCCTGCCTGACGGTAGGCAGGTTTTAGTTTGTTTTGCACCATGCTTTAGCTTGGTGTGAAATAATTAGAACAGAGTTTTAGCTTTAGCATTTAATTAATTTCATAGATAAATTGTTTTTGATAATTGGATTAAATGCTAAAGCGAAATCATCCATTATTTATTAATCACCGGGCTAAAGCCACGGTGCAAAAAGGTTCTGTCTGTTTTTTAAGATACACATGGAATTTTTCAATTTTATGAAATTTGGATATTTTCTCCCCTGCACCGGTAAAAATATCGGATATTTTTCCCCCTGCACCGGTAAAAATATCCGATATATTTTTTTACTTTTATCAAAATATTTTTAAAATGTACCGCAGAAAATTATTTGATAAATTAGTAAACCACTTGTCCAGCAGGGAATTTACTATTGTTACTGGTGCAAGGCAAACCGGAAAATCGACTTTGATGCGACAGTTACAAGAGCATTGCAAAAAAGAAAACATCCCAGATGTGTTTTTAAATCTTGAAAATAAGGCGATTCTTGGAGAACTAAATGAAAATCCGTTTCACATTTTCAGGTTCTTGCCTACTACCGAAAAGCGTATAGTTATATTTATTGATGAAATTCAATATCTCGACAACCCTTCAAATTTTTTAAAATTGCTTTTCGATGAACATGCCCAACAAATTAAGATCATAGCTACTGGTAGTAGTGCGTTTTACTTAGATAGCCGTTTCAAGGATTCCGTGGCTGGCCGCAAACGGATTTTTAACCTGCTGCCTTGTACATTTGATGAATATCTTGAAATAACCGGCAGACAGGATTTATTGGAAGAAAAACAAAGGTTGATTGCTCAACCGGATGCAAAAAGTTTACAGATTGACTTTTTACAAATAGAATGGGAAAATTTTATGATTTATGGTGGCTATCCTGCGGTAATTACAGAAACAAACAAAAAAGACAAAATAGCACGCTTGCAGGAAATACGGGATTCATTTGTGAAAAGAGACATCCAGGAATCGGGAGTTTCCAATGAAATATCGTTTTACCAATTATTTCGATTACTTGCCGGACAAACTGGCAATCTGTTAAATATAAACGAGTTATCAAATACTTTACGCATAAAACATGAAACTGTAAGTAATTATCTCTCAGTTTTGGAGAAATGTTTCCATATTACATTGCAAAGACCGTTTTATCGAAACTTGAGAAAAGAGTTGGTTAAAATGCCCAAAGTAGTATTTTTTGATAACGGAATGCGAAATTGCCTAATCAACAATTTTCAACCTATAAATATGCGTACCGATAAAGGTGAATTATGGGAAAATACAATTTCAGGAATTCTTTTAGAAAAATATGGGGTCGATTCTGTACAGTTCTGGAGGACTTCCGCAGGTAACGAAGTTGATTTTGTTTTAGCTGAAATTGAAAATCCAAAGGCTATTGAAGCAAAATTCGATGAGGCACATGTAAATCACAATAAATACAATATTTTCAGGGAAAACTATCCTGAAATCCCATTACATTTTGCCTGGATGAGTCCATTCAATGAAGATTTTTTTCGGAGAATGGAAGAATTATAAACCAATTTCGTTTAGCTACTAAAACCAGACTTCCCTGAGCGTCCACTCAGGCGGGGACTACGCTCAGTCTGACGGTCGCCTTGAGCGTAGTCGAAAGGTGTTGATTGTTATAAATCTCCAATACGCCATTGAATTATAAACTCAATGAATTTCATTATTTTAGAGTTTTCAAAAAATCAAACTAAATTGCCATGCGCCAACTTTTTCTAACAACTGCAATTCTCGTCATTCTCCTTTCCTGTTCCGAAAAAAAACAAGCAAAAAATGAATATCCAATTTCGCCTGTTTCGTTTACAAAAGTTAAAGTGAACGATAATTTTTGGGCAAAACGCATAAAAACCAACCACGACGTTACGATTCCCATTGCCATTCAAAAAAGTGAAGAAACGGGGCGTGTTGATAATTTTGCCATTGCGGCAGGTTTAAAAGAGGGGGTTTTCTGTTCTCCTTTTCCTTTTGATGATTCCGATATCTACAAAATAATCGAGGGAGCTGCCTACTCGCTTCAAATGTTCCCGGACGAAAAAATGGAACATGTTATCGATTCGCTTATCGACCTGATTGAATTGGCGCAGGAAGATGACGGCTACTTATACACGAACCGAACGATTATGGGCGAAAACGGGCATGAGTGGGCGGGTAAAAAACGCTGGGAAAAAGTGGATGATTTAAGCCACGAACTGTATAACCTCGGCCATTTTTACGAAGCGGCAACTGCTTATTACCAAGCAACCGGTAAACGAAAAATCCTCGATATTGCCATAAAAAGTGCCGATTTGGTGGATTCGGTTTTTGGTTACGGCAAAATTGAAAATTGGCCCGGCCACCAGGAAATCGAAATTGGGCTGGCAAAACTTTACCGCGTAACCGGAGAAAAAAAATACCTCGATTTAGCCAAATTTTTCCTTGACGTGCGTGGAACTGGAACGGTGCATGAACACAAAACATACAATCAATCGCACAAACCAGTTGTTGAACAAACCGAAGCGGTTGGCCACTCGGTGCGTGCGGCTTACATGTGGTCGGGCATGGCGGATGTGGCGGCATTGACGGGCGACAAAGCCTACGTAAACGCAATCACAAAAATATGGGAAGACGTGGTGTACAAAAAACTCTACATTACCGGCGGGATTGGTGCCGAAGGCGGACATGAAGGTTTTGGCGGCCCCTATGAATTGCCAAACATGCGCGCGTATTGCGAAACCTGCGCTGCAATTGCCAACGTTTTTTGGAACCACCGCATGTTTTTAATGACCGGAGAAGCTAAATATATCGATGTGTTGGAACGCTCGCTTTACAACAATGTACTTTCGGGGGTTTCCATCAGCGGCGACCACTTTTTCTATCCAAATCCGCTGGAATCAATCGGCCAGCACCAACGGAGCGAATGGTTTGGTTGCGCTTGTTGCCCATCGAATATTTCGCGGTTTATCCCCTCGATGCCCAATTATATTTATGCGCAAAAAGACGACAAGATTTATATCAACCTTTTTGTACCAAGTTCCACAACTTTCGATATTGAAAACAAGAAAATTGAAATCACACAAACAAGTAATATGCCCTGGAACGGGAATATTTCGCTTACCGTTCAACCTGAAAACCCGGTTAAGTCAAGCCTGTTTATCCGTATTCCGGGTTGGGCTTCGGAGAATCCGCTGCCTGGCGATTTGTATTCATTTCTTGAAAAACCATCTTCAAAACCCGTGTTTAAAGTGAACGGCGAAGAAGTAAATCCGAAGTTTGAAAACGGTTACGCAGTAATTTCAAAAACCTGGCAACCGGGCGATTGGGTGGAAATTGGCTTTCCCTTCGAAATAAGGAAAATCAAAGCAAACGAAAAAATTGAGGATGACCGCGGAAAAATGGCCTTGCAACTGGGCCCTCTGGTTTATTGCGCCGAATGGCCTGATTATTCTGACCCCGATATCCTGAGCCTCGTTCTGCCTGAAAACACTTCTCTTTCTTCTGAATTTCAACCCACTTTGCTTGGTGGTGTGAACGTTATTACCGGCAATGCCGAAGGTGCAGAAAAAGTGGAAGGTTCAGCAGAAATAAAAACTACTACCCGGAAATTTACGGCCATTCCCTACTATTCGTGGGCGCACCGTGGTCAGGGACAAATGGCGGTTTGGATTCCAACAACAAAAGAATCAACACGCCCAAAACCGTTTCCCACAATTGCATCAAAAAGTAAAATTGAAGCTTCGTATGAAACTGATTTAATCACAGGGATTAACGACCAGTTACTTCCAAAAAATTCAGCCGACAAAACAAATACTTTGTACCACTGGTGGCCAAAAAAGGATGAAATGCATTGGATAATTTACAATTTCGACAAGCCAACTCAAGTTTCGGAAACCGAAGTTTTTTGGCTGAAAGACATTCCCAGCGGTGGTTGCGATTTGCCCGAAGACTGGAAACTATTTTACAAATCGGGCGAAAAATGGATTCCCGTAAATGCCGAAACGCCTTATCCAATTATAGAAGACGAACTGAACAAACTCATTTTTGAACCAGTTACAACAACCGCCTTAAAATTGGAGGTTCGGCTTCAAAGAGATTATTCAGCAGGATTGCATGAGTGGATTGTGAGGTGAGGGAAAGTCGGAAGTCGGAAGTCCGAAGACCGAAGTCGAAAGTCCGAAGTCCAGAGTCGCCTAAATGGCAGGCAGGGAAGTTGAAAATCAACTCAAACTCCGATACTCACTTGGCAAAACGCCCACGCTTTTTTTAAACATCCGGGTGAAATGCTGCGGGTATTTAAATCCCAGTTCAAAGGCAATTTCACTTACCGATTTTGAATTGTCCAGTATTTTGTCTTTCGCTACGAGCATCATTTTTGCCTGAATATACTCCTGGGCCGATTTTCCGGTTTCTTTTTTAATTAAATCGCCAAAGTAATTGGCCGACAAATGAAGTTCGTCGGCAAAATAAGCAACAGAAGGCAGGCCGATTGTTTGTGTTTTATCGGAAGAAAAATAGTTATTCAACAGTACTTCAAATTTTTCGAGAATCCCCTGGTTTACATTGTCTCTTGTTATAAATTGGCGGTCGTAGAACCGCTCGCAGTAATTCAGGAACAATTCGATGTTCGATGCAATCAGTTTCTTGCTGTGTTTGTCAACTCCTTGCTGCAATTCATATTCTATTTTCGAGAAACACTCCATAACAATCTGCCTTTCGCGGTCCGAAACGTGCAATGCTTCGTTTGCCTGGTAACTAAAGAAATTATAATTATTGATGCTTCGTGCCAAAGCAGTCCCGTGCACAAGGTCGGGGTGAAAAACCAGGGCATATCCCTTGGGTTGGTAAACCTTACCGTCGTTTTCAATATCAACCACTTGTCCGGGTGCAACAAAAACGAGTGTGCCCTCCTGGTAGTCGTAATAGTTTCGGCCATATTTTAAGTCGCCACACATCACGTCTTTCAAAAAAATGCAATACATCCCAAAATGAAGTTTAACCTTTTTTGAACCGCCCCAAGTCCGTGGGCTTGCATTTGAAAAATTGATGACGCTCACCAACGGGTGCAAGGTTTCATGGTTGTTTAGTTCATTGTATTCGTTTACGGTATCATACCGGTGTATTTTTGCCATAGCTATTGTTTTTTATGATACAAATTTAAACATTCCTGTACAGGAATTAAAACCTTGAAACTCAAATCAGTAAAAATGGTATTTTAAACCGTAACTTGTATAACAATATATGCACGAGTTGTACGACCTTTGTACGGTGAGAATATTTTTAGCCAAATAATGATAGTATGAAAACAAAAATTTCAGGAACAATCCGGTTAGCAAAAAATTGCATGAACAGCATCGTTTTAATAAGCATCAGTTTTTTGTTGCTTGCCGTAACTTCATGCACCGACAAAAAAAGCGGTAACAACAGCGATTTAATAATCCTCAAAGAGCAAGGAAGTTTTGCCGTAGGTGGTTCCATAAAAACCAATCCCGGAACTTTTGATGCAATCGAGCGTACGCCCGAAGGCCAAACTTTTCGTGGCGACCACGCTTATGTTTTTTATCAAATTCCTGCCGAAGCACGACAATATCCTTTGGTGATGTGGCATGGTTTCGGGCAGTTCTCCAAAACCTGGGAAAGCACACCCGACGGAAGGGAAGGATTCCAGAACATTTTCTTACGCCGGAATTTTCCGGTGTATCTTATCGACCAGCCACGCCGCGGAAATGCAGCGCGAAGCATGGCGGAGGGAACAATCGCTCCCAATCCCGATGAGCAGTTTTGGTTTAATGTATTCCGGGTGGGTGTTTGGCCCGATTATTTTCCGGGAGTACAATTTCCGAAAGACGAGGAGTCGCTCAATCAGTATTTCAGACAAATGAACCCCGATGTGGGTCCAATCGATATTGTTGCGAATGTTGAGGCCGTTTCGGCACTTTACGATAAAATTGGAGAAGGCATTTTGGTTACCCACTCTCATTCGGGCGGAATGGG
>CAZNEV010000022.1:0-2273 GCA_964572085.1 uncultured Maribellus sp. | reverse complement strand
CGGCTCGAAATGGCAAAAAAGTGGAGAGACGCTGTCAATAATTACGGAGGCGATGTAAGCGTGGTGCACCTTCCGGAAATCGGGATAAAAGGAAATACCCATTTCCCGTTTTCAGATTTAAACAATGTGGAAATTGCCGATTTAATGTCAGAGTGGTTAAAGGATAAAGGATTGGATAAGTGAATAGGTTAAACATTTTTCATAATTGAAATCACCCTTCGACTACCCTCAGGGTGACCGTCAGACTGAGCGCAGTTCCCGCCTGCATGGACGGGCAGGGAAGTCTGTTTTTACTACAATACGAAATTAGAATGAAACACATAATGAATAAGAATATGAAAAACATAATAAAAATTCAATTTTTAATAGTAGTGATTATGACAACAAGCTTCATTACTTTCGCTCAACCAAAACCCACCAATCCTTTTGGCCTGGTTTACCGAGATGCCATTACGGAAAATGTATCGGGCAAGGTGAATATTCATCCTGTAAATTATAAACTTAATGGCATTGAAATCGCTGCCAATGTTTACACACCGGCCAATTACGAACCTTCAAAAAGCTACCCTGCAATAGTAGTCGCCCACCCCAACGGAGGTATAAAAGAACAGGTGGCCGGATTATATGCACAACGCCTGGCCGAATCGGGTTTCATTACCATTGCAGCCGATGCTTCCTACCAGGGTGCCAGCGGTGGCGAGCCACGAAATGTGGACAAGCCCGCCAATCGTATCAATGATGTTCGCGGCATGGCCGATTTTATCACCCAATATGCCGGTGTGGATGTGGAACGTTTGGGTGTTCTGGGCATTTGTGGAGGCGGTGGCTATTCGTTGGCGGCAGCGCAAACCGATAAACGATTTAAGGCTGTGGCAACATTGAGCATGTTCAATTCCGGTGTGGTGCGGCGCAATGGTTTTATGAGTTCCCAGGTGTCAACCATTCAGGAACGCTTAGAACAAGCATCGGAAGCACGCGCTCAGGAAACCGCAGGTGGGGAAATTCTATACGCCGCCGATAGCGAAATTACCGATGAAATGGCCGACAAAATGCCTTTCGATTTGTATCGCGAAGGACACTATTACTACCATAGAACCCATGCGCACCCCAATTCCACATTCCGATACACCATGAGCAGCCTGCTCGATTTAATGGCTTTCGATGCCGCAGCCAACATGGAGTTAATCAATCAGCCCTTGCTGATGATGGCCGGAAGCAAAGCCGACTCGTATTACATGACCGACCGTGCGTTTAGTATGGCAAGCGGAACAACACAGAAAGAATTATTTCTGATAAATGGAGCCACGCACATTCAAACCTATTATGTGCCTGAATATGTGGAACAGGCAATGAATAAACTGAATGAATTTTTTGGAAAATATACTTCAACTGAGCAGGAAATCGTCAACCTTTCAAAAGAAAAATGGCAATGGATGGCCGACAAAAACGTGGACAAGCTTGCTGAACTTTTCCATGAAGATTCAAGATTTATCCACATGAGCGGCACCTGGGGAAAGGAAAGGGAACTTGAAATCATTAAAAGTGGAAGCATCTGGTACAAGCAGGCAGATGTGCACGATGTAGTTGCAAAAACCTTTGGCAACACCGTCCTTCTTTGGAACCGCATTACCTTGATAGCACATGTTCGCGGAAATGATGTATCGAATGAGTTTACGGTTACCGAAGTCTATCAAAAACAAGGAAATACCTGGAAAATGCTGGACTTGACATTTAGCAGTGTGCGGGATACACATACCCTTGAACATTAACGGAATTAGTTCATTTCAATGAATGTTAGATTCCAGTGAAAACAAATGAATAAATCTTAAAAATACTACAATGAGAACAACAATTATCGGACTTTTTATAATCCTTATGGCTACGCAATTGTCATTTGCACAAAACTCTGTAACAGAGCAGGAAATTATCAAACTGTCGAAAGATAAGTGGCAGTGGATGGCCGATAAGGATTCGGATAAATTGGCTGCACTTTTTCATGAAAAATCGGTGTTTGTCCACATGGGAGGAAGTTGGGGGAAAGAACGTGAAGTCGATATAATTAAAAGCGGAGGAATTTGGTACAAAAAAGCCGATATCCACGAAGTATCGGTAAATATTATTGACAATACCGCAGTCCTTCTGAATCGGATTGATTTGCTGGCAGAAGTCGGGGGAAACGAGGTGACCAACCCTTTTGAAGTTACCGAAGTATATGTAAAACAAGGAAATGACTGGAAATTAGCCTCCTTGTCATTTACCAGGTTGATGGTTCG
>CAZNEV010000021.1:0-64679 GCA_964572085.1 uncultured Maribellus sp. | reverse complement strand
ACAGGTATTCGTGTACGATAGATTTTATTGCATTGCAAATGCGGAACAGCCAACCCCCTTCCCGATGAAAAATCGGGACAGGCAGTTGTCCCGGATGCCTATGGCGCAAACGCGGGGGAGGGGAGAAAACTTACTTCAAGAAATCTTTGCGTGTGGGATTAAATACATCGATGAGCGTACCGGCCTCGGTACACAAAACACCATGCTCTAAGCCGGGGGCAGTATAAAAGGCATCCCCTTTTTTCAATATCTTTTTAACCCCGTCAATGCTTACCTCAAACACACCCGATTCCACATAAGAAACCTGCCGGTGGGGGTGCTGATGTGCATATCCGATGGCGCCTTGTTCAAATACCACTTTCACCATCATAATCTCGTCATCGTGCACCATTATCTGGCGGCTCACCCCTCCGCCCAAATCTTCGAGCGGCAATTCGAAGGTGCTAAAAAAAGCTTTTTCTTTGTTGTTCATGGTTTTTAAATAGGATGCAGTTACTTAATAATCGTTGGCGATTGAAAACTGAAAACTTCCGATTCTGTCCGGGCTCCGTTCATCAGTTCTAACAATTCTTTTACTACTTCAGGGTTTTCGGCTGCCACATTGTTTTCTTCGCCAATGTCTTTCGACAAATCGTACAATTCTGTAGTTGTTTTTTCGGGATTTAAAACCTGGAGTTGCACCAGTTTCCAATCGTCTTTACGAAGGGCTTTTTTGCCGCCTTGTTCATGGAATTCCCAATACAAATAATCGTGCTCTCTTTGGTTTTCGCCTAAAAGGGTTGGAAGGAACGAAATGCCGTCGATGTTTTTTGGGGCATCAACGCCGGCCATTTCGGCAACCGTGGGCATCACGTCCCAAAATGCCGAGATATGGTCAGTCCTGGTTCCGGCTACAATTTTTCCGTCCCAAAATGCAACCATCGGGATACGGATTCCCCCTTCATATAAATCGCGTTTATAGCCTTTCAACGGCCCGTTGCTATTGAAATAATCCGGATCAGCACCGCCCTCCATGTGTGGGCCATTGTCGGAGGTAAAAATCACGAGCGTATTTTTTTCGAGGCCGAGCTCGGTCAACTTAGCCATAATTTCGCCTACCTGTGTGTCGAGCAGCGTAACCATGGCCGCAAATGCCGCGTGGCTTTCGGGCTGCGTTCCGTAGGAGCCGTTCCGAAAACCGTTATCGCCCGGTTCCGCACCTTTATATGCTTTTTCGGGTTCGAACTTTCCGCGGAATTCAGCCAGGTTTTCTTCAGGAAGCAAAAGTTCGGCATGAGGGATTACGTTGGGATAAAACAGAAAAAACGGTTTCCCCGATACCCCCGGATTGTTGTTTTCGATGAATTGCAAGGCCCGCTCATGAATAATTTTTGGTGCATATTGTACGAATTTATCGCCGGTATTTTCTTCCAAAATCACTTTGGTTTGGTTGTCCCACAAATGCCCGGGATAGTAATTGTGCGCCAAACGTTGGCAGTTGTAGCCATAAAACTCGTCGAACCCCTGCATGTTCGGGTCGCCTTCGGAACCCGGATATCCTAAGCCCCATTTCCCAAAAGCCCCGGTAACATACCCGGCATCTTTGAGCATCTCTGCCATCGTGAACGTGGAGTCGGGAATGGGCCATTGACCCTCAGGTTTCCACTCCTTGTTTCCACGGATAGGCGTATGGCCCGTGTGCTGGCCCGTCATCAGCGACGAACGTGACGGGGCGCAAACGGTGGTGCCCGCATAATGCTGCGTGAAAAGCATCCCGCCTTCGGCCATTTTGTCGATGTTGGGCGTAGAGAAAAGGGTTTGACCATAGCAGCTTAAATCGCCATAGCCCAAGTCGTCGGCGATAATGTAAACGATGTTTGGTTTCAGGGGCGCTGCTTTTTGTGCCGTGCGGTTTTGGCAACTAACCGTCAGTGCGATAAGAATTGACAACAGAAAAATTTTTGTTTTCATAATTTTTTGTTTTTGGAATGAATAAAGGTAGAAAATTCTCTCTAATTAGTTCTTTTTCACAAACTGCGTTAAAATCACAATTTGCTGGCCGTTTACTTTACCTTCAATTTGCTCCGCATTGTTGTGTACCAGGGAGATATTTCGTACTGCCGTTCCGCGTTTTGCGGTAAAACCGCCTCCTTTCACATTCAGGTCTTTAATCAACACAACGGTATCACCGGCTTGCAAAACAGTGCCGTTACTGTCCAAATGCTTTATCGCCTCTTCCGGTTCAGTTTCTTCGCTCGCTGCTTTGGCCCAGGCTTTTGTGTCCTCGTCCATGTACATCATGTCCAGCAAGTCTTGTGGCCAACCTTCGCTTTTTAAACGGGTCAACATGCGCCAGGCCACCACCTGAACTGCCGGAACCGTGCTCCACATGCTCTCGTTCAAACAACGCCAGTGATTCACATCGGTAGTTTCCGGATTTTTGATTTGAGAAGAACAGGTTGCGCAAATATAGATGCTTTCGCCTTCGCTTGGCTGTTCTCCCGGGGAAACCGTAAACACGGCGAGTTCGTTTGTTGAGCCACACAACTCACATGCGGAGTTGCTCCTTTTTTCCAACTGTTTTTCTATACTCATTTCAATTTTTTATTGATCGTTTTAAAAAATACCTCATTCAACCCTTCAATGCCCCAATTTCTTTCAGGTCTTCCACTACCCAATCGGCTCCGTTTTCTTCTAATTCTTTCCGGTTGTTTTCGCGGGCAATGCCCAAAGTTAGCCTAAAATTTCCTTTTGTGCCGGCTTCAAACGATAGATTCTGATTCATATTTTCAAACCTCGTTAAAATAAAAAAGCCGGACAACAGCCCGGCCACCATAGTTTTGGAGTATAATCACACTTAAAAGAGTTTTCTGAAACCAATAACTTCTTTCACTTCCTGCAAGGTTTTCGAAGCCGATTCGCGTGCTTTTTCAGCCCCTAATTTAGCAACTTTCGCTAAATATTCCTCGTCGTTTAAAATTTCGATTATTCGTTCGCGGATGGGGGCGGTGTAGGAAATTATATCTTCTGCCAACTGTTTTTTCATGTCGCCATAGCGAATTTCACATTTGTTGTACAAGGCATCGAAATGCGCCAAAGTATCCGCCGCGGAAACAATTTTCATCAGTGTGAAAAGGTTTTGAATGGCTTCCGGTTTTTTTTGGTTCATTTCGGTGGGTCCCGAATCGGTAACCGCGCGCATCACTTTTTTACGGATGGCACCCGGCGCTTCATGTAAATTTATGGCATTGCCTTCCGATTTTCCCATTTTTCCGCTGCCGTCCAGGCCTGGAACTTTAATCATATCAGCACCATCGAACGTAAAAGGTTTAGGTTTCGGGAATACTTTTTTGCCGTACATGTGGTTGAAACGTTTGGCAAACTTCCGCGCCATTTCTAAGTTTTGTTCCTGGTCTTTTCCTACCGGAACATATTTCGCTTTATGAATAATAATGTCGGCGGCCATCAAAACGGGATAGGTGAGCAATCCGGCGTTCACGTTTTCAGGTTGCTGGCGGGCTTTGTCTTTAAACGAAGTGGTGCGTTCCAATTCGCCCAGATAGGCATTCATGTTCAGAAAGGCATATAACTCCGAAACTTCCGGCACATCGCTTTGAATAAAAATAGTGGCTTTTTCAGGATCGATGCCACAAGCGAGGTATTCGGCAAGCACTTGTTTCACGCCCGATTGCAAATCGTCGGGTTTGGGGTGCGTGGTCAACGAGTGGATGTCGGCAATAAAAAAGTAGCAGTTAAAATCGTCCTGCATCCGCACAAAATTGCGCACGGCACCAAAATAATTACCGAGGTGCAGATAACCCGTTGGCCGGATTCCGCTGACAACAATTGGTTTGTTCATTCTATTTGAAATTTGCTGCAAAAATAGGTATTCATGCTGAACGGCAAAAAATAAAAGGTACTATAATATCTGGTTTAGGAAATTAAGAACTGCCAATTGCAATTGTGTTTACTTTGCATGCAAAAATGTTTTTGCGCCATGCTTTAGCTTGGCGATAATAATTATAAGAAGACAATGGCTTTAGCATTTAATTTAATTTGATTGAAAAAAAAATAGTATTAGTTTTACACTTTCAACAAAAATTAGAAATGTACAACCTGCCTTTATACGGAAAAGAGTGGACCTGGCGCAACATAAAAATGGAAGTGCGAGAACTTGTTATTAACAACTGGTAAAGGCCGGAAGAAGGGACTTGTTGCATTGTGCGACGAGTCCCTTCTTTTGTTTTAAATCAATTTAGAAAGAATAAAAATCATGACAAGACAAAAAAAGATTTTTCTCGATGAGTCGGAAATGCCGACACAGTGGTACAACCTTACACCCGATCTGCCTACGCCACTCAACCCGCCACTTGGCCCCGATGGAAAGCCCGTAACACCTGAGATGCTGGCACCGGTTTTTCCGATGAATTTGATTGAACAGGAGGTGAGTCAGGAGCGCTGGATCGACATTCCCGAACCCATCCGCAATATTTTTAAACAGTGGCGGCCAAGTCCGCTAATCCGTGCCTACGAATTGGAAGCTGCGCTTGACACACCCGCAAAAATATATTACAAAAACGAAGGCGTTTCGCCAGCCGGAAGCCACAAACCAAATACTGCTGTTCCACAAGCATGGTATAACAAACAGTTCGGGATTAAAAAACTGACTACCGAAACCGGTGCCGGGCAGTGGGGCTCGGCTCTTGCCTTTGCCTGTGCTCAAATTGGCGGTATCGAATGTAAGGTTTTTATGGTTCGCGTGAGTTTCGACCAGAAACCTTTCCGTAAAATGATGATGGAAACCTGGGGCGGAAACTGTATTGCCAGTCCAAGCATGGAAACTCAGGCAGGTCGTAATATCCTTGCAGAATTTCCCGATACTCCCGGTAGTTTAGGCATTGCCATTTCTGAGGCCGTGGAAGCTGCTGTGACCGACCCAACCGGCGGAACACGTTATTCACTCGGCTCGGTGCTGAACCATGTGATGTTGCACCAAACCATCATCGGCTTGGAAGCAAAAAAACAATTGGCAAAAGTCGGCATCAAAAACCCCGACATCGTAATTGGTTGTTGTGGTGGAGGAAGTAATTTTGCCGGGATTTCCTTTCCGTTTATGTACGAAAAAATGCACGGTGCAAATATCCAGATTATTGGTGCTGAACCATTTAGCTGCCCCACATTAACAAAAGCCCCCTTTATATACGATAACGGTGATGTGGCCCAAATGACCCCACTACTCCCCATGTATAGTTTGGGACATAACTTTGTACCTGCCCCAATTCATGCAGGTGGTTTGCGCTACCACGGAATGGCGCCACTTGTGAGTGCCGCACTTCGCGATGGATTGATGGAAGCACAGGCAATCCACCAAAGCGAATGTTTTGAAGCGGGTTTATTGTTCTCGAAAACTGAAGGAATTATTCCTGCACCCGAAACCAACCATGCCATTGCCGCGGTTATCCGCGAAGCCAAGAAAGCCAAAGAAGAAGGAAAAGAAAAAGTCATCCTTTTCAACTTTAGCGGACATGGTTTGATGGATTTGGTGGGATACAACAAATACATGAACGGACAATTGGAGGATTATGAATACCCGGAAGAAGAAATTGCAAGAAATTTGAAAAAACTGGAGGGGTATCCGTTGCCGAAGTAATGCCCCCTCCAACTCAAGCCCCCACCCGGCCTCCCCCAAAGGGGGAGGGGGAAGAAAAAGAATCGCGCTGCAAATTGGGTTTTGTGGCGCGATTTTTTTCAGGGTTTCCTAATTCGGGTTAGTTCTTGGATATCAAGCAAATCTTTTGGGCGTTGCGATTTTAGTTTGCTTTGAATTAAATGGTCAAAGGACAAAACCTTGTATAAAACCTGCCCTTCAATTTCCGATTTTTCACTTTGCTCCCATGCTTCGTCAAAAGTGATTTCAGTAGAAAAAAAGGTGATAAGTTCCAGATCGTAATCTGACGGGGTGAATTTGATTGAAATATTCCGTTCCCTCTTTTTTACTTCTTCCGGAAAATCATCAAGTTGATACCCAAAATCATTGACAACCAATATCAGGTTTTTCAGATTTTCGGGCGAAGTTTCAATCCAAAAATCCACATCAGCGGAATGCCGCTGATATCCGTGGAAATTAACGGCACCACCACCAACTAACAGCATCCTGACCTTATGCTTTTCTGCAAGCCTTAAGAACTGTTTCACTTTATCGCCCCAGGTTTCGTTGAAGTTCATGTTGATTACTATTTTAAAATGTTGATTATCGGGATAAATGGTTTGGAAAATGGCGAAATCGTCCATCATTTGCAGGAACTTCTTAAACCGTTCGGACATAGTAAGGCCAAGAAAGTGGTCGAGCCTTCTCTTGTTGGAATCTGCTTTGGTTTGAAATTCGATGATCATTGACTGTAACGTTGCGTTAATTCATTATACCTCACAAAATTACATCTTTTTGCTGAAATTTGGGCATACGGTAAAATTTGATTGAAATACTGAATTGAGCTGACTTACTTAATGTATTTTACTAAACTACTCTTAATTTCACCGCTTACAATAGCATTTTCTAATATTATATTTAATCCACCCGTACTCTTGTCTGCTACTAAAATAACTTTCCAACCTGTACCTTTCGAACCACCAAATTGAAATTTTTTTATTACGTTAATAGTACTGGTTCCTGGAGAACCAAGTGTAGTTGAACCACCAACTTACCTTTCCGGTTTTCTGTTTGCAAATCAACATATCCTTATTCCTACGGCAAATGCTATTTGATTTGTGGTAAATAATGCGTTATTTTATCTTTCTCAGTTGATACGTCAAAATCGCAAATTATGAAAGATGCTAAAAATCCGTTAATCTTTATCGTGGAAGATAGTGTGGTTTACCGTGAATTGATTGTTGGCCATCTCCAATCCAAAAAATTCACCAACATCAAAACTTTCGATAACGGGGAAGACTGCCTGAAAGCGCTTCATTTAAAACCCGACCTGATTGTGTTGGATTATTCTTTCGTAGGAATTAACGGGCTGGAACTAATGAAAAAGGTTAAAAGTGAAAATCCTTGGGTTGATTTTGTTTTTATTAGTGCGCAGAATGATGTGGAGGTGGCTGTGAGTATCATGAAACTGGGTGCCGCCGATTATGTTGTCAAAAACAACCAGGCTCCCTACCGTTTGGTGCGTGCGTTGGAAGAGCTTCAAAAAGCAACTAAAAAAGAAAAAATGAAGTACGGATTCAGGGTTGGGGTAGTTAGCTTTTTCATTGTGCTTTTCGTTGTAATCGCTTCTATCATCTTCATTACAATCTTCTTTGATTTATAAGCGGTTGTTTATTCAAATCCAAATTCAACTTTGCTCTTTTTTATTACCTTTCGTCCTCCTAAAAAATAAACAATGAGAGTTTTTTCAATTCTTAAAGACTACAACCGTAGTTTTTGGACCGCTAACACTATCGAACTTTTTGAACGTTGGGCGTGGTATGGATTTTATCTGGCATTTCCCATCTTTTTGGTAAGCTCAACTGAAACCGGTGCTTTGGGTTTCTCTAATGGGCAAAAAGGGGCAATAATGGGTACCGGTTCGGCTTTGCTTTATTTTTTGCCTGTAATCACCGGAGCAATCGCAGACAAATTGGGATATAAACGAATTCTTTTGCTGGCTTTTGCCATTTACGCATCCGGTTTTTATATGATAAACGTTTTCCAAAGCTATGAATGGATGTATTTTGCATTCGTATGGACTTGTGTTGGCGGGGCTTTTTTTAAACCCGTAATTTCGGCGATGATCGCCAAAACGACCAACGATGAAACGGCTTCCATTGGCTTTGGCATTTTTTATATGATGATTAATATTGGAGGGTTTATCGGACCGTTTGTTGCCGGGGCGTTGCTGAAATTAAGTTGGGAATATGTATTTTACATGGCCATCGCCGTAACGGGGATTAACGCAGTGATAACCCTATTCTTTTTTAAAGAACCGGGGAGGGTAAAAGACAATACGAGTCTCTTAAACAACATTGCCGAGGCATTTAAAAATATCTATACCACACTGACCAACTGGAAATTTGTATTGTTTTTAATTATTATGATTCTGTTTTGGACCGCATTTAACCAACTGTATTATTCGTTTGGAATCTTTGTTGATCAGTGGGTGGACACCACATCGGTGTATAATTCGCTGCACAATATTTGGCCGTGGCTGGCCGAAACCATTGGCGACAATGAAACCATCAATGCGGTTTCCATGACCAGCATGGATTCGTTTTTTATCATCGTTTTTCAGTTAATGGTATCGGCTTTCGTGATGCGTTTCCGCCCGCTGGCAGCTATGATGGGCGGGATTTTGGTTCTTGCTGGCGGCCTGGGCATCATGTTTTCGACTCAAAGTGGCTGGCTGATTTTGCTTGGTGTTCTGATTTTTGCTTTGGGAGAAATGGGGAGCTCCCCTAAATTTACCGAATATGTAGGTAAAATTGCCCCTCCAGATAAAAAAGCCCTGTACATGGGAACTTCGTTTTTGCCCATTGCAGCCGCGCACAAAATTGCAGGTTGGCTCTCGGGCGATTTTTATGAAGGCATTGCCGACAAATATTTTCTGTTACGAAAAGAAGTTGCACAACGGGGATTACAGTTTCCTGCGGAGTTTTCTGAAGAGTTCACAAAAAACGACTTTTTTAGCCAGGCTGCAACACAAATGAAACTTTCGCAGCAAGAGCTGACTAATTATTTGTGGGATACATATCATCCTTCCAATATATGGATGGTTTTTTCCGGAATAGCTGTTTCAGCCGTGGTTTTTCTTTGGTTGTACGATAGGTTTGTGGTGGGAAAATTATGACCTTTTTGGATTCAAATCCCAAAAAGTCAGGCTTCTGTCAAAAATCGCCAGTGATGTGTCGTCCAGGGTTCACCGGCATAACCAATCCCGATGCGGGGCGAAGTAACGATTTTTGTCGGCTTTTCTCCATCTTCCACCCACATGCGGTTTGAAACAGCGAGGTCTTCGCCATAAAATGATTTGTCCAATTCCAATACTTTTCCAACCCTTCCAGGGCCCGAAACGCCTTCGATGCCACGGATTAAAACAGCGTAAGGCTCATTCTCTTTCCCTGCTACAAAATTCAGCATCCAGTGCATGCCATAAATCAGGTAAACATACACCAAGCCGCCGTTGTAGTAAATAACTTCGGTGCGGGGGGTTCGTCCTTTGCTGGCGTGGCAGGCTAAATCCTCTGCTCCCCGGTAGGCTTCCGTTTCGGTGATTTTAAACCGCTGAATGATACCATCATCATATCGGCGAACCAAAACCTTTCCCAGCAGTTCGGGGGAAACCTTTAAAACATCGCGTCTAAAAAACGAATTTGGCAAGCGCACTCCCATTATTCCTTTTCCGTTGAAGGTTCTTTTTTCAATCTTTTTCTGTATTCGGTGTAAGCAAAACCGATAATCGCTAAAATTAGAAGCAATGAACTGGCCAACGAGATTTTATTTCCCGTATAATACGATTGCGGATGAAACTTAAATTCCACGGTATGCTCTCCGGCAGGTAAAACCATTCCGCGCAAAACATAATCGGCCCTAAAGTGAGGTGCTTCTTTGCCATCGACATAAGCATTCCAGCCCTTGTCGTAATATATTTCGGAGAAAATTGCCAGTTGCTCGCTTGCTGCTTTTGTTGTATATTTTAAATAGTTGGGTTGATATTCGGTGAGTGTAATGCTGCCGTTTCGATCCTTTGTGAATTGTTTTCCTTCAATTTGACCGGAAAATCTGCGATCAACTACCGCAACATCCAGCGGGTCGATTTCTTTCAAAACAGCATTTTCTTCATCGGCATTTTCGGTTAGTTTGAATCCATTCACAAACCAGGCGTTTCCAAAAGCACGTGGATTGATTATTGGCGGGGAATTCAAATCATATATTACATATTTCGTATTGAGCATGTTGATAACCGAAAGATCCTGAAAAACGGAATCGGGTTGTGAACCGGCTTGCAGTCCGCCTACCATTTGTTGCATTTCGGGCAAAATGTGGTTGTCGATAAGTTCCTGATAGCGGCGCAATTTAGCAGCATGATAGCCGCCCACGCTTTGGTGATAGTAGGATGAACGTGCATCCTGAAAAGGATCCTGCAATGGCAAAACGCGGTAGCTTAACGTTTTGTCCTGAAGAATGGCCTGATCCACCGGCATTTCGGGGAAGGGGTTGTTTGCTTCCCGCTTTGAAACGAAATTAGAGTCGTTCAAATAGCGTTTGTCCACTGCCCATAAATCAACCAGAATGAGGATACCTAAAACAGCAATAAACGTATTGGTTTTTAATTTTTTGAGCTGCCAGAAATATAATGCACCGGCGGCAAGGGCAATAAAAACAAACGAACGGAACGCATCATTTCGCAAAGCATTTTTTCGGTCGGAAACTGCGGCATCCACGAGCCAGTCGGGCAATTGCAACCTAAGGTCGTAGGGGCTGCTGAAATCGCCTACCAAACCGGGCAGCAGTGCAAACAGCAAGGACAAACCGCCCGAAATAATGGCTGCCCATTTCAATCCGTTGAGCCATTCTTTCTTTTCCACCTTGCCGGTTAAAATGTTGTTCAAGGCTATAAAACCGAGCAGCGGCATTGCAATTTGTGCTATCACGAGGGTCATGCTCGGCGCCCTGAATTTATTGTAGAGCGGCAAATAATCCAGCAAAAAGCTGGTCAATCCCATTATGTTTCCGCCCCAAGATAGGATGATGGAAACTACAGTAGCAATCAGAAGCCACCATTTATAACGGCCTTTCACCACAAAAAGCCCCAGAAAAAACAGAAAAACCACAATGGCGCCTACATAAACTGGCCCTGATGTTCCGGGTTGCTTGCCGTGGTACATCACCACCGATTGCACTACTTGTTTTGGGTTCTGTATTCCTCTCTCACGCAAAGCTTCATAACTTTTCGAGTTTTCACCTGCGTTGATTTGCGTGGCACCACCTTTAAAATTAGGGATTAAAAGTGTCAACGTCTCGTCGATGCCGTAGCTCCACTGCACCACATAATCCTTGTCGAGCCCCGAAGTTTTGTTTTCGCTGTTCGACGAAAGTTCCGATGGCCCGCGAATGGTTTCTTTTGAATATTCATAAGAGGTATATAGCCGCGAAAAATTCATTCCAACCGCGATGATGACTCCTGCTAAAAGAAAAAGTACGGATTTGAAAAACGGTGCAAATGTTTTTTCTTTTATAACAAATCCCAATTCAACCAAACCGTAAATGACAATCAGAATTAAGCCATAATAAGTAATTTGCAGGTGGTTGGCCACCAGTTCCATCGACAAACCAAGGGTGAAGAGAATAGCTCCCGGGAGATATTTTCCACGGAAGCTCATCAAAACCCCGGCAATTACTATCGGCAGAAACCCAAGCGCAGTCGCCTTTGAGTTATGCCCTGCGCCAATGATGATTATAAAATAGGACGACAGGCCAAAGGCAATCGCCCCCACTACACTGAGCCAGCGGTTGAATTTTAGGCTGCTCAACAGAATATAGAAACCAATAAAATAAAGCAGGATAAACGAAGCCTCACCAAATAATCTCCGCAATAATCCTGCGAAAAAGTCAGCGATATTTCCGGGGTATAATACCGAAATCATGTATCCGGGCATCCCACCAAACATCCGGTTTGTCCACACCGCCTCTTCCCCGGTATCATTTCGGTAGTCCACCAATTCTTTGGACATTCCCAAAAAGTGATTGATATCGGGCTGGTTCAACACTTTGCCTTCCACCAAAGGGAACAAATAGGCATAGGCCAGAACGAGGAAAACAATCAAAATTCCGATATTTACAAGAATATTGCGATAGCCGCTTATCTTTGCCATAATTATTTACTTTACTTTGATTTTTTATTGAATCGAACAAAAATAGTTATTTCAACTGCTTTTCGACATGAAATGGCCAAAAACCGTCGGAACGCTGATTGTTCACATCAAATTGTATTGTGCAGGATAAATGATTGAATCGGTCAATTTAAAAGGTGCAGCCGCCAAAGGGCTTCTCTGGAGCGCGACAGAGCGCTTTGGTGCTCAGGGCATCCAGTTTGTTTTTGGGGTTCTGATAACCCGTATCTTGCTGCCTTCCGATTATGGTTTGGTGGGGATGATTCTTATTTTTGTGGCGGTTGGACAAACGCTGGTGGACAGCGGTTTCGGTTCATCTCTCATTTGGAAAAAAGCCCCGACCCATACCGATTACTCTACGGTATTCTATTTCAATATCTCGATAAGTGTTATCCTGTATGTTTTCTTCTTCTTTTTAGCACCGATGATTTCCAGATTTTACGAAGAGCCACAATTGGTCAATTTAATACGTGTACTTTGTCTCAATTTTATAATCCTGTCGTTTAGCCTAATTCAACAGGTGCTTTTGCAGAAAAGGGTTGACTTTAAATTACTGGCGTTTATAAACATTGCCGGCAGTTTTTTGGCAGGCGGTCTTTCGCTATATGCAGCCATGAAAGGTATGGGAGTCTGGGCTATTGTATTGCAAATGTTGGTAAAAAGCTTTTTTACGACGCTTTTTCTTTGGGTTTTCAACAAATGGAGACCTTTGTTCACATTCAGTTGGGTTTCCTTGAAAGAACTTTTCAATTATGGCTCGAAACTCACCGCTGCAGGCTTGATTTATACGATTTTTCAATATTTCTATTTCAACGTTATCGGAAAGCTTTTTCCAGTGGCATCGTTGGGGTTTTATACCCGGGCGGTGCAATTGCAGGAATTTCCGGTGAAAACCTTAGGTAGTATTTTCAACCGGGTGGTGTTCCCCATATTTTCAACCATTCAAAACAATAATGAACGATTGAAAAACGCGGTTAGTAAAACTTTACGAACGATGGTGTTTTTTACGTTTCCCTTGCTTTTTGGGTTAATTGCTGTGGCCGATCAGCTAATCGAAGTTGTACTGACTGAAAAATGGCTGCCCGCTTCGGATTATTTCAAGTTGCTCTGTGCAATGGGCTTGTTTTATTCTTTTCAGGTAATTAATGGTGAAGTTCTAAAAACAAAAGGTAAATCGAATTGGGTGTTGAAATTGGAAGTTATTACGAAAACTATATTAGTAATTAATATATTCATTACTTACCGTTGGGGAATTACTGCTATAATTTTGGGGCAAATAATGGTGGTGGTTACCGCTTACCTCATTGGTACTTATTATGTTTGGAAACTCATCGGCTATACCTTGTGGCAGCAATTGCGGGATATTTCTCCGTATTTAGTGCTTTCGACTGCCATGTATGTGGTGGTTGTTTTTATTTCACGTTTGATATCGAACCCAACAATGGCTTTGATTCTAATGGTCATTGCAGGCGCGGTGGTGTACGTTGGGGGGGCTTGGGCGTTGAAGTTGGGGGAAATACAGGAAGTGAAAAAAATGCTCAACAAATCGAAATGAAAAAGCACTTGAATTCAAATACGAGGATATTAATGATAACGGATGGAAACGTGGATCATGCAAGTTCGCGGATACGTGCTTTGCAGTACATTCCCTATTTGCAGGCCGAAGGGTTTTCTGTAAAATGGCTGCCACGTATCCCACGAAAAGCGAACAAGTTCTTTTTGAACAGGCTTCACTTTGCCTTTCAAAAACGAATCCATCTTATGAAAATTTACTCTGCCCTTTTGTTTGGCAATTATTCAACGGTGTTTATTCAGCGCTTTTTTATGACCCCTTGGTTTTTGAATCGTTGCAAAGCGAAAAACAAAAAAGTTATTTTCGATTTTGACGATGCCATTTACATTTCGACGGTTGACCAACAAGCGGAAGCAAAAACAATTTCGATGCTTGAAGCAGCAGATTTGGTTATTACAAGTTGCCCTGTGTTGAACGATTTTAGTAGAAAAGTCAATAAAAATTCAAAAATAATTACTTCGCCCGTTGATGGGAAAAAGATATTCCCAGCTTTTAAAAAGGAAAGTGCGATAACGATTGGTTGGATGGGCAGTGAATGGACGTCGAAATATTTATCGGTTTTGGAACCTGTTTTTAACTTACTTTCTCAAAAATACAAGTTTCGGCTTTTACTGGTAGGAGCAAACAAGCTGCTGAAATTTAATTGTGAAACAAAACACGAAGAATGGCGCTTGGAAAGTGAAAATAGGTATTTGAACGAAATGGACATTGGAATAATGCCACTGTCGGACAACGAATTTGAACAGGCCAAGGGCGGGTTTAAACTCTTTCAGTATATGGCTGCCGGAAAACCGATTTTGGCATCGCCTGTTGGTATAAACAAGGATATTGTGCTGCAGGGCGAAAATGGATTTTTATGTGCCACCGAAGCGGATTGGTACAATTCCCTGAGTTATTTGATTGAAAATGAAACCGAACGAATAAAGATGGGAGAACGAGGAAGAGAAGTTTTTGAGGAGAAGTATAGCCTCGATGTTTGTGTAGTTACTTTAATTGAAAATCTTAAGAAACTTTGAATATGAATGTTGAAGCAAATTTAAAAGGACCTTTAAAAATTGACATTGGATGTGGCCCGAATAAAAAACCGGGGTTTAAAGGAATGGATATTTTACCATTGCCGGGGGTCGATTTTGTGGTTGATTTGGAAAAAGGGTTTAGCTTTTTGGACGATAATTCTGTGGAAGAATTTTACACCGCCCACTTTTTGGAACACATTGACAACTTTGAATTGGTGATGGGTGAAATTTATCGGACACTAAAACCGGAAGGGATTTGTACCGTTTTTGTGCCTCATTTTTCAAATCCGTATTTTTATTCCGATTATACCCACAAAAGATTTTTTGGATTGTACAGCTTCGACTATTTTTCACCAGTGGATACCGGTTTTAGGCGGAAAGTTCCTTCCTACAATTCTTCTATAAAATTTGAGGTGGTGGAGCGGAAATTAATTTTTAAGTCACCAGATTTTTTGGTTACCAACCTGATAAAAAAACATATTCTAAGAAGGATTTTCAACTCAAGCAACTATTTTCAGGCCGTTTATGAAGAGTATTTCAGCAAAATATTTTCGTGTTACGAATTAAAATTTGTTTTGAAAGTACTAAAACAAGCGTAGGCTAAACCTGCTCCAAAAGCTTTTTTTTCCTGAGATTTAAATCAAACTTCCTTTCGATTTGATTTTTAATTACTTCCCTGTTCAGTTGATTATGATTTTTTTGAATGTAATCAATTGCCGATTTTACATCCCAAACGTCCAAAATTAGTCCAGCCTTCCCAATTGCTGTTGGCATTCCGCCAACATCCAATCCCAGCGGGATACACCCGTACAGCATTGCTTCGCAAAGCGCATTCGGCAAACCTTCGCTTCTCGAAAACTGGGCATAAAATGATGCTGCCGCATAATGGGCAATTAATTCGTTTGGAGGCAACGGAGGCAATAAGAACAGGTTTTGTGGTAGGAGCCCAAAAAGAGCTTTTGCATTGTCTTTCACCCCAATAACGTAAAAATGGAAGTCGGGAAGATTTTCGGCCAGTTCCTTGAACCGATCCAGTCCTTTGATTAAGAAACGTTGTTGATTGTCGGTGACGCTGACCGTCAATATTCTTTTTTTCCGTTTCTCCGAAAGTTGAAAACGTTTGACCTCATCGAATTGATACCCCGTGTAAATAGTTCTCGTTTTTGCATTGGGGCTGACCGCCTTCAATTTTTCTTCAAGGCTTTCAACTACCGGCAAGCAACAGGTTGCCCATTTGAATGTGAACAGAGTAAGCTCCCGCCGGAGCGGACTCGACAGGGAACCGTATTTTAATGCAGGGATGTTGGCAACATCGTACCCCCCAACCACCACAAACGATTTTTTGCTGGTGATTTTGGCAAACAACACCGGCAAAAACGAATGGTAGTCGGCAAACCAAATGAAAACGGAATCAAATTTCCAACTATTAAGAAGAAGGAAAAACAATTGCTTCAGGAATTGAAACGCCGTTTTCCATAGGCCATTAACCGGCTTGAATTGATAACGTGTCACAACGTGCTGCGACGACAAAATTTCGTAGTCGGTTTTTACAAATGTGGAGTAATTGGTATATATAAACAGAATCTTTTTCATGCGATTTTCAACGACCAAATTTAATATTATATCATTATCAACTCAAATTTAAACCAGAACACTAAATTTGTCGGTATAAGCATATCATCTTAAAAAAACAGTTTGATGCAAACTATCCACATGTCCGACATCTACGGCCAATACCTCACCATGAAAGAGGAAATCGATATGGCCATTCAGGAAGTGATAAAATCCACTTATTTCATAAAAAGCGGTAAAGTGCTCGATTTTGAAGCCAAACTTTCCACCTATTTAAACACAAATGTGGTCGCTTGCGGGAACGGCACCGATGCCCTGCAAATTGCCTTTATGGCTTTAGGTTACAAAAAAGGTGATTTTCCGCATAGCGAACAACTTGCAAAAACTGTTCTTTCGCTGCCCATGCACACGGAATTGAGGGAGGAGCAATTGGAGTATACAGTAAGATCGATAAAAGAATTTTTTGAATGAACCCTTTGAGAGGAAAATATTACGCAAAGACGCAAAGGCGCAAAGTAGAAAAATGACATTAATAACTTAATTACAACCCAAGATGACTGAAAATGAATTAGCAAAAGTGATTGTTAATACATGTTATAACATTCATGTTGAACTGGGACCCGGATTGCTTGAGTCTGTGTATGAGGAAGTTTTATACTATGAGCTGACTACACAAGGCTATAAAGTTGAAAGGCAAAAAGGGATTCCAGTTTTTTGGAAAAATTTAAGAATGAATATTGGATTCAGAGCCGATTTAATTGTTGAAAACAAAGTGGTGGTTGAATTAAAATCGGTTGAGTTAATTGCACCCGTTCATCCCAAACAGCTTTTAACCTATCTTCGGCTCACAAAATTAAAATTAGGTTTGCTGATTAATTTTAATGAAGCCTTGATTAAAGATGGTATAACCAGAGTAGTTAACGGATTATAAACTTAAAACCTTAGTGCCTTAGCGTCTTTGCGTGAGAAAAATAATCTCGCAAAGGCGCGAAGTTGCCAAGTAGAAAAATGAAATGAATAACTTCAATTCAAATAGGGGCTGGATTAACAATGAAATAATTAGAATAGTTGACGGATTATAAACTTAAAAACCTTTGCGTCTTCGCGCCTATGCGTGAAAAAAATCGAATGGCGTGAAGACACAGAAAACAACTACGGTAAATGAATAAATTTTTCAAACACGAATCAGCCATAGTCGATTCCGGTGCAAAAATAGGCAACGGCACTAAAATATGGCATTTCACGCATGTGATGGCAACTGCCGAAATTGGTGAAAACTGCGTGCTGGGGCAAAATGTTTTTGTGGGCAATAAAGTGAAAATCGGGAACAATGTGAAGGTTCAAAATAACGTTTCGCTGTACGAAGGCGTGGTATGCGACGACGATGTTTTCCTGGGGCCTTCGATGGTATTCACCAACGTAATCAACCCACGCAGCAGTGTTAATCGTAAAGAGGAGTTTAAAACCACACAGGTCAAGAAGGGCGTCTCAATTGGTGCCAATGCTACCATAGTTTGCGGTGTTGTTTTGGGCGAATATTGTTTTATCGGAGCAGGTGCGGTAATTACCAAAGATGTTTTGCCCTTTGCTTTGATGACAGGAGTTCCAGCCAGGCAAAAAGGATGGGTTAGTCGGGCAGGAATAGTCCTTAAGGACGATTTAGTTTGTACCGAAACCGGTGAAAAGTATATCTTAGCCGATGGGTTTTTGAAATCTTTGTAAGGAAAAAATGGCACGCTAAGGCGCAAGGACGCAAAGAAGAATTTTCTAGTTTTTCCTTTGCGTCTTTGCGACTTTGCGAGAAAAAAAATAACAAAATGAAACGATTTGCACTAATAGGATCAGCAGGTTACATCGCCGATCGCCACATGAAAGCCATAAAAGAAACCGGAAACCAATTAATTTGCGCTTCCGACCGGTTTGACGTGATGGGAAAAATGGACAGCTATTTCCCCGAAGCCGAATTTTTCCTGGAACATGAAAACCTGGACAAGTATATGGACGACCTGAAACGCGCGGGAACTCCCATCGACATTGTGAGCATTTGCACGCCAAACTACATGCATCCATCGCACATTCGCTTTGCTTTACGCAACGGTGCCGATGCAATTTGCGAAAAACCGCTGGTGATTTTTCCGGAAGACATGCACATCATCAAAGACATTGAAGCTGAAACTGGTAAGCGGGTTTTTACCGTATTGCAGTTGCGCTACCACAAAACGATTCTCGAATTAAAGAGAAAAATAGACGAAGCGGGCGATAAAATGTATGACATCGATTTGAGTTACATTACCACACGCGGGAAATGGTATTCTAAAAGCTGGAAGGGCGATGTGCAGAAATCAGGAGGAGTGGCCACCAACATCGGCATCCATTTTTTTGATATGATTACCTGGATTTTTGGAGCAGTGAAGGGAAACATTGTCCATGTTTATAATGCCGACAAAGCTGCAGGTTTCCTGCAATTGGAAAACGCCCGGGTACGATGGTTTCTGAGCCTTGATGCTGCCGATTTGCCCAAAGAAGCCACCGACAAAGGAATGCGAACCTACCGCTCGATTACGGTTGACGGCGACGAGGTGGAATTTAGCGGCGGATTCACCGACCTGCACACCGAAACCTACCGTAAAATCCTCGATGGGCAAGGATTTGGTATTGATGATGCCCGCGAAAGCATTATTTTAACTGATTTCGTGAGAAATGCCAAGCCCATTGGTTTGAAAGGCGACTACCACCCGTTTTTGTTAAACGCGTTGAAGTAAAGGATTTCTATAAAATTTCGAGCAGTTGCTTTGTGAGGTTTTCGCGCGAATACTTCAGCGTGGCAGGGTTTCTTTCGTTGCGTACCATTGAATTGTTATTAACCCTATAAAAACGAATCAGTGCTTCACGGATCTTCTCCGAATCGGTATAGGAACAAATTGCGCCGCTTTTTGAATCTGCAATAATTTTGGCAGCATCGCCGTCTTCGGGACCGATAAAAAGTATGGGGCGGCTGGATGCCAGATATTCAAAGAGTTTACCGGTTACAATTCCCGCATTGTTTTCTACATCCGGAATAATTAGTAACAAAACGTTTGATGAGAATAGGTATTTAATCGCTTCACTATGTTTTACGTAGCCGATTATTTCAATCATTTCTTTCAAACCCGCTTTTTCAAAACGGGTTAAATGCTCCGGAACCATTTGTCCGATAAACCGGATGCGCACTTTCGCTTTAATTTCAGCCGGTAAGTTCTGAATGGCTTCAATGAATCCATCAATTTTATAATCCGTTGAAATGGTTCCAACATAAGAAATGTAGAAATATTCCGATTTTTCCGGGCTGAAGTTTTCAAAATCATCCAAGTCAAAACCGTTGGGAATTACCTCGATTTTGCTTTCGACATTCTCCGATTTTGCTGAAAACAGGCGTTTCAAATCGTTGCTAACGGTAATAATCTTATCAGCAGTTCGGAATATTTTGCGTTCCCAGTTTTTGTTGATTGCTGTAGCGAGTTTAGTGGGGTACAAATCTTTGTAATAATAAATGTCCGTCCACGGGTCCCTGAAATCGGCAATCCAATTTACTTTGAGTTGTTTTTTCAATTTCAACCCGATTAATTGTGTGGAATGAGGCGGACTGGTGGTAATTAGCGTATCAATGTTTTTTTCAGCGATAATCTCCTTCGCCTTTGCAAAAGCATAGCGATTCCATCCTTTGCGTGGGTCGGGAATAAAAAAGTTACCCCTGGCAAACCGTAAAATCTTCTCTTTGAGGTTGAGTTCTTTTGTGTTGGCAAACCCGCCATAAGGAACTTCTTTATTGGAAGAAAACTTTTTGTAAAGGGAGTATAACTCGAACGATTTTGTATGAAACACGGTAACGTTTTTCGGAATATCTTTTAACAGTGATTCGTCGGTTTGTGGATAGGTAGCATACTTTGGATCTACGGATAATACAAATACTTCAACACCCATGCGTGAAAGATACTTGGCGAATTTCACCCAACGTTGAACACCCGCTCCACCGCTGGGAGGCCAATAATAGGTGATTATTAGGACATTTTTCATATGTGTTTTTTGAGAAAACTATTCGGATATTGACTGTACGCAGAAAGTATTAGCTATGGTCATTGCTATTTAATGCTTATTTCTAAATTCTTCCCTAATCCAGTTTCAATAATTTTCCTGAGTGTCCCCAATTCAATATCCGACCTGTCATTTTCAATTCGGGAAATATAAGTTCTTGAAGTTCCACTCATTAACGCTAACTCCTGTTGAGTTAACCCTAAGGACATTCTTGATTCTTTGATTAATCGCCCAACTTTTAGAGCTAATTCTGATGCTTCAGGACGACTGTATTTTAACAATACATCCGCTCCGATTTGATAAGGAACTCTCATTCTTTCTTTATTCCTCATGGTAATATATTGCTCAACATTATTCCAGGATAAAGTGTTATTTTCCAATTCTACTTTTTCCAATTCTTTTGAATCATAAAGAATTCGTGCAGGGGAATCTTTAACCAGGTTAATCTTGTTTAATACTTTTCTGAAATCAATAATTCTTGATTCTCCGTTATTAAAAACAACTGAAATTGATAATTCTTTTATCCAGTTTATTTTTAATATTCTTGGTATTTTGATTATTTTTCTCATAGTAATTCTGGATTTAATTCATAAAATACTTCCGATGCCCAATCTGAATTTCCTGCTGACCAGTCAAATACTTTTTTAAGTTGTTTGTTCGGTAAATCACCAGCATAAATATGACTATTCTCTATTTCGATAACAACTTCAAATTCGTTGTAAATTGCATGGAAATGCGGAGGTCTATGTTCTCCTCCATAAATGCAGATTTTTATTCCGTCAAATATATCAATCGTAGGCATATTAATTTTCTTCACAAATGTACCTAATTAGATACACTTGTCAAATTGTTTTTACTAAACATTTATGAGTTTCAAATGTACTAAAAACTACAGTTTGCAAACTTGACTTGAATCATAGTTTCGCAAGCTACTCTTTAAAGCTCACCTGTTTCTCATTCCGAAACAGCAAGTCGTTCTTGTTGCATACTATCGCGGTAGCGGATGTTAACCGTATTGTCCTGCGGAGTTTGATGATCGACCGTGAAGCAAATCGCTGTGCCAATAGCATCCTGGCAGCGTTCGCCGTGTACGAGATCCGTACGTATCGTAGTTTGAAAACCTCTGCTCGTTAATGTGTTCTGGTGTTTGGGCCACTCGACTGTGGAAGGTATTTATTTTAATTTTTCAATTAATTTCTTGTCAATCTTGTCAGAAACTCTGATTTTATAATACTCTTTGTCTTTGTAGCAAGCCTTTCTTCGTTTGTATTCAATATTCCTAACTGTCAAACTGGATTTGTCATTGTCTTCTTTGATTAGTGCCAATAACCTTATCTGCTTTCCGCTGTGATGTTTGCCTATTAGCAGATTAAGAGTATCCGTTGTGTTGCTTCTAATTTCTGATTTTACTTCATCCCAATTTTGTTTGTCCAACCAAATATCCACACTCTGTCGGTATTCAGAGTTTACCTCTTCGTTTTGTATTAGAGTAAGTCCTAAATTTTTGAGCAATAGACTTTTGTCATAAGTGTATGCTTCAACAATTCTATTCTTCAGTTCTTCTTTTGAGAATTCAAACTCGTAGGTCTTCTCGAAGTCTTTGAAATTCAGAAAACATTGCAATAAAGGTGGGGTACATCCACTAATTAAAATCAACAGAATGAGTATTGTTAAATAACGGGTTTTCATTGTTTGCATATTGCTATCGCGAATTGTTTACTTTAATTTAGGATCTCTTACCGAAAAATTTGATTCGTTATGTACTGTTTAAACAGTTCAAGAGTTTCAAATATACTAAAAACCACAATTTGCAGAATCGAACTATAGTTTCGCAAACAACGTTTTAAAGCTCACTTGTTTTCCAATGATTTGACCCAATTCTGAAATTGCAAGCCGTTCCTGCTGCATGGTATCGCGGTAGCGAATGGTAACGGTATTGTCCTGCGGGGTTTGATGATCGACGGTGACGCAAAACGGTGTGCCAATGGCATCCTGGCGACGGTAGCGTTTCCCAATCGAATCTTTCTCGTCGTACTGGCAATTGAAATCGAATTTTAGCGTGTCGATAATTTTGCGGGCGATTTCAGGCAAGCCGTCTTTTTTTACCAGCGGCATCACCGCCAATTTTACCGGTGCTAGAGCGGCTGGAATTTTCAGTACTACACGACTGTCTTTTTCCAATTGCTCTTCACAATAGGAGGCAGCCATCACCTGCAAAAACATACGGTCAAGGCCAATCGACGTTTCCACTACGCAAGGCACATAAGATGCATTCAGTTCATGGTCGAAATAACGGATGTTCTTGCCCGAAAACTTTTCGTGTTGCGCAAGGTCGAAATCGGTGCGTGAATGGATTCCTTCCACTTCTTTGAAACCAAAAGGGAATTTATATTCCACATCCACTGCGGCATTGGCATAGTGTGCCAGTTTTTCGTGGTCGTGAAAACGGTAATTTTCATCACCAAATCCTAATGACTTGTGCCATTTCATACGCGCTTCTTTCCACACCGCATACCATTCGAGTTCGGTGCCGGGGCGCACAAAAAATTGCATTTCCATTTGCTCGAACTCGCGCATGCGGAAAATGAACTGACGTGCCACTATTTCGTTGCGAAAGGCTTTCCCGATTTGAGCTATGCCAAACGGGATTTTCATCCTTCCGGATTTTTGTACATTCAGGTAGTTCACAAAAATACCTTGTGCCGTTTCCGGCCGGAGGTAAATTTTGGAAGCCCCTTCTGCAGAGGCTCCTATTTCGGTTGAAAACATGAGGTTAAACTGGCGCACATCCGTCCAACTGCGTGAACCGGAAATGGGGCAAACTATTTCTTCATCAACAATAATTTGCTTTAGTTCAGCCAGGTTACTGTCGTTAAGTGCCTTTGCAAAACGGGCGTGCAGTGCATCCCACTTTTCCTGATTGGCCAAAACGCGTTGATTGGTTTCGCGGAATTGTTTTTCATCGAAACTTTCACCAAAACGCTTGGCTGCTTTATCCACTTCCTTGTTGATTTTATCTTCGATTTTTGCCAATTGCTCTTCGATTAAAACATCAGCGCGGTATCGTTTTTTCGAGTCTTTGTTGTCGATGAGCGGATCGTTGAATGCATCCACATGGCCTGAAGCTTTCCAGATGGTGGGATGCATAAAAATAGCAGAATCCAGGCCTACAATGTTTTCGTGCAACAATACCATACTGTCCCACCAATATTTTTTGAGGTTGTTTTTTAGTTCCACACCGTTTTGACCGTAGTCGTAAACTGCACCCAGCCCGTCGTAAATTTCACTCGACTGAAATACAAAACCATACTCTTTGCAATGTGCTACCAATTTCTTGAAAACATCTTCCTGTGCCATTCTTTTTCTACTTTTTAAAATTGAAGCGCAAAAATAGGCTAAAAAATCTGAAAACAGCGAATATTTCAACACAATGACACCAAGGTTCTTAAATCATGTAGGGCAAGTAGAAATAAAGCGAATCAAGAGTTGAAATTCGTTGAATATCAATGTTCAACCCACTGCCCCCGGAGGGATGCCTATGGCAGGGATTGTTTTTTACATTGCAATGTTAACCCCGAGCTTCGCACAGCCTGTCCCGTTTTGCGGGAGGGCTACCGTGCCTAAAGGGCAGGCAGGTTATTGTTAATGTCCTACGGACATTTCCTTATCCCGAAAGGGATTAAACAATAATAGCCACGGGTAAAACCCGTGGTAATGAAGTGGATGAGAAGGGAACCCCGAAGTGGGTTCAACACTTGATTGACATAAATAAGGATCAGCAACAGGATATAAACCAGGAAGTGGTGATATGATGTTGTCTCCAATCCATAGAACACATTGAAAAGAGGATAACAATCAAGATGCAAAGAATATCACCCCTCCGGGGTTTAGGTTGGTTCAAGCAAAATTTTCTATAATCTTATCATCTCTTTGAAATTCTTACCGCGTTGGCGCGGGCCTGGGCATATATCACCTACACCAATCTTAACCTTATTTCCCTTTTTGATAGTAATAGCTTCTCTTTTCCGCTTTCACGTCAAAAGTAAAAATTTCGGCATTTTTGTTTCTGTAGAATAGCGAAAGCAAGCCAATATCACCGGCACAAAAGAGGCTATGTGCGCTCATCAGCACAATAAAAAAATTAGCTGCCGGATGACCGAAAAATGCAAGGATACCAAGTAGAGCAATCGTTTTAATGACAATTAGCGGTGTTAATGCGATCAGGGCAAATTGTTTCCGGTTCAAAACATAGCGATCGGCTTCGGCATAAAAAATGAACTTTTTCAAGTATGCGCCATAGTGGATGTTCTTTGCTCCAACCAGCTTTAAGGCAACTCCGTGTAACAATTCGTGCACGGCAATTAATATTGAAAAGCAAAAAACCAGCGAGGCTAATGACCAATAAAACGCCTGTGGAGCAGATTGAAAGGCCAAGACCGCCGCACGAAGGAGAAAGAAAATCCCGATCAATACCATCAGCAATTGATAGTACATATAGGATTTTACCAGTTTCCCTTCATTGGTCAACTGTTCCATCACAAACTGTTTTATATGATGGTGTTCCAGTTGGGCAATCAATTCATATTCGCCTGAGTTTTGAAGCTCAGAAATAGTAGGATTCGTCATTGTTATCTCAGTCGGATGAATTTAATCAAATCGGTGAGGTTAAACAATTTCAACAAGAAAGCAGCGATAACGGAGCCGGCAATAAGCGTTAAATAACCCATCATCCAATTGTTGAAATATCTTGACAGCACAGCGAAGAGTACCACTACACCAATGAATAGCAGGAGTTTGAACACAAAAAAGAAAGTAGGTTTCAGCTTGAAAATGATCAGAGCCAGGACTAACTGGCCTGCTGCCATACAAAGTTGCGTTGTCAAACTGGCATAAGCCGAACCAAAAGCCTGATATTGCGGAATCCAGGTTAAATTCAGCACAACGTTTAAAATCATGCCTCCAAAAGCCATAATGTTCAGGTGTTTCAAGCTTCCGTTAGCGGTGAGCAGTGTTCCAAAAATATAGCTTGTTGCAATGCCAATAAACCCGGTCATTAAAATCCCAAGGATTCCGGAAGAGTCGGTAGTATCGGAGGTGTACAAAAGCGCCATGATTTCGCTGCTGTAAAAAATGCTCGAAACGGCTATAATTAAACTGGGGACAATTAATAAGGTAAACGACAGCTTCACCATTTGCCCTATGTGTTCCTTTAGTTTTATCATTCTGGAGAAAATGGGGAGCAACAGGCCCGCGAACAACAAACCGAACATAGAAGCGGCATCCAACAAACGAAAAGCATGGGCATATATTCCTGCCTGTTGTTTGCCCACCGGGTCGGGCAGAAGACGTTCAAGCATTACCGAATCTAATCGATTGTAGAACGACATCAATAAAACAAGCAAAGCGTAAGGATATGATTTCCGCAGAAAAACTAAGAAGAATTTAAAGTTGAATTTTAATTTTATTCGTCCCGATTGCTTCAGAACCAGCACGAATGCGATAACGGTGGTGAGGGCGTAGGCCATGGTTTGTGCGTAAACAAACCATTCGATGGAAAATTTAGGGCGTAACCTATCTGTAAATAGCAAAAAGCTGCAAATGACGATCATAAAACTTCGGTCTAAAACCGAAACAATACTGTCTGTGCGAAAAAGGTGCAGTCCACTAATATTAGAGCGCAAGTAGAAGGTGAAGGAAATAAGAAACTGGTTAACGATAAGAAAGAAAAGCAGGTGAAACTGAATTTTGTCGTAGCCGATGATCGCGGCTATCGTTAGACTGAAAATCGCATAAACAAAAGCGAGTAAAAATTTCAAGCCAACAATGTTCGACAAATGCTTGGGCAGTAAAAAGTTGTGCTGCGCAATGTTGCGATTGTTGTAGTTGGTGATACCTAAATCGAGCAGAATGTTCAAGATGAGCGAAAAATTGAGGAGCGCAAAATACATCCCATAGCTTTCGTCGCCTACTAAATTTTGCACCGTCCGGTCGATTCCGAATATCCAAAACGGCTTTATCAGCAGGTTCAGGAAAAGAAGCAGAATCAGGTTCGTTACAAATTTACGTCTCAAAGCGTTAATTTCATTGGGTTAATTTGTCGGCAAAAAGAAAAAGTTATGCTTTTTACTGCTTGCGTTCCGGAAAGGCACCAGCTTTTTTTTCTGCAATACATAGGCAGAATAATTCATTCCGTTCAGTAAATCGATGCACTTGGTTCGGTTTTGGTTGTCCCATAACTCGCAGTAAATTATGGGTTTGTTTCGCGCAATTAATTTCTCCCCACCTTTCAAAACAAAGTATTCGAAATTTTCAACATCAATTTTCAAGGCCGTAACTTTTTTGCCATTTAGGTTTGTTTTGGCAAAATCATCAAGGGAAACCATAGGGACGCTGTAGGTGAATCCAACGTTGTTTTCAACGTTATCCTTGTGGATTACATGGCTCAAGCCGTGCATGGGAACATGGTTTACAACCGGCATCACCATTTCAATTTTCCCGTTTTTCTCACCAACTGCAACCTGGTATTCTTTTATATTTTCCAGCTTGAATTTCTTTTTTATCCTCTTCAAAGTATCCATGTTCAACGTTAATGGCTCGAAAGAAAAAATCGTGCTTTCAGGAAACCGTTTAGCGAGGTGGTAGCTTGTAACTCCAATGTTGGCACCTAAATCGAGAATATGGCCACCTTGCGGAACAAGTTTCATAAAATGAAAAAAATCATTTTCCTTTTTGTCCCATCGTATTTTCACAATCACAAAGTGCGCGAAAACATACAAATAGGTTTTCAGCCCAAGCGTTTTTTGGAGGATATATTTGATGAAAGTCTTCATTAACTTCTAACTTTGGGGCAAAGATATTAGAAAATACTTTCTATTAAGCACATCAAATATGAGGATTGCCGTAAATACGCGTTTATTGTTGAAAGGAAAGCTTGAAGGTATCGGCTGGTTTACCTTTGAAACCCTGAAACGAATGACGCAAAACCACCCTGAACACGAGTTTGTATTCATTTTCGACCGTCCCTACCATGAGGATTACATTTTTTCTGAAAATGTAAGGCCTGTGGTAATCGGACCTCAAGCCCGCCATCCTTTTTTATTTTATTTGTGGTTCGACTTCCAAATTCCAAGGATACTGAAAAAATACAAAGTTGATTTGTTTCTATCGCCCGACGGATATTTGTCCTTGCGCACCAAAGTACCGCAATTGGCTGTAATCCACGACATCAATTTTGTACACCGCCCCGAAGATTTACCGTGGTTGATTGCTAAATATTACAACTACTTCTTTCCACGCTTTGCCCGTAAAGCCAGGCGAATCGCAACAGTTTCCTATTATTCGAAAGAAGATATTACCCGTTCGTTTAAAGTGGATTACGATAAAATCGATGTAGTTTACGATGGTATCAATCCTGTGTTTCAGCCCATTTCGGAAGAAGAAAAAACACAAGTCCGCCAAAAATACACCGCTGGTTCTAACTACTTCTTGTTTGTTGGTGCGCTGCATCCTCGAAAAAACGTGAGCGGTTTATTGAAAGCGTTTGATGCATTCAAAAGTATCAACAACAGCCCAATGAAGTTAGTGGTGGTAGGTGGCGAAATGCACAAAACGGGTGATATATTCGAAACGTATGAGAACATGCGCTATCGGGAAGACGTTGTTTTTACCGGCAGGGTTTCCACGAACGAATTGCATTCTATCTACGGAGCAGCTTATGTCCTGACTTTTGTCCCTTTTTTCGAAGGTTTTGGTATCCCAATCGTAGAAGCCATGAGCGTTGGTGTTCCGGTAATCTGTTCCAATACCACTTCGATGCCCGAGGTGGGTGGCAATGCGGTTCTATATGCCGATCCACTTAAATATGAACAGATTACCAATGCAATGGTAAAAATAACTACGGACGAGGCGTTGCGTCAAGACTTAATTGAAAAGGGACTTAAGCAGAAAGAGAAGTTCAGTTGGGACGAAACAGCCCGCTTGCTTTGGATGAGCGTAGAACGCGCATTGCAATAATATTGCTATTGAACTGTGGAAAACAGGCTACTCATTTCTCCTTGTTAGGAAGCGGAATGTCGTTTTTTCGAAACACGCGGCCTACTAGTTTCAAAACAATTCCATGAGGCAAACACAAGCCAAGCCAATAATAAAATTTATTTATTCGCCCCGGAACGAGGAATCTTTTCCCAGCAAGCATGGTTTCAATGGAGTCATAGGCCACTTTTTGTGGAGTTAATGAAGCCATCCGTGCGATACCTCCGGATTTTTTGATGTTTTCAAGCGCACGTTCCGAGAGAATCCCATTGGGGTGTACCGATGTTACGGAGACCGAAGTACCTTTCAATTCTTCGCTCAGGGCAATGGTTAAAAACTGAAGGTAGGTTTTGGTAGCGCCGTAAACACTTTTATGAGGAAGTGGCGAGAATGAGCCAAAACTGCTCATGTTCAAAATATATGCTTTATCCATTTGCTTCATTTCGGCAAGAAATAAAAACGACAAGAGCGTTGCTGACCGGACATTTAGCAATATCATGGTGTCGATTAATGCGGTGTTCAAAGTTTCCAGATTGCCGTTGTAGCCTAATCCTGCATTGTTGATGAGGATGTTTACGCTCAACTTCTTTTCCTGCGCAAAATCAAATACTTTTTGCGGTGCATCATAAAGTCGTAAATCGATGGAAAGGAATTGAATGTCAACCGTGTATTTTTCTTTCAACTCAGCAACAAAATTTTCGAGCCCCGTTTCAGGCAATGAAACCAGGTATAAATTAAAACCTCTTTTGGCACATTCAATCACGATTTGCTTTCCGGTGCCCGCGCTTGCCCCCGTTATTAAAGCATAATTTGAAACACTATTCATAATTATCGTTTTATGTGGTTCTGTTTTAGCCAGTGGATGGTTTTTTCCAATCCTTCCTCCAAAGGCGTAATGGTCAAATTTAACGCTTCAATTGCTTTTTCCCCCGAAATTAGTCGATTTTGGAGATAGCGTTTCACCCAAGGTGGAGTAATCAACGGGGTTTTCCCAAAGGTTTCGGCCATAAACAATTCATATTTCGAAACGGCCATTAATAGTGAAAACGGAATGTGGAACATTTTATGGCTTTTCCCCGAGGCTTTTGCCAAAAGCTCAAAGAAATCGTTAAACGAAATATTAGTGCCGCCTAAAATGTATTTTTCGCCCGGAAGGCCAAATTTCAGTGCAGTGATATGCCCCTTCACCACATCGTCTATATATACATAATTTCCAATTTGGCCTCCATCGCCGGGAATAAAACGCCATATTCCTTTTAAATAATTTTGAATGAGGATGGTCACTGAATTGCTCTTATTCAAAGTGCCCGGACCATAAACCCGTGTTGGATTAACGATGACGGTTTTTAAACCTTTTTTGGAATACTCCACGCACAGAAGCTCTGCTTCTTTTTTTGTGCTTTCGTATTCGGTCAAATAGCTTTCGGGCAGCGCAAAGGTTTCGTCCACCTCCTCCATATCTGCCGAATGGGGCAGAGTTCCGGCCGATGAGGTAAACACTACTTTTTTAACACCGTTTTTCAGCGCAGCCTCCAGGATATTCCGGGTTCCGGTAACATTGGTTTTGTGCGCCAGCATTTTATCCTTCGACCAAAGGTCGGCATACGCTGCCAAATGAAAAACAAAGTTGCAACCTTGCACCGCCTTATCAATCGCCTCGATATCCAATAAATCACCTTTAAAAAAAGAGATGTTTTCGCTGTTGAACTTCGCTTTATGAGAGCCTGAACGAACCAAAACATTCACTTTGTAGCCCTGATGCAAGAGTTCATGTGTCAATTTTTCTCCAATAAACCCGGTCGAACCGGTAACCAAACATTTCATGGGATTGAAATTTTTTGTTTCGAATAGCTTAAATCAGGGTTGAACCGAATTGAGAAAAAATCGGCCGACAAACTGAGCGCAATGTGCATGAAAATCGGTATCCAGAGGGTGCCGAATTTCAGGACAAAATAGCAGGCAATTGGCCCGAAAACCAACGCACCAATAGCTTGTTCTTTCCCGTTCACCATGTGTATGGCCGAATATATTGCAGTGTTGATTGCAATAGCAGCCCAATAGCCAAAAGCGATATTACATTCATAGAGCAGGATTCCGCGGAACAAGAATTCATACGCAATCAAATAGATAATCCATCCCAGCGAATTAATGGAGAACAACCAAAAATTCCATTTTTTGATTGGAATTTGTAACGAATTGTTCTCCGGATTTGCTTTTTGGTTGAAATAGGCTACGGAAATGGTAATTACGCTCAAAATCAAAACAATCCAAAAAGTACTTATGAGATGATGAACAGTGAGTCCAAATGCGCCGAAAGATGTTTCGACAAATGAGAAATAGATTATCCCGGGAATAAGCCCAAGAAGCAGAAACCCAGAGGCTTTTTTTGAGAGGAAATGTAAAACATAATTTTTAACAGAAGCTGGTCGCAAAATTCGTTTTTCCAAAAATCCGGAACCCGAAAAATAAAAGTAGATATAAAAAAACAGGAGCGTTCCGATAATAACTATCGCGACTTTTTCATTTGCTGAGATTTCCGTACGGCCTGTCATAATTTGATGCTATTTGATGTTTACAAGTTGCGAATAATGATGGATTCGGATTTTTATTTTCCCCATTGATGCGCATCAACAACGAAGCCTGCGAGGTTTAAGATGCGTTCTACCACGGTTTCCACGGCTTGTTCAATTGTTTGCGGCTTACTATAAAATGAAGGAATCGCCGGACAAACAATCGCACCGGACAGTGTCAGGGTTTTCATGTTTTCCAAATGAATCAGGCTGAACGGGGTTTCACGCGGCACGACGATGAGTTTTCGCCGTTCTTTCAGCATCACATCCGCGGCACGGGTAATCAAGTCGTCCGAAATTCCGTTGGCAATTCGTCCTAAAGTACCCATGGAGCAAGGACAAACAATCAATGTATCGAAGGTGGAGGAGCCGGAGGCAAATGGCGCATAAAAATCGTCTTTTTCGTAAACGCGAAACGGAAAAACGGGCTCAAAACTTTCTTTCAGTTCGTACTCCCAAATGTTGCGGGCATTGGATGAAAATACCACGGCAACCTTTTCGAATTGCTCCTTAATTTCACGGATTTTGTTGAAAAGCATTTTCGCATAAATGGCACCGCTGGCACCGGTAACTGCAACTATTATTTTTCGTTTCATTGTCTTCCGAATTGGTAATATAAAGCCAACGATATTACATTGTTGAACTGGTTATTCAGCCAGTAATAGTTGGTTGCATTTTCACCTGGTTGGCCGCGTATGGGCAGCACCGAAAGGGCAAAGCGCAAATCTGCTTTCACTTTATCCAAAAAATCGAATTGAAAGCCGATGAACGGCTGCAAATCGAAATTGTTGAAAGCATGCTGATCTTCGGCAGGAAGCTCCCCGTTGTTGTCCAACTCCTGCGAATGGAATAAATATCCGGTTGACACTCCGGCCAGCAATGAACCCCGGTCGCTGGTTCGAAACGCCATATACACCGGAATATCAATGTAACCTAAGCGCATAATGTACTTGTCGGGCTGTTTCAGCGTGGGCCGGTTCCGAGCGCCCTTTTGCGAATACTTTAATTCCATGGCCAAAAATATGGCAGGGGCAACATCGGTTTCTACATAAAAACCGGCCAGAATCCCGGGTTTATTGTAGCCTTTGTAAGTGTCGCCTTCTACCTGCGTACCGTTAAATCCGGCCAAAACACCTCCGTTGAAACGCTGTGCAGAAGACAGGTTCCAGAGCAACAGGAAGACTATCGGGGCAACAATTCTTTTTACCATGATTTCAGTTTTTCAAGTTCGAGCTTTAAGATTTCGACGCCCTTTCCGGCTTTTTCCTCAATGTATGTCACGTTTTTGAGGTACATTTCCGGGCGTACGGGATCAACGACAAATATGGGGATTTCAGGCCTAACATAGCTAATTAAACTTGCCGCAGGGTAAACTACCAGCGAACTGCCAATTACCACCACGATATCTGCTGTTTCCATGATTTCGGCGGCTTCCGAAATTGCCGGCACGGGCTCGCCAAACCACACAATGTGGGGGCGCAACTGACTGCCCTGTTCGCAGTGGTCGCCCAATTTCAATTCCCAATGGTCGAGTGTGTAAATTAAATTTTCATCAAAGGAGCTGCGTGCCTTTCGAAGTTCGCCGTGCAGATGTAACACCTTAGAGCTTCCCGCCTGCTCATGAAAATCGTCAACGTTTTGGGTGATGATCTGCACATCGAAATCGCGCTCTAAATCGGCAATGCCTATATGTCCGGCATTGGGTTTCGCTTCAAAAAGCTGTTTGCGGCGCTGGTTGTAAAACTCCATAACTAAAGCCGGGTTTCTTTCCCATGCACTGTAGCTGGCAACTTCCGTTACATCGTAGTTTTCCCACAAACCGCCCATATCTCGAAAGGTTTTCAGACCGCTTTCCTGACTCATCCCAGCACCGGAAAGGATGATTAGTTTTTTCTTTTTTGTAAGCATCATTTTTGTTGATTTAAAATTTTTTCAGTTCCTCTCTGTGAAGATGGGAAGATTTTTTACTTGCAATTTGCTGCCATTTTCCTAAAAGCACGAGCCGATTTCCCAAATTATGACGGCTTCACTTCACCTCCGCCCCATTTTTCACCTTTTTATCCGGTTCCACAATCGACAATGAACCGTCGGCATTTTCGGCACATAAAATCATTCCCTGAGATTCGATGCCGCGCAGAGTCTTTGAAGCCAGGTTTACTAAAATGGAAACCTGCTTGCCGATTAAATTTTCAGGTTCATAGTATTCTGCAATGCCGGAAATCACGGTGCGTTTATCAATCCCGGTGTCGATTCTTAATTTCAATAATTTTTTGGTCTTGGCTACTTTTTCAGCTTCGATTACCGTACCAACGCGGATATCCATTTTGCTGAAATCGTCATATTCGATGTTCGCTTTTGCAGGCACAGCTTTCGAGTTGGCTATTTCGTTTGCTTTTTTAGTGTCGTGAAGTTTTTCTAATTGCGCTTCAACCACGCTGTCCTCGATTTTCTCGAAGAGAAGTTCGGGCTTATTTGTAAGGTGCCCGGCTGCCAACAAATCAGTGTCGCCCAGTTTTTCCCAGTCCATTTTGCCGAAATTCAGAAATTCGCGCAATTTGTTCATGCTGAAAGGGAGGAAAGGTTCTAAGCAAATGGTAAGGTTGGCGGTAATTTGCAAACTGATGTTCATCACTGTTTTTACGCGTTCGGCATCCGTTTTTACAACCTTCCAGGGTTCTTCGTCGGCGAGGTATTTGTTGCCAAGGCGCGCCAAATCCATGGCATTTTTTAAGGCTTCGCGAATGCGGAAACTGTCTAAGCTCTTTTCTACTTCCGATTTTATTGTGGAAATGGAGGCGAGCACTTCTTTGTCCGATTCGCTTAAAACACCACGTTCAGGAACAACGCCGTCGTAATATTTTTGAGTGAGGACCAGCGCACGGTTTACAAAGTTGCCCAAAATAGCCACCAGTTCGTTATTGTTCCTGGTCTGAAAATCTTTCCAGGTAAAATCATTGTCTTTAGTTTCGGGGGCATTGGCCGTCAAAACGTATTTCAAAACATCTTCTTTCCCCGGAAATTCTTCGAGGTATTCATGCAGCCAGACCGCCCAGTTTCTCGACGTTGAAATTTTGTCGTTTTCGAGGTTTAGGAATTCATTGGCCGGCACATTTTCAGGTAAATTGTAAGTTCCTTCAGCCTTTAGCACCACCGGAAAAATAATGCAATGAAAAACAATATTGTCTTTCCCGATGAAATGCAGTATCCGGGTTTCAGGATCTTTCCAGTATTTTTTCCAAAGGCCTTTTTGGTCTCTCCCCGAAGGTGAGAGGGAATTGAACAGTTCCTTCGTAGCCGAAATGTAACCAATGGGGGCATCGAACCAAACATAAAGCACTTTCCCATCTGCTCCTTCCACCGGAACCGGCACGCCCCAATCGAGGTCGCGGGTAACGGCACGGGCTTGCAGGCCGCTATCTATCCACGATTTGCATTGCCCGTAAACATTCGGTTTCCATTCTTTGTGGCCTTCGAGAAGCCATTCTTTTAGCCAGGGTTCATATTCATCAAGCGGTAAATACCAATGTTTGGTTTCTTTTAAAATGGGCTGGTTACCGCTAATCATCGAAACCGGGTTAATCAGTTCTGTCGGGCTAAGCGATGTGCCGCAACTTTCGCATTGGTCGCCATACGCTTTTTCAAAACCACATTTTGGACAAGTACCGGTAATGTATCGGTCGGCAAGGAATTGCTTGTTTTCCTCATCGAAATACTGCTCCGTAGTTCTTTCGATGAGCTTTCCCGTGTCATACAATTTCCGGAATATTTCAGAAGCCGTTTCGTGATGAACTTGAGCACTCGTGCGGGAATAAACATCAAATGAGATTCCAAAATCTTCGAACGATTTTTTAATTATAGTGTGAAATTTATCTACGATATCCTGAGGGGTAACTCCTTCGTTTTTGGCTTTTAGGGTAATGGGCACGCCGTGTTCATCAGAGCCGCCAATCAGCAATACATCTTCATTTTTCAGCCGGAGGTAGCGGGCGTAAATGTCGGCAGGAACATAAACCCCGGCCAAATGTCCGATGTGGATGGGTCCGTTGGCATAAGGAAGTGCGGTGGTTATCAGCGTACGTTTGAAATTACTCATTCTGAATGTTATTTATGACTTTCGTTTAGGTGTGCAAAGATAAATGATTTTCAAATAACTTTGCCCAAAAACAATATGGCGAACTTTACGCACATTATTTTCGACCTCGATGGAACACTTACCGACAATACGCAGGGCATCGACGATTCGGTAAGGTTTGCTTTAAAGCAGATGCAAATCGATGATTATCCGGAGGATTACCTTGATACCTTCGTAGGGCCGCCTTTGCAATGGGGTTTTCGCAATTTGTTTGGACTGAACGAACGGAATACGCTGCTTGCCGTTGAACATTTCCGCGAATATTACAGCGAAAATGGCTGGCACGAAAACGAACCTTACCCGGGTGTTTCGGAAATGCTGGAAGAACTACATTCGCAGGGCAAAAAATTGTATATCGCCACCTCGAAACTCGAAAAATATGCCGTCAAAATTGTCGAACACTTTGGTTTCGATAAATACATCGACCAACTTATCGGAGCCGATTATAGCGGTAAAAAATCAAACAAATCGCTGATTATTGGGAATTTGTTGGAGTCGCAGCGATTGAGTCCTTCAAAAGCAATTGTTATGGTTGGCGACACGGTTTTCGATATTGAAGGTGGAAAAGAAAACGGGCTTACCACGGTTGCCGTAAGCTATGGCTTTGGAAAAGTAGAAGCGTTGAAAAACTCTAATCCGGACTTTTTTGTTGAAAGCGTTGCGGAGCTTTTTGAAGTTTTGGGATAAGCCTCCTCTGGGACTTCGACTTTCCTAAGTCGAAGAATTGTCGGACTTAGGAAAGTCCGGCTCCCGAACAATAACTTTTCACTACTTTTACCCAACCGAAGGGATTTCAAAACAAAAACCATGATTATACCTCGATTTTTAAATCCAAAATCTAAAATCCGAATTGTCTCACCGGCCGGAAAAGTCAAAGAAGAAAAGATTATGCCTGCGGTGGAATGGCTGCGAAAGGAGAGTTTTCAAGTTGAAATAGGCGAGCATGTTTTTGCGGAACACCATCAGTTTGCCGGCACCGATGAACAGCGTTTGTCCGATTTGCAAACCGCCTTAGATGACCCGAAAACGGATGCAATTATTTGTGCTCGCGGCGGTTATGGCACGGTTCGCATCATCGACAAGCTGGATTTTAGCAAATTTATCGGAAATCCGAAATGGTTGGTGGGTTTCAGCGACATTACCGTTTTGCACGCCTGCCTCAACCGCCTAAATGTGGCGACCATCCACGGCGTGATGCCACAGCATTTTTTGGATGAAGAAGAAAATCCTACCGACAGCCTGATTTCTTTAATGACATTGCTCCGGGGGCAAGATGTGGAATACGCTTTCCCCGGATCCGAAGAAAACCGGGAAGGAAAAGCAAATGCCGAACTTATTGGCGGAAACCTTTCCATTATTTCGAGCCTGCAGGGTACACCATACGAACTGGATACGAAAGGGAAAATCTTGTTCATCGAGGAAATCGATGAATATCTGTACCACACCGATCGAATGATGCATCAGCTAAAACTGGCGAGCAAGCTGAATAAACTCAAAGGGCTTATTGTTGGCGATTTCACCAACATGAAAGACAATGAATCACCGTTTGGCCAATCAGAGCAGGAGATTATTATGGAAGCGGTGCAGGAATTTAATTATCCTGTTTGTTTTGGGTTTCCAGCAGGGCACGACAAAAACAACCAGCCCCTTGTGTTCGGGAAAGTATGGGAATTAGAAGTTTCAAAAAAACAATCTACCATTAACCTACTCTGAACTTTAAACTTTAAACTCGGAACTCGGAACTTTAAACTTTAAACTTTAAACTATATTATGGTCTCCACCCGCGAAATAGGCGAAAAAGCCGAAAATCTGGCTCAGGCACATTTACAAAACCTGGGTTACAAAATTCTGAAAACCAACTACCAATATGGGCATTTAGAACTGGATATCATTGCCCGCGATGGGAATGAATTGGTAATTGTGGAAGTGAAATCGCGAAATGGTTTGCGCTATGAACACCCGTCGGAAGCGGTTACCAACGCCAAAATTAAACGCATCGTTGAAGCAGCCGATGCCTATATTTTGGATAGCGGTTCGGAGCTGGAAACCCGCTTTGATGTGATTACGGTTATTTTTTTTGGCGAAAACCATGAACTGCAACATTTTAAAGATGCGTTTTATCCTACGCTTTAAATTTTGATTTCAAAACTATTCCACTATTTTTATCCCCAAAATAAATCAACCATGAATATTGAAGAACTCCGCGAGTATTGCATTACTCTTAAAGGCGCTACCGAAGATTTTCCTTTCGACGAAAATACTTTGGTTTTTAAAGTGGTCGGCAAAATGTTTTGCTTAACCCCTTTAGAAGGCAAACTTTCAATTGCCCTGAAAAACGACCCGGAAAAAAACATTGAACTCCGCGAAGAATATCCGGCGGTTAAACCAGGTTATCATTTCAACAAAAAACACTGGAACACCGTTGACATTGACGGTTCCATTTCCGACAACATGTTGAAAGACCTGATTGACGAATCGTATGACCTGGTGGTGAGCAAACTCACCAAAAGTGAAAAGCAATCACTGAAAAACTATGGAAAGGAGAAATAAATGAAACGGGTTTTAGAATTATGCTTATTGCTTTTGCTTGTCAGCATTAATGCTGTCGCCCAAAATGGAAGCGAAGTATTTACCATTATAAAAGAGCTGCCTCACACCCCGGTCCTTAATCAGGGCAGCACCGGCACGTGTTGGAGTTTTGCAACAACCAGTCTTCTCGAATCGGAAATCATCCGCAAAGGTCTCCCCGAAACCGACCTTTCGGAAATGTATTTCGTGAAATATACCTACCTGAATAAAGCCGGAAAGTACCTGATGTACCAAGGAAACAACAACTTTGGGCAGGGAGGGCAGGCACATGATGTTATTGATGTTTTGCGCGAGAAAGGACTATCGACCTACGAAGCCTTTCCCGGTGAAAAAATCGAAGGCCGTTACAACCATAGTAATCTTGTGAGAGAATTGCGAAATGCTGTTTCGGAACAAAACAAAAAGCGTGATGATTTTGACGCTTCCGACTTGAAAACGCTCGAATCAATTTTGAAAAAAGAAATAGGAAAGGTTCCGAAAAACCTTAAAACGGAAAATGGGAAAATGAATCCCATCAAGCTTTCTGAATCCTTGAAAATTAATCCGGATGATTATATCGAATTAACCTCCTTCAACCACCATCCGTTTTACAAACCGTTTGTGCTGGAAGTGCCGGATAACTGGTCGCACGGCCTGTACTACAACTTGCCCATCGACGAACTGCTGGAGACCATTTATTATTCGTTAAACAATGGCTACACGGTGGCTTGGGACGGCGACACCAGCGAGAAAACTTTCTCCCACAATACAGGGAAAGCCGATTTGCCTAAAAAGCAGCTCGGAAAGGTGGACCAAAAAATGCGGCAAAAAACCTTTTTGAACCGCACCACTACCGACGATCATTTGATGCACCTTGTTGGCCTTTCGAAAGATGCGAAAGGCCGGAACTGCTTCTACACAAAAAACTCGTGGGGAGCCGATAGCAACGAATATGGCGGCTACCTGCACATGACCGAAGATTATGTCCGGCTAAAAACCATTGCGATTTTTGTGCACAAAGACGCCATTCCTGAAAATATCCGAACAAAACTGAACCTGTAATGCACGAATATCAACTCACAGCCGAATACATCGAACTAATCAAACTCCTTAAACTTTTGGGGATAGCAGAAACCGGAGGCCATGCCAAATCTATGGTGGACGAAGGAGAGGTAGCCGTGAACGGCGTACAGGAATTTCGCAAACGTGCCAAATTGCGAGATGGCGACAAAGTGGAAGTGCTTGGCAAAATAATTCAAATAAAAAACACAACACACCAGTACTGAAAATCATAAAAAAATAAAAGCCTTCAATTTTGAAGGCTTCATTAAACTGTTCAGCACTTGTTTCGCTTTGCCCACATCATTGCCGTAGCCAATTCCAAAAGTCCAATTATCAGCGTTAAAATTGCACCTGCCAATTTGGGACCGTAAAAGAATATTCAGCCGTAAATTTCAGCAGAAATAATGTCAATATTTTCATGTGATTTTTAAGCTGTTTTTCCCAAAAAATAAATGGTATTTTCAATGCTTCTCAATTTTCCAAGTTCCTCGTCTTTGATCGAAATATCAAAAATCCCTTCCAAATAATAAGTAAAAATAGTCCAATCGATGGTATCAAATTGCAAGTCGTCGTCGAAAGAAGCATCTTCCCTGATGCATTTTTTTTCGACGCCGGTTTTCCGCAGTACGCGGTAAAGGTTTCTTCTTATTTTACTGTCTTCCATCTTTAAAAGTATTAATCTTACTGTTCGCGTTAAAAATCGAACAAACGATTTAACGGGTCAAATATATGAAGAAAAAACTTGCATGAGCAAAATGACGCTGAAAAATTAACAAGCAGTGCTGCGATGTTAAGAAAAATTTACACAGTCCTTTTTCAACAAGCTATAAACTTCAAGATCAAGAAATTTTTGTCCGTGTAATTCACCGTTTCTTTCAATGCCTTCCAGCTTGAATCCCAAACGTTGCGGTATTGCGGCACTTTTCCGATTTCCAACGGCTACTTTAATCTGCACCCGGTTAATGTTCAATTTTTGAAAAGCGTATCGGATTAAACTTTCGGCGCTATTGGTTATTATGCCCTTTCCCTGCATTCTTTCGGCTAACCAATAGCCAATTTCTGCTTTTTTGTTCAAGTGGTCAATTACATTTAACCCCAGTAATCCGGAAAATTCCTCTTTGTGCCAAATACTAAATATTTCGTTGGTTTTATTTTTTGTTTCAAAGATTACATTTTGCAAAAATCGCTCCGTATCAGAAACTTGTTGTGTAAATTCCACAAACGGAAGCCACGTTTTTAAATAATTCCTGTCCCGGTCGATAGTCATAAAAATAGTTTCTGCCATCGATAAATTAACCCGTTCTAACCGCAAAAACTCATTTATCCGTAGATGTTCCATTGATTTCGATTTCCTTTAAATCAAACAAAAAAACCTGTGGATCGAACATTGAGTTTCCTTCGCACGAAATGAATAACGAATCGTTCCCCCAAAAACATATCCCTTCGGTTTGTGCTCCAAAAATTGAATCCATTTCTACAAAAGTTTTACGGATCCCAAAAATATTTTTACTGCTAATTTCGGTAAAATACCAAAGAATTGGTTTGAAATCCTTATATCCGCTAAGTGCCAGTTTTGACCCGTCGGGGCTGATGTCCGCACCGGTAATTAAAGCGGTAACATTTAATGAATCAATGGGTTCTATATTGTATTTTCCTTCTTTCAGCGGGATGCTGTACACCGTGGTCGTTTGGTTTTTCCAGTCTTTGGTAAACAGATACAGAAGATCGTTGAACGCCACCATCGCTTCACAATCGAAAGATCCACTATGCCGTTGCAAGCTGTAATCACCCTGGTTACTATACGTAAACTCAATTTTCTTCGCAGCTACCTTTTGCCGCTCTTTTTTGCTGATGTCTTTCTTTTTAATCGAATAAATTTTCAAATCCTTTCGCGCGCTGGAATTATTCCCCATATCCCCGATATAAATGTGATTTTCGTCCTGGGCAATCTCTTCCCAATCCTTGTTTCTTGCTTCTTCAATTTCAATTTCCATTTTTATTTTTCCTGAAAAGTCGAAGGCATAAACCTTATTTTCTCCACCGCTGTCGTTTATCGTCCAAAACAGGCTGTCCCACAAAATAATTCCCGAATTTTCGTGCAAAATATCCGGAAGCCGAGGAATAAAAGGTTTCGGGTTAAGCTTTACAACGTTTGTTTTTGGGGGGAGTTCGCCTTCGGGAAACTTTTTGTTAACTGAGGTGGTACATGAAATAAACAGTATAAATGCGGCTAATACAGGCAGAATATTCTTCATCTTTTTATCTTTACGGGAATTTTGAAAAATCCGGTTAATTTAAATAAATTTTGAAAATATGAGAAGGTCGGTATTGTTGATAATTGTGGCGTTCTTCCTAATTGGTATTTCCTGCCGAACCCATGGAAAGAAATCGGATGAAAAGTTGGTTTCAATTAAAACCGAATTTGGCGAAATTAAGCTGAAATTGTACGATGAAACCCCGGAACACAAAAATAATTTTTTGAAATTGGCAAGTGAAGGTTTTTACAACAACCTTCTTTTTCACCGTGTCATCAAAAACTTTATGATACAGGGCGGCGATCCGGAATCTAAAACCGCACAACCCGGGGCGAGGCTTGGTGGAGGCAGTCCGGATTACACTTTACCTGCTGAATTCGTACCGAAATACTACCACAAGAAAGGCGCACTGGCGGCTGCAAGAACCGGTGGCCCATCCAATCCGGAAAAACGTTCAAGCGGCTCACAGTTTTATATTGTACAAGGAAAAATCTTTCGGCCCGGCGAATTGGACACGATGGCAATGAGCATCAACCAACAGCGAAAAGATATGCTGCTGCGTGAAAAGCTGGAGACAATGAACGACCGGTTCAATGAATTTAAGGAGAAAAACGATCGGGAAGGATTTAACCTCCTTTTGGCCGAGACAAGAGAAACTGTGGATAGTATTTACGCAGAAGGCCCCCAGTTTACGTTCAGTCCGGAGCAACGCGAAACCTACACCACGATTGGGGGATATCCTTCTTTGGACGGAGAATATACCGTTTTTGGAGAAGTAGTGGAAGGATTAGAAGTGTTGGACAAAATTGCTGCCGTGGAAGTAGATCCAAACAACCGCCCATTGGTGGACGTTAAAATGAAAGTTGAATTGACAAAATAAAAAATGATCCGTTCTGTTTTAATAATTTTTTTCGTGCTGCTAATTGTGAACGGATTTTCACAATCTACAGCAGTTCAAATCGACACCCGTTTTGGATCCATGAAATTTTTGCTCTACGATGATACACCAAAACATCGGAATGCTTTTATTGAATTGGCAAACGAGGGGTATTTCGACGGAACGCTTTTTTATCGTGTGATGCAGGATTTCCTCATTCAGGGCGGCTCAAAAAGCTCGAAAGATGCGCCGCCCGGAAAGCGCATTGGTTATGGTGATCCCGACAAAACGGTTGACGACGAAATCCTCCCGAATCATTTTCATAAAAAAGGTGCGCTGTGCGCCCCACGCCAACCCGACGAGGTGAACCCCTTTAAACAGTCGGATATCTCCCAGTTTTATATTGTTAAAGGAAAAATACACAGTGCCGGCGAACTTGACACCATGGAACTTGCAGTGAACCGGCCAATACGCAACAAAATTGTTCGCAGTGTGATGACACCTGCTGTGCGCGAGGAACTAAAACAACTGAAAGAAGCGCAAAAAGTAGAGGAATTCCGAAAACAGGCACAAGAGATAAAAGATAAAATTGAAACCGAATACAGTTTAAGCCCTGGAACAATCGAGTTTTCACCTGCTCAGCGCGAAGCATACACTACCGTTGGCGGTTATCCCGATCTCGATGGAAAATATACCGTCTTCGGGGAATGTGTTTCAGGATTTGAAGCGATCGATAAGATTGCCGCGTTAAAGGTGGACACCAACAACCGCCCGTACGACGATGTTAAAATAACCGTGACCGTTTTAAGTAAGTAGCACATGAAACAAGTATTTTTTCTGCTGATAACTGCAATTCTTCTTTTTTCCTGCCAAGGGAGAAAGAACGCTGCTGAAAAAGTCGGAAAAAATATAACCGGCGGGCAAGCACCAAAAGAAAACGAAAATGCAGATTGGGACGAAATTAGATCAGCAGTTGTTACTTTGGATTCCTACGACGGAAACAGGATATTGGAATCGGGACAAGGATTTTTTGTAGCAGATAACCTCATCGTCACCCAATATTCATTGGTGAGCAGTGCCAGCAAGGTGGTTTTTTCACTATTAAATTCAAACGAAAAATTCACTGCTTCGCAATACGTTGCAATCGACCGCATCAACGACGTAATTCTTTTGCAAAGTGACAGTTTGCGGCAAAAGCCCATTGAATTATTTGAAGGAACAGCTCCCAATTCCGCAACAACCAGTTACATCTCGCCGGCATCCGGAAAAGTCATTCAGCTTTTTACCGGCAAGGTGCTGAACCTTGCCACCGTGAAAGGAACACAGGTGTATCGCATTACCAACCGTGTCCGCAAATCGAATTATGGAATGCCGGTTTTTGTATCGAACAAACAGGCTATTGGAATGGCCTACGCGGCTGTGGCAAATTACGAAATGCAAAGTTTTGCAGTCCCTTCCTCTTTTATTTCAAAACTGCTTCTGAACAAGCAAGCTGCCACACCATTAGAATCGCTGCGTTCTCACGCCAATGCAGCGGTTTCAGCCGAAAACAAAAAAATCAAAGGCCTGGTGCTGGAAACGGATGCCGGGAAGATCACAATCCGACTATTCAACGAAACACCCGAATACCGCGATAATTTCATTAAGCTGGTGAAAGAGCATTATTTCGACAGCCTGTTGATTCACCGCGTGATTACAAGTTTTGGCATTCAAACCGGGGCTGCCGATACCCGCTATGCCCGAAAAGGCGATATTGTTGGGTACAAGGGGCCGGGCTACACCGTTCCGTCACACATTGTTCCCGGATTATATCATAAACGCGGCATGATTGGTTCACCGAGAAAACCCGATACAGAGAACGAACGGCTGCGCTCTGACGGTTCGCAGTTTTACATTGTTTCGGGCCGAAAATATTTTGATGATGAGCTGAACGATTTGGAGAAAGAAAACAATTATAAATTCAGTGCAGAGCAACGACAGATGTATAAAACGGTGGGTGGCGCACCTCACCTCGATGGCACATACACCGTTTTTGGTGAAGTGATTTCCGGAATGGATATCGTAGATAAAATTGTGCAAGTGGAAACCGACCGTGAATGGCGGCCTTTGGAGGATATCCGGCTAATCAGAATAAGGATCCTGAAATAAAAAAACCAAATCATGAACAAAGGAAAAATATCGAATGTTTTACGTCGGCTACGGTTAATTTATCTGCTGGACAAGCTTCGTTTTCACATCGAAAAACACAAAAACCGGAAGGTGAATGCGGAATTCAAAAAAAACAACCCGGATGTTATTTTGCCACCCGATTATTTGATTTACGAATCGTTTCAACTTCATTACGCTAAATACTTTACAGAAAGCATGGAGAGTGCAAATTGGATTGCCGAGCTTGCTGGTAAGCACATCGAACTCAAGAATATTAATATTTTAGATTGGGGCTGCGGTCCGGGCAGGGTAATTCGTCACTTGCCTATGGTTGTTGGGAAGGATTGCAAATTTTACGGAACCGATTATAACCGTCAATCCATTGAATGGTGTAGCAAAAACCTTCCCGATATTGAATTTAATTCAAATTCTCTGGAAGCCAAATTACCGTATACAGATAATTTTTTCGGTTTGATTTATGGCATTTCAATTTTCACACACCTTTCCGAAAAAATGCACGTGGAGTGGTATCACGAGCTTTATCGGACTTTAAAGCCCGGTGGTATTCTGCTTCTAACCACTCAGGGCGATAATTTCAGAGTAAAACTAACTCCGGGAGAACTTCGCCAATACAACGGTGGAGCGTTGGTGGTTCGCGGGAAAGTAAAAGAGGGGCACCGCACCTTCTCAGCCTTTCAGCCCAAACAATTTATGAAAACGCTTTTTAAGAATGCTGAAATTGTGCAACACATTGAAACTAAACCGGGAAATGGCACCTGGCTGCCGCAGGATGTATGGATTGTTCGCAAAAGCAAGGGAAGGTGAAAGTCAGAATATTTCGCTCATTTCCATTCCCGGTTTCAGCCAGAAGGCTTTCAACCCTGCCTTTTGGGCACCGATAATATTTTTCTCTAAATCATCCACAAACATCGATTCCTCGGGGCGAATTCCTGAAAGTTCGATTACTTTTTGGTAAGAACTCAAATCGGGTTTGCGCTCGTATATTTCGTGTGAATAATAATCCTTAACAAAAAGCGAAGGAAAATCGATGCCGTGTTGTGCTTTAAAAGTGGCATGAAACCCTTCAATGTGAATCTGATTGGTATTACTAAACAGATAAAGATTATAGCTTTTGGCAATTTCCTGCAACACTTTTACGCGACGATGCGGAACATCCTTTATCATGGAACCCCAGGCTTCTTCAATCTGAAGATCGGTTGCCGCCGGATTCTTTAACACTTCACGCATCCGCATGAAGAATTCAGGTTTTGTAATTTTTCCAACCTCAAATTCGTAAAACACCGGATCTGAATATACTTGTTGGTTGTTCAATACGTCATGTTTCAGGCCCAATGCCATAAACGCTTTTACCGATGCGTCAAAATCGAGGTTCACAATCACATTTCCTAAATCGAAAATGATGTTTTTTATGTTAGTGAGATCAATCTTCATGCTACATTTAATTTTAAAAGGCTAAAAATAGTCAATAATTTAAACTCGGTTTGGCATAACATTTGTTAAAATGTTAAAACTGTTTCAAAGCCATGAAACACAGGCTTTTTAAAATCGTTCAGTTAGTTCCACATAATTCAGCCATTTAGGTGGCTTTTTATTCCCAACGGCGTCTCATTTTTTTGAGGCGCCGTTTTTCGTAGCACAACAAATGATAACTTTGGCTGTTGAATGAAAAAAGACGAATCTCGACCCATGGCCAGGTTTAAAATAGAATTTCAAATTACCATTCTTGCCCTTATCATTGCTGCGGCGGTAGCAGTAGCGGGTTACTTTGTGTCAACCAATATCTCAGGCATTGTTGGCTCAATGGAGAAACTTGCCCAACCCGACCATAAGCTCTATTTGTTGAAAGACATTTCATCGGATCTGGTGATTGTGGAAAACAGCGCCCGCATGTTCGTGCTCACTCATGACAAAAAAGCCTTGGTTCCATTCGATTCACTTCAAACCCGTATTTCAGAAAAGTTACAAAGCCTCTACGAATTATCAGAGCGAGGAAGTGAAGACCGTGCATTAATCGATTCAATGCACACCTTTTCTGCACAGAAAATTAAAATCTGGCAGGAGGTTTTGAAATTGCACAGAGCCATGCGAAAGAACGAACCTGATTTCTCTGAAATCTATTCGAAATTAGAGGAACAAAAAATAGACACTATCGCGGTTGAATATGAAGTGGAAATTGAGCAGAAAGGATTGTTGCGGAAATTATTTGGGAAAAAACAAACTAAAACCGAAACGGATACCACTTATATTGAACACGACATAGCCACCGAAGAAATAAAGCAGAACATTTCGGAGCTTGAAACAAAAATTGAACAAAAGGATAAACGATCGAATGTACTCGAATCGAAGCTAATTGCACAAAATTTAAGCGTTGGGAAAAAAATCAACCAACTCATAACGGATGCGGAACGTTTGGGAGACGCAAAATGGCTTGCTAAAACTAAGGAAGCGGATCAAGTAGCCTCCAAAACCTCTCAATTGCTTCTTATTCTTTGGATTGCTGCTGTTGTTTTGTTAGTGGTTGTTTTGGTTTTACTGTTCAATTTTTTGCGGAAGACACGGGTTTATCAAACTGCCCTGCAAAAAGCCAAAACCGAAGCAGAAAACCTGGCGAAAGTAAAAGAACAGTTTGCGGCCAACGTGAGCCACGAATTACGCACTCCAGTAAACGCTATTTATGGCCTTTCGGAACAATTAATGCTTCAGGAACTCGATCCAACCGCCCGTGAACAGGTTTCTGTTCTGGCAAAATCGGCCAATCACCTCAAAAGCATTGTGAACGATACGCTCGACTTTTCTAAAATTCAAGCTAATAAATTAAAATTCAGCAGTGAGCATTTTTCACCCGCTGAAATTTTTGACGAAATTCTCTCTTCGCAAAAATTCGAAGCATCGAAAAAAGGGATTATACTGAAGTTTGACAATAAACTGCCTTTAAACTGTGCCCTCGTTGGCGATCCCTTACGGCTCAAACAAATCCTGATAAACATTATCGGTAATGCCATAAAATTTACGCAGAGAGGGACGATCAGTGTGCAAGCGCAAACAGAAGAAACGGACATCGGCAGCCTTTTGCACTTTGTAATTATGGACACCGGCATTGGCATTTCAGACGAAAACCTTTCAGTGATTTTCGAAGAGTTTGTACAAGCCGACAACCATGAAGGGAAAAAATACAGTGGAACCGGCTTAGGGCTTGCCATTGTGAAAAAATTGGTTGAATTGCAAAAAGGCGAAATCACCGTGAAAAGCAAATTACATCAAGGCACAAGCATTTCGGTGAAAATTCCCTATATGAGAGGAGACAGTGAGAAAATCCAACGCGCTGATTATGTGTCGATAATCGTCCCCCACGAGATGCAACAGCTTTCGGTATTGATCGCTGATGATGAAGAATTCAACCGTTATCTGCTGCAGGCGATCCTGAAAAAGTGGAAAATGAAATTCAACGAAGCAACAAACGGAATCGAAGCGGTAGAACTGGCAAAACAAAACAATTTCGACGTTATTTTAATGGATGTTAGAATGCCAAAACTGAACGGAATCGAGGCCGCGAAAGCTATTCTTAGGGAAAAACCACACACCAACATATATGCCATCACGGCAAGCAATAAAGATATTGACCGGCAAGAATGCCGCAATGTGGGCATGAAAGGTTTTCTTTCAAAACCATTTTCAGAAAAAAACCTGTTTGAGACTTTTCTTGATGTATTGCAACACAAGACAGAAATCAAGCGAAGCAATCACAACGATGAACTTAACCTCAAACAGCTTGAACGTTTGTTTGACGGGGATCGGGTTTTTATGAACGAAATGATCGCGTTGTTCATCAAGTCAACTGAAAAAGGCTTACTTGAAATCAAAAAAGCCGAAGCTGCGGGCGAATGGGAAGCAGTGCGCGAAGCGGCACACAAAATAGCCTCGCCATGCAAACACCTTCAATTTGAGAATTTGTATTCCAACATGAAAACAATAGAAGAGCTGGCCCAACATTCAGGTGACAAAACAGAATTAGCACAATTGCTGGCCATTGTTGAAACGGATATTTCAAATCTAAATGACAGACTGAAACAATACCTTCAAAATTTGTCGTAATTTGGAAAGCGATATGAGCGAAAAACCTTTCAAAATATTTGTAGTTGAAGACGACGAATGGTACAACCGGCTATTGGTGCACAACCTTTCGCTGAATCCCGACTACGAAATACAATCCTACACCACGGGCAAAGAATGCCTGAACAATTTACACCAATCGCCCGATGTAATTACGCTCGATTACCGGTTGCCCGACATGAAAGGCCTCGAAATCTTAAAGCAAATAAAGACTGAAAACGAAGAAACTCAGGTCATCCTCATTTCGGAACAAGATGAAATTGAGGTGGTGGTGGAACTGCTGAAATATGGTGCGTATGATTATATTGTGAAGTCGAAAGATATTCGCGAGCGATTGCTGAACACGATTCAGAACATTCAAAACGGTGTTCGGCTGAAAAGCGAAATTCAAACGCTGCGCAAGGAAGTCAAAAAAAAATATGGGTACGAAAATACGATTGTCGGGCACAGCCCGGCAACACGGAAAATTTATGATTTGATTGAAAAAGCCACGCGTACCAATATTTCGGTGATGATTACCGGCGAAACTGGCACCGGGAAAGAATTGGTTGCGAAAGCCATTCACTATAATTCGGCACAAGCTCAGAAACCTTTTGTAGCCGTAAACGTTGCCGCCTTACCATCCGATTTGATTGAAAGCGAACTTTTTGGCCACGAAAAAGGATCCTTCACCGGAGCAAACTATCGCCGAATCGGCAAATTTGAAGAAGCCAACGGCGGTACACTTTTCCTCGACGAAATAGCCGAAATGGATATTGCCGTTCAGGCCAAACTGTTAAGGGCACTCCAGGAAAAAGAAATTGTGCGCGTGGGGAGTAATAAACCCATAAAAACGAATTGCCGCATTGTTGCAGCCACCAACCGAAATCTACAGGAATCGGTATTGAACAAAACATTCCGGCAAGATTTATATTACCGTTTGTTTGGCCTTCCCATTGAACTACCGCCTTTGCGTGAGCGAGGAAACGATGTCATTTTTCTGGCAAAGCATTTTATTGCTGAATTTTGTGCCGAAAACAAACTGCCCGTTAAAACGCTTTCAAAAGTCGCCATCGATAAATTAATGGCCTACAATTTCCCTGGAAACATCAGAGAATTGAAATCAATCATCGAATTGGCAATCACCCTGGCCGACGAACAGGAAATAAGTGGCGAAAACATTATAACCGACAGCGACATGCTCCTTTCGGACAACATAGAAAAGGAAATGTCCTTGCGTGAATACAACGTCCGCATTGTAAAAAAATACCTCGAGCGATACAACGACAACATTAAACTGGTAGCCGAAAAACTGGATATTGGTGTGGCCACCATTTACCGAATGCTCAAAGAATAAAACAACCCATCCTTTGTTTTTTAAATCACCGTTTTTATCAATTTGATAATTTGTTATCACATTGATAGTCCAAGTGAACTTTCAGTATTTTAGATTTGCCTGATAATAAGATAGATACGTATCTGTTTTTGTCTGGCACATATTTGGTCTATTTATAGCCATTAAGTTTTACGATTGTTTTAAACAAATTAAGTAAATTAAATTTCAGGAGGAAGCTCATAATGGAAACAGAAAAAAACAAAAAACTATTTCGCGTTACGGTCTCAATTTTTGTGGCTGTGTTTTTTGCATTTGTGATTGTGGCAGGTGTAATTCTTTCAAACAAAAGGAGCGAAATCAATCAACTCAACAGCGAAAGGGGCACACTTACAACAACTCTTGAAGATCGCGATTCAATGTTCAACGAATTGGCAGCCACATTCGACGAAATCGAACAGAACCTTACCTTTATTAAGGAAAAACGCGGCCAACTGGAAATTGCTAAACAAGAAGGTATTCCATCCAGACAAAAAGTACTGGTGGCCGACATTAAACTAATGAATACGATGTTGGAAGAGAGCAGCGTTAAAATTGCCGATCTGGAACAAAAACTGAAAGCGTCGGGAATTAAAATCAGTTCTTTCAATAAAAAAATTGCGCAACTGAATGAAAAAGTAAACGCACAAAATTCGGATATCGAAAAGTTGTTGGCCGAAGTGAACGAACGCGATATGAAGATTGCCGAAATGGGCAACAAAGTTGTTCAGTTGGAAGACAATGTGGTGCAACTGCATGATAACATTGCAGTGCAATCGGACTCCATTGCCATTAAAAATCAGCGTTATGTTGAGACCAACAACAGCTTAAACAAAGCCTACTTTGTGTCGGGTTCATTTAAAGAATTAAAAGAACATGGTGTAGTTGAAAAAGATGGTGGTTTTTTGGGAATTGGAAGAAACAAAGTCATTCACAACGATTTGAATGAAAATTATTTCACCCAGTTGGATAAAAGGACAACCGATGTTTTCCCGGTTCATGCCAAAAAAGCCAGAATTATTTCGGAGCATCCCAACAGCTCCTATAGTATGGTATATGAAGACGACCAAATTGCATACATTAAAATCGAAGATCCAAAGGAATTTTGGAAAATAACGGACTATGCAATTGTTGAAGTAAGAAAATAAAATTACGGAGAATAGGTAAAACCAGTAGCCTTGCCCGTAGCCGGGTACTTCAAAAGTTGTTTTAAATTACATGGGTGTAAAGGGTATGGCATGCCATGAGTTGTGAAGAACAAGAGATTAAAAACAACTTTAAGCTCCGGGGGAAACTCCGGAGCTTTTTTTCTTTTTTGGAGAAGGATTATTTCATTAAACTGAAAAAGATTGTAATTTTACATCAGCGTTATGAGTTAGCAAGTCGATATTTATTAATCAATTTAAAAATGAAAAGCCATGGCAAAATCGATGGATACCAAGAAGAGCGTTAAAAAAGAGCCTTTAAAAACTGCAAAAGAGAAAAAGGCTGAAAAACGCGAAAAGAAAGCGAAGAAGTTCTAAGCTATTGAACGGAATGTATGAATTGCCGGTATAGTTTTAAAAACCCATGTTTTAAAACTATACCGGCAATTTCAATAATTTTTAGGCGTGCATAAAAATCGGTTCAGTGGTAATGGCAAGTTTTGCAAGTTTTTCCTCCTCTTCCGGGGTTATCGGTCCAAAATCATTCATGAATTCCAGTGCTTTCAAAAACAGTGTGTTTTTTCCCGGTGGAACCGCTGCAGTAACATTCTTGGAAAGGGTGAACTTTAACGCCATTTTCATTATTTCCTCATCCTGAATGGGCCGGTACCAAACATTTTTGAATATTTTTTCTTCACCCGATTTTAATTTGGTAAGCGCCATCGCTTTTAATGCCAAAACACCCATTCCCCGTTTTTGGGCTTCTTCATAAACCTGCGGGCCAAAGTTCCCGGCGTTCCAACAGGCGAAATTCAGGGGAAACAAAATGGAGTCGAAATCATAGTTGTTTATGGCCAGCAAAGCAGCATCAACGGAATGTGCCGAAAAGCCGACAAACCTAATTTTCCCTACTTTTTTCGCCTTGTCAACCGTTTCCATGGCTCCGCCGGGTGCAAAGCATTTTACTACGTCCTCCACCGTGCTCAAAGCATGCAATTGATACAAATCCAAATGGTCGGTTTGCAGCATGTTTAACGATTCATCGAGTTCTTTTTGTGCACCTTCTGCATTGCGTTCGGTGGTTTTACAGGCCAAAAAACAATTTTTGCGATAGGGTTTCAATGCCGGGCCAAGTTTTTCCTGAGCATTACCATAAGAGGGTGCGATGTCGTAATAATTTACGCCCAAATCGTAGGCTTTGGCAACCAGTTCGTTGGCAAAATCTTGTGGGTTATCATTTAGCATAATCCCACCAAAACCAATCACTGAAAGCATTTGGCCTGTATTTCCCAGAATGCGTTTGGGTATTTTATAATCTGCCGAAAAATTTTTTCCAAAGCTCCGGATTGCGGGGATAGTCAAGGCCAAACCTCCCAAAGTGCCATTCCAAATAAAATTTCTTCGTTTCATTTCTGTCTAATTTTTAGTTTATCCAATAAAAAGAGGGTGTTTCGTCATTACACCCTCTTAGTACATTTGAGTTTTAAATTTTACGGTTGTCCTTCAAATTTGAAGGACACTTTCAACTTCGTGCGGTAGGTTCTCACCTTTCCGTCTTGGATGTGCATATCCATTTGCACTACTTCAGCGACGCGCAAGTCGCGCAACGTTTTAGATGCCAGTGAAATGGCATTTTGTGCAGCTTTTTCCCACGATTCGGAACTGCTGCCAACTAATTCAATCACTTTATACACGCTTTCTGTCATAGGCAATCATTTTTAGTTAAAACTTCGTATTTATAAGTAATTTAAACACATAAACAGTGTACGGGTTTTTTATTGTTTAGGTTCAGCAAAAAGCAATAAAATAGAATATTAATTTTCAGTTGTATGAAATTTTAAAAATTCCTGTTGAATTTCATTACATCATTGGACTTACGATGTGTGCAAGCGATTCGCGGAGCTTGTGGTGCCACGGACGAAGCCGCCATTCTGCCAATTTTATTTCACTGCTGTTTCGCAAGTCGGCCTTAAAATGTTTTTTCATCTCCCGGGTAAATTCCCGTTCATAAATAAAAGCATTCACTTCAAAATTTGTTTCTATGCTTCTAAAATCGAGATTGGTGGTGCCTATGCTCGAAAGGATATCATCGACGATGAGGGTTTTGCTATGAATAAACCCCGCCTGGTAGGTATAAATCCGTACCCCGGCTTCGAGTAATCTTCCCACGTAGGAAAGTGAGCACCACTTCGGGATAATGACATCAGAAACGCCGGGTATAATGATGCGAACGTCCACATCACTTAAAGCTGCGGTTTTGAGCGCCAGCGAAATGTAGGGTGGGGGCATCATGTAGGGAGTGGTAATGTAAACTGATTTTCGGGCGTTGGCGATAGCTACAAAAAAAGCCTGCCCAATATTTTCCCAATCCGAATCGGGGCCACTGGCTGAAATTTGCACCGGCGTTCCCGAAGTTTCTTTTAGTGGCGGGAAATAATCGTCGCCCGAAAGATTTTCTTTCGTCACAAAATACCAGTCGGCAGCAAAAACAACCTGCAAGCCATCAACCGCATCTCCGGTTATTTGCAGGTGTGTGTCGCGCCAGGCACCCAACTTAGGCATACCGTGAATATAGCGGTCGGCAATGTTTATTCCACCCGTAAATCCAATTTTTCCGTCAACGATTACGATTTTACGATGGTTCCTGAAATTTACGCGTGAGGTTAACCTTGGAAAACGAACTTCCATAAACGGATATATTCTCACCCCATTTTTGCGGAGTTCGCTTAAAAACTTTCGTTTTAGGCCCCAACTTCCCACATCGTCGATAATTACGCGAACTTCAACCCCCTCAAGACTTTTAGCAATCAGTAAGTCTTTCAATTTGTTGCCGATATCGTCGTTTGTAAAAATGTAATATTCCAAATGAATGTGATGCTGCGCATTTTTAATGGCTTCGAAAATGGCTTTAAACGTTTCCGTTCCGTTGTTCAGTATTTTCAAACGGTTTCCGGTGGTGAGCAGCGCATCTGAATTATTAAGCAGCAAGCGGATAATATTTCTTTTCTCTAATACCTCGGGATCCACATTTATGTATGGTTCGTTAAATTCGCGCAATTGTTTGTTTGTTAAACGGCGGAGCTCTCTCAGGCTTTTTATTCCTTTTCGGGAGAAGAGTTTTTGTTTACGGTATTCCTGTCCAAAAAAGAGATAAAACCCAATGCCGATTATGGGAAGCAGGATTAACATCAACAGCCAGGAAATTGTTTTAAACGGCGACCGTTTTTCCAAAACAATGACTACCGCAATGGGGATTGCGGTAATCAAAAACACGAGGGAAAATATTTGCCAAAATCCAGTAAGGTTCATCGTTTATGCTTTCAGTTTTTTCGATGCTCTAAATTTCATTAATTTTGTCATCAAAAACAATATTGCAGAGTATTTCGTAAACAAAAAGTGGTGATACTAAAAATAAAGGTCATGAAAAGGATATTTTGGATAGTGGGTATAGTTCTTATGGTTTGGGCTTGCTCCGGGCCGAAGAGAACGGTAAAAGTGGAAAAAAACGAGGCAATGATCGAAAACGATAGCCTCGAATACGGACTGGAAACCTTCGATGCAAAGTTTGATACCTGGTATGCTTTGCACAAAAGCCCGGCAACCTTTCGCTCGCAGAAATATTATGAACACTGGAACTGGCAGTATATACAGGCATGGAACGCACGTTCAACCGGAAGGCAAAGTTCTTTTTTTGAACCGATTGTGGGCTATTATCCCAATGTGGATTACGGTTTTGATCTCAACCATGAATTGTTCTACTACTTTCAATATGTGGAAAATGTGCTTAAAATTGAAATCCTGCCCAACAGTCCCAAGTCGATACCGCTGTAAGTGCGCCAAAAATTTAACTACAAATTCGTTCACTTTTTATAAACGATCAACTTATCATCTTCGATCGCTTCCGTTAAAAAGATTTCACCCCGAAGTTTCGGTGCCGGAACGCCGCTACCGAAATTTTTATTCCCTTCAAAAACCCACGCTTCGTCCCATAAACCGGCATCGATAAAGGTTTGCAGAAGTTGCCTGCCACCTTCCACAATCAACGAAAGAAGGTGGTTTCGATACAGTTCATCCAAAACTTGTGAAACAACATCTTGCTCAAAATTAATTTTCAGGAACGAAACATTTTCCTTCTCCTTGTTTTCAATCGAATTGAAAATTAAAGTTTTTGCCGATTTGTCGAAAATGTGCAGCGATTCCGGGAGCCGAAGGTTTTTGTCCAGCACTATCCTTACCGGGTTTTTCCCTTCGCAATGCCGAACGGTCAACGAGGGATTATCTTTTAAGGCGGTGTTGGTTCCTACCATAATTGCATCTTCTATGGCACGCATTTGGTGAACTTTCAACAGGGATTCTTTTCCGGTTATCCAGGTAGGTGTACCAAAGTTTTCAGGTGTGCGGTGAATGTCAATAAAACCATCGCGCGTTTGTGCCCATTTCAGAATAATGTAGGGACGTTTTTTTTTATGAAAGGTAAAAAAGCGTTTGTTGAGTTCTAAGCACTCCTTTTCTAATATACCCACTTCCACGTCAATTCCTGCGTTCATCATTTTTGTGATGCCCTTTCCGGCCACTTTTGCAAAGGGATCCATGGTGCCAATTACCACATGTGGGATTTGCTTTTCCACAATCAAATCGGAGCACGGGGGTGTTATTCCAAAATGTGCACAAGGTTCCAGCGTTACGTAAAGCGTACTGTCGTTCAACAAATCCTGGTTTTTCACCGATTGGATGGCGTTAACCTCGGCATGAGCTTCCCCATGTTCCTGATGATATCCTTCGCCGATAATGGTCCCATCGTGCACAATGATGCAGCCCACCATCGGGTTTGGTGAAACATTCCCGGCACCAAGATGTGCCAATGCGATGCACCGTGCCATGTGCTTTTCATGTGTATTCATGTTGTTCAGAAAGCGTAACTTTACCCTCCAAAAGTAAAAAATGCAGACCACTATTCCATATATCGAAAATCAATTGTACGATTTCTATCCCAAAACAGAAGTTCAGGGCCTTGTGCGAACCCTGCTGGAAAATGTTTGCGGGTGGAATTATACTGAACAAGTTCTAAAACGCCATGAAATACTTTCGAAAGAAAATTCGCAAAAAATAAACATCATCATTAAACGGTTGAAAGCGTATGAACCCATTCAATATATTTTGGGCGAAACTGAATTTTATGGGTTGAAACTGAAGGTGACACCGGATGTTTTGATTCCACGGCCAGAAACGGAAGAATTGGTACAATGGGTCATTCAAAGTAAAATCACCGCCAATGCTGTAATTTTGGATATAGGCACGGGTAGCGGCTGTATTGCCCTTTCGCTAAAAAGCCAACTGCCGGATGCTACGATATATGCCGTTGATGTTTCAGCAAAAGCATTGGAAGTTGCGCGGGAAAATGCTGTCGATAACCATTTGGAAGTCCACTTTTCGCAAGCAGATATTTTGAACTGGCAAAACTACAATTGGGAAAAATATGATTTGATAGTAAGCAACCCACCCTATGTGCGCGAGTTGGAAAGGCAAGCAATGTCGGCCAATGTATTGAATTTTGAGCCACAAAATGCTTTGTTTGTGCCGGACAACAATCCCTTAATCTTTTATCGGGCTATTGCAGCGTTGGCACAGAAAAAATTAAGCGAAAACGGAATGTTGTTTTTAGAAATCAACGAAAATTTGGAAAATGAAATGATAGAACTGTTGCAATTGTTTGGTTTTCGAAACATTGAACTAAAAACAGATTTGAATGGCAAACCCCGTATGCTTTTATGCAAAAGGGAGCCACACCAAACATTGTAGCTCCTTTTTTTCTATCTTGTCAGCGGAATACAGAAGACGACTAACGTGAGAAAAGTTTTTAGGTTTTTGTTTTTAATGTTGAACATTGCAGCGGTTATCGCGCTTTTTATCAGCTATCTGTCGGTTTTAATTCCGCCCGATAAATACTGGATTCCGGCATTGTTTGGCTTAGCCTATCCATTTTTGGTTGTGGCAAATGTTATTTTCGTGGTTTTTTGGTTGTTTTTCAAACCCCGGTATTCATTCATCTCCATTTTTGCTGTTTTAATTGGTTGGTCAATGCTTTCGCGCTACGTTCAGTTTGGTGCTAAAACAACGGAAAATGAAGGCGTCAAGGTGCTTTCCTACAACGTGCAGCACTTTACGGGAAACGACAAGTTAAGTGAAAAAGACATTGCCAATGAAATTATCACGTTCTTAAATGCAGAAAATTCTGATATTATTTGCTTACAAGAAGCCCGTTTACGTAAAAGTCGCATTTTTAATTTGGCCAATGCGGTGAAAAAATTGAATTCCATCAGGCATTATCAGTATGCCCGATCGAGTACCACATTTGGTTCGGTTACTTTAACACGTTTCCCAATCGTGAACATGGGAGAAATCCGTTTCGACAAATCGCGAAACATGAGCATCTATACGGATATGTTAATCGGAACCGACACGGTGCGTGTGTTTAACGTTCATTTACAGTCTTATTTAATTGACCCCGGGAAGTATTCCATTATCGAATCTCCGGGTGTTGATCAGGAGAAAGATTTGGAGGAGATGCGCGAAATGGGATTGAAATTTAAAAAAGCTTTCCAAATGCGGGCAGGGCAGGTGCGCGAAATCCGCAGGCACATCAATGCTTCACCTTATGCTGTAATTGTTTGCGGCGATTTTAACGATACCCCCATTTCGTATGCCTACCAAAAATTGCGTGGCAATTTGAAGGATGCTTTTGTTTGTTCAGGATCAGGCATTAGCCACACCTACATCGGCAAGTTACCTTCGTTCCGCATCGACAATGTTTTTCACAGCAAGGAATTCGAATCCTTTAATTTCGAAACCATCGATTTCCGTATGTCGGATCATTTGCCGGTTTCGTGTACTTTGGTGAAAAAATCAAGGAATTAGATCTTTAGGGAAAAAGCCCGAACCCCGTCACAAGGCCTCAAACATTTCCAGAGCAGTAATTTTGTCTTTCACCAACTGGGCGACCAGCATTTGTACGTTGTCGAATTTTATTTCATCACGAATTTTGGAAACAAACATTAATTTTATTTCCTGTCCATATACGTCGCCGTCGAAATCAAAAATATTCACTTCGATGCTCCGGTTATCGGCATTTTTATTGAAAGTGGGGCGGGTTCCAATATTCATCATCCCGTAGAAAAGATGATTGTTCAACAACACCTTAACAGCATAAACCCCATAACCGGGAATGATTTTATGTATGTCGGAGGCCTCGATATTGGCGGTCGGAAAACCCATCAAACGCCCCAACTGCTTGCCGGCAACTATTGTTCCGTGCAGTGTAAATTCGTAACCTAAATAATGGTTTGCTTTTCGTATTTCACCATTTTGCAAGGCATTCCTGATTCGGGTGGAGCTCACATTTTCGTCTTCAACAAAAAGCGCGTCAAGGCGTTCAATTTCAAAATTAAACTCCGTGGCACACTGCTGAAGGTATTTGAAATCCCCTTTCCGGTTCTTTCCGAACTTATGATCGTGCCCAATCACCAAGCTATGGATTCCAATTTGTTTCACCAGGATTTTTTCCACAAATTCGACATAACTAATCTCCGAAAATGCTTTGTCGAACGGGTAAACAATCAGATGGTCGATACCGTATTTTTCAAAAAGTTCAATTTTCTCATCCAGGGTAGTCAGCAAGCGCAGGTTCGTTTCGTCGGGTGCCGTTACCAAACGCGGGTGAGCACTGAAAGTGAATATAACGGTTTCACCACCGTGTTTCTCGGCAATTTCACGCAAGCGAAAAATCACCTTTTGATGCCCCAAATGCACACCATCGAAAGTTCCGATGGTCATCACAGGCTTGTTGACGCTAAAATCTGTTAAACTCGTATATACTTTCACGTTACTTTTAGAATATCGGCAAAACTAAATATCCGCTCAATCGACAGCGGCAAAACTACAAAAAACCGCTACACGCAAAGTGTTTAAAAAATGTTATTTTCCTCAATACAGTTTTTGATGTAGGAGATTTTGTTAATTTTACGCGCTAAATTTGTATAGGACACATGACTTTAAAACGATTAAGTTTAGTAGTGGTTGTGGCAGTTGTGCTTCTCGCAGGTTGCAAGAAGCACAATCAGTTCAGTATTAGCGGAAAGATTTCACATGCCGAAGGAGACACCATATATTTGGAAGAATTGCATGTTTCTTCCCGACAGCCGGTTGCAAAGACGAAAATCAACCGTCACGGTGAATTTGAATTCAAAGGTATTACGAGCATTCCAAGCTTCTATTTATTGAAATTGACAGACAATAACTTTATCACTCTTTTGGTGGATTCGGCTGAACAAGTTACCGTGGAAGCCGATGTCGCCAATTTCGGAAAAGAATACAACATTAATGGCTCGTTAGGCTCAATGCAAATTAAAATATTGAACGAGAAATTGAACGATACCGAACATAAACTCGATTCATTGCGCTCGCTGAATAATCTATACAAAGGTAATCCCGATTACGAACAGATGAGGGCGCAATGGAATATCGAATTTGAACGCATCATGGACGAACAAGCCAGGTTCTCGAATGATTTCATTATGGCAAATCCTTTTTCTATGGCAAGTGTTTTCGCACTTTACCAGAAATACAAAGACCAATCGTATGTGGTAAAAGATTTGCAAGCCATGAAAACGGCTGCTTCGGCCTTAAACTCCATTTATCCAAATTCGGAATATGTAAAAGCGCTTTACGAAAACGCACTGCAATTTGTGCGTGAGGAAAAAGCGGCAAAACTTAGGAATTTCATACAAGAACAGGGCGAAAATAGCCCTGATATTGTTCTCCCCAATCGCGAAGGGAAAGAAATTGCCTTGTCGTCGCTGCGAGGGAAAGCTGTTTTATTGCAGTTTTGGGCAGCCGAAGACCGGGGCTCGCGTATTCTCAACCCGCTTCTTGTTGAAGTTTATAAAAAGTATAAAAACAAAGGCTTAGAAATTTATCAGGTAAATGTGGGAAACAACCGCAGCGAATGGATTGACGCCATAGATGCCGACAACTTAACGTGGACCAACGTCGGTGACATGGCAGGCAGTGTTAAGGCGACCCAAGTTTACAACGTTCAAAGCGTTCCGTATAATTACCTTTTGGATAAAGACGGAGCAATTGTGGCCAAAAACCTGAAAGGACCCGAATTGGACAAAGCTCTTGCCCGGCTTTTAAATAATTGATTATTCTCCGGTAAAGTAAAACTTGTTTAAAAATACACTGCATTGTTAAATAAAGGAAAAATATATTTTATTAGCGATATCCACCTAGGTGCGCCTGCGCTAAGCAACAACCGTGAGCGCGAAATGCTTTTTGCCCGTTGGCTCGACGAAATAAAATACGATGTTGATGAGCTCTATCTGATGGGCGACATCTTCGACTTCTGGTACGAATACAATAAAGTGGTGCCGCGTGGCTTTACGCGCATAATGGGTCGAATTGCTGATTTTACTGATCGCGGCATTCCCGTGCATTTTTTTACCGGCAACCATGATTTGTGGGTATTCGACTATTTATCGTCTGAGCTCGGTGTGATTGTGCACCGCAACGAAATTGTGAAGGAAATTGGCGGTAAACGCTTCTTTTTAGCGCATGGCGACGGCCTCGATGCTGATGACAAAGGCTATATCCGCATGAAAAAAATATTTACCAGCAAAATGATGCAATGGTTGTTTTCGAGGCTTCACCCGAATTTCGCACTCACTCTTGCACACAAGTGGTCGAAATCAAGCCGCATTACAAAAATGGAACGAGACGACAACTTTGAGGTAAAAGAAGACGGCATGTACAAGTTTGCCCTGGACGTCCTGAAAAACGAACCCATAGATTATTTTATATTTGGGCATCGCCACAAAATGGTAGAAGTGGCGATGAATGATAAAACCAAGTTTGTACTTTTAGGCGATTGGATTAAAAATTTTTCGTACGGAGTTTTCGACGGAGAAAAATTTGAATTAAAAAAATACAGTGATTTAGCAGTTAGCTAAGAAGTTTTTTAAAACATGAGAAAAGAGATATACACAAAAATAATAGGTACCGGAAGCCGCATCCCGCCCAAAGTCATTAAAAACAGTTATTTTCTGGAACATGAATTCTTCGAACCTTCCATGAAAAAGATCAAGGACAAAACCAACGAGGAAATTATTCAGAAATTCAAGGAAATTACCAACATTGAGGAACGGCGCTATATTGCCGACGATCAGGTAACCTCCGATCTTGCCGTAGCGGCCATTCAGAATGCATGCAAATCCGCAGGAGTTTCGCTTGAAAGCCTCGACTTTATTATTGTGGGCCATAACTTTGGCGACATCGAAGCAGGAAATATACGCTCCGATGCACTGCCCAGCTTGGCCAACAAGGTAAAGATGAAGCTCCATCTGAAAAAACCTTCGTGCATTTGCCACGACGTAATTTCGGGTTGCCCCGGCTGGACGCAGGGAATGATTATTGCCGATGCCTACATTAAAAGCGGCTTTATGAAACGCGGCGTGGTGGTGGGGGCCGACGTGCTTTCGCGCATCTCGGATCCGCACGACCGCGACTCCATGATTTATGCCGACGGGGCAGGTGCCACAATTGTTGAGGGCACAGAAAGCGACGAACCCATCGGAATATTGAGCCATTCGAGCCGTTCCGATTCAGCCCTGTATGCAAAATTGCTAATCTTAGGGAGATCGTATAATCCGGACTACAAAAACCCTGATGAACGGTTTGTGAAAATGATTGGCCCTAAATTGTACCTCTACGCCATAAACAATGTTCCGGGAGTGGTAAAAGATAGCATCGACAAAGCCGGACTGGGCTTGAACGCCATCAAAAAGATATTTATCCACCAGGCCAACGAGAAAATGGACGAGGCCATTTTGAGCGGTATTTTTAAAATGTATGGCGAAAAGAAAATCCCCAAAGGAATAATGCCTATGAGCATCCGGAAACTGGGCAACTCGTCAACTGCCACCGTCCCCACTTTGCTCGATTTGGTGCTGAAGGGAAAAATTGAAGGGCAGGAGGCGGCAGTGAAGGAAGGCGATTGTACCATCCTCTGTTCGGTTGGCGCAGGAATGAACATCAACTCAATTGTATATAAATGGTAAAAAGTATGAAAAAGTATGTATTGTTTTTTGTTGTAGTAGGATTTGCGCTTTCGGCTGTAGCTGCTGAAAAAGGAGGCAAATCTATATTTAATGGTAAAGACCTCAAGGGTTGGAAAATCCACGGTACGGAGAAATGGTATGTTGAAGACGGCCTTTTGGTTTGCGAAAGCGGACCCGATGCCCAGTATGGCTATCTTTCAACACTTAAAAATTACGACGATTTTGAACTGACCCTTGAATTTTTGCAGGAAGCCGACGGCAACAGTGGCGTATTCTTCCGCTCTACATTCGACGGCACAAAAGTTAGTGGCTGGCAGGTTGAGGTAGCTCCGCCTTTCCACGACACCGGCGGCATATATGAATCGTATGGTCGTGGTTGGCTGGTTCAAATACCCGACGAAAAGGAAACCATCCTGAAAATGGGCGAATGGAATAAAATGAAAATCCGCGTTGTAGGGGGCCATGTTACCACCTGGTTGAACGGTCAGCAAATGGTGGACATAAACGACGAAAAGATTGCGCAGGGAAAAGGTGCAATCGCATTGCAAATTCACGATGGCGGCGGTATAAAAGTAAAGTGGCGCAAACTGAGGATCAAGGAATTGTAGTATTTCCTTTATTTCCCGGTTGCTTTTTCTAACTGCCAATAATGAAAATATTCGATGATGGAGGCTCTTACCTGGTACTCGGAGGAGAGGTAGGGCAAAACCTCTTGGCTGTTAAACCAAATCATAAAGGTGTCTGCTTGCAGTTCCTTTAATCCGGTGAGCATCATCACCTTTTCTTTGTTGTAGTTTTGAGAATGCATCTCCCAGTTTTTCTCCAAAGCGATGGCTTTGCGGACTTCGCGTTTGCGTTGCTCCTTCTTGCTCAAATAATATTGCCAATACGAAACCGGGTTGAAAAAAGCCGCAAGGATAGGTGGCGAATCGTTAAAGGCATCTCCGCGCAGTTGGGGAGCAATATCAGTAGGTTTTCCGGTTGAAATGCCGAGATCGAAACCCGGTTTTTCGCCTTGCACATCTACTTGGCCAACCGCATAGGCCACGGGCAGCATACGGAAGAGCAAGGTGTTTTGCCCCGAATAATTATGAGGGATTTTTAGGACACTTTTCTCATAGCCCACTGATGAAACGATTAGGCTGTCGATATTCAGCATTTCTAACGAGAAAAAGCCATTGGCATTGGTAGTGGTTCCGCTATGGGTCCGATTGTTCAAAACGGTTGCATACGGCACGGGAGTGCTGTCGGCGGCACTCACAATGCGGGCTTGCAAACGCACAAGGATAGGATCCACAATGGGCAATTCGTCCTGTGCAAAAGCAGGAAACGAAAATAATATCAAAAAAACAAGTATCCCAGTTTTTATTTCTCTCATTATCAGATAAAAAAAGAGCCTAAAAATATTTGAATTCCCTTTTAAACCGGACAAAGTAACATAATTTAACCGAAGTTTTAACATGATTTAAAGTTTTCAACTCCCCTTCAATCGTCAAAGTCTTCCACCGAAATCTCTTCAAAAACAATTTCACCATGCTTTGAATCCTGCGCGAGACAACTAATGCCGAATCAAAAAGGGAAAAAACCGTTCGCACGGAACATTAACTTAAAGCCAAAACAAGCCCGTGGTGTTGCCGGATTTTTCAAAAATAGGGTTACTTTTATTCTTTTTACTATTATGGTTGAACTCTATACCGAATTCCGGGAACTTATTAAGAACAAAGAATGGATCGCATTAAAAAATTCGCTGAATGAATACGATTCCATTCAGCTCGCTCAATTAATTGAAGAGACCTCCGAAGGGGATGAAATTATTCTCTTCCGGTTGCTGACCCGGGTACAGGCGAAGGAGGTTTTCCAGTTGCTGACACGTGACACACAGCAGCAAATCATTGAAAAATTAGCGCAAAACAATCAGAAGCTGTCGGATTTATTAAACGACCTGGAACCTGATGACCGGACTGCATTTTTTGAAGAATTGCCCGGAACAGTTGCCCAGCAACTGATGCAATGTCTTTCGCCGGAGGAGCGAAAAATAACCATTCAGCTAATGGGATACCCCGACGATAGCATCGGCCGGTTGATGACTCCTGAATATGTTGCTGTTAAACCGCATTATTCGGTGGAACAAACCTTTGAGCACATCCGGAAATTCGGCAGGGACTCAGAAACACTGAATGTGATTTATGTGGTTGATAGCGATTGGAGATTGTTGGATGACCTCCGGATCAAAGAAGTGCTTTTAGCTTCTCCCCAGCAAAATATTGAAGAACTAATGGACCGGCGTTTTGTGGCACTGAACGCTATGGACGACCAAGAAACAGCCATTAAAACATTTAGTGATTACGACAGGGTGGCCCTGCCCGTAGTGAATGCAGACGGTGTGCTGATTGGCCTTGTGTCGGTAGATGATATCATGGACGTGGTGGAGGAAGAATCAACCGAGGACTTTCATAAGTTTGGTGCTTTTCAGGAAGCCATAACCAATCCCTTGAATGCACGGATTTTTTCGTTGTATAAAAACCGGATTGTGTGGCTGGTGGTACTGGTTTTTATGAATATTTTCTCAGGGGCGGCCTTGTCAAATTTCGAAAATGTAATACAATCGGTAGTTTCTCTGGTTTTCTTTTTGCCACTGCTCATTGACAGTGGCGGTAACGCAGGCTCCCAATCGGCAACCCTTATGATTCGTTCGCTGGCAATTGGCGATGTAAAATTAGGCGATTGGTACCGGCTGATTGGAAAAGAAGTCGTTGTTTCTTTGTTGCTTGGCGTTACCATGGCCTTAGCAGTTTCTGTTGTAGCAAGTTTCAGGGCACCCGAAATCGTTTTGGTAGTCGCAGCAACCATGGTAATAACCGTATTAACCGGAAGTTTAATTGGTCTTTTACTGCCCTTTATTTTTACCAAACTCAAATTAGACCCCGCCACAGCAAGCGCGCCCCTAATCACGTCGATTGCCGATATTTGCGGAGTAATGATTTACTTCTCCATCGCAAGCTGGTATTTTGCGATGTAAGCATTAACATTGCAACATTGGCCCTACTCCGAAAAGTTGGTTTGGGTACATAGGCTTTAATGAATAAACCAAAAAAACAAGCAGGGTGCTAAAAATACTTGAAAGCCTTACATACAAACGCTTGTGGGTTAGCTTTGCAATCGCTGAAACAACCTTTTCATTCGACAAAGAAGAAAAACAATACAGGCTTATTGCCGAAA
>CAZNEV010000020.1:28468-70230 GCA_964572085.1 uncultured Maribellus sp. | reverse complement strand
CTGGATCCCCCTTTGATATTGAACTTTTGAATTCCAATACATGCACGGCAATCAAAGGGGGACGAACTTTGATGAAACGCAGGTGGTTGTCCGGGGCTTGTCCCCCTTTGGATGCAAAGCTGCCATGAAAAACGATTTATAAATTCCAAAGGGGGAATTGAAGGGGGATTCTGAACTTCATGATTCAGTTGGAATGTGGTTTACCCATGTGAATACAATTGAAAACCAGCAGGTCATAATAATTTTTCTGTGCTCCCAATCCCCCTGGATCCCCCTTTGATATTGAACTTTTGAATTCCAATACATGCACGGCAATCAATGCACCGAAATATTTATTTTTGAAAAGTATGAGGACTGTTGCGAAAAAAGAAAAACAGTAATTGAATGGAAAAACCTTTCTTTTTGAGTGCTTCCCGAAGGTCTTTCAAGGCGCGGTAAACAGAGGTACGGGCTGATTCCACCGATATGCCCTGGATGTCGGCAATTTCTTTATACGATAAATCTTGTTCAAATTTCAGGGAAAGCGCTTCGCGTTGCCTGTCCGATAATTCCTTCAACACCTTTGCCAATGCCTTGTAATTTGCATTTTTTGTTTCGGAAATTATCATACTATCCTCAAAGGCCATAACGGGAATATCATTTTGCAACAATAGCTGTTCACCAGATAAAACAGAAATCCTTTTGGCCTGCTCTTTATAAATTATCCGCCGTAATGAACGCAACAGGTAAAAACGGATATTATCCGTTTCCGAGAGGCGTTCCCGGTAGTTGTGCAGGTCTATAAAAAGATCGTGGATACAATCTTTTATGAAATCTTTATCCCCGGAAAAATGCAGCCCGTAATTGTAGAGTGCATCAAAGAATTGATCGTACAGTGAAAGAAAAGCCCTATTATCGCCCTTTTTAAACTGTTCCCAGAGAAAATAATCTTTGTTAAATTCTTTTGTCCTCTTCATTCAGTTACAGTTTAGTTTAAATGATAATACAACAAATGTAAAGAAAATGATTGGATCAGATATTCAATCACCTTTTTTTGTGGATTTCACCTATTGTCTGACATTAAACAATTTAACCGTGGGTAAAAACCCCCGGTTATTCAAATTCAGTCCCTTCAGGACTATTTTCGCAGTTTAATACTTTTCGGAGTGGACTCAACTTTCAACCCGAAACTTTAAACTCCCCTCCCCTACGGCTTCCATGGCCATTTCACGCAATCTTTTATTTCGGGGAAGAGCACATAATCGGCCTTTCCTTTCATAGCTAAGGTTTTTACGTCGAATCCTTTCAACTGTTCCAAGGCGGCGTTCATTGTTTTGCCCGACACGGAAACATCGTCCACCAGCAAAATCCGTTTCCCGTGGAGTTGCCAGTCGGGTTTGTGGAGGATTTTTGGCGCGTCGTACCGTGGGTTGTTTTGTTCGTCGCGGTAATTCATCTGCATTACCTGAAGTTCGGCATTCAAATGAAAAGCTACCATTGTGGCAGCCGGAATTCCGCCAGAACCGATCCCGATAACCAAATCGGTCTCGGGTAAGTCCTGTTGCTTCAAGCGTTCTGAAATTTGTCTAAAAGAAAGTGGCACCATATCTTGCTTGTTAAAAGTTTAAAGTTCAGAGTTTCAAGTTCAGAGTTTATGCCGCTATCGTTTAACTGTTTACTGTTCTTAATGTTCACTTTTCTCTGTTTACCGTTCACCGTTCCCTGTTCCCTGTTCACTGTGTTTACTGTTTACTGTTTTACTGTTTACCGTTCACCGTTCCCTGTTTGTTCTTCATAAATAGGTATTTCAAAGAAAAAAGTCGTTCCCTGGTCTTTGTTCGGCTCGAACCAAATTTTGCCGGCAAAATTCTCAACAATATTTTTCACGATGGACAAACCGAGGCCCATCCCACTGGTTTTAGTTGTGAAACTCGGACTGAACATTTTACTGCGCAGCTCTTCGGGTATTCCCGTTCCATTGTCGGAAACAGCGACGATAGCCATTTGATCGCGTCGTCCCAAAGAAATAGAAATCGTTCCAGTCCGATCTTCGGGGATGGCTTGAAGGCCGTTCTTAATTAAATTGATGATTGCGCGTGATAATTGTTCACGGTCGGCATTCACACGGATGTTCTGAAAACTGCCCGGATAAAATTCAAGGTTTGCGCGTTCGTCGGTTTCGTATAAATCGATGGCCTTTTGCAATTGATCAGCCAAAACAAAGATCTGATTCTGGGCAATGGGCATTTTTGCAAAATTGGAAAACTCGGTGGCAATGTTGGAGAGGTTGTCGATTTGCTCGATCAAAGTGGAAGTCACCCGTTCCAGGAAAGCGTTGTATTCCTTGTTTTTGCTTTTGGTATGCTGCAAATATTGGATGTTGAGCTTCATGGGCGTCAGGGGGTTTTTAATTTCGTGGGCAATTTGTTTGGCCATTTCGCGCCATGCCGACTCACGCTCCGAGCGCGCCAACAATTCGGCGCTAACCGCCAGCTCATCCACTTTTTTGTTGTATTCTTTCACCAAACTTCCAATTTCGTCGTTGCGGTCATAGTCTATCGGTTCGTTATATTTCCCCAATTCCATTTTTCGCAGGTTTTCCTGGACCACCACCAGGGGCCGCGTGATTTGGTTCGATATGAAAACGGCAATAATAATACTTACCAGGAACAGCAGCACATAGAGGTTGATGAAGGCAACAATAAACGTTGATATTTCCTGACTGTAATTGTCCTGCTTAATAAAATATGGAAGGTTGATTGAACCCAAATATCCGCCACGGTTGTTGATAATGGGTTTGTACACCGACAAATAGGAAAGTTTGCCGATTTTTTCGGGCTGGAAATAGCTTGCAAACTGAAAATTCTGAAATATTTCGTAATAGGCCTGGGCGTTGATACGCGATGAAACCAGCCCACGCTGGAAAATTTCTGGTCGCGATGATGCCAGTATGTCACCGTCGATCCCGTATATGTTAATGTCGGTGCGGAAAATATTGGATAGTTTTGTTAATTCGCTGCGCAACCAATCTTCTATTTCAGGGGTAATTTCATCTTTGTCTTCCAATCGCATATCAATCTCTTCGGAAATCGATTTCATTTTCTCATTCAGATCGGTTTGGTGTTTCATTTTGTATTCTTCGATATTATAAAAAATGGTAGCCAAAGCGACCAACAATAAACTTACAAATACAATGGAAATAATTGCTGCCTGAATTTTAAATTTCAAATCGAAAACTATTTTTCGCGACTTAGCCCGGTAGTTTCCAACGAACTGAAAAACGAGTACGACCAAAAAATAAAACACAAACATATATGGAAACGAGATCAGGTAATCGGCAAGGGTGAAAATTTTTCGTGAAACGATGACGTAGTTATTTTCGCGGGTATGATAGATCAAGTGTTCGTATTTATCAAACGTTTTGTGCGAGAATTCCTCTTCCGAAGGCCGGTAGGTATCCACATAAAAGTTGTAATTATAATCCCCGAATTTATCGGTCAGTTCACCGCCGTAATATTTTGCATAGTTAAATTTACGGTAATTTTCCGACCGCGTAATCGATTTATCAATCAGCAATTCCGGGAAACCGATGCCTTCAAAAAGCAAATCAGAATCAAGGTCAATATAGATATTTACTCCATTGCTATCTCCCAGCATAGGGTAATGAAACCGTCCGGTATATGAAATCCGTCCGTTCATATTGTCCATGAAGTAAAAATTGGTGCCCGAAACTTGCACGCCCATATCTTTTATTATACCGTCCATAAATGAAAAACAAGGAACACTGCGGTTGTCGGGTTGAAGCTCCAAATTAAAATCTTTATCGCACACGTAAATCTCGATGATGTACTTTTGAAAATAGCTGTTAAAATAGGCGCGTTCGATGTATTCGCGCGGATCTTCCTTTTGAATTAACAAGCTTAAAATTGCCGGATCGTTGGTAATTTGTTGCTGAATTTTCGACAGAAACTCTTCGGCTGCGGGATCGCGCTCAGCTACTAAAGTAATGGCAAGCAGTTTCTGGTTTTCACGTTCTTTTTCGGCAATGGAATGGTAAAAAGTTAGCAGGGAATAAACGGAAGCAAGTGAGACGAAAAAGATCATCGCGGTTAACGACGATTTTCGCAAATAATTTCTACAGAAAAATGTTGCCAAAATCGAAGAAAACCAAAAGAACAGATAAGCCTTATACACAATTTTACCCGCGGTAAAATATTGTATTCCTCCTAAAAGCACAATTATCAATGTGAAAACGGCCAACAGATGGCTAAATTTAAAATGGGCACAGGATTCCTGTATGGCTTTGATGTTGAAAACCACTACCGCATACAAAAGCAATCCAATGGAAAAAATACCCAAAACACTTTGCGCCGAAATGTAAATTATTTTATTCAACGAAAAGGAAATGGTTGAGTTGAAAACCAGTATTTCGATTAAATAGTTGGGAAGTAAAAAGAGCAGAACGCTGAACAACAATAACATGATTGCAATTGCCTTAGGAGAAAGCCCGGATTGTTTTTTCAACTGCTCAATTTGAAGATCTACTGAAAAGTTGTAGAGCCAGAAAACGGAAAAAAGGATCATTAAAAAATAGTCGCCCAGGGAAGGCAGCCAATTGTTAAGCGCAAAAACATGTGGGCTGAAAAAGGCTAAATGCAGAAGAATGGCGGGGATTTGAAAAATAAGGTGCAGCCAATAAACAATGAACAAGGCTGCGGCGAGCACCAAAAGTTTCAGCAGGGTCGGGGCATTTGTTTCGGAAAACTCCTTTCTGAAATAAAACAATAATATCAGCAAACCAAGGAAATACATGAACCCAGGGAAATAGAGTTGCGTGGTGTTGCACAAATAATTTCCTTTGGGGAGCACTGAGAAAAGATAATCACCATTATTGCTGTAAACAGGAAAAGCATCGGGTTTATCGGCGATTTGAACCTTGAAGGCGTCGGGTAATTTATAGCCGTCGAAAAAGGAATTTTGAAGATATTTGTTTTCGTGTTCGTAATTGTATTTGATTAGGTGCAGGCCCACCACATCATAATTTTTTACGCTTTTGTGAACGGCAAGGTAAAAGCCATTGGGCAATTGAATTAATCCGTTGGTTTTTTTGAAGCCACGTAGTTTGTCGTAAAACGAAACCATACGATTGGACCAAAACACCAGTTGCCCTGATTGATAAACGAGGTAGCCGGTCCCCGTTTCTTCGAGAGTGGAACAATAGCTTTTAAGCGTTTCAAAAAAACTTCCGTCGAAATCGTCATCTGCAACTAAGTTGGCAATTTTTTCGGTTTGTTGATTTAAAACTTTTTCGTTTTTCGTGAGTTGAATTTGAAAATCATGGATCAGATGGGTTTCAGGATGTTTTTTCAACAGACTATATTCGATAATTGCCGCCGCCACAAAAAAGCAGAGCGCAATAAAAAGGTAAGTGTACTTGTTTAATCTCAACAACATAGCTTAGCTTAATCGTGATGATAAGGTTCGCCCTTAATAATGGTAAAAGCCCGGTAAATCTGCTCCACGCACAAAAGTCGAGCCATTTGGTGCGAGAAGGTCATCGATGATAGCGAAATTTTAGAAACCGCTTTTTCATGCACTTTGGGTGAAAAGCCATAAGGGCCGCCAATAACCAAGACCAATTCTTTTGGCCCGCTCACCATTTTCTTTTCGATGAAAGCAGCAAACTCACGCGAAGAATAGAACCTCCCGTTTTCGTCAAACAAATGCAATTCCTTTCCGGGCAGGATTTTTGCCAGAATCAGTTCGCCTTCCATCGCCATTTGCTCTTCGGCAGACCGGTTTTTGTTTTTCCTGATGTCGGGAATCACCTCTAAATCGAAATGCACATAGTGTTTTAAACGCTTCATATACTCGTTAATTCCCTCGGTTAAATAAGCTGAATCTGTTTTTCCAACTACCACTAAAGTAATCTTCATGTTCTTATTTGAATATTAATGTATAAATTTACAATTATAATGAGGCGATCGAAAAGATTTGCACAATTTTTGAGTAGTTAGCAGTTGCTTGAATTAAAACTGAAGAAATATGCAAACAATTAAAAAATTTATATTCGCAGCATTCATGGTTACCACATTTATTGTGGCTGCTATGCAGGCAAATGCGCAAATCCCCGATGAGATTATTTTGAGTTTTAAAAATGGCAATTCAAAAACCCTTGCCGATTATTTCAACCAAAACATAGAACTTGTTGTGCTCGAAGACGATAACGTGTACAGCAAAGCACAGGCACAGCAAATTGTCGCTAAATTTTTTGGAAATAACAAACCCGAGTCTTTCACGGTGATCCATCAGGGAGGAAAGGAAGATGCCAAATATGTTATCGGGAACTTAAAAACCAACAACGGCAGTTTCCGGATTTATTTTTTATTGAAAACCAGTGCACAGAAAAATTATATTCATCAGCTCCGAATTGAAAAACAATAAACTTGATGGTTAAGCGAAGGCCGCAATTTAAAAGGTTGATCAGGCTTGGCGAAAGAATAGCCGAAAGGGCGGAAAAAATTACGCTTCCCTTTTTTGATGGGGTGCCGCTCTATGATATTGGTCTTTTTTTTTGGCGAAGTATCGTTGATGGCGCCATTACCACGCGGGCATCGGCCATCGCATTTTCCTTTTTTATTGCGCTGTTTCCCTTCCTGATTTTTCTATTCACGTTAATTCCCTACATACCCATCCAAAATTTTCAGGTGGAACTGATGATTTTAATTCAGGATCTGGTGCCTGACTCCACCTACGAAACCATACAGGAAACACTAATCGACATCATCACCCAACCCCGGGGAGACCTGCTCTCATTTGGATTCTTTGCCTCATTGGTTTTTTCCACCAACGGGCTGGCGTCCATGATGAGCGCCTTTGACGCTACCGTAAACAGTATCTACAGGCGTACCTGGATAAGCCAGCGGATCACGGCAATCTGGATGTTACTGGTGCTTTCTGTGTTGCTCACCATTGCCATTGCTTTAATTACCGGCGGACAGGTTTTTATTAAATACTTAGAAGTAAATTTAATGCTCAGAGGCCGCTTTCTTTTGTATTTGCTCTCTTTCGGCAAATGGGTGATTATTGTGTTCCTGTTCTTTTTTGCCTACTCCTTTTTGTACTTCATGGCGCCCGCAAAGCGTTCGAAATGGCGCTTTATATCCATTGGGGGCACCTTTGCAACGATTTCCAGCCTGTTAACTTTCGCCGTATTTGCTTACTACATCAACAATTTCGGACAATACAATAAATTGTACGGCTCCATCGGCACCTTACTGATTGTACTGCTTTTAGTGTATGCGATGTCGGTAATTTTGCTTGTTGGTTTTGAATTGAATGCCAGCATTTATCAGGCTCAAACGCAAAACCAGAATGATGATTCGCTGTGATTCAAAAAGAAGAATTATTTCTTTCCCTGTTTGAACAGAATTTCCTTTTCTTTTTTGCTTAGACTGTCGTAGCCCGATTTGGCAATTTTGTCGAGGATACGGTTCATTTCTTCCTGCTGGCTGTGTTTCTGACGGTTGTATTCATAATCGTCGCGCGGAGCCTGTTTGAAGGTGACCTTCATGTTGTCTTTGGGTTTCATCGCTTGTGTTATATTCTTTCCGAGGCGGTCAATGAAGGTAACAAAGCCGGCACCCAAATCTTTTCCTTTCCCCAATTGGCGGATATAGAACCAGCCCCAAAATGCACCGCCAACATGAGCAATATTCCCTCCGGCGTTAGATGCGCTTATTCCGATAACAGACAACACCACATAAAATGCTGCGACATATTTCAATGCAAACGTACCGATTAGCGGAATCATCAACTGCCGTTCGGGGTCATAAAAAGCTGCGGCCACCAAGATCGCAAAAATGGAGCCCGACGCCCCCAGCAAAATGGCACGGGTTCCCATAAAAGCAGGAAAAATATTATAGGCAATTAAATAAAGCAATCCGGCAGCAAAACCTCCGAGCAGATATACACTGAGCAATTTGGCCCCTTCAAAGTGGTTCAGAAATAGTTTCCCGAACCAATAAAGCCCTAAAATATTGAATAGTAAATGAATGAACCCTGTGTGCATAAACATATAGGTGACTATGGTCCAAGGGCGTGTTGTTAGGACACCCAAATCGGAAGGCAGCGAAAGCCACTCCACCAAAAAGTTATGCTGCCCGGCCAAATAAAAAAATACGCCCACTATTTTTATTAGTAAAAATACGCCTACATTAATATATATCAGCCGTGTGAGAACCGATCCGTGCCTAAAGGTTTGTTTTATTTCGTCAAGAATATCCATCTTTCTAATAAAACTTTTTCGAGTTTTTGTTCCAGTATTTAATCAGTAAAAATCCGAATAGCATTCCGCCGATGTGTGCAAAGTGTGCCACATTGCTTCCGGGTTGCGAAAAGCCGAGGTATAACTCAAGTACACCATATCCGATAACAAAATATTTAGCTTTAATTGGGATGGGCGGAAAAAGCAACATCAACTGAGTATTCGGGAACAACATTCCAAAACCCAACAAGATACCAAAAACTGCACCCGATGCCCCTACGGTTGGCGTGTTCAGAATTAAATTCATTTTGCCCATTAACGGATCAGAGAAGTTTTTGCCTTGTGACCATATCCCGTAGCCCACTTCTTTCACCTGTGCAATTTGATCCGGGCCCAGCTTGGAAATCACCGATTGATATTCAATGTAATTCACCGTCGAATGTAAAATTGCGGCTCCAATTCCTGTAATCAAATAATAGGTCAAGAAGCGTTTGGGTCCCCAGACGCTTTCCAATACCCGTCCAAACATATACAAAGCGAACATATTGAAAAACAGGTGCGTTAACCCGCCGTGCATAAACATGTGCGTGAAAATCTGGTGCAGCCTGAATTTTTCGGACAAAGGAAAGTGCAACCCTAAAACCGTATATAGATTGATTCCCATTTGCTCGAATGCAAAGGTTGCCAATAGCAGTAAAACATTAATAATTATAAGGTTTTTAACCACCGGGGGTATGGTATTTAAAGCAGGTCTATAATTCATATAAAAAAATTGAAAGACCGAAGTCCGAAGTAAAACATCGCTTCCTACGTTCAACTGCCTTTATTGGTAATTTGTTTCAATAAAATAATCGCTCTAAGGTTGGCTGATTGCAATTGTCAGACCATTCCTTTTATGCGCAAAGTAACGACATATTGTCATTTGTTAAAGCTTTTCTCGAAATCGGGCAAGGGGATAATCGACAACACTTTTTTTCCATCAGGCGAAAAATTGGGTGTTGCACAAGCAAAAAGATTGTCGATTAAATGATCGATTTCTGCCGGTTTAAGATCGGTGCCATAATCTAATGCCGAAGCTTTTGCCAACGAAATTGCAATTTGTTCTCTCGCTTTAGAACGTGCATCTACAGGAGAATGTTTGTATTCTTCCAGCAACTTTTCAACAATAAGTTCGGGTGATGACACATCGAGAACACCCGGGGTGCCATTTATAATAAAGGTATCTTTTCCAAATTCGCGAATGTCGAAACCTAATGACGATAAGTCGGGCAGGATGCTCAGCAATAGCGAAGCGTCTGCCGGATTGAGTTCCAGCGTATGGGGAAAAAGTTGTTGCTGGGTGGCCACCGAATCAGACCTCAATACTTCTATGAATTTCTCAAAAAGAATGCGTTCGTGTGCGCGTTTTTGGTCGATCACCATCAAACCCGATTTGACAGGGGTTAAAATGTATTTCTGTTTTAACTGGAGCGTTTTCTTGCCGGAAAATTGTTCCGCAGAAGGGAAAAACGATGTGTCTTCCTCTTTTGGTAGTGCCTGATCTTCAGGTTTCAGAATCAATTGAGTACCCTTGTACAAGTCTTCCCAACGATTTAAATTGCTTTTGTCCGTTTTTAACGGAGTTGAACCGCCGAAATTAGGCGTCCTTCCGGAGTTAAAAGGGTTATAGTCTTTGTTGATTTGAATCTCGGGGAACGGTACACTTTCTCCCGTTTTATGCCGCATAGGAATGTCGATACTTCCGCTCTGATCAAAATCAATGGAGGGCACTACATTGTGTTTTCCCAACGATTCGCGCACTGCGGCGTGAATAATCGGCCAAATCGAACTTTCGTTTTCAAATTTAATTTCCGTTTTGGTAGGATGAACGTTGATGTCGATATCGCCCGGTTCAATTTCTAAAAACAAAAAATACGATGGATAAGCATCCGGCGGCAACAATTGCTGGTAGGCTTGCATTACCGCTTTATGAAAGTAGGGGTGACGCATAAAGCGGCTATTCACAAAAAAGAACTGCTCACCAATGGTTTTTCGGGCATACTTAGGTTGGCCGATGTAGCCGTAAATATTTACCAAACTGGTTTTTTCGTCCACCAAAACCAGACTTTGGTTGAGGCTTTTTCCGAACAAATCGACAATTCGTTTCCGGTGGTTTGTTTTGGGAAGATCGTACAAAGGCGAATTGTTATGAAAGAAAGAAATTTTTATTTCGGGGTTGGGCAAAGCAATTCGTTGGATTTCCCAAATAATATGTTTGAGCTCCGTAGAGTTGGCCTTTAAAAATTTTCGTCGGGCCGGCACATTGAAAAACAAGTTTTTAATCATAAAACTCGTGCCGTTGTTGCAAGCGGTAGCTTCCTGGGTTTTCAACTGCGAACCAATCACGTGGATATGAGTTCCCACTTCGTCTTCGGTTCGCTTGGTTCGCAACTCCACATCAGCAATAGCGGCAATGGATGCCAGTGCCTCGCCTCTGAAACCCATAGTGCGAATGCAAAAGAGATCGTTTGCCTCGCTGATTTTTGAAGTGGCATGGCGTTCAAAGGCCATTCGCGCATCGGTTGGCGACATGCCACAGCCGTTATCGGTGATTTGCACCAAAGTTTTCCCTGCATCTTTAACGTGAATAACAATTTCGGTGGCCCCCGCATCTAATGAATTTTCAACCAATTCTTTCACCACGGAGGCTGGCCGCTGGATAACTTCACCGGCGGCAATTTGATTGGCTACGGAATCGGGCAATAATTGTATGATGTCGCTCACGAAGAGTAGATTATGAGATATAAGACAAGAAAAAGAAGTTAGAAAGTAAAATCAGAATAGAAAAACAGGTAAAACACCAGGGCGAGAATCAGGATTAAAATTATCAGCCTTTTGTTTTGCGCCCGGCGTGCGCTATCCGAAGTTTTGGCCTGCCATCCGTCCGTATTCCGAAATTGCCCTTTAATATTTGGTCTGTAAGGTTTCCCCGTATCCGGTTTTTCGTCAACAATCCCCATCTCTTCTTTTATTCTACGAACCCGTTCCTCACGTTCCTCCTTGTCGGGATCGTAAAAGCGGGGTCTCATGTTAAACTGTTTCGCTTTTGGTGTATGAAAAAATCTCCCAATCATAGTTTTAATTTAAAATCAATCTCCAAAGATAGGGTTTATTCCACAAAAAATATTCCTACAAAGCCTGCCCTAAAATTGCTGTCAGTTGATCATCATTCAGTTCAACGGGGTTTCCTTTCATACTGCTGGCGTTTTTAGCTTTCCGCACTAATTCGGGAAAATGCTTGTGAGCCAGTCCGTAATGCGAAAGCGAAGGGATGCCCAATTCGGATATAAAATTTTCAGTCCAGTCAATTACATCATTTAATTGTGCAGAAGGATTTCCGGTGAGAATCCGCGCGGCTTCCTGATATTTTGAAAGATCCTTTTTTTGAAGCTGCATTACTTCAATATTCATTTTCATGACGGATGATACCAAACAGGCACAAACTGCACCATGAGGAATGGGGAACATGCCGCCTATAGGTCCGGCAAATCCGTGCACAGCACCCAATTTGACATTAGCGAGAGCCATCCCGCCCAGCATACTCGCCAGTGCCATACCTTCGCGTGCCCGCAAATCGTTTCCATTTTTGTAAGCAGACATTAGCGATTTTGAAATATTTTGCAATCCTGTTCTGCAAAATTGGTCGATGAACGGATTGGCCTGGTTGGACACAAATGTTTCCAGCAAATGGGTGAAAGCATCGACACCAGTGGCGGCTGTTAATGCAGGCGACATTGAATGGGCTAGAACCGGATCAACCACGGCAAAATCGGGGAACATGAAATCGCTGCGCAGACTTACTTTTACCTTGTGTTCCGCCGATTTAATCACCGCATTTTTAGTGACTTCAGCACCTGTTCCGGCAGTAGTAGGGATAGCAACAAAAGGCAGTGACGGATTCAACAATGGTTTCCCCAAACCAATCACCTCCAGATAATCCATTAAACTGCCCGGGTTTGGAACCATTGCGGCTATGGCTTTTGCCGCATCGATTACGCTTCCACCGCCGAAAGCAAGCACTACTTCAATTTTTAGTTTCCTGGCAAATTGAACGCCGGCTTCTATCAAATCGGTTGTAGGTTCAGAGTTTACACGAAAAATCTCTACAAATGCCTTGGCAGGAAGGATATTTATTAATGGGTTTGCCCGATCGGAATTTGCTCCGGTAACCAGCAGAATTCGTTTCCCCTTATCCGAAATAATTTCAGGGACACGGTTCAACGAACGATTTCCGAATATTATTTGAGTTGCCGTGGCAAAATGAAAATTCATTCCCATCCCTCGTCGTTTGGATGAACGTTAGTAAATTTAATGGAATAGCGCGGTTCTTCCATCATATAGGCCACAGCATCGCGCCAACGCATATAATGATTGGTTTCTTTATGGCTGGCGGCATCTTCGAAAGCATGATAAACTTCAACCAAAACAAAGCGGTCCGGCTCATCTTGCTGTTGAATTACATCAAACCGGGCTATGCCCGGCTCATTCATACTTAGGCGCGCGTTTTCCACCGTCACTTCTTTAAACGCTTCAATGCTCTCCTGTTTTACATGAACAAAGACATGTACAATATACATAGTATTATATTATTAGGGTGAAACTGAACGGTACAAAGATAATTAGATTCAAACATCATTCAAACATCACTCAAACCCCAAATGTAAAATGGCATCGCCTTTATTGACAATGGGAGCATGGTTCAAACCAATGATGTAACCGTTTTGTGGAATTTTTATCTGGTATTCAAAATTTCCGTAAGGATCGGAAATAACGCCCACCACTTCGCCTTTGTTGACTTTGATTCCGTCTTTAACAAAAAACCGGTACAAACCGCCGTATTTTGCCCGCAGCCAAACCGAATATTTTATGACAACGGTACCATTGTTTTTCATCTCAGTCAATTCTTTAGTAAAGTCGCGAATCCCCAAATGATGCATTATCCTCAACGTTCCGTTAACCCCACGCGTGGAAATGCGTTGATTGAGGTCAAGTGATTTCCCGCCTTCAAAAAGAATTACTTTTTTGCCTAAGGCATTGGCGGCCTGTCGAAAGGATTTATCGCGCTGGCTTGCATACACGATAAAACGCGGGCTGAACACTTTGGCAAGCTCCAGCAGCTCAGGGTTTTCTTTTGAAATACGGATTTGTGAGGAATTAAACCGCTGTGCCCCTCCGGTATGAAAGTCGATGCAATAGTCGATGTGCGGAATAATTTCTTTCATCATATGAAATGCAAAGATACTTGCTAATGAGCCGTTTTTCGAGCCGGGAAAGGAGCGGTTGAGATCTTTGCCGTCGGGGAATTCGCGCGTTTGGTTTAAAAAGCCAAAAACATTGAGCGTTGGGATACTGATCACCATACCGCGTACGGGCTTGGTATATTTTTTAACGAGCAGCTCGCGAACGATTTCAATGCCGTTCAATTCGTTTCCGTGGATGCCCGAGTTTAGCAACAGTACCGGTCCGTCTTCTTTGGCCCGTTCAACAATAACCGGTATTTCGATTTTTGTGTGCGTATATAAACGGGCAATGTCGAGGTTTAAAATCCGTTTCTGCCCGGATTTAATCTCTTCGCCCAGAATAACAATTTTCTTTCTATCGGTCATATCAAAAATCACATTTTGTCCGTGTATCAAAAATAACGTTGCAAAATCGTATATCCCCTACGGGGAAAATTTGCGAACTGGAATTTTATTTGCTACAATACCTTATCCGCTACGCGGAAAAATTCTCTTTTTTCTCCTTGTCTCTGCCTTCGCCTCTGCCTCCGCCTTTACCTCTGCCTTTTCTTCCGCCTTCCTCAAACCCCCCGCTCCACAAAACGGATAATACTTTTTGCAATATCAGTACCCGTTGCCGATTCAATTCCTTCCAAGCCGGGAGAAGAATTTACCTCCATGATCAGTGGGCCGTGATTGCTTTGCAACAAATCGACGCCACAAACGCCCAAACCCATCACCCTTGCTGCTTTTAATACGGTATTTTCTTCTCCTTCGCTAAGTTTGATGATTTCTGCTGTTCCGCCGCAGTGCAAATTAGAGCGGAATTCGCCTTTTCTCCCCTGACGTTTCATGGCACCTACCACAACGCCGTCAACCACAAAGGCACGAATATCGGCACCTTTGGCTTCTGCTATAAATTCCTGCACAATAACGCGTACCTTAAGCCTGTTGAACGCTTCCAATACCGATTCGGCAGCATTGTCCGTTTCGGCTAACACAACACCAAGTCCCTGGGTGCCTTCAAGCAATTTAATTACTACGGGAGCACCACCGGCTGCTTTTACGATTTCTTTCACATTTTTCGAATAATTGGTAAACACCGTTTTCGGGAGGCCTAAACCCGCACGCGACAAAATCTGTAAACTACGCAATTTATCCCGCGAACGCACTAAAGCCTGTGATTCAACGGCAGTGAACACTTTCATCACTTCGAATTGACGAACTACCGCTGTTCCATAGAAGGTTACCGATGCACCGATTCGTGGGATTACCGCGTCAACATCTTTCAATTTCATGCCTTTGTAGATAACTACAGGATTTCGTTTTTCGATGATGAGGTCGCATTTTGAGTGGTCCACAATCAACATTTCATGACCACGCTCAACACCTGCTTCCACCAAACGCCGGGTAGAATATAAATTTGGGTTACGCGATAAGATTACAATCTTCATAGTTTTATTTCAATTTTTTTTCCGCGTAAAGAAAGGTTTTTTCTCGACGTATCAATTAAGAATTTTTTAGATGTAAATTTTCGCCCGAGCAAAACCGGGTGCTTCATGTCAGGTCGTTCGGTGAGCGTCAGTTCTATAGGTATTTTCTGGTTGAACAGGGTGATTTCGGTGAAAACGGAGAAGCGCTGTTCTACAAGTCCGTTGGAGCTCTTTACGTTCCTTATTTTAAATTCAGAAAACACAAACTCCTTTTCGTGGTATTGTTCGTGCCCCGGGTCTAACAGGTTGCAGCGCACTGCCTCCTTGCCGTTTATTATTGTTTTTCTAATTTGATGGCAATGAAAACTTGAAGTATAAGCTCCCGAATCGATTTTTACAACAATGCCGAAGAGGTTCAACTCTTCAAAATCTGCCACATCTTTTCTGCCAATAACTATTTTCGGTGATTTTTCCATTCAACGTTTTACAAGATACTAAAAAACATTTTAGCGATGGTAAGATAAATCAGCAAACCGAGAATATCGTTCATGGTAGTGATGAAAGGGCCGGTGGCCACTGCCGGGTTGATTTTGAACCTGTGCAGCAGGAGTGGGATAACCGTTCCCAACAATGAGGCAAATACGATAACGATAAACAGGGTTATGGAAACTGTGTAGGTAAGGTTCATGTTGCCTCTGCTTATGAGCGTATAGGCGAAAATCAGGAAGGCAAAGAAGAAAGCGGTTATCAATGCAACCGAAAGTCCCTTAACAACTTTTCTCGCTGTTGTCTCCAAGTCTTTCACACCGGAGGCAATGCTCTGTACCACAATTGCCGACGATTGCACCCCGACATTTCCGGCCATAGCTGCAATTAGCGGGATATAGAAGGCCAGTTCGGTGACTTTGCTAAGCGATTGTTCGTGGGTGCCCAATACCACTGAACCCAATATCCCCCCAAGCATCCCGATAATTAACCATGGAAAACGCGCTTTTAACAAAGTGGTAACATTGTCACCGGGTTCCACATCCGCAGTGATTCCCGAAATAAATTGATAGTCTCTTTCAGCCTCTTCGCGCACAAAATCGATAACGTCATCAAAAGTTATCCGGCCTTTCAAACGGCCAATTTCGTCGATTACCGGAATGGCCACCAAATCATATTTGTCCATCAACTCGGCCACTTCTTCCTGTCTGGCTCCGGTGTTCACCCTTTTAACATCGGCATTGTAGATGTGTGATATTTTAGTGTTGACGTTGTTAAGTATTAATTTTTTGAGCGACAGCACACCTTTTAGCCTTTCGTTGTCGTCAATCACGTAGATGTAATAGATATCGTCCACCTCTTCCGACTGCCGGCTAATTTCTTTCAGGCAGGTGGCCACTGTCCAGTTTTCGTTCACCTTCACCAGCTCCTTGGCCATAATTCCCCCGGCGGTATCTTCTTCGTATTCCAGCAAATCCACAATGTCGCTGGCTTGTTCGAGGTCTTCAATTTCGTTGAGCACCTCAATTTTCCGGTCTTCGTCCAAATCGCCAACCACATCGGCAGCATCATCGGAATCCATGTGTTCGATAAACTTCGATGCGATAAATTCGATGGGAAGGGCCTTTAGTAATCGTCTTCGGTCGTTCTCTGGGATTTCGATCAGTACATCCGAAGCTTCTTCACCATCGAGCAAAAGGTAGATGAATTTTGCTTCGTCGATGGTCAGATCGTCCATCAATTCAGCGATATCAGCCGTATGGAGTTTGTCCATTAACTGTTTTACTTCTCCGGTATTTTCTTGTTCAATGAGCAGTTTTACTTGCTCAATGTATTCTTCGGTAATGTTAAATTGCATATACTAACATTTTTCGGAGTTTTCAATTTGGATGGTCAACTCTACAAAATCGGCTACCGAAAGTTGTTCCGGACGTTTTTCGGCAAAGCCCTGCGGGAGGTGCGCAGTAATTTCTTTCAGCGAATTGCGCAACATTTTTCGTCGCAAATTGAAAGCCGCTTTTACTACTTTAACGAAAAACACTTCGTTGCAAGGCAGCTCACTTACCTTGTTTCGTGTTAGCCGGATTACTGCCGACTTTACTTTTGGAGGAGGGGAGAAAACGTGTTCCGGTACCGTGAATAAATATTCGATGTCGTAAAAAGCTTGTAGCAGAACGCTCATAATCCCGTAGGATTTACTTCCATGTTTGGATGCAATGCGCTCGGCCACTTCTTTTTGAAACATCCCCACCACTTCGGGAATACGGTCGCGGTTCTCCAAAACTTTAAAAAGAATTTGTGTTGAAATGTTATAGGGAAAATTTCCTATCACACTAAAATCGCCGTCAAATTTCCGGGCAATATCTGCTTTCAGAAAATCTTCGGACCATATATTTTTGAGATGCGGAAAATGCAGGGTGAGGTATTCCACCGATTCCCGGTCGATTTCGACGACATGGAGATTCAGTTCGGGACGCTCAAGTAAAAATTGGGTAAGCACTCCCATTCCAGGGCCAATTTCCAGCACATTGCGGACATCACCCCCAAGACTGTCAACAATTTTCCGGGCAATATTCTGATCCGTCAAAAAATGCTGACCAAGTTTTTTCTTTGGCTTTACAAAACTCATCACACTCCGTCTCGTTCATTTCAGTTACTTACTAAGTTGTCTTTTTTAGGATATTTACCGAACAAATTTATACTTTTGCCCGCTACGAATCGCTGTAAAACGACCTTTCCATTTCGAGTCCCGAAAGTAATAACTTCTTCAGGACAATTAAACCGGGGCAAATATACAGTGTTTAAATTTAAGAGCTTTGAAAAAAACCATTTTAAAAGTTTTGAAATTCCTTGCTTTCTTTGCCTTAGGCGTGTTTATTTTCTGGCTTATTTACAAAGATCAGGACATTGATCGGATTAAATCGGTACTGAAGAATGAAGTGAACTATTCGTGGATTATTCTGTCGGTGTTCATTGGTTTGCTGAGCCACATCAGCCGCACGCTGCGCTGGGGTTTGATGATAGAGCCGGTGGGGCATAAGCCCCGCTTTGTCAACACTTTTCTCGCGGTTATGGTGGGTTATTTAATGAATCTGGCTTTGCCCCGAATGGGTGAAGTTTCCCGCTGTGGGGTGCTCGCCCGGTACGAAAAAATATCGTTTACCAAACTCTTCGGAACAGTGGTAGCCGAGCGATTGATTGATGTACTGTCGCTCCTGATTTTGCTGGCCGTAGTTTTTTTCTCTCAGTTTGGGCAGATGCTCAATTTTCTTGGCCGCAACCCCGAAATCCAGGGGAAGCTTATGACAGCACTTTCATCGCCTTATCTTATTGTGGGGTTAGTGTTTTTGGTGATAATGGCCTATGTTTTTCGCAACACCTTCAAAAGCTCCCTGATTTTTAAGAAAACAATGGGTATCCTTCTGAATTTTAAAGAAGGCTTTATCTCCATTCGTTCCATTAAACGGAAAGGCTGGTTTTGGTTTCATTCTGTTTTTATCTGGGCATTGTATTATCTGATGCTGTATATCACCTTCTTTGCTTTTGATTTCACCCGAGACTTGAACCCCATTGCTGGATTAACCACCTTTGTGCTGGCCAGTTTTGGCATGGTGGCACCCGTGCAGGGCGGAATCGGGGCCTGGCATTTTATGGCCATCGAAGCCTTATCGCTCTATGGCGTTTCTCTTGAAAACGGGGCGATTTTTGCTTTCGTAGCGCACGCAACAACCACTTCAATGATTATCGTAATTGGGATAATTTCGCTTTTAGTACTTCCATTTATCAACCGCAGGGACGATATAGCAGAAGAGGAAAAACCGGAAAAAGCGCTTAGTTTATCCGGGGAAATGTAATATTGCAGCAATGAACACGGAACTATTTATTTCGAACCGCTTGTTTTTCGATAAAACCAACAAAAGGTTTTTATCCAAACGGATCATTCGTGTTGCACTTTTCGGAATTGCGCTCGGGCTGGCTGTGATGATTGTTTCTGTGGCAGTAATTACCGGTTTTAAACGCGAAATCAGAAATAAAGTGATTGGGTTTGGGGCGCACATCCAAATCACCAATTTCGATGCGCGCAACTCTTACGAACTGCCGCCGATATCAAAAAATCAGGACTTTTTGCCCAATGTGGAAAATATTAAAGGAATAGAAAAAATTCAGGTTTTCGCTACTAAGCCCGGGATGATAAAAACCGACGAAGCCATCCAAGGCATTGTTTTTAAAGGGGTGAACCAGGCCTACGACTGGGATTTTTTCAAAAATAATTTAATTGAAGGGGCGTTGCCCGTGTTTAGCGAGGATACCCGCTCGAACGAAATTCTACTTTCGGAAAATGTATCGAATTTATTAAAACTTAACATTGGCGATTTGGCGGTGCTGTTTTTCATCAACGAAAATGAAACAACGCCCCGGATGCTGCAACTCAAAATTTGCGGGATCTATCGCACCGGGCTGGAAGAATTCGACAATCTTTTTGTGGTGGGCGACCTCCGGCAGATACAACGCCTAAACGACTGGCAGCCTGATGAAATTAGCGGCTTCGAAATTTTGGTGAACGATTTCGACCGAATTGAATCGATAGAACAACAAGTTCGCATTGCATTAATCGATTATTCGCAGGCTGATAAAGCGATCCTCCGTTCCGAAAGCATCACGCGGCAATATCCTCAAATCTTTGACTGGCTTTCCATTCTCGATATGAACGTGTGGGTCATTTTATTTCTAATGGTGATGGTCGCGGGGTTTAATATGATTTCGGGCCTGTTGGTTTTAATGCTTGAACGAAGCACCATGATTGGTATTTTGAAGGCTTTAGGCAGCCCAAACCGGAGCATCCGGAAAGTATTCCTCTATCTCTCTGTTTTTCTTACCGCGCGCGGAATGTTGTGGGGAAACCTTATTGGTATATCGCTGGTGTTGCTTCAGAATTGGTTTCACATCATCAAACTTAATCCGGCAAGCTATTACGTTGATGTGGTGCCGGTGAATTTTTCACTGCTGCACATCTTGCTTCTAAATGTTGGCTGCCTGGCAATTGTTACGCTTATGCTGGTTGTGCCAAGTTATTTTGTAAGTAAAATTTCACCTGAAAAAACCATTCGTTTTGATTGAAATCAACGGAAGAAGTATCAATTTGGTGAAAAACCCCATTATTGATTTCAATCAATAGATTAAATCCTTTGAAATAATTCCTCTTGAAACTACAAATGAATCGCTAATTGGAAAAATAAACAATCGGGTACAAAGAATATCAGGTCACATCCATTGAATATGCGCCATTTGGCAAGGACAAAACCTACCGCTACGTGATGTCCAGGGAAAAGAAAGCAGATAAACAAGGCGGCCTGTTCACCGGCGACGATTTCACCTACAGGGCAATAATGACAAACAACCGTGAAATGACCGGCCTCGAAGTGGTTGAATTTTACAACGACAGGGGCGATAGCGAACGGCTGTTCGATGAGACGGACAATGATTTTCTTTGGAAAAAGATGCCGTTCCCTTTTCTTCATGAAAACACCGTGTCCCTTTTATTGGGTTAAAACAAGCAGTTTTCATTGCAGGCGGGATAGGTATGTTTTCTTGCCAATCCCAACTGATTAATATACAGCACAAATAAAAAACAACGATGTGTTTTGCCACATTTCACAGAGAGAAAAACTAACAGCAAACCTTGAATGTTAAAGGACAACGTTGGAAGTGCCGAATTATGAATGAGTCCGGTCTAAAAAGGCGGTAAGCGGCTACTTCTCTAAATCGCAGAAGGCTCATCGTATTGAACAACAAATAATTATAAAATCCGCTAACCGCCTTTTTTATCATTATTTAGCTTTTTATACTGAACTCATCAATGCAAAAAAAATGTTCTAATTATTGATAGGATGCAAAGCCAAGTAAAAACCGAAGCTAATAAAAATACAATTTTATCTCAACTGACCGATATCATGACAATGTAGCCTTTAAAGCCATCGACGAAACGGGCAAGGGAATACCGGTGACCGGGAAAATAACGGATGAAACCGGGCAGGAAGTTGCCCCCTTCGAAAGCAGGTACAGGGGGATGGGAACGGTTGTTTTCATGCCCCAGGAAGGGAAGAAATATTTTGCCCGCATTGATGGGCACCCCGATTTTAAATACTCATTTGAAGGTGCCCTGCCCGATGGCGTGGCCATCCATTACCGGCCAAACGGAAACAACCTGCAGTTCATTCTCAGCCGCAGCTTTAAATCGGAAGGTATCCGCAACCTGGCATTACTGGCTTCACATAAGGGGCAGGAGCTGTTTAAGGAGGAGGTTGAAATGAACGGGTTCCAATATCCGGTAAATATATATAAAGGGTTTTTCCCACATGGAATATCAAAAATTACCTTGTACAATGAACAAAACAACATCCTGGCGGAGCGGCTTGTATTTGTGCGGAATCCGGATGAAAAAACCTTGCAGGTTACCTCGGACAAAAATCAATACCAGCCCCGCGAAAAAATAGTACTGGAAATTGAATCTTTGTTGGATGCAGGAGAAGACAGCATTGTAACCGGGCTTTCAGTTGCAGTGGTAAACGAAAATTATTTTAGCGGAGATGGCAGAAGCCAGACCATTGAAAGCTACCTGTTGCTTGATTCGGAACTGAAGGGACCGCTCGAATCGCCTGCGATGTATTTTACGGATGAAGAAAATATCAGTGCCGATGAAAAACTGGACCTGGCAATGATGGTAAACGGCTGGCGCAGGTATTACTGGGATGAACTGATATATCAGTTTGACAAGCCGCTGCCCGAATGGGACGACTCCGGGCTAACACTTGAAGGAGAAGTAAAGTCGCTTTGGGGAGGAAAGCCGGTGACTGGAGGAACAGTTGAACTGGGCCCGTTTTCCGGCCAGTTTCTGATATTAAAAGATACAACCGACGAGGCAGGGAGGTTTAGCTTCAACAGGGTATTTCTGAAAGACTCGGCAGTGGTAATGATAAATGCTTATAACCAGCGCGGTAAGCAAAGCGTGGAAATTTTTTATGAACCCACTGCTCTATTTGACACGGTTGTCCCTTTTGAAGAAATCAACCGGGCTGCCCGGAACATGGAATTGAATGAAAGGCATAACCCTTATCGGATCAGGGTTCACCAGAAAAGCCCGATCAGCGCCCGACACTATACTGGAATCCGGATGTAATGTTGGAAAACGGTGAGGCAACCCTTGAATTTTTCACATCTGATATAGCAGGTAAATTCCGTGTTATTGCCGAGGGAATTAGCAGTAACGGCAAAGCTTGTTACGGCACAACCCTGTTGGATGTTGGCATTAGCAAAGAATAATTTGCAAAGCCAACAACCAAACAAATTTTTATACAGATAAAAAATTTAACTGAAACCAATCTATTTTCTATGTTAGCATGGACACCTTCTTTCATCTTAGTTTTTTTCATCTTAATCTATAATTAAATGTTTCGTAGAACGGTTTTAAATTAGCTATTTTAGCAGCCTGCCAGTTGGGAGATAACTTGCGTTCATCTACTTTTGTAGAACTGAAAAAAATATTCACAACAATCAATATAAATAACAGATTATGAGCAAATTTTTAACGGCCTCGATTGGAAGAAAATTTGTGATGAGCATTACAGGAATTTTTCTGATGGTATTCGTCGCAGTCCACCTTGGCATCAACCTACTGCTGATTTTTGACGACAGCGGCGATTTGTTTAATCAAGGTGCCCACTTTATGGTCACAAACCCTTTGATTAAAATCATGGAGCCAATTCTCGGATTGGGTTTTTTAATCCATATCCTATGGTCGTTCTATCTTGAATATCAAAACTGGATGGCAAGGCCAGTAAAGTTCGCCAAACGGAGCATTAGCGGCGCCAGCACCTGGGCATCACGCAACATGTTGGTGCTGGGGGCATTGGTACTTGTTTTTCTGATTATCCACATCATGAATTTTTTCTGGAAAATGAAATTTACCGGCGATCCCTTGTTAGCAGAAATAGTGGTTAACGGCCAACAGATGGAGAATGCCTACGCATTGGTGGCCGGAGCGTTTAAAACAAACACCCTGATGGGCCTATTCTACATCGCGGGAGGTGCTTTATTGGGCCTGCATTTGTCGCACGGCTTTTGGTCGTCGTTTCAAACCCTGGGCCTGAGCAATAACAAGTGGTTAAAAAGGTGGCAAGTGATTGCCCAAATTTATGCAGTTCTGGTTGCTGTGGGATTTGCTGTCATCCCCTTGTATTTTATTTTTGGATTGTATAATTAAAAATGAAAGAAATTATGAGCTTATTAGAATCAAAAATACCGTCGGGGCCATTGGCCGAAAAATGGACGAAACATAAAGCAAGCATTAAAGTTGTAAGTCCGGCCAACAAGCGTAAACTGGAAATCATCGTCGTTGGCACAGGCCTGGGCGGTGCATCGGCTGCCGCTTCGCTGGGCGAATTGGGTTATAAAGTAAAAGCTTTCACCTATTCCGACAGCCCCCGCCGTGCACACTCCATTTCAGCACAAGGTGGAATCAATGCCGCAAAGAACTATCAAAACGATAACGATTCGGTTCTCCGCCTTTTCCACGATACCATTAAAGGAGGTGACTACCGTGCCCGCGAGGCCAACGTTTATCGTCTGGCCGAAGTATCGCCCAACATTATCGACCAATGTGTTGCACAAGGCGTACCCTTCGGTCGCGAGTATGGTGGTTTGTTAGATAACCGTTCGTTTGGCGGAGTTTTGGTGAGCCGCACGTTTTATGCACGCGGACAAACCGGCCAACAATTGTTGATTGGCGCTTATCAGGCCCTCAATCGCCAAATTGCAAAAGGAAACGTTGAAATGTACAGCCGCCACGAAATGTTAGACGTGGTAAAAATCGACGGCAAAGCCCGTGGGATTATTGCCCGCGATTTGATTAGCGGCGAAATAAAACGATTTGGAGCCCATGCCGTTGTGGTGGCCACCGGAGGTTACGCAAATGTATTTTTCCTTTCAACCAACGCAATGGGAAGCAATGGCTCAGCCGCATGGCAATGCTACAAAAAGGGGGCGTTGATGTCGAACCCTTGTTTTGTACAAATCCACCCCACTTGTATTCCGGTTCACGGCGACCAGCAGTCGAAACTGACGTTGATGTCGGAAAGTTTGCGTAATGACGGCCGGGTGTGGGTACCCAAGAATAAGGAAGATGCTGTTAAACTGCAAAAAGGTGAAATTCGTGCGAATGATATAAAGGAAGAAGACCGCGATTTTTATTTGGAAAGAAGGTACCCTTCCTACGGAAACTTAGTGCCGCGAGATGTGGCTTCCAGAGCCGCCAAAGAACGTTGCGATGCAGGGTTTGGAGTGAACGGCGAAGGAAAAGCAGTTTATCTCGATTTTAAATATTCGATTAAACGCCTTGGGAAAAAGGTAATTGAAGCACGTTATGGAAACCTGTTCCAGATGTACGAAAAAATTATGGACGTTGATCCCTACAAAGAACCCATGATGATTTATCCGGCCATTCACTATACAATGGGAGGAACCTGGGTTGACTATAATTTAATGACCACCGTTCCCGGTTTGTATTCCCTGGGCGAATCCAACTTCTCCGATCATGGCGCCAACCGTTTGGGTGCTTCCGCACTGATGCAAGGCCTGGCCGACGGATATTTTATTTTGCCTTATACTATTGGCGACTACCTCGCAGATGAAATCATGGTACCGCAAATTGATGTAAAATCACCCGAATTTGATGCTGCCGAAAAAGCAGTTACCGGAAGATTGGAAAAACTGTTCAACATCAAAGGAACCAAAACCGTTGACTACTTCCATAAAAAGCTTGGTCACGTAATGTGGGATTATGTAGGCATGTCGCGCAATGCCGAGGGCCTGAAAAAAGCCATTGGATTAATTAAGGAAATCCGGGAAGAGTTTTGGAAGGATGTAAAGGTTCCGGGAGAAATGAATAACCTGAACCCGGAATTGGAAAAAGCGGGCCGCGTTGCCGATTTTATCGACATTGGAGAACTGTTGGCACATGATGCACTCGACCGCAATGAATCGTGCGGCGGCCATTTCCGCGAAGAATCGGCCACAGAAGAAGGCGAAGCAAAACGTAACGACGAACTCTTTTCCTACGTTTCTTGTTGGGAATACAAAGGAGAAAATGCTAACCCGGTATTGCACAAGGAAGATTTGGTATTCGAGAATGTGGAACTTACGCAGAGAAGTTATAAGTAGTTGGATCAAGTACTGAGTACAGAGTATTAAGTACTGAGTACAGAGTATTGAGTATTGAGAGAAGAAAAGAGTATAAATCATAAAAAAACGAAATGCATCAGTTTAAAGAATTGAAAGTTTGGCAAAAAGGAAGGGTATTAGTAAAAGGTATTTATTTGGGAACTCATAAGTTTCCAAAAGACGAACTTTTCGGCATTACCTCACAAATGAGAAGAGCTGCTGTTTCAATTCCGGCAAACATTGCCGAAGGCTGTGGACGTGACAGTGATAAAGAATTGTCGCGTTTTTTGGATATTGCTAACGGAAGTGCTTTTGAATTAGAAGCTTTGGTAATTCTGTGTCTCGATTTAGATTACTTATCTCAAGAGCAATTTGAGAATCTTGATGCAAAATTGAATGAAATCCAAAAGATAATTTTTGGGTTAAAACATTCACTAAAAAATTCTCATTCTTAGTACTACTCACTCACTACTCACTACTCAAGTCTATTAATCTATTAATCTTTTAATCTCACAAAAATGGCTGATATAATTTTAAAAAAACTCAAAATAAAAGTCTGGAGACAAAACAATGCTTCAGCGAAAGGGAAATTCGAAACTTACGACATCGAAAATATTTCCACCGGTTCTTCTTTTCTCGAGATGATGGACATTCTGAACAATGAGCTCATCGAAAAAGGAATCGATCCAATTGCATTCGACCACGATTGCCGCGAAGGAATTTGCGGAACATGCAGTTTATACATCAACGGACGCCCACACGGGCCGGATACTGAAGTAACCACCTGCCAATTGCACATGCGCAAGTTTAAAGAGGGCGAAACCATTGTTATCGAACCCTGGCGTGCACGGGCATTTCCGGTGATTAAGGATTTAGTTGTCGATCGGACTGCTTTCGAGAAAATTTTACAAGCTGGAGGTTTTGTGTCGGTGAATACCGGCGGTGTGCCCGATGCAAATGCCATTCCGGTTCCCTATGAGGATGCTGAAGAATCAATGGACGCAGCAGCTTGTATTGGTTGTGGGGCCTGTGTAGCAGCTTGTAAAAACTCGTCGGCCATGTTATTTGTTGCAGCAAAAGTTTCGCATTTGGCCAAACTGCCGCAAGGAAGAGTGGAAGCCAAAAATCGTGCGCGCAACATGGTGGCCAAAATGGACGAACTAGGCTTTGGTGGCTGTACCAATACGCAAGCCTGTGAAGCAGAATGCCCGAAGAGCATTTCCATTACCCATATCGCCCGTTTGAACCGCGAATATTTAATGGCGAGGTTAAGCGAATGATTCAAAACTTGAAAGTCATCGTTTTTTATAAAGTAGAAAGCCTTTCCGTTGAAACGGAAAGGCTTTCTCATTAAAGATTGTTGGCAATGCCAATCAAGAGTTGAACCCGCTTCGGGGTTCCTTTCATGTCCTCTTCATTACCATCCCGAAGTCTCGGGATGGCTATTATTGTTTAATCCCTTTCGGGATAAGAAAATGTCCATAGGACATTAACAATAATAGCCCCGTGCGAAGCTCGGGGTCAACATTGCAACTTGAAAAACAACCCCGAAGTGGGTTGAATATTGATATTCAACAAATTTCAACCCTTGATTCGCATTGGTAGCTAAAACAGCATATTGGAGTAGTGCTATGATTTCAAACGCTAAAAAAGCAAGCCGGCAATCCCAATGCTTATTGCAAAAATATTTCCGGGATGTTTGGTTTCTTTTTGTTTTAAGTTCATCACGTGGTATCCAGCTTCAAAAACAAGTCCTATATGGCTTTTTAGCGGCACTATCATTCCGGCACTAAAAAAGATGTCAGTACCTGTGGCTTTCTCGTCGTCTAACGATTTATATTTATATTTCATGCTCTGTAAACGAAGCCCGGCATCAATATACGGAAAGACTGTGCTCTCTTGGTTACCAAACATGTAGCCTATTTGCGGTCCGATTCCAAAACTGTTGTTTCCCCAATCGCCTTGTGTGGAACTGATAAATTCCATACCACCACCAACAAAGATATTTTTCGCTACAAAGTAGTTAAAGGTAGGCGTCAACGAAAATGTTGTTGCCCTGTTGCCGTCGCCATCCTCAAATAAATCGTCGCCTGAACTGATAAAGCTTCCTGTGCCAGCAAAAAGAACCGCACCTTTATCGGCAGCAAACTCTTGGCTAAAAGCAAAGTTTGACAATACCATTAAACAAGCAATGATTAAAAGATACTTCGATTTCATAACTTATTTTTAAGGTGAAGGAATAAAATATATCGTCTCAAATTTACACAAAATCCTTGCTTTTAAAATACCGTTTCACTTTTTCCGTCTTACACAATATTCACAACAAGATGTGAATAAGTAAAAAGGCGAACGATTGACATTGATTGATAGATTTATTAACTTCGCAGTAATCATTTTCTGAATACTATGCCATACAGACGTTTGCCAACTACCGACAAGGCTCGCCTACGTGCGCTGGATGCAGCCTTCAATAAAATATCGGAAAACAAAAAAGGAAACATCACCATTTCCTACAAAAACAGCGAGGAGCTTAAAAGCGTTAAAACCAAATTCGAAAACCACTTAAAACAATACGAGCTGGACATCCGGATTCAGTCGGAAAAACACCTGCATTTTAAGGCAGCGATGGAAACCGCACGGATGTATGTATCCCATTTCATTCAGGTGTTGTATTTAACTTCCGAACGGGGTGAAATCAACGGAGGGCTTAAATATTTTGGTCTCGAAGAATTTGAGGGGAAAGTACCTCCATTAACTACCGAAGAAGAGATTTTTTACTGGGGAAATAAGGTAGTTGAAGCCGAACAAAAACGGATTCACAGCGGGGGAAGTGCCATCTATAACCCCTCGATTGCATTGGTAAAAATAAAAATGGAAGCCTTTAGGGATGCTTCACTTTTTCAACAGAATTTAAAAAGAAACACCGCACGTTCCTACGACAAAATGCGGGAATTGCGCAAATCCACCAACGAATTTATCAGTCAGTTGTGGAACGAAATCGAAGAGGCAATAAAAACCGACGTTCCAAAACACAAACGCCAAATAGCGCAGGAATATGGCATTGTGTATGTTTTCCGCCGGAAAGAAAAGAAGACGCTTGGCTCCAAAGATCTGCAACACGATTTGTTGTTCGACTTTAGTTAACCGGGATAATTTCTTTCCCGCTGTTTTGTCGTTTTAACATCAACAGAAATACCACTACTAAACACAGGCTTACTATAGCCATGTAATAGCTTCCTTCTGTAGAACCAAGTGTTTCAATTTCGGGGCTAAGTAGCTTTTTGTCGATCAAATACATGGCAATAACCGCAAAACAGTTGTTTAAAAAGTGGGCAATAATGGGCAACCACATTGTGCCGCTCCACACCAGCAAATAACCAAACAAGGCACCAAGGAGCATCCGGGGCACAAAACCGTAAAACTGCATGTGCATGGCGCTGAACAATATGGCAGAAAGCCAAATCCCCCAATGGTGGCTGCGGGTCCAGGTGCTAAAAATACGCTGAATGACACCTCTAAAGAGTAATTCCTCGCCAATGCCAGGCAGCACCGCGATCATAAAAATATTGAATAGCAAACCAACGGGCGAATCCACCTTCAGAAATACTTTAGTGAGCTCGGCTGCTTTTTCTTCCGCATTTTTCATCCAGCTTTCCAGTCCGGCCATCCACTCGGGTAAATGCATGTTCGCATTTAATTCGCCTAAAAAATTGATCAAAGGTGCTGCAAAAAACATGAGCACCAAAACTAAAATCACGGACGACCCCTCGCTCGATTTGTTCAGGTGCAAATAATCAAAGCTGTTTCCGTAAAAGAGCCAGCCCAAAATAAATGGCGGTACTACAAAAAGTCCGATGGCCTGAATAACCTGAAAGAATTTTAATACAATTAAGGAGTTGCCGTTTCCCGAAAGATCCCCCATGTTCAGTATCGAATCAACTCCAAACAATGGAATCGCAATCGTAAGCGACAGTAGAAAGAATGCCAGAAAGCTCATAATTATTACCAACGCAGAAAACATAAGCTGCGACAAAGGCTTCATCCCACGGAAAGCAGTAAACGCCATTCTTTTGATTTTTTATTTCCTATTTCTCTTTCAATTAGCTATATAGCCGCTTTTTTCAATGATATTTTTTCCCCTTTTCGTTTGAAGCGCTTCATAAATTTTAAAAGCCATGGAACTTCTATCCAGATCATTCCGAACAACAGCATAAACATAAGTGGTGTATGGATAGGATTGGTTCTTGATTGTTTTCCGGTCGGGATATACATTGTCAACGGAAATATGTTTGACTATTTGATCCCTCACCATTTGCTCCTTATAGTAATAAATGGTGTAGCATAAACCATTTTCATCGGTGCGCAACGTAATAAAAGGCCCCGACATTCCTGATAGCATTGCCTCCGACCAATCCGCCATTGGTTCCCCTTTCATTACTAAGCTCTCCATAATCTCCTGGCTGCCTGAATTGGCATCTCTGACATAAGGATTAACCGGGCTGTCATTACCTCCTACATCTTTCCAGTTGGTGATATTCCCTTTGTAAATTCCCTTAATCTGCTCACTTGTCAATGCTTTTACCGGGTTATTTAAATTCGTAATAAATACAAAAGCGTCAAGGGCAATTGGCGTTACATTTAAAAGTACACCTTCTTTATTTGCTGCAATTAACTCATCTGGAGATGGCTCCCGGGCTACAAGAATCAAATCAGCCTCCTTCGAAATCAGATTCATGTACGCCCCATGGGTTCCAGACACCTTAGCATTTTCATTTGGCTTATCAGTATTAACAAAGAATACGTTATCCCAAGCAAGATTTTGTGTCCATTCATAATTATATCCTAAAAGCTCACAGTAAATGATAGTTTGCAATGGTGCTGCTGACGTGGAGCAATCAACTGCAGGATAATTATCGGCTGTCAAACCTTCTATCGCAATACCTTCTTCAGTTTTTTCACATGACACAATAAACAAACCAACCGCGATTAAGATAAAAATAGATTTTAAATTTTTCATAGCTTTCATTTCAATTCTCTGATTTTAATATTTCTAAACATAGTTAAACCCCCGTGATCCTGTAATCCGATGTGTCCTTTTTTCGCTTCACCGTAATGCGGAGTATCTGCCCACTTCCCGACCGCTTTCGCTGCATGCCATTCGTCGCTCCATAAATCGTATTCCACCACTTTTTTGCCGTTCAGCCAATGTTCAACATGGGGGTTGTTAACCACGATCCGGGTTTCGTTCCATTCGTCCAAAGGTTTCACTTTCGCATTTTTTGGGGCATGCATGGCATAATTTGCTCCCGAATATTGGTCGGCGTTTAACTTATCGGGCCAACCTTTGTCATCCATCAACTGGTATTCCGGGCCGGTTTCGTAAATCGCATCGGTAATGCCTTCCTGCACGTGGAAAAAAACGCCCGAATTACTGGCCGGTGCAATTTTCCATTCCAACACCAACTCAAAATTTTCGTACTGTTTTTTGGTGATGATGTCGCCACCGTGGTCGGAGCCTACCCCCGAATTGTGCAATTCGCCGTCAACAATTTTCCAACCGGTTACTTCGCCGCCGTTAAAGGCTTTCCATTTATCCAACGACTTTCCGTCGAACAACAGTTCCCAACCCTCTTGTTTTTCTTTGTTTGTCAACGTATTTAAATTTTTGTTCTGCTGATTGCAAGACAAAAGAAAGGATGCGCTAAAAACTACGAATAGGTATGATAATGCTTTCATATTTATAATGCTGCTTGTTAATAGTTAGCAAAAATAGGAATTAACACAAACAAATGACCCAAAGCAATCTTTTGTCTGTAAAATTTGTACTTCTAAAAATTTAAAAACAGTCCAACAAATACCATTCGTTTCAAATCTCGTTTTATAGGGATCATCGTGTAATATCCTTCGGCATCGGCAATTCCCAAAGGACGGTACCGTAAGACATTGTGCTTGCCCAAAACATTGTTCGTCGAACAATGCAAAACAGAATAAATGTGGGTGTGGCGAAGGGAGTTTGACTTTCCTAAGTCAAACAAAAACTTTGAGTTGAAAACTCAAAGTCCCACTGCCATAAAAATTTGTTAAATCAATTCCAACTTTCAATTGATATCCTTGAAGTAATTTAAAAAAGGATACTTTTGTCAGTTATCAGACAAAAAGACAAAAAGTATTTAGCCTGCCTGCCGGGCAGGTATCAAGAAAAAACAACAAAATAAAACACAATAAAATGGCGAACATTCAAAAAACACTATTGATGATCTTAGACGGGTGGGGAATTGGCGACGGTTCCAAGGGTGATATAGTAGCATCGGCCCCAACCCCGTTTATGGACTCCCTGCTGGATGAATACCCACATTCGCAATTATTGGCATCGGGCGAAAACGTTGGCCTTCCCGACGGACAAATGGGCAACTCGGAAGTGGGGCACCTTAGCATTGGCGCAGGCCGGGTTTTGTACCAGGACATGGTGAAAATCACCAAAGCCATCCGTGACAAATCGCTTTGGAAAAACCCGCAGATTGTGAAAGCATACAATTATGCCAAAGAAAACAATAAGAAAGTGCACCTGATTGGCTTGATTGGCCCCGGCGGGGTTCATGCCCTGAGTACACACATGGTTGCACTTTGCCAAATGGCCACCGACATGGGTTTGCAAGATGTTTTCGTACATGGCTTAACCGATGGCCGCGATACTGACCCACGTTCGGGTTACGGCTTTTTAGAAACCGATTTGAAAGCATTGGAACCTACGAATGCGAGATTTGCATCGATTATTGGCCGCTATTTCGGCATGGACCGTGACAAGAATTATGACCGTTTGAAATTGGCCTACGATCTATACACACAAGGGAAAGGAGAGAAATCAACCGATTTGTTGGTTACCGTGCAGGCGTCGTACGATGCAGGAGTAACCGACGAGTTTTTGAAACCCATTGTCATGGTGGACGAAAACGGCCAACCACTGGCAAAAATCGAAGAAGGCGATGTGGTGATTTGCTTTAATTTCCGCACCGACCGCCTGCGCCAAACCACCATCGCTTTTACGCAGCAGAACCTACCGGAATACGGCATGCACACCATGAATTTGCAGTGGTACACCATGACCAATTACAAAGCTGATTTCAAGAACATCAATGTAATTTTCGACAAAGAAAATGTGACTAATACCATGGGCGAAGTGGTTTCAAAGGCCGGATTGAAACAAATCCGGATTGCCGAAACTGAAAAATACGCTCACGTAACTTTCTTCTTCAGTGGTGGGCGCGAGGATGAATTCCCGGGAGAAAGCCGGATTCTAGTCCAGTCGCCCAGGGTGCCTACCTATGATTTACAGCCCGAGATGTCGGCCCCGGGGGTGAGGGATGCCATTGTTCCCAAATTGAGAAACGGAGAAGCCGATTTTGTTTGCCTCAACTTTGCCAACGGTGATATGGTTGGCCACACGGGAGTTTACGAAGCCATCTACAAAGCAATTATGGCGGTTGACCAGTGTGCCAAAGAAGTGGTGGAAGCTGCATTGGAAGGCGGCTTCAACATCATGATTATAGCTGACCACGGAAATGCTGACAATGCTCTTAATGCAGACGGATCAGCAAATACAGCGCATTCTTTAAACCCTGTTCCTTGTATTTTCATTTCAGAAAAAGAAGGAATTGAACTGGATAACGGAATATTAGCTGATGTTGCCCCGACCTTGCTCAATGTTATGGGTCTCGAAGTTCCGAAAGAAATGACGGGGAAGAATCTGATAAGGGGGCTTTTATGATTGAAATCGGTCGTACAATAATTAGTCGCGACGTTTTTGAAGAGCATTTTATTTGCGACTTACTGAAATGTAAAGGTGCCTGCTGCGAAGAAGGGGTCTCAGGGGCTCCCATCACAGCCGAAGAAGCAACTCAGATTAAAAAAGATTACTCTTTTTTCAAAGATTACCTGCCGGGAAAACACAAACGTGAAATCGAAAAGCAGGGTTTTGCGGTGATCGACAGCGATGGCGATTTAGTTACCCCTCTGGTAAACAACCAGCAATGTGCCTTTGCGTTTTACGACGAAAGGAACATTTTAAAATGCGCGATAGAAAAAGCATATCTCGAAGGGAAAACCAGTTTCAGGAAACCGGTTTCATGTCATCTTTTCCCAATACGCATCACAGAGTACGAAAAATTCGATGCAATTAACTACCAGAAGCTGACCATTTGCAAGCCCGGCCGCGAATGTGGCAAAGCGGCTCAACTCCCGCTGTACAAGTTTTTAAAAGAACCCCTCATCCGAAAATACGGCGAAGATTGGTATAATGAAGTTGAAATAGCCGCAGAATATATTTCTGAAGAAGAACAATGACGATTTGGGTGCTAAACAGGCACATAGAACGATATAAACTGAACATGATGAATCGAATTACGGTGATTTGTTCAACAAAGAATACAGCGTAACCGTAACTTACACCATTACCGACGAGAATTAAGGTTGACAATAATTTAGTGGAAAAAAAGCTGCCGTAAAGGGCGGCCTTTTTTGTTTTGAGGGAATATTGAAAACATACCTGAAAGTACAGGTTGCTTGTGAAGAAGAGTTTGTTATTTTTGTTCATTGATAAACCGTAACAACTAATAGTGCCTATCAAATTGAAAAGAAAAAAGGTTGATGCCTACAAGAAATTGTTCTTTCAGTTCCACGGTAGGTTGGTATTGTTTGCCAACACATTTACCGGCGATATGCAGGTTTCACAAGACTTGGTCCAAGATGCTTTTGCCATGTTGTGGGAGAAATTCAATGCCCAAACCAAAATCGAATCTCCGAAAGCTTATTTGTTCCAGGCCGTCCGCAATGCCTGTTTGAACCACCAACGGCATTTAAAAATCAAATATACTTTTGAAGGGCAATTTGCGAACGAAGCAGCATCTGCCGAAACTTCCAATTTTTCTGCATCCGACGACCCCCTGCTAACTTTGCTCGAACTTGAACTTGAAAATAAAGTGGATCATATTGTTAATGCGATGTCCGATAAATGCCGGCAAGCCTATAAAATGAGCCGTCAGGATTTCCTTAAAAACAAAAAAATCGCCGAGGAACTGGGCATTTCAGAAAAAATGGTGGAAAAACACATTACAAAAGCCTTATCCATATTGCGTTCGGAACTGAGCAACTACCTTGGTTTTCTCCTTCTCGCTTTTCTTGCCAAATAAAAAAAAACGCGCCCGGGGTAGGGATGTTTGTTGCTGAAGTGTCTCACTTTTGAAACAACACTTTGCATGGATTCAAAAAAATCGATAAAAGCTACCATAATTAAACACCTCGAAGGGGAGTTGCAAGAAAGGGAAGTAAAAGAACTGGCCTCCTGGATTTCGGAATCGGGCGCAAACGAGCAATATTATACTTCAATTAAAAACAGATGGGAAGCTGCAATCGGCGACATGTCGCGAATTGCCAAAACTGAAAACGAGTGGTCGAGATTTTTGTCACGCATCAAAAAAGATTATCAATCGAATGTATTCAGGTACAGTTCCAATGCCGGGATATTCTATCGCTTTGCGGCCATATTGATTGTGGGAATAGTAATGGGCGCATTGGTAATGAATCGCGGTTTGAAACAAGAACCGATTTTTATCACCTCCCTTGCCCCAAAAGGTTCTATTTCGCAAATGGTATTGGCCGACAGTTCAATCGTATATTTAAACGCGGGTTCCGAAATCCGGTATTCGCCCGAAGCGAAAAATAATTCCCGGGAGGTTTTCTTAAAAGGCGAAGCATGGTTTAGCGTAACAAAAAACACGAAGAAACCTTTTGTGGTGCACACGCCTTATTACGATGTGAACGTAAGGGGCACCCACTTCAATGTTAAAGCGTATGAAGACGACGCTGAAGTAACGACAACCCTCGAAGAAGGGACGGTTGAAATCACCTCTTCCGAAAAATTCAAGTTGACCGAAAAAATATTGCTCCAACCGGGGCAACAGATAGTTTTAAATAAAGATTCACGCACCCTTCTGGTCAGGAAAGTGGACACCAGGATGTTTACCTCGTGGAAAGAAAACAAGCTCATATTCATCAATATGGATTTGAAAGAGCTCATTGTGTTGCTGGAGCGGAAATACGGGGTTGACATTGAAGTGAGCGATAACAGCTTGCTGCTGGGCTACCACTACGATGGCACCATTAAAAACGAAACCATTCTCGAAGTGCTCAACCTGCTGGAAGAAACACTGCCCATAAAGTATAAAATTGAAGGCCAAATTATATTAATTACCAAAAGATAAAGGAGGATTAGCCTATGGAATAGAATTCAGTTAAAAAAAAGAACCGCTGGGCGCTGTCAACGCCCAACGGCCTGAATGCTTTTAAACGGTGCTGTCAACACCATAATTATAAACATTATCACAACAAATCTATGAAAAAAATTGAAATTGAAATTTTCCGCTTTTTGGGGAAGAAACGAAAACTTTTACGGATTATGAAACTGACTTTTATACTCTTAACAGCGATTTTTGTCCAGGTTTCCGCTTCGGTGTATTCGCAAGCCACAAAATTTAGCTTTGATGTAAAAAACAGCAGGGTGGAAGACATTCTCCGTGAAATCGAGAACAAAAGCGAATTCCGGTTCTTTTACCAGCGCGAGCAGGTGGATGTGGAACGGAAAATCGATTTAAACGTGCAAAACGAGACCGTTGAAAAAATCCTGGAAAAACTGTTTACAGGACAAGACGTACTTTTTGACGTAAGACAGGACAACCTTATTCTGATTAAAACAAGGAATGCCCAAGCAGGGACGAACAGTAGTAGTTTTTGGGCGTCGCAACAACAAAAAACCGTAACGGGCATCGTTACCGACCAAACGGGGCAACCGTTGCCCGGTGTAACCGTGATTATAAAAGGCACAACCCAAGGAGTTGTGTCCGACGTGAACGGGAACTTTTCGATTCCAAATATCCCCAATGACGCCACATTGCAATTCTCCTTCGTGGGAATGAAAACGCAAGAGTTTCTTGTTTCAGGAAAACAAGTCATCAACGTAACGATGCAAGAAGAATCATTGGGTTTGGATGAGGTAATCGTTATTGGCTATGGAACTGCCAAACGGCAAGATTTTACCGGGTCGGTAAGCTCACTAAAAATGGAAAATTCCGCTGTTTCTTTGCTTCCTAACACAAATGCTTTGGAATCGTTAAAAGGGAACATTTCAGGATTAAATATCGGGGCATCCAATTCTGCTGGGAGCGAACCAAACATGTTAATCCGTGGACAAAACTCGATAAATGGTAATAACGATCCGCTGATTGTGTTGGATGGGGTAATTTATATGGGTAGTTTGAATGATATCAACCCCAATGATATTGCAAGCTTCGACATTTTGAAAGATGCAGTTTCTGCTGCGGCTTATGGTTCCAGATCGGCAAATGGGGTTATTGCCATTACAACAAAAAGAGGAACTTCAGCTAAACCATTGATAACGTTTAATGCTTCGTCAGGTATTCAAACATGGCAAAATCAGCCGGAAATGATGAAAGGGGAACAATGGATTACAGTAGTGAACGCGCGCAACCAATACCCCAAAGGTTCAACAACTTGGATGAAAACGGGAGAGTTGGATAATCTCGCTGCCGGAAGAGAAACTAACTGGTTGGATGAAACAACCCAGATAGGTATAATCCAGAATTACCAATTAGCTGTTTCTGGTGCGGGAAAAGGGATTAACTATTACCTTTCAACTTCATATAATAATAACAAAGGTGTGGTAATTGGCGATGAATTTGACCGGATCTCAATTTTGGGAAAAATCAATGCCGAAATCACAGCTTGGTTGAAAATAGGGGTTGATGCCGGATTTTCCAGGCGCGACTATTCTGGTTTTGCAGCAAATATCGGTACGGCACAGGTGATGTCTCCTTATGGTGTCATGTTTCGCGATGATGAAGGCCGTTTGGAAAAATATCCATACACCCAATCGGGTGTAAACCCTTTGTGGGGCGTCGATGACAACACGCGCGACAACATGGATATCCGTCAAAATTTCCGATTAAATTCATACGCTGTGGTTGATGCCCCTTGGATAAAAGGATTGAATTACAGAATTAACTTCTTAACCAACCTGGACAAGAACCGCTCAGGGAATTTCTATTACGAAGATTATTATGTGGCAGAAGGAGAAGGATTATACCGGTACGAGCCTTCGGTTTTAGTAGGTTTCCTAACCAACGCAAATGGCAACCTCGATAACAACAGTACCTACAGTTATGTGTTCGACAACATTTTGAACTATAAAAACACATTCGACAAACACAGTGTGGAAGGGACTTTGGTAGCTACACGGGATTATATGAAATACGAAGACATCAATTCAACCGGAAGCGACTTTGCCGCTAACGGCAGCACTACTTTGGGAATGTGGGGCCTTCATAAAGCAACAGTTCAGAAAGTGAATTTAAATGCTTGGGAAAGAGCCAATGTTGGCTATCTTGGCAGATTGAGTTATTCCTACAACGACAAATATTACTTGACAGGTTCTTACAGGCGTGATGGTGCTTCGGTTTTTGGAGCCAAAAACAAATGGGCTAACTTTGCTGCAGCCGGTGCTGCCTGGAGAATATCCAAGGAGAATTTCATGTCAAATTTGACAGCTTTAGATGATCTGAAATTGAAATTATCTTGGGGGCAAAACGGAAACCAGGGTATCGGACCTTACACAACCTTGTCGCAAGTTGCCAACGGATCTTCGGGAGGAATACGATATGAATTTTCCGATAAAAATGGAATTGTTCAGTATGGATTGATTCAAAGTACTCTGGGAAACCAGGAACTCGGCTGGGAAAGTACCGATTCATGGAACACAGGTTTTGAATCGGCTTGGCTAAAAAATAACTTGTTTGTTGACATTGATGTTTACCACTCAAAAACTACGGACCAAATTTTCACGAGGAACATCCCTGTTATGACCGGTTTCAAAACCGTTTATGCTTCCATGGGACAAATAAATAATACGGGGATTGAAGCAACTGTCCGCAGCGTTAACATTCAAAACAATGACCTTACTTGGACAACCATGGTTACCTTCTGGAAGAACAACAATAAATTGGTTAAGCTTTATGGAGAAGACAACGATGGCGATGGAAAGGAAGATGACGATATCGCAAACAGTTTATTTATCGGAAAATCATTGGGAGCCATTTACGGGTACAAACAAATCGGGATAGTTCAGGAGGATGACACAGAGTACATTAATCTGACTGGAGCTGCACCCGGTGCGCCAAAATATCAGGATATGGACACGATTCCGGGCATTACTTCCGATGACCGCGTGATTTTAGGCTACGAAAAAGAAAACTTCCGCTTAAATATAAGCAATTCAGTTTCGTATAAAAACCTTGAATTGTATGTAATGGTCAGCGGAATATTTGGAGGAAATGATCATTACATGTTAAACAACACTCAGGCGTACCTAACTTCTGGTACCGGATTGTTTAATGCCAATATGACTTACAAACCCTATTGGACACCGGAAAACAAAAGCGATGTTTATCCTTCGGCAATATTTGCAGGAGATGGACGCTTTCGTGGTCTGCAATCGCGAGGGTTTGTCAGGTTACAGGACATTACGCTTTCTTACACGTTCGATCAGCCATGGGTAAAAGATGCTAAAATCAGTACATTTAAACTGTTTATTGCAGCTAAAAACGTGGCCACCATAACATCGTGGGATGGCGGCGACCCTGAAACTGGGGCAACCTATATGTCGAACACCTTTCCCGTTGTGTCAACCTATTCGATAGGTGCAAGCATTAGCTTTTAACTGAAATATATAAAAGAATTAGATTATGAAAAAAGTAAAATATATTCGGATAGTATTTCTTTCGATATTCATTAGCCTTATTGGCTGTGAATCGGATGATATGTTTTTAAAAGAACAACCAATAACCTTTTATACCACCGACAACGCGTTCTCTACATCCGCCCAGGTGGATCAAGTATTGGTATCAATTTATTCACACATCAGAGATTTGTGGGTCAACCCTACGGAACAGCGCTGGATCTTCGATTTTAGGGGAAAAGGAACTGATATGTATGATGTGCCGGTGATTAGAAGAGGAAACACTTTTAGTGATTACAGTACGATCAACCCTGACAACAACACCTTTTATCAGATTTACACTACATGGTATTATGTGATTTCAAGGGCAAACTTAGCCATTCATGCTGCTGATTTGCCTGCAATATCCTGGGGTTCGGAAGCGGAAAAAGCAAATGTTTTGGCTCAGGCGAGGTTTTTCAGGGCATTCGCCTATCGAAATTTGGCCGAACTGTTTGGCGGGGTACCAATTGTTACTGATATTTCGACCGCTCCAAGGTATGATTTTGAACCTGCCACCCGTGTTCAAACCTATCAGTTTGCCATTGATGAACTTGAAGCTATTGAAAATAGTCTGCCAGAAACAACGGTTTCCGGCGGTCGATTGGTTCGTGCTGCCGCGCAACACAACCTCAGTGAATTGTATTTGGCTTTAGGGACACAATTAGTTGAGGAAGGAAAGGTGGGAGATGCTGCATTTCAAAAATCAGTGAGTTATGCAGACAAAGTGATAGATGGCGGTTTATACAAACTTGTGGATTCAAGGTTTGGTAAACGCAAAACTGAGCAGACCGTAGTAATCGACATTTATAAAAAAGGAGTCTTTAGTGCAAGTGAGAAAATTGACACGCTTCAAATGTCCGCGAATTATTATTGGGATTTATTTCAGGAAGGAAATGTTAATTTCCAGGAAGGGAATCCGGAATGTATATGGGCACTACAAATTGATTATGCCGCGTACAAGGCAGAAGACGGTAGATCAAAATTACCGTATTCGCGTACTTATGGCCCTGTTTTCAGGGATATTGCAGGCAAACACATGACCGGAACACTCGAAGATGTTGGTGGCCATGGAATTTCGCAGGCTAATATTACAAATTACGCCCGTGACATTGTTTTTGAAGATAAATGGGGAGCAGATATGCGCAATTCAGAAATCGTTTTACGAAGAAGGTTTAAAGGCAATGTAGATACTTCTCCCTTTTACAAGTTGATTGTGCCTTGGAGTGAAATGTACGGTTTAGACAAAGATGCAACGACAATACTCAATAATACGAGCGAAATTTATCCGGTATCTTGCAAAATAGCAACAGATCGTTATACTGGTGTCGCCGATGGCGAAAATCGTAGTAATCTATTCCGCGATGATTATATAATCCGTTTACCGGAAACAATACTTCTTAGGGCTGAGGCTAAACAGCGGCTTGGGAACAAAGCTGGAGCAGCGGCTGACGTTAATTTATTAAGAACCCGTGCACAATGTACATACAAGGTAACGGCTGCCGACATGGACGATAAATTTAAAACCATCCTCGATGAACGTGCCCGCGAACTTGTTTATGAAGAATGTCGTTGGAACACCCTGCTACGCATGGGCGGAACAATTGCAGTTGAACGCATCAGGGAATATGCTCACTGGCCCGAAACAAAGGCTACCCTGACTTTCAATTACAATTTATGGCCAATCCCACAAACCGTTATTGATTCTAACAAAGACGTTAAAATCAATCAAAATCTGGGTTGGGAAAACCGATAATGATCAAAGTCAAAAATGAATGTTATCCTGAACAGTCAAAAAATTACGACTGTTTGGGGTAACATTTTTTCTTAAATTCGCATTTGCCTATGAATCCAAAATATCAAACTATGAAAACAAATATCCGGTTAGTTGCAATCCTTTCAATAGTCCTATTTTCCTGTTCAAACCCCAACAAAAAAGTTGCTGAAGAATCGCAGGTAATTAACTACGACAAGCTGAAAACCAATTTTCAATCCCCACCACAGGAATACGGTGTTAACTGTTGGTGGTGGTGGCTAAACGGAAATGTAAACAAAGCTGCCATAACCAAAGATTTGGAGGCCATGAAATCAAGGAATTTCCAGGGAGCAATGATTTTTGATGCCGGAGGGCACAATCAACGGGGAAATAAAGACATTCCACAAGGACCATTGTTTGGCTCTGACGAATGGAACGAATTGTTTGTTTTTGCTTTAGACGAAGCAAAAAGATTGGAATTGCAAATTGGCTTTAATATCCAAAGCGGTTGGAATTTGGGCGGACCGCGCGTTACCCCGCAATACGCGGCAAAGCAGGTTGTTTTTTCGGAAATGAAAATTTCGGGAAATAAAAATATCACTGCAAAGTTGGAACAAGCCAGCACCCGAAACGACTATTACCGTGATATTGCAGTGTTGGCATTTCCGTTGCACGAGGCGAACAAAACTAACGAGCTGATCACCGACTTGGATTTAAAACTTGGCTACCACGAACTCGGTGGTTCTGCGCCCGATACCCGCTTTTTGTTGCGGAACGACAAACCTAAACGGAAGGTTTTGCAAGAACAAACCACTTATCTGGTCCAAAAGGAAGAAATCATTGACCTTACTTCCAAAATGGACAGCATGGGCAATCTTACTTGGGATGCGCCCGAAGGGGATTGGAGTATTTTACGTTTTGGATACACCAACACAAGCTCAGAGGTTTCAACATCAAGTGGCGACTGGCAGGGAAATGTGTTGGATTATATGAGCAAAGAAGCCTTCGATTTTTATTGGAACGATGTGGT
>CAZNEV010000020.1:4304-28368 GCA_964572085.1 uncultured Maribellus sp. | reverse complement strand
GTTGCCTATAACCACTACGCAATTTTTGCTGATTATGCACACAAATACAACATGGGAATTCAGCCCGAATCGGCAGGCCCGCACGCCGGTCCTTTAGACGGCATAAAAAACTATGGCTTTAGCGACATTGTGATGAGTGAATTTTGGTCGCCCTCGCCGCATCGTCCCAACCCCGAAAATCGCTTTTTCATAAAACAAGCCTCATCGGCAGCACACATTTATGGAAAAAAAATTGTGGGGGCAGAATCGTTTACAACCATCGGCCCACATTGGAACGACGAACTTTGGCACGACCAAAAATCGGCATTCGACCATGAAATTTGTGCCGGGTTAAACCGGATGTATTTCCACACTTTTACTTGTTCGCCCCCGGAAATGGGCTTGCCCGGACAAGAGTATTTTGCGGGCACACATGTAAATCCGCAGGTTACCTGGTGGAAACAATCAGGGGCATTTATCGATTATATGAGCCGGACTCAGTCAATCGTCCAAAACGGAAAATTTATAGCCGATGTGCTTTATTATTACGGGGATCATGTCCCCAATGTGTTTCCGTTTAAACACTGGGATCCTGCCGGGGCAATGCCCGGTTTTGATTACGATGTTACGGATGAAACCATTTTTCTTCAACTTGAAGTAAAGGACGGAAAAATAGTCGTTCCCGGTGGTGTGGAGTATCGGGTTTTGGTATTGCCCGATCACAAAATGCTGTCAATGGCTGTTTTGGAAAAGCTGGAAAAATTGCTTCAACAAGGAGCTACGGTGATTGGCTATAAACCCGAAATTTTGGCCAGCTTGGTGGGTGGCGAAAAAGAGCAAAAGCGATTTCACGAATTGGCCAATAAAATTTGGGACGAAGAAAATACTGAAAAAGGAACGAAAAAGTATGGAAAAGGAACTGTGGATTGGGGAGTTACAGCAAGGGAATATCTTCTATCAGAAGAAATTCCATACGATTTCAATGTGCTTGAAAATGACAGTAAAACCGATTTTGATTACATCCATTATAAAATTGCGGACAGTGATGTTTACTTTGTTTCCAATCAGACCGAGGAAAGAAAAGCGTTCAACTGCCAATTTCGTGTTGCCGGATTGCAACCTAAATTGTGGGATGCTTTAACTGGAGATATTCGGGATGCACAGGCTTTTTCGCAAAAGGATGGTTTAACAACAGTACCGTTGACTTTAGAACCCTATGGCTCTATATTCGTTGTTTTTAATACTCCAATCGATAAAAACAAACAAGGAACTGCATTGCGGAACTATCCGGATTTCAGCACAGTAAAAGATATCAATGGCGAGTGGACGGTCCATTTCAAACCGGAATGGGGCGGTCCGGAATCGGTAATTTTTCCTGAATTGATAGATTGGACCTTACATCCGGATGAGGGAATCAAGTATTATTCCGGTTCGGCAATCTATAATAAAACGTTCAATATCGATTTTGAACTTCAAAAGGATAGACAATACTTTTTGCAGTTGGGAAATGTAAAAGATGTTGGCGTTGCCGAAGTAAAAATCAACGGAAAAAATAAAGGTATTGTTTGGACCGATCCGTTCAGGATAGAAATAAGCCAAGAACTGCAAGAAGGAGAGAATGCTTTGGAGATTAAAGTTGTGAACTCGTGGTACAACCGGGTAGCCGGAGACCAGACATTCCCGAATAAAAAGCAATACACATCAACCAATATCAATTTAAAACGTGATTTTCAAGGGAGGCCAATTGAAGAAATCCCATTGGAACCATCTGGTTTGTTGGGTCCTGTTAAAATTCTAAAAAGTGCACAGAATTATTAACTTTACAGGGTTGTAATACATGTGGTTGCGTCGGACATTAATGAATTCTAACCTTAAAATGAAATGAAATGAAAAATCTGGCAATTGCCTTTTCAGTGATCTTTTTTCTTGTGGGCTGTTCTTCAAAAAATAATTTGGAGTCTGTTTCCTCTGTTAACAGTTATGCCCAACTTAAAAGTCTTTTTGTAGATCCGCCATCTGAGTACCGAAGTGCGCCGCTCTGGGACTGGAATGATTTAATTACCGAAGAAGGAATCGATTTTCAGATGAAAGAATTTAAAAAAGCGGGCATTGGCGGTGTTTTTGTGCATCCCCGGCCTGGCTTGATTACCGAATACCTTTCAGAGGACTGGTTTCGGTTATTTGACTATACCGTTCAGAAGGGAAAGGAATTGGGCATGAAGGTCTGGATTTACGATGAAAACTCGTATCCTTCCGGTTTTGCCGGTGGACATGTACCGGCCGAGATGCCTGATTCTTACCAGCATGGCACCGGACTGAGAATGGAAATCCGGAAAGAACTGAATATTGTTCCTTCGGATACAATTGCAGTGGTTTTGAAAAAAACGAATAGCGGTTTTACCGATGTTACAGCAAATCTTTCTCAGGAAACCGGACAAAAAGGAACCTATTATATTTTTTGGAAAACGTATCCTGAAAAATCGCCCTGGTACGGTGGGTACACATACGTGGATTTACTGTATAAAGGTGTAACCGCTAAATTCATGGAAGTTACCATGGCCAATGGTTACGAAAAAAACAGCGCCGATTTTGGAAAGACAGTGATGGGCGTTTTTACCGACGAACCGAATTTGGAAGCGGCCATGCCCAGAGGTACACATTTGCGCTGGACACCTGATTTATGGGATGTGTTTCAGCAGCGGTGGGGGTATGATTTGAAGGTGAATCTTCCCTCGCTGGTGGAAGAGACCGGTGACTGGAAAAAAGTGCGCCACGATTTTTACGAAACACTGATGGAACTTTTTGTTGAACGCTGGGCAAAGCCGTGGTCAGAATATTGCGAAAAAAATAATCTGGTCTGGACAGGTCACTACTGGGAACATGGCTGGCCAACTCCCACGCACGGATTCGATGAAGCTGCTTTTTACATTTGGCATCAAATGCCGGGTGTCGATATGTTGGGAAATGAACTGGTAAAAAAAGGTCAGGGTGGACAATTTGGAAATACACGTGCTGTGCGCGAACTCAGGAGCGCTGCAAACCAGGCCGGCCGCAACAGAACATTAAGCGAAACTTATGGCGGGGGCGGCTGGGACATGGATTTTAAAAAATACAAACAACTGGCTGACTGGCAGGGTGTTTTGGGTGTCAATTTTGTAAACCAGCACCTTTCATACTACACTTTAAAAGGGGTGCGCAAATTCGATTATCCACCGTCTTTTTCGTATCATGAACCCTGGTGGAATAATTATAAAAACATGGGGGATTACATCGGACGAATCAGTTTGGCCATGTCATCAGGAGAACAAATCAATTCTTCCTTGGTTTTACAGCCCAACACTACGGCATGGATGTACTTTTCGCGTACAAAAAATCATTCGAAGATCAGTGAGATACAGAGTAAATTTAAGGACTTTGTTTATCAGCTCGAAAGAAAACATGTAGAGTATGATCTCGGCTCGGAATACGTATTAAAAGAACTTGGGAGTGCTGCAGGAGGGACACTGACAGTCGGTAAAAGGAAATACAATCTTGTAGTTATTCCGGAAACAATGGAGAACATGGATTTGCACACTTTAGAGCTGCTTAAAGAATATTTAAATTCTGGCGGAAAAGTGTTGTCGTTTCAAAAAGAAATATCAAGAGTAGATGGAAGCGAAAGCGACGCCTGTAGTAAATTACAGGAAAACTATCCCGAACAATGGGTTACAGCCGAAAATCCGGATGATGCAAAATGCGCACAATTGCTGTCTTCAAATGATTTTTCTATAAATCAAAAAGACAAAACAGGTGAATTGTATTATCAACGTCGCATTCTGCAGGACGGACAGTTGCTGTTTTTTATAAATTCAGATGAAAACGAACCGGCCAGCGCAAAAATATCTGCTAAGGGAAAAAGTGTTTTAAAGATGGACCTGGAGGATGGTCAGGTTTACCTCGTTCCTTCCACAAAAGAAAAAGGAAAAGTGGTTTTCGACATTCAACTTGAGCCGGTTGGCAGCGCTTTGTATTTTGTTTCTGAAAGAAAAGAAAATGAACCTGAGTTAGAGGTAAATAAATCAGGTTGGACAAAGGTTGGAGCAACAGGTGAAATTGAAGTAAATGCTGAATCCGAAAATATTCTGGTGCTCAATTATCTGGACTTAAAAACTTCCAAAACAACTATGAAGGATACCTATTTTATGACTGCGCTAATTTCGTTGTTTAAAGAAAATGGAGTGGAATTTGGCAATCCGTGGCAGCATAAAATTCAATACAAAAAAAATTACCTGGAGTTGGATAAATTTGGAGAAAACACAGGCTTTACGGCAGATTATCATTTTCAAATTGCAAATGGGGTGGACATTTCTGCACTTTCAAAAGTAAAAGCAGTTGTCGAACGTCCCGAACTTTGGTCGGTAAGCATTAACGGGCATGTTGTTGAAAAAGAGTCAGGGAAGTATTGGATAGATAAAGATTTTTCGATATTCAAAATTGGGGAGTATTTAGAACCAGGAAAAAACACGGTTTCTCTAAATGCCAGCCGCATGTCGATTTTTGCGGAGTTGATGCCAATATACATTATTGGTGATTTTAAAGTTCAACCCAAAAAAGTGGGTTTTGAAATAACAAACGGAACCCTCTCTGAAATGGGTTCATGGAAAGATGCCGGTTATATTTTTTATTCTGACAAAGTATCGTATGCACAAAAATTCAACATTGAAAAAGGAACGGCAGCCTTTAAAGTGAAACTAAACAAGTGGAATGGAACTGTTACGGAGGTGCTGGTAAATAATAAGGAGGCGGGAATTATTGCCTGGGAGCCGGAAGAGTTGGATATTACCGAGTTACTCTCGGAAGGTGAAAATGAAATTACAGTACGAATTGTCGGCAGCCTGAAAAATACATTTGGTGAATTTTACCGCGAGAAAAAAAGTTGGATTTATGGCCCTCACGGTTGGAACAATGCACCGGAACACCAACCTGCGTTTGACAAATATTATATGAATGATTACGGGCTTTTCGAACCATTTGATTTAATAAAATCGAATTAGCATGGAAGGTCGGGTTGTCGGGTTGAAAAAAATTGTCAACATTTTGTATGATCAAAAATTCAAATTTAAAAATATAGCATAATGAATGGCAAAACAAAAGTTGCCCTTTTTGGAATTGGCCTCGACACATACTGGGGACAGTTTGATGGCTTGCTCGAAAACCTTAAAAATTACCAAAGTCAAATCAAAGCCAGAATAGAAGGTTTTGGTGTAGAAGTGGTTGACGCTGGAATGGTGGACAATATTGAAAAAGCAGGGGAAGTATCTGTTTTATTTAAAAGTAGCAATGTGGAAATTGTTTTTCTCTATATTTCTACTTATGCACTTTCATCAACCGTTTTACCTGTTGTGCAAAAGTTGAAAGTGCCTGTTGTGATTTTAAATCTCCAGCCCGTTGCTCAATTAGATTATGCTGCGTTCAACAAAATTGGCGACCGTGGTAAAATGACCGGCGTTTGGCTGGAACATTGTCAATCCGTTTCGCTCCCCGAGATAGCAAATGTCTTTAATCGGTCAGGCATTCGTTACGACTTTGTAACTGGGTATTTAAATGATGAAACTGTCTGGTCAGAAGTTGAGGTCTGGACAGAAGCCGCAAAAGTGGCTGTGGCTATACGTGACAACAGAGTGGGTTTACTGGGCCATTATTATGGTGGTATGTTGGATGTTTACACTGACTTAACACTGCAAAGTGCCACATTCGGCACTCACTTTGAAATGTTGGAAATGTGCGAATTAAAAAAATACCGCGACGAGGTGAGTGCGCTTGACATTCAATCTAAAGTTCAAGAATTCAAAGCAGCTTTTGATGTTTCAGAGGAATGTGAACAGGTAGAAATAGAACGTGCTGCGCAAACCTCCGTGGCGCTGGATAAACTGGTAGAACATCATAGGCTTGGTGCCATGGCGTATTACTACGAAGGACAAGCCGGAAATGAATATGAAAATATTGTGACTTCTTTGATTGCCGGCAATACCCTTTTAACCGGTAAAAATATTCCAGTTGCAGGCGAGTATGAAGTAAAAACTGCACAAGCCATGAAAATTATGGCTGAGTTTGGTGCAGGCGGTTCATTCTCTGAATTTTACCTGATGGATTTTAAGGACGATGTGATTTATCTGGGACATGACGGCCCTGCCCATTTTGCCATTTCCGAGGGACGGGTAAAATTAGTGCCACTAAGCGTTTATCATGGAAAACCCGGCAAAGGACTGTCCATACAAATGACAGTAAAACACGGCCCTGTTACATTGCTTTCAGTGGCTGAAGGACCAGAGGGCATGTTTTTGCTGGTAGCAGAAGGCGAATCCGTTCCCGGGCCTATTTTAGAAACTGGAAACACCAATAGCCGTTACCGATTTTCAATGGGCGCTAAGGAATTTTTAAACGAATGGTCGAGACCGGGACCACCGCACCATTGCGCAATCGGCGTGGGCCACATTGCCGACAAAATTGAAAAGTTGGGACAAATATTGAATATCGACGTTGTTAAAATCTGCTGAAAACCTAAAATAATGAAATCATGAACTCAAGAGAACGCGTACTCAAAGCATTTAAAATCCTGCCGGGCAAACCGGATCGTGTACCTATTCAGTTCGACTTGTGCCGCCAGTTGTACGACTATTTCGGGAAAGAATTTGGAATTCCTGTTAATTACACCGAAAATCTTTACGAGGACGTTACTTACCGTATTAGTGCCAACGAATTGCGTGTGGCAATGGGCAGCGATGTGGTTATTACCGGTGCCTCAGTTTCTGATGATTTCAGGATTGTAAAGAACGCTTCTGGGCATTGGTACAACGAGTATAAAATGTTGATGCGCCAAGGCGATATTTACGTGGAAGTAGTCGATTATCCGCTGGCTCATGCCGAAACAAAAGCCGACATCGACAAATCTATTTTCCCCGAAGTAGATGCACCCGGTCGTTTTCGCGATGCCGAAGCTTTGGTGAAAAAATACCACGATGAGTTCTTAGTTTTTGGGGATATCGAGGTTACCGTTTTCTCGTTGACCCACCAGTTAGTCGGGATGGAAAAACTTCTCGTTGACATGATGATGGAAACTGAATATGTTATCCCCTTGTTTGAAGCTTGTGCCGAATTCCAAACCCAAATCGGATTGCGCTTAATCGAAAAAGGGGTCGATGCCATTTGGTTTGGAGACGATTTTGGTACACAACAAAGCCTAATTATGGATCCAGAAACTTTTCGCGACCAACTAAAACCAATTTATGCCAAAATGATTCGGCGGTTCAAAGAAGCCAAGCCCGATATTATTCCAATTTTGCATTGCGATGGTGCAGTGGCTCCACTTTTAAACGACATCCACGAAATGGGATTCGAGGTGTTTAACCCCGTTCAGCCTGATGTGCCAGGACATTTGCCCAAAGACATGAAAGATAATTTTGGCCAACTGTTTTCCTTTTGGGGCGCAGTGGATCAACAAGACCTTTTACCAAACGGAACTGATGAAGCTTTGGAAAAAGACATTATCGAGAAAATTTCTGTATTGGGCAAAGGTGGTGGCTACATGATTTCCCCTGCACACATTATCCAAAATGATGTTTCGCCCCAACGGGTTCTGAAATTTATCGAATTGTGCAAAAAACATGGTGCAATCTGCTCTGGTTAGAATTCATGAGGTAACAATTCAAATCTCCACTCCCCACCCTTCTCCGTCCTTTTGAACGCATTGTCAAAACCACAGATAAAATAACAACTTCAATCAGTTCATAATTCCCTGACTTGTCAGCGTCGCAAACCTGAAAACGTCGAACAAGCATAAAATCCACAAGACCTGACAACGTCATCATCGCGCCTATCAAGATCCGCTGATTAATAAATTTCCGCCTCTTTTTTTCAATTCCTACCAAACTTCACCTCATTTACTTATCTTTAAAGAAAAAATTTATGAAAAATAAAATCCCAAAATTAGTACAAGATGATAAGTGGCTCGAACCTTTTACCAATGTGATTTCGGAACGGATAAAACAAGCCGACACAAAAGAAGAAGAATTGACCAATGGCGGATCATTGTCCGATTTTGCTACCGGACACCTCTATTTTGGCCTGCATAAAACCGGAACAGGCTGGGTAATCCGCGAGTGGGCACCCAATGCAACGCACATTTATTTGTACGGCAGTTTCAACGACTGGAAAGAAGAAAAACAATTCGAGTTTAAAGGCATAGAAAATGGCGTTTGGGAACTACAGCTTCCCGAAAGTGCACTGCATCACGGCGATTTATATGCGCTGTCGGTACATTGGGCCATTAATTATGGCAAGCGCATTCCGGCATGGGCCAAACGCGTAGTACAGGATTCTTCGACCCACATTTTCAATGCACAGGTTTGGTCGCCGGCTGATCCTTACCAATGGAAACTCTCCAATTTTCAGCGCAATGACGTGCCCCCACTAATTTATGAAGCACACGTGGGAATGGCCGGAGAAGCAGAACGCGTGCATACTTACAACGAATTTCGCACCGAAATGCTGCCGCGCATAAAAGCCAACGGGTACAATACCGTGCAGTTGATGGCCATCCCCGAGCACCCCTATTACGGCAGTTTTGGCTATCACGTTTCCAGCTTTTTTGCTGCTTCGTCGCGTTTTGGGACACCCGAAGAATTGAAACAGTTGGTTGACGAAGCACATGCTTTGGATATTGCAGTCATCATCGATCTGGTACATTCGCACGCCGTGAAAAACGAAAACGAAGGACTGGGAAAATACGACGGCACCCGTTTCCAGTTTTTCCACGAAGGTGCAAAAGGGGAACACCCGGCCTGGGATTCGTACTGTTTCAATTACGGAAAAAATGAGGTGCTGCACTTTCTTCTTTCCAACGTCAAATATTGGTTAGAAGAATACAAAATCGACGGTTTTCGTTTTGATGGCGTTACCAGTATGTTGTATTTCGACCACGGCCTGGAAAAGGCATTCACCAACTATGGCGATTATTTTGGCGCGAATGTGGACAGCGAAGCCACCACCTATTTCAGGTTGGCCAATAAGCTCATGAAACAGGTGAACCCTAAATCCTTGTCGGTAGCAGAAGATGTGAGTGGAATGCCAGGGTTGGCTGCTCCTGTGAAAGATGGCGGCCTCGGGTTCGATTTCCGGATGGCGATGGGCGTACCCGATTTCTGGATAAAGCTGATAAAAGAAAAAGCCGACAACGACTGGGATATGGGCGAAATATTCTACCAGCTTACTTCGAAACGTTTAGACGAAAAAGTGGTGAGTTACGCCGAATCGCACGACCAGGCACTGGTGGGCGATAAAACCATCATTTTTCGCCTCATCGACAAAGAGATGTATTTCAGTATGCGCAAAGACCAGCCAAACATGATTGTTGACCGTGGCATTGCCCTGCACAAAATGATCCGGCTGATAACCGCTACCACGGCGGGCGGCGCTTACCTCAACTTTATGGGCAACGAATTTGGCCACCCCGAATGGATCGATTTCCCGCGCGAAGGTAACGGTTGGTCGTACAAACATTGCCGACGGCTCTGGAGCCTTGCCGAAAACCCCGATCTTAAATTCCACTGGCTGTACGATTTCGACAAAGAGATGATCCATCTCATCAGTGAAAATAAACTGCTCACTATTCCTTCGGTAGATTTTGTGCAGGAAAACAAACCCGACAATGTGCTTGCCTATCACCGCGGATTGTTCCTGTTCGTTTTCAATTTCAACCCTACCCAATCTTTTACCGATTACGGAATCCCGCTTGGCGCCGGGAAGTACAAAGTAGTGTTGAACACGGATTCCGGGCGATTTGGCGGCAACGATTTGGTGGACGAAGAAATAAGTTACTACACCCTGCCCAGTGGCGGAATTACCAGCCAGCACTATCTGAAATTGTACCTGCCCGCGCGAACGGCGTTGGTGCTAAAGAAAATCGACATCCCAAAAGTGCGCTGAATGAGTGTTTTCCGCTTTCATACCGAGGTTGACATCCCGAAAATGAAATGGGAAACAGGCTATTCCAAAACAAACCTGTTCATCGGCTCCTGTTTCACCGAAAACATCGGGAACAAAATGGCGGCTTTAAAATATAAGGTCGATATAAACCCTTTTGGGATTTTATACAATCCGGCTTCGGTGGCCAACGGGCTGCGGCTTTTAATGCAAAATAAAAAATTTGAAAGTACCGATCTGGTGCAGCACGGCGGTTTGTTTCACAGTTTTTCGCACCACGGACGTTTTTCTTTTCCGAGCGCAGCAGAAACGCTGGAAGCAATAAACAGCCGGATCGAATCATCGTCGGAATTCCTTAGAAATGCCGATTTTTTGTTCATCACTTTTGGCACGGCTTGGGTTTATACGTGGAAACAAAACGGGCAGCCGGTTTCTAACTGTCATAAAATCCCGGACAATGAATTTCAGCGCTCGCGCTTGTCGGTGGCAGAAATTGTGAACGACTACATCGCACTGCTCGCCGACTTAAGAAAAGTCAATCCCGAGCTAAAAATTATTTTTACTGTCAGCCCCGTCCGCCATTGGAAAGACGGGGCAATTGAAAACCAGCGCAGCAAAGCAACCCTGCTTTTAGCCATCGACGAAATAATTAAGAAGGCCGGCAACAACTGTTGCGCCTATTTTCCCTCCTACGAAATAATGATGGACGAATTGCGCGATTATCGTTTTTATGCCGATGATATGTTGCACATTTCTGACCTTGCCGTGAACTATATATGGGGCAAATTTGTAGCTATTTTTATAGACGGGGAAAGCCGGTTAGTTGCCAAACAAATTGAAAGGATTGTAAAAGCCATGAATCATCGTCCAACCGGTAAAAATGTTTTGGCCTATCAGGATTTTCTAAAAATGACTTTAGAAAAAATAAAAAACATGGAGAAAAAGCACAAAGGATTGGATATGCGGAAAGAAAAACGCTATTTTTTAGAAAAACTACAATTTTACTATTGACCTCATGCTTTTTTAAATAAACTTTAAGTATTTTTATACAAAACCGCCTATCACTTATAACCCACTACCCTTAACTTTACCCTTTAATTCTGAACACTATGGGATATCTTAACTTCGACAAGGAACAACTGATTAATCTGGAATACTCCTTAAACAAGGAGATTTTGAGAACGAACAAAACAGGTGCTTACCTAAGCACCACACTGAGTGGTTGCAATACGCGCAAATACCATGGCTTGTTAGTTTGTCCAATCCAGAACTTCGGGGGCGAAAAGCACGTTTTACTCTCCTCATTCGATGAAACCATTGTTCAGGGCGGCACTGAATTCGACCTTGGTATTCACGGCTATCCCGGCGGTGTTTATGAACCAAAAGGGCACCGGTACCTTCAGTCTGTTGAATTCAACAGAATACCAAAGTTTACGTATCGTATTGGTAACGCAGTTTTCACAAAAGAAAGGCTGTTGGCGGAGAACGAGGACCAGGTGCTGGTTCGGTTTAAACTCGAAGACGCACAAATTTCAACTGTTTTGCGTTTCAGGCCTTTTCTTGCTTTCCGCAGTGTGCACCAACTAAGCAAAGCCAATATGCTTGCCAACACAAAGTACAAAGTAGCCGCAAATGGCATCAGTATGAAACTTTACGACGGCTTTCCCAGCCTGTTCATGCAGTTCAGCAAAAAAGCTGAATTTATTCCGGTGCCCGACTGGTATTATAATATCGAATACCTAAAAGAACTCAACCGGGGGTACGATTTTTTGGAAGATTTATTCGTTCCGGGGTATTTTGAAATGCCTCTAAAAAAAGGCGAAACCATTGTTTTTGCGGCGGGCACAAGTGAAACTAAACCGGCTTCGTTAAAACAGCGTTTTATCAAAGAAATAGGCAAACGAAGGGAAAGGATAACCTTTTTAAACTCACTCGAATATGCATCGGAGCAATTTATATTTCATCGCAAATCCGGTACAGATATCATCGCAGGCTTCCCTTGGTACGGTAGCATTACCCGTCAGACCTTTGTGGCTTTACCGGGTTTGTGCTCTTCGCTGAACGATTTCAACAGTTGCAAAAACGTCATCGGCACGTATTTAGGCCATTTGAAAAACGGGTTTTTCCCCGACAGCATCAATCAAAAACAACCGACCTATAATGCTGCCGACTCATCGCTTTGGTTCGTATGGGCTATCCTGCAATATTATAAAAGATTCGGTCAGCCCACAGAGTTGTGGAATCAATATGGAAGTGCGATAAAAGAAATTTTGAATGCCTACAAAACCTCCAGGTTGAAATATGTAGGCACCACGCGCGAGGGCTTGGTTTTTGCCGAAAAGGAAAATACACCATTAACCTGGATGGACTCCATGGTTGACGGCAAACCTGTTGTACAACGTGCCGGGCTTGCGGTAGAAATAAACGCCCTTTGGTACAACGGCATTTGTTTTGCCCTCGAGCTGGCGGAGTTGGCAGGCGACCAACAGTTTGTTGAAAACTGGAAACCTATGGTGAAAAAAGTGGGCGAAGCATTTGTAAAAACGTTTTGGCACGAAGGACACGGGCATTTGGCCGATGTGGTCAGAAACGGCATAGCGGATTGGTCGGTGAGGCCCAATATGGTGATTGCCGTTGCCATGCACTATTCGCCCCTTTCAAATGAACAGAAACAATCGGTGCTGAGTGTGGCCAAAAAAGATTTGCTCACCAACCGGGGTTTGCGCACCCTCTCGCCCGACCATCTTCGCTACAAAGGCGATGTACAGGGCAGCCAAAATGAGCGCGAACTTGCCGTACATCAAGGGGCAGTATGGCCCTGGCTGATTCAATTTTTCGTTGAGGCTTATCTGAAAATTCACCATAAAGGGGGCTTGTCCTTTGTGAAACAACTGATGGAAGGTTTTGAAGACGACCTAACGGAACACTGCATCGGCACCATGTCCGAACTATACAATGGCACACCTCCCCACCGTGCAAAAGGTGCGGTTTCACAAGCCTGGAGCGTTGCTGCAGTAGTATATGCTACCAAATTGGTGCAAAATTTTAAAGAATAAAATTATCGATCATGAGAATATTGATGTTTGGATGGGAATTTCCGCCCCACATTTCAGGGGGGCTTGGCACCGCTTGTTATGGACTTACCAAAGGACTAACGGAATTACAGAATGTGGAGGTTACTTTCGTGGTACCCAAAGCATTCGGAGACGAACATCCAAGCTCCATTCAATTAATTGGGGCCAACAACGTCGCAGTTTCACAAAAAGAAATAGAATTTGAAAATCCACAAAAAAAGATTGATTATTATGAAGTTGATTCGCAAATTATACCCTACGTTGGCGAAGAGGAATTTTGGGAATTGAAACGAACGAAATACCTGAAAGGGACACGCTTTGTGGGTACTGATGATGGCTTTAAAATAGATTTTAGCGGTGGGTATGGTCCCGGTCTGCTTGATGAAATTCAAAATTATGCTTTGGTCGCCGAAATAATTGCACGCCAGAATTCCTTCGACATCATTCATGCACACGATTGGCTGGCCTACCCGGCCGGAATTGCTGCTAAACGGGCCTCCGGAAAACCACTGGTCATCCATGTCCATGCCACCGATTTCGATCGCAGCGGAGGAAACGTCAATCCGCGTGTGTATGCCATGGAGCGTGAAGGGATGGAAACGGCTGACCAAATTATAGCCGTGAGCGGCTTAACAAAATCCACGATCGTGGAAAAATATGGAATCGATCCGAAAAAAGTTACCGTAGTGCACAATGCCGTCGATCACCCTGCCGAAGGCGAAAAACAGCCAACCATATCAAAAGGCGTCGATGAAAAAATTGTTACTTTTTTAGGAAGGGTCACCCTGCAAAAAGGCCCGGAATATTTTATTGAAGCTGCCAGCCTGATACTCAAAAAAATGAGCAATGTGCGTTTTGTTATGGCCGGCAGCGGCGACTTGTTGAATTCAATGATCGACCGTGTGGCCGAATTGGGCATCGCCGATCATTTCCATTTCACAGGCTTCCTGAAAGGCGACGATGTTACGCACATGTTCCGGCTGACCGATGTTTTTGTGATGCCCTCGGTATCTGAACCCTTTGGAATCGTCCCCTTAGAAGCCATGCAGTCGAAAGTGCCGGTAATTATTTCCAACCAATCCGGAGTCTCCGAAATCCTTGAGAATGCCATAAAAATTGATTTTTGGGATATCTATGCTATGGCTGACTCCATATATGGATTGCTTAACTATAATGCACTTTCTGAATACTTTAAAAAAGAAGGCAAGACCGAAGTGGATAGTTTCAGATGGGTAAATTCGGCACAGAAAGTAAAAGAAGTGTACAAAACGGTATTGAATCATTAACCCAAAACTAAATTAGAATGAAGTCAGTATGTTTGTTTTTTCAGGTTCACCAGCCGTTTAGGCACCGCAAGTATCATTTTTTTGATATTGGGAACGACCATTATTATTACGACGACTACGCCAATGAATTGAAATTGCGGAATATTTCGCTTAAAAGCTATTTGCCTACCAACAAGCTTTTGCTTGAATTGATTGACAAACTGGAGGGAAAATTTAAAATTTCCTTTTCAATCACCGGGCTGGCCATGGAACAGTTCATGCTCTACGCTCCGGAAGTAATCGAGTCGTTTCAGAAATTGGCAGAAACCGGTTGCGTCGAATTTCTGTCGGAGACCTATTCACATTCGCTCTCATCACTAAAGGACAAGGCTATTTTTAAAGAGCAGGTGATACTTCACGACCAAAAGATCCGGGAACTTTTTGGGCTCAAACCGCGCGTTTTCAGAAATACCGAAATGATATATTCTGACGAAATAGGTGCGCAGGTAGCCGAGATGGGCTATAGCGGAATACTCACCGAAGGGGCTAAACACGTCTTGGGATGGAAAAGCCCCAACTATCTTTATGTAAATGCTATCAATCCCCGGTTAAAAGTGCTGATGCGCAATTTTAAACTTAGCGACGACATTTCGTTCCGATTTTCCGATACCAATTGGCCGGAACATCCGCTCACCGCAGAAAAGTTTGTGTCTTGGTTAGAAAAAACCAATGAAAAAGACGAGGTACTAAACTTGTTTTTAAGCTACGAGTCGTTTGGGGGACGCCAGCCAAAAGAAAGCGGCATATTTGAATTTCTAAAAACGCTCCCCAAGATAATTGTTAAGAGTTCCGGGTTGAAATTCGCCACGCCCTCGGAAGTTATTAACGAATTGCAGCCGGTTTCGGCAGTACAGGTGCCCAATCCAATTTCCTGGGCCGATGAAGAACGTGATTTAACCGCCTGGTTAGGCAACGGAATGCAAAAAGAGGCTTTTGAAAAACTCTACAAGCTACGGCACCGGATGAAACAGTGCACCGATGCAGACTTAAAAAGAGACTGGAATTACCTGCAGGTGAGTGACCATTTTTATTACATGTCAACCAAATATTTCACCGACGGCGAGGTTCACCGGCATATTAACCCCTTCAGTACGCCCTACGAAGCATTTATCAACTACATGAACGTGCTGAGCGATTTCAAAATAAGGCTGAATTCCTTCGTCCCCGAGAATAGGGTTGAGCACAAGATTGCGGCCCTGCACACCTTAATCGATGAAAAAGAAGAAAAAATCAAAAAATTGAAAGCCACAATAGTACAATTACAGAAAAGCCGGAAAAAGAAAAACATCACCTTTTCGAAAACTTAAAAACCCGCCGGCCTGTATTATTTCATTGCCATTCAATACCTGTTTAAAAATTAAACGGGTTGGGATATTGATTGTAAAGTGTACTTTTGCACGCCCAAACGAATATGGGAATAAAATAGAATAAATTTGAAAAACGTAACAATGAAGACAGAAGGAGTAAGATATATTAAAAATCCCGTTGTAGAAAACACTGTTTGGAAAAAAATAGTTGTTGAGTCAAATTTGCCTGTAAGTCTTTCGCCCCTGCGCGAATTATCGCGCAACCTTTGGTGGGCTTGGAATAACGAAGCACGCGATCTGTTTGAATATATTGATCCTGAAATTTGGACAGAATGTGAGCACAACCCTGTGGTTCTGCTCGAAGAGGTCAGCTACAAACGCTTCCTTGCCTTGGAAGAAGACGAACATTTTGTGGGCAAAATGCACCAGGTAAGCAACCTTCTTCATCAATACTTAGACGAAAGAAAAGAGGTGGAAGGGCCGCAAATTGCCTATTTCAGCATGGAATATGGCTTGCACGACAGCCTTAAGATTTTTTCGGGAGGGTTAGGTATGTTGGCCGGCGATTATTTGAAAGAAGCCAGCGACAGTAAAGTGGATTTAGTGGCCGTAGGACTTTTATACCGCTATGGATATTTCAAACAAGCCCTGAATTTGCATGGCGAACAAATGGCGAACTATGAAGCTCAACATTTCTCCAGGATACCGGTTCAGCCGGCCATGGACAAAGAAGGAAACTGGATCGAAATTGTCATTGATTTTCCGGATAGAAAAATGATCGGAAGGGTGTGGTATGTGAAAGTCGGCAGCGTGAAATTATATTTGCTTGACACGGATCATCCCGACAACCAGGACCAGGATCGATCGGTGACCCATCATCTTTATGGCGGCGACAACGAAAACCGCCTCAAGCAGGAAATGCTCCTCGGTCTTGGTGGTATCCGGACATTGAACAAATTGGGCTACAATTCCGATGTGTATCATTGCAACGAAGGCCATGCCGCATTTATAGGTATCGAAAGGTTGTCGGATTTGATCAACAACCAAAAGTTAAGCTTTGCCGAAGCTAAAGAAGTGGTACGCGCGTCAACCCTATTTACGACCCATACTCCTGTTCCGGCAGGCCATGATTCGTTCCACAACGATATGTTCCATTATTTCATGGGCGGTTTTCCAAAGAAGATCGGTCTAAGCTGGGAAGAATTTGAACTGTTAGGAAAAGTCAATTCCGACGAAGACCATTTCAACATGAGCTACCTCGCCAGCAACCTTTCGCAAGGCATAAACGGGGTGAGCATGTTGCACGGCGACGTGAGCAAACAGGTTTTGCACCATTTGTACCCCGGTTATATGGAAGAAGAATTGGCAATCGGCTACGTTACCAATGGGGTGCATTACCCAACCTGGATTGCACCTGAATGGAAAGAAATACATCAAAAATATTTTGGCGAAGGATTCCCTGCCAATCAGTTGAATTTCGACGTCTGGAAAAATATCTACAACGTTCCCGACCAGAAAATCTGGGAGCTTCGTAAAAACCTCCGTGTCAAACTGATTGATTACATCAAAGATCGTTTCTCCGATAGCTGGATCAAACGTAACGAAAACCCAAAGTTAATTACCGAAGTAATTGGGAACTTAAACCCGAACGCACTGACCATCGGTTTTGCACGACGTTTTGCAACCTATAAACGCGGTTATTTGCTCTTCCGAAATCTGGAACGTTTATCCCAAATTGTAAATAACCCTGACAAACCGGTGCAATTCATTTTTGCCGGGAAAGCACACCCTGCCGACAAAGCAGGTCAGGACTTGATTAAAAGTATTGTGGCAGTTTCGAAACTGCCCGAATTCAGAGGAAAGATTTTGTTTGTTCAAAACTATGACATCAACCTCGCAAAGATACTCCTGCAGGGAGTCGATGTTTGGTTGAATACCCCAACCCGCCCCCTGGAAGCCTCAGGCACCAGCGGCGAAAAGGGCGTGATGAACGGCACCTTGCATTTCTCGGTGCTCGATGGTTGGTGGGTGGAAGGCTATAAGAAAAACGCAGGTTGGGCTTTGCCTGCCGAGCGGTCCTACGATGTACAGGATTTTCAGGATGAATTGGATGCCGAAACCATTTATAACATACTGGAAGACGAAATTGTGCCGGCTTTCTACGATAGGAATAACGACGACATACCCGAAAAATGGGTGGGTTTTGTTAAAAACACTATAGCCACGGTTGCGCCCAATTTTACCACCGGAAGGATGATCCGCGATTACCAGGACCGCTATTACAATCCGCAATTTGAACGCTCGAAAAGGATAATTGCCGAAAACTTCAAGCTTGCCAGAGAACTTGCCGAATGGAAATTCAAGGTAAGCTCCGTTTGGGATCAAATTGAGGTGACAGACATGGATTTTTCGGATGGAATTACGAATAAAATGAAAATCGGACAGCAATACCCGGTTAGCGTTACACTCGATTTAAAAGGCTTGTCGTGCGACGAAATTGGTGTTGAACTCGTTATTGCCGATAACGATGCCGATGAACCCCGGTCTATTGTGGAAATTGTGAATTTTTCGCCTGAAAAATGCGAGGGAACAACTTGTTGTTACAAACACGATTTACATCCCAATCATCCAGGAGCTTTCAATTATGGATTTCGCATCTATCCGAAAAATGAGCACTTGCCACACCGGCAGGATTTTGGATATGTTCGCTGGATTTAATCCGGCCCGAAGCCACCATTCCCACGAAAGTGGGAATCCCCTCTTCTAATGCTGAGATTCCCACTTGCGCCTGCCTGCCCTTTAGGCAGGTGGGAATGAAGCGCATCTAAAATCTGCTATCCGTAAGGCACTCGATATACAAGCAATAATATAAATATGTTATTGGCAAAAAATAAGTAGTTGACTGCAACATTTTTATAACTTCCGTAGTCTGATGGATTAGCGATGAACGATGCCAAACTGGTTGAACAAATTTTGAACGGAAACACCAATGCATTCCGGTTCTTAATCACTCATCTTTTGTTGCGAAGGTTTATTACTTGACCAACCTGCGGTTGCTGCCCCGTTTTCATCCTGTTGCGCTTATAAAGTGGTTTTAGTTTGACACCGTACATTTGCGAAATATAATGCATGGTTTCGCCGGGCTCCACCACATGCTCCAACACATTTTTATCCGGTTTCCGGTTTTTTGCTTCCACATATATAATTTCATTCGGCTGTGGCCGGTAACCTTGTGGCTGATCGTTGAATTTGTACAACACCCAATCTTTATATCCAAGCTCCTGAGCAATCATTTCATAGCTGTCACCCTCTTTTGCTACCACGGACTTTACCCCATTGCGCTCAATAATTTCATGGTTAGCAAAGGGATTAATGATCAGGCTTTTTGACACCATGTTGGATTGAACAGCCTGCCGGGATGTCGTAATTTGGTCCAGGCTCATTCGGTAATCCAAGCGGTGAAGCTGGTTTTCTTCAATAATTTTTATCAAACGCTTGTCGTAGTCGTGAGCGGTAGCATAACCTGCCTTTTTCAACCCTTTTGCCCACCCTACATAATCGTCATTTTTCAGTTGAAACAGAAAAAAATAGCGCGGGTTGTCAAGCAAAAAATTAGTGTGATCGATATACGATTCTTCGGTAGTTTTATACTTTCTGAAACATTCGCCCTGAGCATCGTCGTCGTGATAAACCCGTTTACCGGTCCAGGAAGATTTACATTTTATTCCAAAATGGTTGTTCGATTTTCTGGAAAGTTCGCTGTTTCCATTGCCGGATTCCAAACAAGCCTGCGCCATTTTAATGCTGGCCGGAATACCGCTGCGACCCATTTCTTCAATGGCCAATAGTTGGTAACGCTGAATGTATTCGCTACGCGACATTTGAGAAAATGCCGGGCACGCGAAGGCGATAAACAACACAAAACCAAAAATATGCTTCATTTCATCCTGATGTTTCTATATTTTGTCCAAAAATAGACAGTTCCGCGGGTTTCCGGCAGAGATACAGAAGAATTTATAAACATTGGAACGTGAATTACTTCCAAATTATTTTGGAAAGAGCCGAAATTGCGACATTAGCGGGCATTGCAATTGATTTTAAATCGTATTTTTGAGAAAAACAAAAGTTATGCACCAAAAGGTTTTTAAGTTTTACGCGCTCGAATATAACGCGTTCGAGGATTTGCCCCAAGCCGACCGCGAACTAATTCTGGCGGCGCGCGAAGCCTCCACAACCTCTTACTCCCCTTATTCGAAATTCCGTGTGGGAGCAGCAGCAATGCTTGCTAACGGCACTTTAATAAAAGGCAGCAATCAGGAAAATGCCGATTTCACCGATGGCCTTTGCGCCGAGCGGGTAGCTTTGTTTTATGCCAATTCTACCTTTCCCGATGTGGCAGTAAAAACCCTTGCGGTCACTGCAAATAATTCTAACGGTTTAATTGACGGCCCGGCCTTACCATGCGGCTCGTGCAGGCAGGTGTTGGTAGAAACAGAAGCCCGGTACGGTCAGGCCATTCGGCTGGTCCTGGATGGGGCAAAGAAGATTATGGTGGTAGAAGGTGCGGATAATTTATTGCCGTTCGCTTTTAAACCGGCTGCACTGGACTGAACCGGTTCGACCTGAAAACTTTCATAAATTCATTCCACACTACATCATCAGGTGGATCGGCAACTATGCTCAGCATTCCCCTTTTCACAGGATGTATAAATTCTATTTTCCGTGCATGCAAATGAATGCCCTTGTCTTCATTTGGTCGTGGAAATCCATATTTCAAGTCGCCCTTAATGTGCAGTTTCAGTTGCCGCAACTGAACACGTATCTGGTGGTGCCGCCCGGTATGCAAATCAATTTCCAACAAATGATACCGCTCGATGCTCGCCACATGGCGATAGGTTAAACTGGCGAGTTTTGCTCCGGGACGTTTTTCAGCATAGGCATAGCTTCGGTTTTTTTCCTGATTTTTGATTAAATAATGCGTTAAGGTATCGGTGTGTTTTGGAGGCCGGTTGCCCACCACTGCCCAATAGGTTTTTTTCACTTCTCCGGGGGTTTGAAAAAGTGCATTTAAGCGGGATAACGCCTTACTGGTTTTAGCCAGCACAACAATCCCGGTGGTAGGCCTGTCCAAACGATGCGGTAAACCCAAATAAACATTTCCCGGTTTGTTGTATTTCTCCTTCAGATAAAGTTTAACCCTATCCAGAAGCGTAATGTCGCCGGTTTTATCGCTTTGCACCACTTCGCCTGCAGCTTTATTAACAATAATAATATGATTGTCTTCGTAAATTACCTGCATCGTTAAATTTAGTACTGTTCCCTCTCGTTCGGAAAATCCCTCAACTTCACATCTTTAATGTAGTTGCCCACAGCTCCTTTTATTTCGGCAGCGAGGTTATGGTAGCGGCGCAAAAACCGCGGCGAGAACTGCTGAGTAATGCCGAGCATGTCGTGGATAACGAGCACTTGTCCATCCACATCGCCTCCCGCCCCTATTCCGATTACCGGAATCCGCAATTCGTCGGCAACCATTTTACCCAGCGTTGCAGGGATTTTTTCGAGTACCAGCGCAAAACAACCTGCGCCCTCCAGCAATCGGGCATCGTTTAGTAATTTTTCGGCCTCTTCATCTTCTTTGGCACGAACGGTATAAGTTCCAAATTTATGGATCGATTGCGGCATCAAACCCAGATGTCCCATAACCGGAATGCCTGCCGACAAAATGCGATCAACAGATTTAATTACTTCCGAACCCCCTTCGAGCTTGACGGAATCGGCGGCACTTTCTTTCATTATGCGGATGGCCGAACTCAAGGCCTTACGCGAATTGCCCTGATAGGTTCCAAAAGGAAGATCGACCACCACTAAGGCGCGCTGCACGGCATTCACCACCGACCTTCCATGGTAAATCATCTGGCCTAAAGTAATGGGCAAGGTAGTCTGGTTTCCTGCCATTACGTTGGAGGCCGAATCGCCAACAAGAATAACGTCAACTCCGGCTTCATCCACCAATTGGGCCATACTGAAATCGTAGGCAGTGAGCATCGATATTTTTTCGCCTCGTAATTTCATCTCCGACAAACGGTGAGTGGTCACCTTTCTAACTTCGTTGTGAACAGACATTTTTTCTATTTTTCAGTTGAGCAGCAAAACTAACCAAAGGTTTTTAACTGCACAAACACATCACTTCGTTCTACACCAAAAATCCGGCGATTAACGTTTATTAACCGCAAGAGCTTCAATTTTGGTTTTTGTTTGTTTACTTTGACAATACAATTGAAGTGATTTAAAAAATGAAGAAAGAAATTATCCGTGTTTTGTTGTTTTCCGTTACCCTGTTAATTTTCAAAGGAAATGGTTTTTCCCAAGTGAAATTTGATGGCACCGAAAACCTTGAATTTCAGAAAAGAGAGTTGAATTGGGGCGCAGGTTTCGTTTATGGCAGTGAGCAGGAAGAAATGCGCAGCGCCAATTTTCGCGAATACGAAAAGTTAACTACGGGCGAGGTTAAATTCCAGCTCCAGAATCGTTATTGGAATTACTTAGATTATAAGCAGGAAAGTTTTGCTTTGAATATTGAGGCCGGTCCGTATTACGGTAAAGGAAATTGGATCGACAGCTCCTACATTCGGAATAACATGGCAGACCATGATGTTCTTGGGCTGCGCACAAATGGCAACGTGAGCTACAACCTACGGTATTTCTACAACAATAAGAATTACACCATTGTGGAAGTGAGCGCATGGGGGCGTTATGACTGGTTCAATCAAAACTCCGTGGGAACATCAACGGACTCGAACAAAGTGGTGAGCACCATTGTGGACGAAAGTAATGAAACCAAATTTCGCTACGGCCTGAAAGCACGAGCGGGATGGGGAGTTGGCCGTTTGGACCCTATGAACCATTTTATGACAGCCGATTATCTTTTAGACAAATATTACAAACGGAGGAATTTTTCACAAAACGAAATTGTACAGTTTGCAAGTGAAATCGGGAAGGTTAAAAACCTGCGAAATTTAAGGGCCGGACACGACACCGAAAACGAAGCCGAACAAATCCGAACATTCCTGAAAGACAGTTTTTTGTTGGAGGCGATCGACAATCTGGAGCCCGAATGGATGGAAGGTGAGTTTTTACCGCGCTTTCATGGCAGTCGGATTGAGTTTGGTCCTTTCTTCAATTACTTCAACCGGGAGCCCGATTTTATTTATGGGGGCTATGTTGACTTTCAAAATATAAAATACCAAAACTACAAATGGAACCGCAATGTTGGTGCAAAACTTGAATATTCCCGTTATAAGGACCAAGACTGGGCACTAATAGAAATTGATTTGGGATGGTCCTACTACATCGAATTAAAAAACAGCATCGATTTCGGATTGAAATATATGCCCGGCGTGGTATTGAATCACTTTGAAGATATTGGTCCGCTGAAGCATTCCTTTATTCCTTATCTGGGCTATTTTTCGCAGATCAATTCGAAAACAAGGGTTGATCTTTCACTGGCATGGCGCATCTCCGACCGGGATTCGCTAATGACGTCCGGGCCTGAATTTTCTTTATCGATATACCGGAGCAGGTATTAAACCCGCAAAAATATTTTTTTCTTGTACATATAATAAAGTAATAACCAAACCATGGCCAGGCCACCAATTATTGTGGCAATTTCTTCTGCACCGCCCATATATTTAGTGATCCAGCCTACGAAATACTGCGACAAATCGGTAACTTTTACCATGCGGGTAAAGAGATAAACGAAAATCGAATTCATCCCAATTATCCTAAAATAGAACGCCCAGCTTTTGAATCCCCAATGGTCGATAATCAAATAAAACAACGCTAACAGCAAAAAGCTAATTCCGCCGGCGAGCAAGTTAAACGAGGAGGTCCAGACTTTTTTTATGATTGGATAAAACGAAGAGAGAAGCAAAGCCAAAAGAATGGATGCCACTCCAAATGCAACTAAATAACCTATTTTCTGCCAATCGGTAGATTTTTGTTCGCGGAGGATATTCCCTGCAATTGTTCCCATTAGAGTTACCCCGGTTGCTGAAAGGCTACATAAAATCCCCTCCGGGTCGAAGGTTCCGCCATAAAGCCGGCCGGGCAACAAAAGTTGATCGATAAATCCGTTTATACTTCCTTCGGGAGTTAGAACGCCAGCGCCAAATCCCGGTACCGGAATCAACAATTGCACAATGCCTATTCCGGCCAGCACTGCACCTAGCCAGATTAAGCGGCTACGGAACGATGCAAAATAGATGACGATTAACGCCGCAAAAAAGTACCCGATACCGATTTGTCCCAAAACGCTGGCAATACGTCCGTTTTCCCCAAAGCCATTTTTAAACGTTCCGTTGTAGAGAATTCCCAACAAAATTAGAATTGCCATTCGCTGGAAAACTTTCCAAAAAAGCTT
>CAZNEV010000020.1:1436-4204 GCA_964572085.1 uncultured Maribellus sp. | reverse complement strand
TTTGGGGTTCTGTGCGGAGTGGTTTAGTCGCCATATGGATTGTATTTTAAAATTCAAGCTGAAAATAATAAACTTTTCGCAAAAAGAAATAAGAACTTTCCATATCTCTGCGGATTGATTTCTAAAAGTAGCCACCATTAAATCCTGTCGTTTTGTCACCAGTTTTGACAGCAGCAGGTACAGCTTTCCTATTTGCGTGTCAGAATTACGTCACAGTTTGGAAAAAACCGGGTGGCACAATCATTGCCTAACATCGGGCATAATTTTGATAACATTAAATAAAAAACATATATCATGGGAAAAATAATTGGAATTGATTTAGGAACTACCAATTCTTGTGTTTCGGTTATGGAAGGCAACGAGCCCGTTGTTATCCCTAACAGCGAAGGGAAACGCACCACGCCATCCATTGTGGCATTTATTCAAAACGGAGAGCGCAAGATTGGCGACCCGGCAAAACGACAAGCCATTACAAACCCTACAAAAACAGTTTATTCGATTAAACGTTTGATGGGTGAGACCTACGACCGCATGTCGGAAGAAATTAAACGCCTGTCTTATAAAGTGGTAAAAGGGGACAACAATACGCCCCGCGTTCAAATCGACGATCGCAAATACTCTCCGCAGGAAATCTCCGCTATGGTCCTTCAGAAAATGAAAAAAACAGCAGAAGATTACTTAGGTCAGGAAGTAAGTGAAGCGGTTATTACTGTTCCTGCTTATTTTAGCGACTCACAGCGCCAGGCAACCAAAGAAGCAGGAGAAATTGCAGGATTAACTGTTCGTAGGATTATAAACGAACCTACAGCCGCATCCCTTGCTTATGGCATGGATAAGATGCACAAAGACATGAAGATTGCCGTTTTCGACCTGGGTGGAGGTACTTTCGATATCTCTATCCTTGAACTGGGCGACGGTGTTTTTGAAGTAAAATCGACCGATGGTGACACCCACTTAGGTGGTGATGATTTTGACCATGTGGTAATAGATTGGTTGGCAGAAGAGTTTAAAAAAGACGAAGGCGTTGACTTAAAACGTGACCCGATGGCTTTGCAACGCTTGAAAGAAGCTGCGGAAAAAGCAAAAATTGAGTTGTCGAGTGCTTCGCAAACCGAAATTAACCTGCCCTATATTATGCCGGTTGACGGGATTCCAAAACACTTGGTAAAAACCCTTACCCGTGCCAAATTTGAGCAGTTGTCTGACAAATTAATTAATGCCACCATTGAACCTTGCCGCAAAGCACTAAAAAATGCCGGTATGACGGCAAGCGATATCGACGAAGTGATTTTGGTGGGCGGCTCAACACGTATTCCGGCCATTCAGGAAAAAGTGGAGAAATTCTTTGGTAAAACACCATCGAAAGGGGTAAACCCCGACGAAGTGGTGGCGGTGGGTGCTGCAATCCAAGGCGGTGTGCTGACAGGCGAAGTAAAGGATGTACTGCTGTTAGATGTTACTCCGCTATCGTTAGGAATTGAAACTATGGGCGGTGTGATGACCAGATTAATAGAAGCAAATACCACCATTCCAACCAAAAAATCGGAAACCTTTACAACGGCAGCCGACAATCAGCCATCGGTAGAGATACACGTATTGCAGGGCGAGCGACCAATTGCATCGGGCAATAAAACCATTGGGCGGTTCCATTTAGACGGCATACCGCCGGCACAGCGCGGAACACCACAGATTGAGGTTACTTTCGATATTGACGCCAACGGTATCCTGCACGTAAACGCAAAAGACAAGGCCACCGGCAAATCACAATCCATCCGCATTGAAGCCTCATCGGGCTTATCGGACGAGGAAATTAAAAAGATGAAGATGGAAGCTGAAGCAAATGCCGAGGCCGACAAAATTGCCAAAGAAACGGCGGACAAATTGAATCAGGCGGACAGTTTGATTTTTCAAACCGAAAAACAATTGAAAGAGTTTGGCGACAAACTCCCGGCTGACAAAAAGCAACCGATCGAAGACGCACTGAAAAAGCTGAAAGAAGCACACGCCTCAAAGGATCTAACTGCCATCGATACGGCAATGAACGAGTTGAACACCGTGTTCCAGGCTGCTTCGCAGGAAATGTATAACGCTTCGCAGGCGCAGGGCGGTCAACAAGGTCCGCAAGGTGACCCAACGGGTGGTGCTACTGCCGACAGCTCAAAAAACGACGGAGAAGTGACCGATGTGGATTTTGAAGAAGTAAAATAAATTGAAGTAAAATAAATTATTGAAAGATACACCTACGGTTATACTACCGATTGAATAAGAGGAAAACAAAAATCCTCCCGTAGCAATACAGGAGGATTTTTTTATGGATGAAATTGTGAGATAAAATTAGACGATGAGTTGGTTACAACAAACCTGCCTCGTTTAAAAGAACTTCCATCTCCTGCTGTATTTCTTTCGCGGCCTCGCCCGCTTTTTCAGCGAAATCTTCACCGCTGGAAACATAGATGATTCCACGAGACGAATTCACCAACAAACCGCATTGGCTGTTCATACCGTATTTGGCTACTTCCTGTAAGCTTCCGCCTTGCGCACCCACACCGGGAATCAACAAAAAATGGTTGGGAACAATTTTCCGGATTTCTTCAAGCTTTTCAGCTTTAGTTGCACCAACCACGTACATCATATTTTCTTCATCTCCCCAGTTTTGGGAAATTTTTAAAACGGACTCATAAAGCAAATCACTACTGATTTCATTTTTTAAGTACTGAAAGTCGGATGCACCTTTATTGGAGGTCAGTGCCAGCAGAATTACCCATTTT
>CAZNEV010000020.1:0-1336 GCA_964572085.1 uncultured Maribellus sp. | reverse complement strand
TATTATTTCTTTATTGAAGGCAAAAAGCGGATCTTCATGGACCAATAAATGCTGCGGAATTTTTTGAAAATCGCTATCTAAACCCACGCAAAGAAAACTGCGCTTTTTTTGAATTTGTTCGAAAATTTGTTTTTGATTCATATCGTTTTCCAGAATTATTCAAAGGATTCAATTCTATCATTATAAACATTTATTAGTTTATATTTCTCTATGTCTTCAATTATTATGGACCAATTTTGATTTAAAAATCGATGAAACGCATCAATTTTCATATTGCCTGTTTTAAGGTGAATTACTCTTGGAGGTGGAGATGAAACCATCATTCAATTTGAAAAGTCTGAATCTTTAGAAACAATCACCAGATTATTCTTTTTAGCATATTCCCATATTTCCCAATGAAGTGACATATCAGGCATATCATTTACATGGATATAACCATCGTTATGCCATAACTTGAAATAGTAGGGAAGGTTCTCGTCAATCAAAAATTTTGGCATTATGCAACAGGCTTTATAGAGTAATTTCTACCCAATAAATTAGCTGCAAAGCGGAGCGATTCCGCAATATCTTCGATTTCTAATTTTGGATACTGTTTAAGTATTTCTTCTGCCGTATCACCTGCGGAAAGAAAATCAAGAATGGTTTGAACAGTGATTCGGGAACCACGAATGGTTGGTTTCCCGTTACAAATGTTCGCATCTATTGTAATCCTATCAGTAATGTATTCCATTATTTTTTATTCAAAAATAAGCAAAACCTTGCGAACATTCAATTGCTTCAAAATTGAATGTTCAAATCTCCGCTTCCTTAAGCTTTTCGGCATTCTCTTCAATCATCAGCTTTTCAATTATTTCATCGAGGTCGCCGTTGACGATTGCCTGTAAGTTATACATGGTGAGATTGATGCGATGATCCGTTACACGGCCCTGTGGCCAGTTGTAGGTACGGATCTTTGCAGAACGGTCGCCGGTAGAAACCATGGTTTTTCGTTTCGACGAAATTTCATCCAGATATTTTTGGTGCTCTAAGTTGTAAATCCGGGAACGCAACTCTACCATGGCTTTGGCGAGATTTTTCAATTGCGACTTCTGATCCTGGCAAGTAACCACAATTCCCGTTGGGAGATGCGTTAAGCGAATGGCCGAATAAGTAGTGTTCACCGACTGCCCACCCGGGCCCGAAGAGCAGTAGGTGTCTTTTTTGATGTCGGCATCTTTCAAATCAATGTCGAATTCCTCGGCTTCCGGCAGAACCGCAACTGTTGCCGCTGAGGTGTGGACACGTCCCTGGGTTTCGGTTTGTGGGACACGCTGAACGCGATGAACACCCGATTCGT
>CAZNEV010000019.1:0-70535 GCA_964572085.1 uncultured Maribellus sp. | reverse complement strand
GTTATCAACAGATTTTTATAATTTTGGGGAGAGAAACTCGCAATGTGGGTTAAGACGTTTAAAATTGTGAAAGGCGGAATTGAATAATAAAACAAATTGACTTCGGTTATTCCTCTCTAAAGTGAGACGGTAGTTGTTTGGAAGTTGTCGCCCCAAGTTTTTTGATTTTTTCGGCACGACGGATTAAATTTCCGCTGCCGGTTTGCAATTTATTCAAAGCCGATTCGTAAGTTTTTTGCGTAGTGGATAAATTTCGGCCAATATTTTCCATGTCGGCAACAAAGGCAACAAACTTGTCATACAGTGCCCCACTTTGCCGCGCAATCTCAATGGCATGGCGCGTTTGGTTTTCGTGTTGCCAGATAGAAGCAATCGTTCGTAGCGTAGCCAGCAAAGTTGACGGGCTGACCAAAACCACCTTCAAATCCCATGCAAATGAGAATAAATCCTGATCTTCCTGCACGGCCACACCAAACGATGATTCGACGGGTATAAAAAGCAACACAAAGTCGGGCGAGTTTAATTTTGGCGCAGACTGGTAATGCTTGGCGCTTAAACTCTTAATATGGTTTTTCAGGCTTGCTAAATGATTTTTGAGTTGGTGCAAACGTTCCGGTTCGGAATCCGTATTTACCGCTCGTTCATAAGCAACCAACGAAACTTTTGAGTCGATGACGATGTGTTTGTTGTCGGGCAGGTTGATTACCACATCGGGCTGAATACGTTTGCCGTCCTCGGCACTGTCGCTAAATTGTTTTTGATAGCCGCCAGTACCTTCGTTCAGGCCCGAGCGTTCGAGGATACGTTCCAAAACCACTTCGCCCCAGTTGCCTTGTTTCTTCACATCACCCTTTAAAGCCTTGGTGAGGTTATTGGCTTCTTCGCTGATTTTCGCGTTTAAATCGTGCAATTTTTTTAGCTCCGCCCGCAAATCGGTCTGGTCTTTCAAACCTTGGCGATACGTGTCGTCCACCTTCTTCTCAAAAAGCTGAATTTTTTCCTTTAACGGATTTAACACATCGCCGATATTCTTATGATTAGCCGCTGTAAATTTCTCGCTGTGCTGTTCCAGTATCTTATGGGCAATATTTTCAAACTCCAGGGTGAATTTCTTTTGCAGCTCCTCCATTTCCTGTTTTTGAACCTGCAATCTTTCACGAAGGTTGGCCGATTCAACTTCCGACCGCGCCAATTGCTGAACTTGCAGGAGGTTGCGTTCCTCAAAATCCTGTACTTCTCGAATAAGGCTCTGATTTTCGGTCTGTACGTTATTCAAACGTTCTTCCATTTTGGCTGCTTGCTTTTCAAATTCGTTGCGTTGCTCCAACAAACTGTTTTCTGCTGATTTCGATTTGAATTTAAAGAGAAGGAATGAGAGTAAAAAACCAATAAAAAGACCGGCCAGCAAATAAATGATTTCCATAGTTGAATTTTTTAAAGACTAAATGTACAAAATTGAAAATCAGAATTATTATCTTACTTTTGATTAAAAATTTAAGAATATGAATCCCTTACTGAATAGAATTACCATCAACCCAGATGTTTGCCATGGAAAGCCGACTGTAAGAAATATGCGGTATCCGGTAGAATTTATACTTGACTTATTGTCGTCCGGAATGACTAATGATGAAATTATCGAAGATTATCCGGCAATTCAGGAAGACGATATTAAAGCATGTCTTGCTTATGCCTCAAGGCTTACCAAGGTTAAATCTATTCACAAAATTGGTGCATGAAATTTATCATTGATGCCCAATTGCCGCCAGACTTATCAAAATTTCATTGGTACACGAATAATATCTACTATCCATGGAGGTTAAAATTGAACAAAGCTGGAAAACAGCACTGTCCGACGAATTTGAAAAACCCTATTTTGCAACATTGGCCAACTTCGTAAAAAGCGAATACAAAACCTCCCGGGTTTATCCTCCGGGGAACCTTATCTTCAATGCTTTCGACCAATGCCCGTTCGACAAATTAAAAGTGGTGATCCTCGGGCAGGATCCGTATCACGGGCCGGGACAAGCGCACGGGCTATGCTTTTCGGTGAACGACGGCATAGCGTTTCCGCCCAGCTTGCGCAACATTTTTAAGGAACTGAATGATGACCTGGGAAAAGCAATCCCGAAGAGCGGCAACTTGAGCGAATGGGCAAAACAGGGTGTTTTGTTGCTAAATGCAACCTTGACCGTTCGGGCAAATCAAGCTGCCTCGCATCAGAAAAGAGGTTGGGAGGAATTCACGGATGCCGTCATCCAAAAAATCAACAGCGAGAAGGGACATGTGGTTTTTTTGTTGTGGGGGAACTATGCCATCGGCAAAAGCAAATTCATCGACACAAACAAACATTTGGTTTTGATGTCTGTACATCCCTCCCCACTATCCGCCAACCGTGGGTTTTTTGGAAACAAACATTTTAGCCGTGCCAATGAATACCTCGCTAAAAACGGTTTGAAAGCGATTGACTGGTAAAAAACATTCATCGAACCTTTTTCCAAACTTGCTTTCCGAAATGCACTTTTCTTAATTCTAAAAAACTTGCGACTTTTGTCCCACCTTCAAGGTTAAATCATGGATAGCAATCATCAAAAAAAAAATTTTGCCAATAATGTAGTCCGGAATATCTTTTTTTTAGTTCTCCTTATCGGGGTTGTGGGCTATTTCTCGGGCCTGTTTATCGACGTAACGCGCGACGCGGGAAAATATGCCACGGCCTCAAAAGAAATTTTCCAGAACGGGAACTTCATCAATTTAACTATTCATGGCGATGCCTACGATCAAAAACCGCCCATGACGTTTTGGCTGGGTGCGCTGGGTTTCAGCATTGGCGGCGTATCTAATTTTTGGTTCAAATTCCCGATTTTGCTGCTCGTGTTTGCCGGTTTTTACTGGGCCTACCGCTTAGGCCGAAGTTTGTACAACCACCGTGTAGGATTGCTCACCGCAATTTTTTTGGCCTTTTCCGAAATCTACACGCTTTACAGCATGGACATCCATACCGATACGGTGCTACAGGCTTTTGTGACCCTGGCTTTATGGCAACTTTTTGAATTCATCAAGACCCGAAAAAGCAAACACTGGATATTAGGTTTTGTGGCCATTGGTCTGGCTATGCTCAGTAAAGGTCCCATTGGTGCAGCTATTCCCGCATTTGCGGTAGTGGGACATATTTTGTGGAAACGAGATTTCAAATTTCTATTCGACTATCGGTGGTTTTTGGGAATTTTATTGGCATTTGCAGTGGCCAGCCCGGCACTGATAGGGCTGATGAACCAATTTGGCTGGCGCGGCATTTGGTTTTTCTTTTGGGAAAACAATGTGGGCCGCATCACCGGTTCGTACGTTCAATCCGTCAACGACCCGATTTTTTATGTACACAGCTTGCTCTATCTGTTTTTCCCTTGGAGCATTCTGTTCTTCATTTCAGTCTTTTATGAATTCAAATCGCTTGTGCGGAACAAATTCCGTTCGACTGAATATTTCACTTTTACCGGAATTTGGATTTTCTTCATTATTCTCAACGCAGCCAACAGCCAGTTGCCCAACTATATTTTTGCCATCGTGCCGTTAATCGCGGTTTTAACCGCCAAATGGGTAAATGCAGCTTTGGAAAGCCGGACGCGGATTTTAAAAGTTTTTTTGAGCATTCAAAACGTGGTGGCGGCGATCACCTGGGCGCTGATTTTTACGCTGGTTGTTTACCTTTTCCCTTCGCGCAACCTGCTTCTCTGGCTTTTTACGGCAGCGATGTTCGGGTTAGGCATATTTGTTTTTATAAAAATGAAGCACGATTTCGGAAAGCTACTATTACCAACGTTAATCGCGTTTTCAACCCTGGCCGCTTTGTTGAACACCCATGTTTTCCCATACATGTTCAGTTTTCAGGCACCGCCAAAAGCGGCACGCTATTTCAACGAAAACCGGAATCAAGGCGATACGCTTTACAATTACATCTACGGCCAGTACGAACTATTTTTTTATAGCGAACCGCAAGCCCTTCAGTTAAAGAACACTGAAAACTTAAAAACCATCTCCGAAAAAGAAGGAAGCTGGGTTTTTACCGACGAAGCAGGTTTTGAAATCATGAATAACTTGCAGCTAAAAGGCGATACAGTGCTAAAATACCAGCATCTCTATTTAAACCGTCCGGCACGTTTTATCAATCCGAAAACCCGTGATGAAGTTCTAAAACCCATGTATTTGTTAAAATTTTAAAGAATGCAGTCTTCAGATTGGAAAAAATATGCGATAATTATTATCCCCGCCTTGTTTTTACTTTACTCGGCGCCAGGTGCTTTGGATTATGTTTTCCACTTCCCCGATGAAAAACATTACACCGACGCGGCGTTGCAAATGATCGAAAAAGGCGATTATTTTACGCCGTACAAACCCGATGGTACTTTTCGTTTTTTGAAACCCATTTCCACTTATTGGGCTGTTATTGTTGGATTCAAAATGTTTGGCGTCAGTCCGTTTTCGGCACGGGTGTTTTTTTGGTTGGCAGGCGCGCTGCTGGTGGCCGTAACATATAAAATGGCGAAATCGATACTTCACAATCATAGAATTGCAACGGTGGCAGCCTTTATCGTGGCGGCAAACCCATTGGTTTTGATGAGTGCCAGCCGGGCGATCCCCGACATTTTGCTGACGCTCTTTTTGACCATCGCCGCCTGGGGGTTTTTGGAGATTTTGACCCGCGACAACAAGCCCAAACGTTTCTATTGGATGGCCTATGTGGGGACAGCGCTGGCATTCGAAACAAAAGGCATTCCTGCGGTGGCGTTTGCCGGGGCCAGCATGTTGTTTTTGCTTTTTAACCCCTGGAAACGGGTGAAGCTGAAAAACTTATTGGAACCGTATTCGATCATGGTTTCGTTGGTGGTGGCTTTTGGATGGTTTGCCGTGATGTTTGCAACTCACGGCCATGGCTTTTTTAATTCATTTTTTGCCGATCAGGTTGGCGGACGGGTTTCGTCGAAATCAGTTCAAACAATCAAAAATATATTTTTGGGCATCCTCAACCTTATTGCCTTCCTTATTCCCTGGATAATCATCGGGTTTTCCAAACCTCGGGAACTGCGTAAATACATAGCGACCAACAGCAAAACAACTCTATCGGTTTTTGGTTATATTTTGGTTTGGATAGTCCTGATCATCATCATGTCGGGTGCGGTCTTTAAATTCTACGATCGTTATTTATTGCCCGTAATCCCGTTGATGGCCATTCTCCTGTCAGCCATTTTAGTTGAAACTGAAACACGTTTTAAAAAACCCGTGTTTTTCATTTTTGTGGCACTCAATATAGTCTTTCTCACCATTAACATATTGTATGCTGTTTTTATTTATCCAAATACAATCCAAATCGTTGGGATCGTGCTGGTTGCAGCTATCCTTTCGGCCTGGCGTTTTGGCGTGTTCGACAAAGCCGGTCACCCGCTCCTCATCGCAAATGGCATTTTATTGCTCTATTTCAATGCCTTTGTTTTTTTGTACCCACTGCTGATGCCCAACCTCGGTCAGCAAATTGTTGAAAATATTAGGGTGCACAACATTTCAAAATCAGATAAAATTTATGTTTACGGGAACATCCGCACGGCCGCCAACATCCGCGTACAAAGCCATGGTGAATTTGAAGTAATAGGAATGGACACGGTTTACGCACTTCCTGAAGCACCAAGACATTTTCTGGTTTTTGAGGAAGTTGATGCGGAAAAACTCGATTTGGGCGATTATTCTGTTTTTCTCGGATCTGAAGGTTGGAAGCGCGTTCCCGTGAAAAGGTTCCCTGCTTTCCTTCAAAAAACAGTATTGGATTTGAAAAAAAACGGAAAGAAATATTTTATTGCGCAACCCAAATAAATTTCGGCCATGGATTTTTCTAATTTCAACAAAAACCAAATAGTCAATACAATCATTGCCGCCTTCATTGTGTTGGTGTACGCGTTCGGGCTTTTTGTGCCCGTAACCAGCGATGCCGGAAAATACGCGGCCATTAGCAGGGTTATGTACGAAACCGGCGATTGGATGAACCTCAAAATCCATTTCGAGCCTTATTTGCAAAAGCCGCCGCTGCTGTTTTGGATTACCACGCCTTTTTATCACCTGTTCGGGCCATCTGAATTTGCGTTTAAACTGCCGGTGTTGCTGTATTCCCTAATTGCAGTTTATTCCACTCACCGTTTCGCCAAATTGTTTTATGGCCACCGCACAGGCTTGTTTGCCGCACTTTTTCTGGCAACATCGGAGTTTTATTTCCTGTTCCACAACGATGTGCACATGGATGCGCTACTAACGGCCAACGTAATTTTTGCGGTTTGGCAGTTGGCCGAATATTTCAAATCCGGAAAACTGGCAAACATCGTATTGGCAGCCCTGGGTGTTGGTTTGGCGATGATTTCAAAAGGGCCGATCGGCATTTTTGTGCCTGCAATGGCGGCTTTATCGCATTTGATTTACACCAAGAAATTGAAATTGTTGTTCAGTTACAAAACCGTGGTAGCCGCAGTAGTGCTGGCTTTGGTGCTTGCTGCCGGACTAGCGGGACTGTATAAGCAATTCGGCTGGGACGGCCTGTATTTTTTCTTTTGGGAAAACAATGCCGGCAGGATAACCGGCACATTAAAAGGCCATAACACAGATTATCTTTTCTATTTCCACACCACGCTCTACATATTCCTGCCGTGGGGTTTTGTTTTCTTTTTGGCTGCTTTTTACGAGTTCGGGGAATTTTTCAAAAAGAAATGGAAAGGCTCGGCAAACAGCGAACTGTTTTCGTTGGGCGGACTGGTTTTTTATTGGATAATCATTTCGTTCGCCCGCTCGAAAGCGCCACATTTTTTAATGGTTGTTTCCCCGTTCATGGCAGTGATTACCGCAAAGTGGATGATCCGTTTTTATGAAGACAGCCCTTTTTACAGACTTGGAAAATCAGTTGGAATCATTCAAAATGTTGTAATCATAATTACCTGGGTTTTACTTTTGGCCTTGTGCGTGTATGCTTTCCCTATAAGCAATGTTTTTTTCTGGGGCGGGGTAGTCCTACTTTTTGCCTTGCTTTTCGTCCCTGCACAACAAAAGTTGGCCGGGGTTGTGCGCCGTTCGGTGATAAGCATTGTAGCCATCAATTTTGCAATGAACGTGCAGGTGTTTCCGCAGTTCTTCAAATACCAGTCGGTGGTTCCCGCATGCCGGGTTTTCAACAAACAAGCGGCAGATACCGCACTTTTGAACACCTATCTTTCGGAGCATCGCGAACTGTTCTTTTATGCAAAAAACCCCGGGCATTTCCTATACGATTCAGGGGATTTGCACGAAAGGCTTTCGCACACCGGCGATTGGATTTTCACCAACGATGCGGGATTGGAAGAAATAAGGCAATCGGGGGCAAAAATGGAAGTGGTGCAATCATTCAAACACCGCAGCATGTCAAACTTCACGGCAAAATTCATGAACCCTGCCACCCGCGAACAGTCGCTAAAAAACATGCATTTAATAATGCTGCTTGAATAAGGGCACTTTACGGCCAACGCTCCCGTCATCCTATTTCGCGAGAAAATCATCGTGCAAGACTGCAAATAGGCTTTTGCAAAATCAAAATCAGGTTGGGCATTCCCTGTTGAAAAGTTCCAAACAATAAAATGGATATTATTCAATCTCCTTAACGGAATACTATTACTTTTGCCCCTTCAAAAAAAACAAAAGAAAAATGATGCAAACCTGGTTTGAAAGCAAAGTGAAATATGTGAAGATTTCCGGAAGTGGAAATGAATCAACTGTTACTGAAAATTTTTTGTTGGACGCGGTGTCCTATACCGATGCCGAAACGCGGATTATCCGCCAAATGCAACAAATGGTGAAAGGAGGCGAATTCACGATCGTTGACATCAAAAAATCGAGGATTGCGGAAGTTTTCCCCTACGAAACCGGGGAATGGTGGTTCAAGGCGACAATCAATCTGATAACCATCGACGAGGAAGCGGGTAAAGAAAAAAAACTGCGCACCTATTATTTGGTGATGGCCGATGATATTCAACAGTCGCTCGACCGCTTGGACGAGAGCCTTTCGTTCATGGTGATCCCATACGTTATTTCGTCGATGGCCGTAAGTACTATTGTTGACGTTTTCCCCTACGAACCATCAGAATCTTTAATTCCCAAAGGTTTCGTCCCGCTGGCGAAAAGCGAAAAAGAAAATCCAATATTTACCGACGGGAAAAATCCTTTTGAAGAAGATAACATTGAGCAAGATGTCTCGACCGATAATGAGAACGAGACAGAATAATCAAAAGTGGTGTGAGCTCTTTAAACTGAATTAACTTTTTTTAATCGGCGATGTTAATGTAACCCTAATTCTTTAATGGTCTTTCCATTTTTAGGCACCTCCAATAACGATGTCTTTCATTATTCGTAAATTCGTTGGGAATTCTTTAATAAGATATTGCATGAAACGAAAAGAAATGCCGCTTTCAAAGCCGCGAAAAAGAGACCGGAAAGAAATGATCCAATTTATCCAAAGGCTTTGGTCGGAACCATTGGGGCAGACCCGCTTTTTCGAAAACAATAGAAAGTGCCAGAAATAATAAGCAAACAGCCTGCAACCTTATTGTTGCAGGCTGTTTCTTTGAAAATACAAATCACAAATTGGCCAATGTCCTGTAAAAATTAAAATCGTCGCGTTTAACCGGGTCGAATTGATAGTAAGCCATGGCAATACGGCAAATGTCTTCTATGGTGGTGTATATTTCGCCAACTTCCCTCTGCCCATACGAATTCAGGTTCTGTTCGCTTTCCAGTGCTTCAAAACAGTGTGAAAAATCCTTTATTTCATGCGCACATTTCAGGATTTTGGCAATAATCCGTTCGTCGGTGTTTTTGGCTTCAATCTTTTTTTGCGTATCCTCGTCCAAGTTTTGGGCAAAGACCGTTAAAAACTTGCATAAACTACGATGGTCGCCATTTTTTGCGTCGCTGAAATATTCCGTATATCCGTGTTTTTCAAAGAAATTCTTCAGGAATTTTTTATCCCCTTTGAAATCAACTTTAATCGAAGCCCGCAGGACTTTAAGCCAAGTCATTCCGGCAACCATGATTTCGTGCCATTCCTTAAAACGCGATATGTCGATTGAATCCATCGCCCCAAGATAATATTTGTCGATGGTGTCGTTAATCCACTCATTTATCGAAATTGCATAGCCCGGATCCCAATCTTTTCGGATGTGGCTCAATTCGTAAATGTTTTCTTTAAATGCTTTAGCGATTTTCTGACATGCTAAAATGGTCACAGTGCTGGTCGGAGAGGCAGTTAATGTTTCCATAATGTTTTGATTTTTAAAATTAAACAAGCATTACAAAGCTACCACTTTCACATTAATAAAACCTCATTATATTGATGTTATACAGTTATGTTTTGAAACTATGTTTTACAATACATTTTAGTGCCTCCCGTATCCCTCCGAAGGCTGGAAACAAAAAAAAACATCAAAATAGAATGGATTAACTAAATATTTCGGATTATACCCTTAACCAAGTGATTTATGAATGTCGTTTTTGCAATTCGCGCACAATATCTTCAATGCGGTAACCTTTGTGCGTGAGCAAAACGATGAGGTGATAAAGCAAATCGCCCGCTTCGTAAATAAAGTTTTCATCGTCGTTGGCCATGGCGCCAATGATGGTTTCAACGGCTTCCTCGCCCACTTTCTGGGAAATTGTACGTGTCCCTTTTGTGAACAACGAAGTGGTATAGGAACCTTCGGGCATTTCGGCTTTTCGCTTGTCGATAAAATCCTGGAGGTAACTTAAAAACTGGACATCGCCTTTAGGGTTCACCTCATTAAAACAAGTGTCGTTTCCTGTGTGGCAAACCGGGCCAACAGGCTTTGCTTTTATGAGAAGTGTATCGTCGTCGCAATCGATTAAAATGGAAACCACATTCAAAAAATTCCCCGATTCTTCGCCTTTGGTCCACAAACGGTTTTTAGTGCGACTAAAAAATGTGACTTTGCCGGTTTCCTGCGTTTTCGCCACAGCCTCTTCATTCATAAAACCCACCATTAAAACTTTCATGGTTTGGCTATCCTGAACAACGGCAGGCACAAGTCCGTCTAATTTTTGAAAATCGATTTGGGAAATATCTTTGAATTCGTTCATTTTGAAAATTTTGCTGCGAAGTTATTAAAAACGAACCAGAAAGGCTACCTGACCACAATCCCGTTTTCGCGAAGATAGCTTTTAAGGATTGGAATCGGGATTTCGTTATAATGAAAAATGCTGGCCGCCAAACCTGCGTCTGCTTTTCCTTTGGTAAATACATCCACAAAATGCTCTTTGGCGCCTGCCCCGCCTGATGCAATTATCGGGATTTTAAGTGAATCAGCCATTTGCGCCAGTTGCTCGTTGGCAAAGCCGTTTTTAGTTCCGTCGTGATTCATCGAAGTAAACAGGATTTCGCCTGCACCACGTTCCTCAGCTTCTTTTGCCCACGAAAACAATTCTTTGTAGGTTGGGATCCGACCACCGTTAACTGTAACTGTCCAATGGTTGTTTTCATCGCCATGCGCATCAATTGCCACCACAACAAACTGGCTGCCAAAATTCAAGGCCAGTTCATCAATCAACTTTGGGTTTCGCACTGCCGATGAATTAATAGAGATTTTATCGGCCCCGGCTTTCAGCAGCTTCTCGGCATCGCTAATTTCGCTAATACCACCACCAACTGTAAACGGAATGTCGATGTGCGCGGCAATGCGTTTTACTAATTCCACAAAAGTTTTACGTCCTTCGTGGGTTGCAGTGATGTCGAGGAAAACTAATTCATCCGCTCCGTCGGCGGCATATTTCGCGCCCAACTCCACAGGATCGCCCACTTCCTGGATATTTATGAAATTGATTCCCTTAACAGTTTGCCCGTTACGGATATCGAGACATGGTATAATTCGTTTTGCTAACATAAGAAAGCCCCTCCCAAAAGCCTCCTCTAACTCCCCCAAGGGGGAGAAAAAGAAAGCTTTCATTATTATTTCGTTTAAATTAAATAGACCCCCAACCTTTTACTCTATTTTGGGAGTCGGATAAAGTGTTACAAACTTTCCAATTTCTTCCAAAGGTATTTTAATTTGACAAAAGGTTTTCAAAGAATCTAAACCAGTTTTGTTTGTTCATCATATTTTAATGTGATTGTAATACTTGTGGCAGTTACAAAAACGCCAAATACTGAATGGCTAATCCTACAACAACCGCAAACGCAAAAGAAACCAGGGTTCCCAGCAAAAAATATTCGGCCTTTTTAGTGCCGTCTTTTTGGGTATCGCTAAAGCGGAAAATGGATTTGGCTGCTACCAAAAAACCAATTGCCGCAACCTGTGACATCAATATAAAAATAACGATTAGCACCCGCTCAAAAATTCCAATCCATGCCGAAGCATCTAATTTTGCCGAAATGCTTACTGATTTTGTTACCGTTTTCAGGAACATCCCGGTTAATATCCCCAACGGGTTGGTAACCAAAACAAAACCAACTGCATAAACCCAAAAAGCAGCATATTTTTCGGTAATTATTGCTTCGGATAAGAAAAATGCCAAAACGAGCAAAACTGAAATGTGCAGCATTTGGTCCACCAAAAATGTTGTAACGCTGTCTTTGAAACGCAGCTTTACAGTATCGATTAAAAAATGACTTGCAAAAATTACTGGGACGAACCACCACACTTCCAATTGACCTGTAAACAAAACAGGCAGAATTGCACCAATAACGGAATGTATCAACAATTTGCCTGATTTCCAGCCATTGTCTTTTTTGTGGTGTACCCACGATGCGGGCTGCAACCAAAAATCGGCGACCAAATGGCCAGCCAGCATCGGTAAGAATACGGAGCTAATCAATTGCATAATTGTTTTGTATTATCCGTTCATAGCGTTTCAGGAAGCGTTCCACCAATTTCCAGTTGGCCGCTTTTAGCGATTTGCTGACCGAAGGTTGGCTAATACCGAGCATTTTGGCAATTTCGATTTGTGGAACCCCGTTTAGCATTTGAAACACTAAATTTGCTTGTACCGCAGTTTGATTTTTTATAAACTCATCGGCCATATAGCAGTATGTTTCCAGTTCATCGTCCAATTCCGCATTTCCGGTAACAATAATGATGTTCAGCCCTGTTTCTTTCAAAGTATCGAGGTTTTTGCCCGAGCGCTCAAAAGCACTGCCGCCAGCCAGTAAAACATCATCGTTCCATTGCGAAACTTCACCGATTCCGATGGATATCCGCACATCATTTTTTTCTTTCCATTGTTTAATTTCCGCCCTGAATTTTAGTGCCAGCAACAATGCAGCATGTGGTTTCACTGCCAACTGAAAACTGTCGCCGCGATAAAACCGTGGTTTCATTACAATCGCCTTGTCTTCGTACCCTTCTATTTTTTCCTGAACAACCTTCTTTTCTGCTTCGCTTAACAAAGAAGATTCAACCACATCGGCCGTAAGAACTGCTATTTGTTTTTTCAATTTCACGAACCAAATATAACCTAAATTGGCTAATTGTCAAAATATAACCTAAATTGGCTAATTATTAAATTATAGCCCAATAAGGTTATATTCTTCTATTTCTTTTAATGAAATCTTGTTTTCATAAATCGCTTTTCCAACGATTACTCCCGGCACTCCCATTTCTGCTAATTTCAAAATATCATCCATAACTGCGATACCACCGCTGGCAATTATTTCGACTTTTGGTAGTTTATCAAGAATTTCCTGGTACAATTCAATCGAGGGTCCTGTTAACATTCCGTCGCGGCTAATGTCGGTTGAAATAACTTTGGTAATTCCCTGTTTATGAAAATCGGAAATGAATTCTATAACAGGAAGCTCAGTTGTTTCCAGCCATCCGCCAACGGCAATATTCCCGTCTTTGGCATCGGCACCGAGGATGATTTTTTCGCTTCCGTATTTTTGCAACCAATTCAAAAAAGTATCACGCTCTTTTACAGCAATACTTCCACCGGTAACCATTTGAGCACCCGAATTAAAAGCAATTTCCAAATCTTTATCCGATTTTAAGCCGCCACCAAAATCAATTATCAAGTTTGTTTTTGTTGAAAGAAGTTCCAATACTTTATGATTTACAATGTGTTTCGCTTTTGCGCCGTCTAAATCAACTAAATGTAAACGGGTAATTCCGGCAGCTTCGAACATTTTAGCCACTTCCAACGGGTTTTCATTGTAAACCGTTTTCCTGTCATAGTCGCCTTGCGAAAGGCGGACACATTTGCCGTCAATCAGGTCGATGGCGGGGATGATTTGTATTTTTTGTGTGGTCAATTGATTTTATGTTTTTATTTTTAATATTATATCCATCGTAAAATGGGGTTAAAACCCCAAAGTCATCGACATTGTTTAAAACCGTTTACTAAAGTAAACGGCAATGAAAAATCATATTTAATCTTTTAGTTGTAATTTCATTGCCGTCAGCTTTAGCTGACGGATTAGTAAGGTTGTTGAATTGGGCTTTAGCCACATCAGTTTTATTACAAATGAATAGCTTAACTGGCTTATATGAATTACCAAAAACTTCATCGGAGTCCACGTTCTTCTTTAACCTTCTGCCACATCGATTTATTTGCTTCTTCTGAGAGATTATTTACATCGGCTTCTATTGCCCCCTCCAAAATCATTTTTAAAACAGCCTGCGCCGTAACTTCGCGGTTAGCGGCTTGTTGAACGACTATTGAATTGGGGCTGTCAATCACTCCATCGCTAACCACAACATTTCTACGAACAGGCAAACAGTGCATAAATTTGGCATTGTTGGTCAACGTCATTTTCTCTTCATTCACTGTCCAGCCTAAATCATTTGAAAGGATTTTTCCGTACTCGTTGTACGCCGACCAGTTTTTGGCATAGATGAAATCGGCGCCTTCAAAAGCCTTTTTTTGGTCGTATTCCACTTTTACATCTCCCATAAATTCAGGTGCAAGTTCGTAACCTTTGGGGTGGGTTACCACCAAATCGTAGTCGGTTTCGCGCATCCATTCCACAAACGAGTTGGCAACGGCTTGTGGTAATGCACGTGGGTGCGGAGCCCAGGTTAAAACCACTTTGGGACGCTCTGTATTTTTGTGTTCTTCAATGGTCAATAAATCGGCAAAACTTTGCAGCGGATGGCGCGTTGCACCTTCCATGCTAACTATCGGAACACCTGCGTATTTTACAAACTGGTTCAATATTTTTTCGGAATAATCGTCTTCTCGATTTTTAAATTTGGCGAACGCGCGAACCCCAATTATATCGCAATACTGCCCGATTACTGGAATAGCTTCCAATAAATGCTCCGGTTTATCACCGTCCATGATAACGCCCAACTCCGATTCCATTTGCCAGCTTTCTTCGCCAACATTTAACACCATGACATTCATCCCCATGTTCATGGCCGCTTTCTGGGTGCTCAAACGCGTCCGTAAACTTGAGTTGAAAAATATCAAAACCATGGTTTTATTTTTTCCCAAGTGTTGGTAGGCGAACTTATTTTTCTTTACATCGAAAGCAACTTTTAGTGCCTCGCCGATGCTTGGAATATCTTTTACTGAAGTGTAGTTTTTCATTTTTTTGTTAGATATGAGATGATTAGATGTGAGTATAATTGCTCTGAAATAATATGTCTCAATTCAACTGTACTCATAGTAATTATGATTTTATACAAATATACTCAATTTGCGCATTTATTTTGGCCGCACCTGCCCGTCGCCTTCAACAATCCATTTGTAGCTTGTGAGTTCTTCCAAAGCCATTGGCCCGCGGGCGTGCAGCTTTTGCGTACTGATTCCGATTTCGGTGCCTAAGCCAAATTGTGCGCCGTCAGTAAAAGCAGTTGAAACATTAGAATACACCGAAGATGCGTCCACCATTTTTCTGAATTTCTGAATATTTTCTATGTTTTCGGAAATAATGGCTTCGCTGTGTTTCGAGCTGTGTTCATTAATTTGCGCCAAAGCTTCATCAAAATTAGATACGGTTTTAATGGCCATTTTCAGCGATAAAAATTCCGTTCCAAACGATTCGGACGTGGCTTTGTGTAATAAATCGTAAGGATAATTTCCAGCCAATTTCTCAAACGATTTTTCATCGGCGTAAATCAGAACATCCTCTTTGGCCAATTTTTCGGCAAACTTGGGCAGTTCATCCAAACGACTTTCGTGGATAATCAAACAATCGAGCGCATTACAAACCGAGGGACGACGGGTTTTTGCATTAAAAATGATTTCCCGGCCTTTTTGCGCATCTCCAAATTCATCAAAATAGGTATGGCAAATTCCTGCTCCGGTTTCAATTACCGGAATTGTTGCATTTTCACGCACGAAGTTTATCAAACCCTGACTGCCGCGCGGGATAATCAAATCTATGTATCCTTGGGCACGCAACATTTCGTTGGTTTCTTCACGGCCAGCGGGCAAAAGTGTGACCGTACTTTCATCCAAATCGAATTGCCTCAGAACGTTCTGTATAATAGAAACAATGGCTGTGTTTGAATGAATTGCATCGCTTCCGCCCTTTAAAACGCATGCATTACCCGATTTCAAACACAAAGCAAAAACATCGAATGTTACATTTGGGCGGGCTTCGTAAATAATTCCGATTACACCAAAAGGAACTGTAATTTTAGTGATTTTCAAGCCGTTGGGGCGAACGGTTTCTTTTAAAATCTTTCCTACAGGACTTTCCAAATTCGCAACGTTCTCAATGTCCGAAGCGATTCCTTCAATCCGCTCGGCGGTTAACTTTAAACGGTCGTATTTTGGATCGTTTTCATCCATTTGCTCCAAATCTTTTTGATTTTCAACAAGAATAAAGTCGGTATGTGCACGGGCCTGTTTTGCTAATTTCAGCAATACATTTTTTACCGTTTCGTTTTCCACCAGATTCAACTTTCGGGCGGCTGTGAGGGCGTTTTGTAGTTGTTGTTCTATTTTCATTTTGTTCTGTTTTCAAGATACAAATAATCGTAATGCACGAGTGGTTTTTGCTTGTCCGATTGTTTTTCGGTTTCAATTTTATCGGAGCCATAACTGGCTTTTCCTAAGCCAATCACTTTTCCTTGTTCATCTATAATTTTAATTAAATCATCTTTTTTGAATTCGCTGTTCACTTTCACAATTCCCACGGGAAGTAAGCTCACTGCCCTTTCAGAATTCAACGCTTTTTGTGCGCCAGAGTTCACGGTTACTTCGCCTTTTGCGAAATCGTCGGAGTAGGCAATCCATTTTTTTACGCTGTTTGCCAGTTTAGGGTTGGGCACAAAAAAAGTATGCTTCAGCTCTTTTTCGGTGTTCATCAAATCTATCAACACATTTTCAGAAGTTCCGTTTGCCACGTGAACGCCAATTCCGTCGCGCGCCACTTTTTGTGCGATTCTGAATTTTGTCAATATCCCGCCCCGCCCAAAATCGGAGTGTTCGGTGGAAATTGCATTTTCAGGTTCGTCATCATTAATTTCGATTTGCCGAATCAACTCCGCATTTTCATATTTCGGATTGGTGTTATAAACCCCGTCAACATTGGTCAATAAAATCAAAGCTTCTGAATTTACCATGGAAGCAATCAATCCCGAAAGCTCGTCATTGTCGGTGAACATCAACTCGGTAACCGAAATTGTATCGTTTTCGTTCACAATTGGAATTACCTTGTTTTCGAGCAAAGTTGTGAAGCAGTTTTTCATGTTCAGGTAATGTGCACGGCTGGAGAAATTTTCTTTGGTTGTGAGAACCTGCGCACATACCAAACCGTGTTCGCCAAAAAAATCGGAATATCGGCTGATTAATTTTACCTGTCCCAGTGCCGCCCACAACTGACGTTGCGAAACGGCATCGGTTTTTTTGGAGGGTTGCAAAACTGCCCGTCCGGCCGCCACCGCGCCCGATGAAACCACCACCACTTCCACCCCGTTTTTGCGGAGAAAAGCAACTTGGTCAACCAAGTGCGCAATCCGCGAGACATTCAGCGTTCCGTTGGGTTTGGCAAGCACGTTGCTGCCAATTTTTATGGTTATTTTTTTATATCGAAATTGCATTTTTTATTTTAATTTGATTGAGGGAGATTGAGGGGATTGATAGAGATTGATGAAAAACATCCCTCAAACTGCTTTCAATCTAATTCAATCTTTCTTCAATCTTATCAGTCTCTCTTAATCTTTTTATACGAAGCCAAAACGCCCTGAATCAGCGAAGAACTGAATCCTTTGTGTTCCATTTCGTTCAAACCCGTTATTGTAACTCCCATTGGTGTAGTAACTTTGTCGATTTCGCGTTCGGGGTGGTTGCCCGATTGCAATATCAATTCGGTAGCTCCTTTCACGGTTTGTGCAATAATGAACTGGGCCATTTCGGCCCCAAAACCAATTTCGATGCCGCCTTGCATGGCAGCCCGAATATAGCGCAACGCATAAGCTATTCCACACGATGAAAGTACGGTTGCCGCCGCCATCAATTCCTCGCCAATTTCAACGGTTTTGCCTAATTTATTAAAAAGATGAACCACGTAATCTTTGTACGGGGCACTATTTCCGTTTGTGGAGATGCAGGTAAGCGATTCTTGCAAAGCAATGGCAGTATTCGGCATCACCCTGAAAATTGGGATTTCTTTTCCCGCCATTTCACCCAATTCGTCGATTCCCACACCGGCAACAATGGAAATAAATATCTTGTTGGCGGCCAAAACCGGTTTCAATTCACTGATAACCGCTTCAACGTGATAAGGTTTTACGGCCACAATTACAACATCTGCGTTCCTCGCGGCTTCCAGATTATCTTGGAATGCGTTAACGCCCAACTCTTTCATTTTTTCGAGCGAAGCTTCTTTTCTGTCGGCCACAAAAATATCGCTGGCTTGCACAAAACCCGATTTCACCAGACCTACGGCAATTGCGCCGCCCATATTTCCAACGCCTATTATTGCTATTTTTTTATTTTCCATAATTCCTTCATATTGTTATCAAACACCTACCCTCAAATTATATAATCATTTGTATTTCTCTTTTTATTTATTGTCGCATCAAGTTCTTTTTCAATAATCTCTTTGTTTGCTGATAATGCAGCTTTTATTTGAGTGTTTTTTATTCTCTTTTTCAGTTTTGAGAGCCACTCAATATATTCAGAATCGTATCTTTTTTTTATCGCCATACTTAATTCCAACAAAGATAAGTTTCAATATCACTCTTTTAACGAACCCGAAATATCGGTAAAAACTTTGGCAAATGCGTCCAAAAAAACATCTGCCTGCTCTATCGATAAACACAGCGGTGGCAAAAGACGGATAATGTTTTGACCGGAAACACCTGTGAAAATGCCGTATTCAAATAATAATTTATTCCTTAAATCTTTAATCGGGAATTTAAATTCAATTCCAATCATCAGACCCAAACCCCGGATTTCATAATCGGAACTAATTCCCGCCAATTTTTCCATGATATAGTTCCCAACGGTTTGCGAATTCTCTACCAAATTTTCTTTTTTGATGACATCCAAAACCGCAATGCCCGCGGCACACGCCAAATGGTTTCCGCCAAAAGTAGTCCCCAACATACCCGACCAGGGTTTTATTTCGGGCTGAATTAAAACTCCGCCAATGGGAAAACCGTTGCCCATTCCTTTCGCCATGGTAATGATATCAGGCTGAATATCGGAATATTGATAAGCAAAAAACTTCCCGCTTCGCCCGTAACCCGATTGGATTTCGTCCAAAATCAAAAGGCTGCCGTATTTCTCCGCCAACATTTTCAAGCCGTTCAGATATTCTTTTGTGGGAACGCGAATTCCGCCAACCCCCTGGATTCCCTCAATAATTATGGCTGCCACATCGCCATTTTTTAAGGCGTTTTCGGTAGCCTCCAAATCGTTGAATGGTAAGATGATCGCATTTTCTGTTTCGTTGACCGGAGCAATGATTTTCGGGTTGTCGGTTACCGCAACTGCTGCCGAAGTTCGTCCGTGAAAGCCTTTGGCATAACTGATTATCTTTTTTCGCGCTGTTACGAACGATGCTAATTTTATGGCATTTTCGTTGGCTTCTGCGCCCGAATTGCACAGAAAAAGCTGGTAATCGGAGCAACCTGAAATTTCGCCAAGTTTCCTTGCCAGTTCCGCTTGCAGCGGGTTTTGGATTGAATTGGAATAAAACCCAATATCCGAAAGTTGATCGGTAATTTTTTGTAGGTAGTGAAAATGGCTATGGCCAATTGAAATCACGGCATGCCCGCCATACAAATCGAGGTACTTTTTACCCTCTGAATCCCAAACGTAACAGCCTTTGGCCTTTACTGGGGTAATGTTGAAAAGTGGATAAACGTCAAATAGTTTCATGTTGAAGAAAGTTGGAAGACTGAAGTTGGAAGCACGAAGTTTAATCATGCTTACCACAAATCTGTATTCCTTTTATTTAATGATTATTATTCAGTATTTGTTGGAACGCTGATGACACTGTTTCAATTGATTTTCACTGATTTTTATCTGCGTCAATCGGTACAATCTGCGTTATTTGTGTTCTAATTCTATATCAAAATGCAACTGGTTTTAAATTCAGCCCTGCTTTTTCATCGAGGCCGAACATCAGGTTCATGTTTTGAACTGCCTGGCCCGAAGCCCCTTTTATCAAATTGTCGGTGATGCTGATAATTACCAGCTTGTTACCGTGTTTTTCAAGATAGAGAACTGCCTTGTTGGTGTTGACAACTTGTTTCACTCCAGGATTTTTATTGCTTACAAAAACAAAAGGGTGCAATTTGTAATAATTTTTAAACAATTCATTTGCTTCTTCAATCGTCCTCAAAAAATTTGTGTATGCCGAAACAAAAATTCCGCGCGTGTGGTTTCCGCGGATTGGCACAAAGTTGAAATCTTTATCAAAAGCAGGTTGCAACTGTTTCAAACTCTGCAAAATTTCGCTTTCGTGCTGATGTTCAAATATTTTATAGGCTGAAACATTGCCGCTCCGCCAGCTAAAATGCGAGGTTTCAGTGGGTTTTTGTCCTGCACCGGTAGAGCCTGTAATCGCTTGGACATGAACTTCGTCACTTAACAAATTATTGGCTGCAAGTGGTAAAAGCCCCAACTGAATTCCTGTGGCAAAACAGCCTGGATTGGCAATGTATTTTGCCGATTTAATTGCTTCACGGTTCAATTCGGGCAAACCATAAACGAAATCGTTCCCGTTTCTTTTTAACCTGAAATCGTGGCTCAAATCAATCACTTTTAACGAATCCGGCAGATTGTTTTTCTGCATAAATTCAACCGATTTCCCGTGCCCCATGCACAAAAACAGAACATCCACTTTTTCAAAAGGCATTTCATCAGTAAAGATCAAAACGGTTTCACCAAGTAAATCTTCGTGCACATCTGAAATCAGGTTTCCAGCGTTACTGGTACTTTGCAGAAATCCGATTTCAACATTGGGATGATTCAGTAAAATCCGAAGCAATTCGCCTGCGGTGTAGCCCGCTCCTCCTATTATTCCTACTTTTATCATTAAATTTTCTTATTTACCGCATTATAAATCTTCAAAGAATTCGACAGGATTTTTGTAAACCCTTTCACGTCGTCGGCAGTCCATGCTTTTACGGTTTCACCGTATTCGCCAAAGGCTGAATTCATTAAATCGTGTTCTGATTCAATTCCAACCAATTCAAAATGATAAGGTTTTAATTTTACAATTACTTTTCCAGTTACATTTTCCTGAGTCGATTCGAGGAAGGTTTCAATGTTGCGCATCACCGGTTCCTGGTACATAGCTTCGTGCAAAAACATTCCGTACCAGTTGCCCAATTGCTCTTTCCAATAGCTTTGCCATTTGGTAAGTGTGTGTTTTTCTAACAGATGGTGCGCTTTTATTATAATTAACGGTGCAGCAGCTTCAAAACCAACTCGTCCTTTAATTCCGATAATGGTGTCGCCAACATGCGTGTCGCGGCCAATGGCGTATTTCGATGCAATTTCATCCAAAGCCTGAATGGTTTTTGGTCCGTTTTCAAATGATCTTCCGTCAATAGTTTTCAGCTCGCCTTTCACAAAACCCAGCTCAATTATCCTTTCTTCAGTAGCTTCCATTTGGCTTGGATAAGCATGGTTTGGCAAGTTGGTTCCCGATTTCAGCGTTTCTTTGCCGCCCACACTTGTGCCCCATAAACCTTGATTAATGGAATAGTCCATTTTGGAAAAGTCGGCCTCGTATCCAAACTTTTTCAGGTAGTCGATTTCCTGCTGGCGGCTCAACAAAAGGTCACGGGTTGGTGTGATAATTTCAATTTCAGGGGCAAGTACCTGAAAAATCAGGTCGAAACGGATTTGATCATTTCCTGCGCCGGTACTGCCGTGTGCAATGTAACCTGCACCAATTTCTTTGGCATAGTTAATCGTTGCAATGGCCTGAAAAGCGCGCTCCGAACTCACCGAAATGGGATAAGTATTGTTGCGCAACACATTGCCAAAAACCATGTAACGGATGCACTTTTCGTAATATTCGTTGGTAACGTCGAGCGTAACGTGTTTTACTGCACCTAATTTATAAGCCCGTTCTTCGATTGCCTTCAATTCCTCATCGGAAAAGCCGCCTGTGTTGGCGATTGCCGTGTAAACCTCATAACCTTTTTCTTCTTTCAAATATTTTGCGCAAAACGAGGTATCTAAACCGCCGCTGAACGCCAAAACCAATTTTTTATTCATAATTATCTATTTAAAAAGCGATTCCGATTTTCAATAAAACAAATTAAAAATGCGGCCTATCCCCGTTTTATTTTCACTTTTCTTTTCTTCCGTTATACTTTTTTTACCGTTTAATTTTGGCTTCAACTTTTTAATAATGTCAAGCAGGCTGCGTTTTTTGATGGCACTTTCGTTTCCCTTTTTAACTTTCTCCCAAGCAGGGTCGTAAAGCATTCCGGTGCACAAACACTTTGTACGATTCATACGGGTCAAAATGTCATAATTCACACACCCTTTACAGCCATCCCAGAATTGGTCATCGGTTGTTAGTTCGGAGTAAGTTACCGGGCGATAGCCCAGATCGTGATTTATTTTCATTACCGCCAAGCCTGTTGTTAACCCGAATATTTTTGAATCTGGATAGCGTTCGCGGGAAAGATCAAAAGCTTTCTGCTTGATTGCCTTCGCTAAGCCAATTCCGCGGAATTCATCGGTGACAATCAATCCCGAATTAGCCACAAAACCCTTTTCCTGCCAGGCTTCTATGTAACAAAAACCTGCAAATTTGTCGCCTTCGAGTGCTATAATAGCTTTCCGTTCCTTCATTTTATTCGCAATGTACTCAAATGTCCTCCTCGCAATACCCGTCCCCCGTTGCTTCGAAGCAATATCAATGGCATCGTTAATGGCATCCACGTATTTGATATGCTCCTCGTTTGCAACTATTATTTTAACATTTTTCAGCTCCTTCATCTCTCCAAAAATTATAATTTACCTCTTAAGTTTGGCATTATTGTTATCAATGCGTTTATTAAATCCATTTTAGAAACTCCTTCTTTTTGTATAATCAAAATCGTGTCGTCACCGGCAATTGTTCCCAATATTTCCCAGGAATTTGCTTTGTCGATCATGGCTGCGATGCTGCTCGCATAACCTGGCTGGGTGCGTAAAACTGCTAAATTTCCAGAAAAACGTAGATCCCGAAATCCATCGGATAGATAATCAATACGTTTTTGTTCTGAGTTGGCACCTTCCGGTTCGTCCCCGGCAATAACATATACGTACCCTTTTGCAGGATGCGCAACTTTTGCAACCTGCAAACTCTTAAGGTCGCGCGACAAAGTAGCCTGAGTTAAAGAAAATTCTTTCTTTTTCAGTTCAACAAGTAACTCATCCTGACTGCTGATCCCGCCGCGAGCGATAATTTTCCGTATTTCCAGATGGCGCTGTGCCCGACTTTTTATCATGTATAATTATACAATTTGGTTGCAAATTTATACATTAATTTTTATTTAAAGAAAAAATCCAAGAAATATTTCTACTTTTACAGCATCAATAATTTATACATCGTCATTTCAGGTTCGATGAGAAAGAGAGCAATACTTACTAATATAAAAGATAAAAGAGAATGCGTTTGTACTATTTTTAGTGCAAGCGCATTTTTTTTAATAAAATAACTGCAATATGTTGGACGTAAAACGAGCAAAACTCACTTTAGAAGACGGTACTGTATTTTCAGGAAAATCATTCGGGAGTGAAAAATCGGTGGCTGGCGAAGTAGTGTTTTATACTGCAATGACGGGCTATCCGGAGAGTTTAACCGATCCGTCGTACACTGGTCAGATTTTAGTTTCTACTTACCCGATGATTGGGAACTACGGCGTTCCATATAGTCAGAGAGAAAACGGCATGCATCGCTTCTACGAATCGAACCAATTACGTATTTCCGGCTTAATAATCGCTGATTATTCGTTTGAATTCAGCCATTGGAATGCTGAAAAAAGTTTGTCGGATTGGTTAAGGGAATATGAAGTTCCGGGGATTTTTGGTATCGACACACGAGCCTTAACAAAAATTTTACGTGAGAAGGGATCGATGTTGGGGAAAATTGAGTTTGAAGACGAAGAAATCGGGTTTTACGATCCCAACGAAGAAAACTTAGTAGCAATTGCCAGTTGCAAAGAAAAGGAAGTTTATGGCGACGGTAAATATCAGGTAGTTGTAATTGACTGCGGCGTGAAGAACAACATTATCCGCTGTCTGTTAGAACGAAATGCAACGGTAATCCGCGTACCGTGGGATTATGACTTTTTCGGTGAAGATTTCGACGGTTTATTTATTTCTAACGGCCCGGGCGATCCGGCCAAGTGCGGTATTACTATTAAAAACATCCAGAAGGCAATTAATGCCGAAATCCCAATCATGGGAATCTGCCTCGGAAACCAGCTGCTGGCACGTGCCGCCGGTGCTGATACCTATAAACTGAAATACGGTCACCGTAGCCATAACCAACCCGTTTTGCGAGTTGGTACCAACAGGTGTTACATTACTTCGCAAAACCACGGGTACGTGGTGGCAACCGAAACACTGCCCAACGATTGGGAGCCGATGTTTATCAACGTTAACGACAATACAAACGAAGGGATCAGGCACAAAACCAAACCGTTTTTTTCCACGCAGTTTCATCCCGAAGCCTGGAGTGGACCAACGGACACAGAGTTTTTATTTGATGAGTTTATGGATAGTTTATAACCGCCCCCTCCCGACCTCCCCCTAAGGGGGAGGAGTAAGAAGGGCGATTTAAATAATTGAAAAAATGATTAAGACTGATATTAAAAAGGCAATAATTTTAGGTTCGGGGGCATTGAAAATTGGTGAAGCGGGTGAGTTTGATTATTCTGGATCGCAGGCACTGAAAGCATTGAAAGAAGAAGGGGTTGAAACCATCCTCATCAACCCGAATATTGCGACAATCCAAACTTCGGACGACATTGCGGATAAAATTTATTTCCTGCCGGTTACCCCCTATTTTGTGGAGGAAGTTATCAAAAAAGAAAAACCACAGGGTATTTTGCTTGCTTTTGGCGGACAAACTGCGTTGAATTGCGGTGTGGCTTTATTTGAATCAGGTGTGCTCGAAAAATACAATTTGAAAGTTGTGGGAACACCGGTTCAATCGATTATTGAAACAGAAGACCGTGATTTTTTCTCGAAAATGCTCGCAGAAATCGATATAAAAACGCCCAAAAGCATCGCTGCAAAAACCATGGATGAAGCATTTAAAGCGGCAGAAATTGTTGGCTTTCCCATCATCATCCGGGCTGCCTATACGCTGGGCGGTTTGGGTTCGGGGTTCTGCGAAAACCAGGAAGAACTAAAAACCCTTGCACAAAAAGCTTTTTCCTATTCACCGCAAATTTTGGTGGAGGAATCCATAAAAGGCTGGAAAGAGGTGGAATACGAAGTGGTGCGCGATAGCTACGACAATTGCATCACCGTCTGCAACATGGAGAATTTCGACCCCTTAGGAATTCACACAGGGGAGAGTATCGTAGTTGCGCCCTCACAAACACTTTCCAGCACGGAATACCATAAACTGCGCGCAATTTCAATTAAAATTATACGACGGGTTGGCGTAATTGGCGAATGCAATGTTCAGTTTGCACTCGACCCGCATTCTGAAGATTACCGTGTAATTGAGGTAAATGCCCGTTTGTCGCGCTCATCAGCACTGGCCTCCAAAGCAACGGGCTACCCGCTGGCTTTTGTGGCGGCCAAGCTCGGGCTTGGTTATGGGTTGCACGAACTTAAAAACTCGGTCACTAAAGTTACTACGGCTGCATTTGAACCTGCATTAGATTATTGCGTAGTGAAAATTCCCCGGTGGGATTTGAGCAAATTTGTAGGTGTCTCAAAAACCCTTGGGAGTTCGATGAAAAGTGTGGGCGAAATTATGGCCATCGGACGAACTTTTGAAGAAGCCATTCAGAAAGGAATTCGCATGGTTGGCCTTGGAATGCACGGTTTTGTTGCCAACACTGAAGAAATTAGTATCGAAGCCATTGATGAAGAGCTGAGCAACCCAACGGACCGGAGGATTTTTGCAATTGCCGAGGCCTTCAATAAAAACTACACCGTTGATGAAATCTATGAAAAAACAAAAATAGACCGTTGGTTTTTATATCGACTGAAAAATATTATCGTGCTACGCGACCAGTTGGAAAAAGTTAACAAACTGGAAGATCTTTCACTGGATTTGCTGAAACTTACGAAGCAAGCCGGGTTTTCCGATTTTCAAATCGCCCGTCTCGTGTTTACGAGCTCAAATAAAAATATTTTTGACGATTTACTCCGGGTTCGAAATTTCAGAAAAGCAAATGGAATCCTGCCTTTCGTAAAACAAATTGACACGCTGGCAGGCGAATATCCCGCACAAACTAACTATTTGTACCTCACTTACAACGGTTGTGAACACGACATCGAATTCATGAACGATGACAAATCCGTTATTGTTCTGGGCTCCGGGGCATACCGGATTGGAAGTTCGGTAGAATTTGACTGGTGCAGCGTGAATGCGATAAATACGATTAAAAAAGAGAATTACCGTTCGATAATGATCAACTATAATCCCGAAACGGTGAGTACGGATTACGACACCTGCGATCGCTTGTACTTCGACGAATTAACGTTTGAGCGGGTGATGGACATTGTTGATTTGGAAATTCCCCACGGAGTGATTGTGTCGGTAGGCGGGCAAATTCCAAACAATCTCGCCATGAAACTGGACAAACAAAACGTTCCGATTTTGGGCACCGCAGCATCAAAAATCGACAATGCCGAAGATCGCGAAAAATTCTCTTCACTTCTGGATATTTTGAAAATTGACCAACCGCGATGGGCCAGACTTTCCACTATAGAAGAAATTCATAAATTCGTGGATTTAGTGGGTTACCCCTTGTTGATTCGTCCTTCCTACGTTCTTTCAGGCGCGGCAATGAACGTGGTTTCTAACCCCGACCAGTTAGAGTCTTTTCTGCAATTGGCAGTAAATGTTTCAAAAGAACATCCGGTTGTGGTTACCGAATTTATCGAAGAAGCCAAAGAAATTGAAATTGACGCAGTGGCCAACAAAGGTGAAATAATTGCCTACGCCATTTCGGAACACGTGGAGTTTGCCGGTGTTCATTCAGGCGATGCTACAATTGTTTTTCCACCACAAAAACTATACATCGAAACCATACGGCGAGTTAAAAAAATCACCCGCGAAATTGCAAAAGGACTTGAAATAACGGGGCCGTTCAACATGCAGATCCTTGCGAAAGACAACGATATTAAGGTGATTGAATGCAACCTCCGGGCTTCGCGTAGTTTCCCTTTCGTTTCAAAAGTAATGAAACTGAATTTAATCGAAATTGCAACCAAAGTAATGCTGGGGATTGATGTTCCAAAACCCGATAAATCGTTTTTTGAACTGGATTACGTAGGCGTGAAAGCACCTCAGTTTTCGTTTGCACGCTTGCTGAATGCCGACCCGGTATTGGGCGTTGACATGGCATCTACGGGCGAAGTGGGCTGCATTGGCGAAAATTATTACGAAGCCATACTCAAAGCAATGCTTTCGGTAGGTTATCGCATGCCCGTTAAAAATGTTTTAATTTCATCCGGTCCATCCCGTGGAAAGGTAGAATTATTAAATAGCGCAAAGATGCTTCGTGACCGCGGGTACAACATTTTTGCTACCGAGGGTACAAGCCGTTTTTTTACTGAAAACGGGGTGGAAAACACCCACCTTTATTGGCCCGACCAAGAAGGACAATCGCCAAACACCATCACTTTCATCAAAGAGAAAAGGCTGGATTTGGTAATTAATATCCCGAAAAACTATACGAAACGTGAGTTGAGCAACGGATATGCTATCCGGCGAAATGCCATTGATTTTAACGTTCCGCTGATTACCAACGCGCGGGTGGCGAGTGCATTTATTTATGGGGTCTGCAAATACAATATTGAGGACATTACTATAAAAAGTTGGGACGAGTACAAGTAAGCTCCTCCGACTCCTCAAAAAAGAGCTAAAAAAGGCTTCGACCATCAGGTCGAAGCTTTTTTAGTTGAGAATTTCTTTAATCTTCCAATGTTTAACCTTCGTTACCAGAATATTAGAACTATCTGTCAGCGCAGGACAAACTTCAACTTTTATACTCCAAACCGGCCCTTTTGTTTTTGTTATAGTTCTGCTTTTATTAAATCTCTGACCCATTGCTTCTGAAAATATGATGTTCCCTGTTTTAAAAATCACCACAAATTAACCAAATAAAATAATGTGTCGGAAGGATCGTAGTCATTTATCCTGGCTCGGGCTTAGATTGTGCCAATTTGAGACAAACAGGCAAAAATTGACAAAATGCTATTACTTCTTAACCGAATAACCTCTCTTTTCAATTGCTTTACCGATTTTTGTCAAATCCAATTTTGAGGCATCATAAGAAACCACAGCGGATGAATCGCTCAAACTAACTTCGACCGAAGCAACGCCATCCAGTTCGTTTACCCCTTTTTCAATCGAAGCAACACACATGTCGCAATGCATCCCGCCAATTTTAACGGTAGTTTCAACCATATCGGCTTTTTGGTTCGACTGTTGGTCGGTATCCTTATTTTTTATTCCGCTGCTACAGGAAACAACAAAAAAAATTGCGAATAAAAACAATAACTGTTTCATTTTCTTGCGATTATATCCTTATAATATTTGATGCAACACTACTTCAAAACCGGCTTTAAAATTATCGTGTTTTCAGCAGCGGCTTCACCCATTACCGATTTGATTTTACTGCTCATGAACTTTGAGAACAACGCAGAATTCAACATCGAGACATAAGTTTTCCCGTCATTTTCGTAAACCGCGATCCGGCAGGGCATCAATGCCGATGCCAAACGCTCTTGGTTGCTCGACAAAATTTGGTAGGCGTGATCGGGTTTGCACAAGGACATCACATTTACAGGTTTCACATCAAAGCCCTTTCCTTTTAACGTGGCCTGCAAATCGTATTTATGGGAGATGCCCCATTTGTTTTCGGCTGCCGATTCCTCGATAGCCATTACAGTTCCTGCAAAATCCAATTTGCTCTCTTTCACCACAAACATCTGTTTGGGCAGAATAATCATGATTGCAACAACTGTTACAACAATCCCTAAAACTAATCCGATGATAAACATTGACATTTTATTATTCATTATTATTTGAACTAAATATTTGACTCACAGTTTAGAGAACAAACAAAAAAAGCATTTGTTTGATAAAATGCCTACTTCCCCCGTAAGTTATTCTACCGCGTTTAATGCCTCCTCGTAGTTGGGTTCGTCGGCAATTTCAGGTACTTGCTGGGTATAAGTTACTTTCCCGTTTTCATCGAGAACAATCACCACGCGGGAATGAAGATGACGAAGCGGTCCGTCAGTCATCTCTAAACCGTAGTTTTTACCAAATTCACCGCTTACAAAGTCCGAAAGAACCACCACATTTTCGATACCTTCGGCACCACAAAAGCGAGCTTGTGCAAAAGGCAAATCACGCGAAATGCAGAGAACTTTAGTATTGTCTAAACTGGTAGCTTCCTTATTAAAACGTCGTACCGACGCCGCACATGTTCGCGTGTCGAGACTTGGAAAAATATTCAGAACCAGCTTTGAACCCGCAAAATCGGATAAGTTTACCCGCGATAAATCAGTCTTTGCCAGGCTGAAGTCTTTAGCCTTTTCGCCCACCTTTGGCAGATTGCCAACTGTATTTACTGTGTTTCCTTTAAATGTAATTTCTGCCATAATTTTTCTTCGTTTAAAACAGAACAGATTCCCCGGGCTATTGTTGAATTCAAACTAATTTAATACAATCCCTCCACCGAAAGGTAGCGTTCCCCATGATCGTAGCAAAACGTTAATATCCTTGAATTTGCAGGAAGTTCTTTTATCTTTTTTGTCACTGCTGCAAGTGAGCCTCCCGAGGAAATCCCTACAAAAAGCCCTTCCTGTCTGGCTGCTTTTAAAGCATATTCATATGCCTCCTCTTTGCTTATTTCAATGGTTCCGTCCAACAAATCAACATTCAATATTTTAGGGATGAAACCGGCTCCAATCCCCTGAACACCATGAGGCCCCGGTTCACCGCCACCAATTACCGGGCTTCCATCGGGTTCCACGGCAAAAACTTTCAGGTTCGGAAATTTCTTTTTCAAAACTTCTGCAACACCGGTGATGTGACCTCCGGTACCAACTCCCGTGATCAAATAGTCAAAGCCCTCTGGAAAATCATTCAAAATTTCCTGGGCAGTATGCTCACGGTGGGCGTCAACGTTGGCCGGATTATCGAACTGCATAGGAATCCACGAATTTTTAATTTCTGCCGACAGTTCCTGAGCTTTTGCAATCGAACCCTTCATCCCTTTTTCTTTGGGAGTTAAAACCAACTCGGCCCCTAAGGCAGACAATACTTTTCTGCGCTCCAAACTCATCGATTCGGGCATGGTCAGAATTAAGCGGTACCCTTTAACGGCTGCAACTATGGCCAAACCAATGCCTGTATTACCCGATGTAGGTTCAATAATGACCCAACCTTCTTTGATTATCCCCCTTTTCTCGGCGTCTTCCACCATCGAAAGTGCTATGCGGTCCTTAATGCTTCCGCCCGGATTGGTTTTCTCAACTTTCATCCAAACCTCATAATCGGGGAATAAACGGCTCAATCGAACGTGTGGCGTATTGCCAATGGTTTCTAAAATGCTTTGTGCTTTCATAATTTGAATCTTAAAATTAATTAAAAAAAAAGCTTTCCGTTATCAGGAAAGCTTTTTGACTATTTATAAATGAATTCTATTCAGTTTATAATATGGAAAAACACCTTCCTCGTTTTGGAGAAGAAGCAACACATACAAGTATTTAACATGGTGTTTTTCATATTGATTGCAATTATAAGTAATTTTCATTGATTCTAAATAAAAAATATGATTTTTTCATGTTTAGAGTTAGTCTTTATAACGCAACCATTTAAACAATTCTTTGATGTTCACTTTTTTGCCGTACATCAACAAGCCGATGCGGTAGATTTTGGCAGCCGCCGCAATGGTGCCTATGGTAGTAATAATCAGCAAAAACATAGAAAGCAGCAGTTCCCAGGTTGGAATCCCATAGGGCACACGGGCCAACATGATAACCGGTGAAGTAAACGGAATAATTGAAGCCCAAAAAGCGAGTGGTCCCTCCGGATTTCGTGCAATGAGCATGAGCAACATAATGGAAATAATAAGCGGGAAGGTAACCGGAAGAATCATTTGCTGCGAATCTTCGTCGTTGTCAACTGCGGCACCAACAGCACCAAGCAGGGAGCTATAGAGCAAATACCCCATCAAAAAGTAAAATACAAAAGCAAAGAGGATCAGTGGTATGTTGAGGTTGCCAATCATTTCCACAATTTCCATCACTTTGTTTTGATCGGCTGCCTGCGCCAGGGCGGGATTCATTTGTCCCTGGGTTTCCATCACGCTTTGGCCGATTTGTTGAGCCGATTCGGGACTAAAAAAACTTTGAACTGTTCCTATTGCAACAATACCGAGTAGTATCCATATAGCAACTTGTGTTAGTCCTACCAACGCCGTACCGATGATTTTTCCGGCCATCAGTTGCGAGGGTTTTACCGAAGAAATAATGACCTCGATGATGCGGCTCTTTTTCTCTTCCATAACGCTTCGCATGACCATAGAACCATACATGAAAACAAAAAAGTAGATGATGAAGCCCATGGCATAACTCGTGAAGAACGCGATGGCCGACGAACTTTTTTTTGCTTCTCCCTTTTCCGAAATTTTTAATGTGCTTAAATTCACTGTTGTCTTCGTTGCATTTAAGCGCTCTTCCAAATCGGGAATCTGGGTTTGATCGATGATTTTTCTTCGTTTATCGTTTTCAATAAAACGGCTAAGTTTCCGCTGAATATCGTCATTAAGCTCCATGGGCACCTGCTTATTGGAAATCAATTGCGCCGTGTTGCTGGAATAAATATTCTGAGGAATAAAAAGCAGGGCATAAAACTCGCTCCCTTTCAAATTACTTTTTAACTGTTCGTATTCTTCCTTCGGAACGAAATAATATTTTGTATAAATTTCATCTTTAAATTCACCTAGGAATAAGGTGGATTCGTCGTAAACCGCAATGGTACGCTCTTCCTTATCGTTGTTGATTGCCAAGTAAATCAGCAATGCGAACATGCCCGCAAAAAGCAGGGGCACCAATATAGTAAGGATAATGAAGGATTTCTTTTTTACCCTTTTCAGGTATTCGTGTTTTAATATGATCAGCGTTTTATTCATGTTTTCTATTCGCCTCCCCAACTGCTTTAATAAATACATCGTTCATGCTGGGGATAAGCTCTTCGAACGAGTAAATTTCGCAAACCGGAATCAAGGCTTTAATTAAATCGTTGTTCGAATTTCCATGGATATGCTCCACGGTTAACTGGTTTTCAACCTTACTTTCGGAGTGTTTTATGATTTTGAATTGCTTGCCCAGCGTTTGGCTCACCTGGTTGAAATCGCCTTTGTATTTTACTTCGAAGATATTGCCTTTGTACTTTTGACGTATTTCGTGTGTAGGTCCGCCTTCAATTTTTACGGATTTATTGATGAGCGCAATGTGGTCGCACAATTCCTCTACCGACTCCATGTTGTGGGTTGAAAAAATAATAGTGGCGCCATCGTCGCGAAGTTTTAGAATTTCGCGTTTCAGCAAATTTGCATTGATTGGGTCGAAACCGCTGAAAGGCTCGTCGAAAATCAACAGTTTCGGTTTGTGGACTACCGTGGTGATAAACTGAACTTTTTGCTGCATCCCTTTTGAAAGCTCCTCAATGCTTTTGTTCCACCACGACATGATTTCGAATTTCTCGAACCACAGCTTCAGGTTTCGCACGGCTTCACTTCGGCTCATTCCTTTTAATTGCGCCAGATAAATGGCCTGCTCGCCAATCTTTACCTTTTTGTAGAGGCCACGCTCTTCGGGCAAGTAACCGATTTTAGAAATATCGGAACGGTCCATTTTTTTGCCGTCCAAAAGCACTTCCCCCGTATCGGGTGCAGTAATTTGGTTGATGATGCGAATCAAAGTGGTTTTGCCTGCACCATTTGGGCCAAGCAAACCAAAAATGCTTTGTTCGCCTACAGAGATGCTTACATCGGTTAGTGCCTGGGTAGAAGCAAAAGCCTTGTTCACATTTCGTGTGCTGAATATTTCCATACTGAGTGTTAATTTTACAACAAGTAATTATTAGCGCGTGAATTTACACGTTTGAATTAAAAGGAAAGAAAGAACAGGGAAATTTTATTATAAACTTTGTTATCCTACAAATTTACACGTCAAAACCCTTTAGTGTGTTTTGTCAAAAAGCAATCAAAATGTGATGTTTCGTTAACATTCCTATCGTTTTTCAACACATTTGCAATAGTTTATTATTTTTGCGAATGTTTTGATAACATAAGTATTTAAATAGAATAAAAAAACCATACAATTAATTTATGAACACAACGGATCCAAAAGCATTCACAGAAGATTTCATGGCTTATGTAAAAGCTAAAAACCCCGGAGAAAATGAATTTCATCAGGCAGTGTTAGGCGTTGTTGAGACTCTTGCCGATTATTTAATAAAAAACCCAAGATACATTCATGCAAAAATATTAGAACGTATGGTTGAACCTGAACGTTCCATACAGTTCAGAGTGCCCTGGACCGATGACAAAGGGAATATCCACATCAACCGGGGCTATCGTATTCAAATGAACAGTGCGATTGGTCCGTACAAAGGTGGCCTTCGCTTTCATCCCAATGTGAACCAAAATATTTTCAAATTTCTGGCTTTTGAGCAGGTACTTAAAAACAGCCTTACCACTTTGCCCATGGGCGGCGGTAAGGGAGGTTCCGATTTCGATCCAAAAGGTAAATCGGATAATGAAGTGATGCACTTCTGCCAAAGTTTTATGACCGAATTGTCACGCCATATTGGCACTAATACGGATGTGCCGGCTGGTGATATCGGCGTTGGTGGCCGCGAAATAGGATACATGTTTGGCCAATACAAACGCATACGGAATGAATTTACCGGAGTTTTCACAGGCAAAGGAATTGGTTGGGGCGGTTCAGTAATCCGGCCCGAAGCCACCGGTTACGGAACGGTGTATTTTGCAGAAGAAATGCTAAAAACCCGAGGCGACACTTTAAAAGGGAAAACCGTGGCTATTTCAGGTTCAGGAAACGTTGCGCAATATACGGTTGAAAAAGTGCTTCACATGGGCGGAATTCCGGTGAGCCTTTCCGATTCGAGCGGAACCATTTATGACCCGAACGGAATTGATCTCGAAAAACTTGAATATGTAATGATGCTCAAAAACGTATATCGTGGCAGAATTAAGGAATACGCAGAAGAATACAACGTTGAGTACTTTGAAAATCAAAGGCCTTGGTTTATAAAATGCGACATTGCCATTCCCTGCGCCACACAAAACGAAATTAGCGGCGACGAAGCTGAAATGCTTTTGAAAAATGGTTGTTTCCTTGTAGCCGAAGGAGCCAATATGCCGTCAACCTACGAAGCCGAACACAAGTTTTTAGATGCGAAAATATTATACGCCCCGGGCAAAGCAGCCAATGCCGGCGGTGTTGCAGTTTCGGGGCTTGAAATGACCCAAAACAGCATGCGCCTGTCGTGGACCCGTGATGAAGTAGATGCCAAGCTCTACTCCATTATGTGTAATATTCACGAAATGTGCGTGAATTACGGAAAAGAGGACGACGGGTATGTAAATTATGTGAAAGGTGCCAACATTGGCGGTTTTGCCAAAGTTGCCAATGCAATGATCGCACAAGGATTGGTTTAAATCCAGCCACTTAAACACATGGTTTTAAGGTGATTGGACAGTTTGCCATATAGCTTTCAGAAAGAATTTCAAGTTATTGATACTAAAAAATAAAGATTAACGTTTTTTAAACGGAAGGCGAAAAACAATCAAGAGAGAAGTTTTTATTTTATTTAATTCGGTATTGCCTTCTATTAGAGGGGCGGCTTTCGTCCCTCTTTTTTTTATCCTTAACGCTGTCAAGTCTTTAACAATAATAGCCCTCCCGCAAAACGGGACGGGCTGTGCGAAGCTCGGGGGTAAAACAGCAGTAGTAAATCAACCCTGAAAGGGTTGAACAGTTGATTATCTATTTGTTCCAACTCTTAATTTGCATTACTAACTGAAAAGCATTGAACTAAAAGTTCAATAATCTTTCTACATTTACTGATTAAAAAAAAATGAAAAATATACACTTTTTTCTACTGGTAGCTTCCATGGTCTTTTTGCTTTCCTGTTCGCAAAAAAACAAACAAAGCGAAGAACTTCCACGCGTTGCCATTTGCGGCCTGGCTATCGAGTCGAGTACCTTTTCGCCGGCACAGTCCACAGAAGAAGCATTCCGTGTTCGTCGTGGTGATGAAATATTTTCCTACTATCCGTTTCTTTTAGCCGACTCGGCCGACCGGAAACGGGCAGTTTGGTTCCCTACCCTGCGCGGACATGCTATTCCCGGTGGCATTGTTACGCGCGAAGCCTACGAATCGTTGGTAAACGAAACCCTTGATATGCTCAAACAGAATGTTCCGTATGATGGTATATTTTTCGACATCCACGGGGCAATGAGCGTGGTGGGTCTTGATGATCCGGAGGGAGATTTTATTATCCGCATCCGGGAGATTGTGGGAAATGAAACCGTCATTTCAACTTCCATGGATTTACACGGAAATGTGAGCTGGCGGCTGGCAGAAAACACCGATCTCATTACCTGCTACCGCTTGGCACCTCACGAAGATGCTTTGGAATCGAAACAGCGCGCACTTGAAAATTTGCTGGACCGTTTAGAAAACGGGAAAGGAAAACCGGGATACAAAGCCTGGATACCGGTGCCTATTTTGTTGCCCGGTGAAAAAACGAGCACGCGCATTGAACCCGGAAAAAGTTTATATGCCAAAGTAGAACCAATAACAGAACGCGATGGAATTATCGACGCTGCTATATGGATTGGTTATGCATGGGCCGATGAACTGCGGAACCAGGGGGTAGTGATGGTTACCGGCGACGATAAAAATGCAGTTACCGGTGCAGCCGAAGAATTGGCAAGCGCATTCTGGAAAGTAAGAAATGAGTTTGAATTTGTAGCTCCGGTTGCTCCGCTCAAGGAATGCCTCGACATGGCCATTACCAGCAAAAAACATCCTTTCATCATTAGCGATATGGGCGATAACCCAACAGCAGGCGGAGCCGGCGACGTAACCTGGACACTTACGGAAATACTTGCACGGCCGGAGTTTCAAAACGAAAGCGGTCCTTCGCTAATTTACGCCTCGCTGCCAGGTCCTGACTTTATTAAAAAAGCAGTGGAGGTCGGAGTGGGCAACAAAGTGGAAGGCTTTGCCGGTGCCGATATTGATGCCCGTTTTGCACCGCCTGTGAAACTTTCAGGAATCGTTAAAGCAATTGAACAGGGCGATGCTGCTGCCGGAACCGAAGTGGTTGTTCAGGTGGGAAGTGTTAGCGTGATCGTCACAACCAAACGCAAACCGTATCATTACGAAAAGGATTTTACCCGCTTGGGGTTGAACCCACGTGAAGCGGACATTTTGGTCGTAAAAATTGGCTACCTGGTACCCGAGCTCTACGATATGAGAGCAGATTGGATTATGGCACTCACGCCCGGCGGTGTTGATCAGGATTTGGAACAACTGCCTTACAAGCGGATCAACCGACCCATGTTCCCGTTTGATAAAGATATGGCAGACCCGGATTTGACCGCAAAATTAGTTCCTTCGGTGGGTAAGTGATTTTTAAGGTTTCTATGGTATTATTATTCATTACCGTCTCTTTTCGAATACTACAAACTCACATGCTCCGCCTTTACGTTTTGGCCCATAAAAAGGGCGGCTTTGCTTTCAAAGTTTTCGGCAGACTCAGTGGTTTGGTAGCGCAGGATGCCGTTTTTTGAAAGTTCTTGTTCAATTTCGGGATGCCGCTTTAAATAATCGACGAGTTTTTCACCTACAACTTTGCCTTGATTCAAAATATTGACATGGTCAGGAACATACTTTTTAATGCTGTCGATGAGCAGAGGGTAATGCGTACAGCCCAAAATAAGCGTATCCAATTCCGCATCTTTCTGCAAAAGATTTTGAATGTTTTTTCGGATAAAATATTCCGCACCTTCCGTACCAATTTCGTTGCTTTCCACAATCGGTACCCACATTGGGCAAGCCTCCTGAACGGTAGAAACCACCCGCCCGTTCGACCATTTTTGCAGTTCGATGGGATACGAATCCGAAGCTACGGTACCCGAAGTTCCCAAAACTCCCACCCTGCCGTTCCGGGTTATTTCCGCCACTTTTTCCACACTCGGACGGATTACACCCAGTAAATGACGGTTGGATGCCATCCCGGGCAGATCGATCTGCTGGATACTGCGCAAAGCCTTTGCGGATGCCGTGTTGCACGCCAATATCACCAAGGGGCAGTTTTGCGCAAACAAATAGTTTACGGCTTGCAGCGTATAGGCATACACTACATCAAACGAACGTGTGCCGTAGGGTGTTCGGGCATTGTCGCCAAGATAGAGAAAGTCGTGCTGCGGCAAGGCTTTCACCAGTTCTTTCAGCACAGTTAAGCCTCCGTAACCCGAATCAAAAACACCAATAGGAGAAGAAACCATAAAAATAGTGGCTTGAGTTTTTAGCGTTCCACGGCAAGATTATAGGCATCGTCGTAGTATTTCCCGAGGTTGGTCCAGTCGAAATGCAACGAAGCTTCTTCGCATTTATAGCGCAATGCTATCCGTTCGCGGCGGGTCATTTCCACAAAATGGAACAGCATATTAGCCAGGTCTTCGGCCACTTCATAGAAATTCCGCCCCCCGCGATTGATAATGTACATCCCTTTTTCGTCGTGATCGGGGATATTATCCACTACATAATTGCCAAAACCTGCCAGTTCGCTGGTTATGGACGGCAGCCCGCTGGCCAGGCATTCGAGCGGAGTATAGCCCCAGGGCTCATACATGCTTGGGAAAATGCCGAGATGGCAGCCTCGTACGAAAGTATTGTAGTCCATTTTGAACAATGGATTCGTAGTGGATATAAAATCCGGATGATAAACGATTTTCACTTTGTCGTGACGATTGTTCACCAAATGTGCCGTACGGAGGAAATTCAGAATTTCGTCCGAGGAGTCGTCTTTTAAAGTATGAGTTACAATTTTGGGTAAGCGGTGCGTTTTCCAGCCTTGCACGTTCCGGCGAAGTTTCAAACGCAGATAGTCGTCCACCATTTCGCGCAAGTCGGGAAATTCATAAGGTCCGTCGGCAGAGGTAATGTTGGTATATAGGCGCTTGCCCACCTGCTCTTTAATTTCTTCGCACACCCTCCAGACATCTTCCATCTGCGCTTTGTTCTGCAGCACGTCCGGATTAATGGTGTAGAACGGTCGCCGGGTAATGAAAAAGGTAACCACTGTGATGTTTATGCCCGCCTGTTGCATTTTATAATTTAAGCGTGCCAGGGCTTCTAAGGTCAAATCGTAGCCCTTATTATGATATTCATAGCGGCCTGAAGTGAAAAAGTAAAGGGTTTTGTCGAGATCGAAAGAATAGCTTTGGAAGAAATGCCCCATCACGAAGTCGTTTATCTGCTGTTTTATTTGCTCATGGAGGTTTTGTACCTGGTGCAAAGCCTCAAACCGTTGGATGTTTAGGCCATTGGGAAGAATCAGGTCGGGCGTTCGGCCAAGCAGTTGGGTACATTCTTTTCCGGTGATATCGCTCACCGTGGTAAAAACGTGTGACCCGTGTGCCGCTGCCCGTTCAATTTCCACAATTGGCCGCACGTTATACCGGTCAGCTTCCGCCTCCCAGTTGTAAAAAGCAAGATTATCGTAGAATTTAGGATCGTTCATGGCAAGATACCTGCCCAAAAGGGTTGCGTGAGTGGTAAAAACAGTTTTGATGTTCAGGTTTTGTTTTCGGATGCCGGGAATAGGCAAGCCGGCCATCCATTCGTGGAAATGGGCAATCACGTTTTGGTTGCAGATGCCCGAAGTGCACAGATAGCTGAAAAACTCTTTTACCTGATAACCAAAAGCGGCCACCTGGTCCAGCAACTGATCGTTGCCCGGCAGGGAAATGTGGTAATCTTCCCAAATGAAATGCTTGATTTCCCCCAGCATATCGAACACCGAATAAGGGTTGAAGAGCACCACATTAGGCCGGCCTGAAACAATCCACTGACCGTAGTGCACATCGAAACCCCGTTCCTGCAATTTTAAAACTGCCTTGCCAATGGGCGATGAGAAGTCGGTGGCTGCATCAAAATGTGCGGCCGCCTGATCGGCAAAATAGGGCCCCACCAGACAATAATTATCTTTTCCCCATTTGTCGATTACCGAAGGGACTTTTGAACGGATGACCGTGTAAATGCCTCCCACCTGATTACATACTTCCCAGGCTATTTCAAATAAAAATGTTTCCTTCGGGATCTTGCCTTCTGCTTTATTTCTTAATTCTGTTGTTGCCATTGATTTCAACTTAGTTAGTACCTAATTTATAAGCCAATAAATATAAGCGATAATCATTACCAAACCAACAAAGTTTCGTTTAAAGCAAAAAAAAACCACCTGCTATAAAACAGATGGCTTTCGCGGTATAACTTCTCAAGTTTTATTGAATTCCCAATTTCGTTTTTACCAGTGGCAGCAAATCAAGACTTTGATTCGATTTGTACAACACGTTTCTGTTGCCTTCGCTAATGTCAAAAACATAAATTAAATCCTTTTCTTTAGCTACTTCGGCAATGGCTTTTTCGGCTTTGTCGAACACAGGTTTCAACACTTCAATCTGTTTTTGCTGCAACTGTTGTCCGGCAGCATTCTGGTAATTCTGAATGCGTTGTTGAATGTCCTGGATTTCGGTGATTTTAGCGTTCTTTTTAATTTCGGAAGCATCGGCACCTAATTTCTCAAATTCGCCCATTTTGGTTTGCAAGTCTTTTTGCATACCGCCCAATATTTCCTCCATTTCGTCCTGAACCTTGTTAAATTCAGTTTCGGCGGTTGCCCTTTCCGGCATTACCTGAATTAAGGCCTGTAAATCAATATGCCCAAATTTTTGGGCCTTGGCATTTACAGATGTTGCAACTGCAATCACCGCAAAAACCGCAACAAATTTCAATAAATTTCTCATAATCAATGTCGTGTTAATTTTTTGGTCGCAAATATAATTATTAATTATTTATATCCGAGCTTTTGTAAAACCTGATCGCTTAAATCAAACTTCGGATTGGTGAAAAACAAGGTAGTGCCGCCTGCTTTGTCGAATATTACGGCATAACTGCCATCATTCGAGATTTCCTGCACCGCGTTAAAAATGTCGTCCTGAATGGGTTTAACCAGGCCCTGGCGTTTCTGAAACAAGTCGCCGTTAGGCCCAAAATATTTCCGTTGCAACATTTTGTAATCTTTTTCTTTCGAGATGATCACGTCTTCGCGTTTGCGCTTCATATCTTCCGAGAGCAGCACACTTTCGGCCTGAAAGTCGTTGTACATCTGCTCCACTTCGGCGTGCATCGATTCCAGTTCCTTTTGATACTGCCCGGAAAGCTGATCCAACTGATCCTGCGCCGCTTTGTAAGCCGGGATATTTTCCATGATGTATTCGGTATCGATAAAGGCAAATTTTTGTGCGCTGGATACCGACCAGAGGCCCATTAGGACCGTAATTGTTAAAAGTATTCGTTTCATTGCTATCTATTTTTTAATTAAACCGAAAAAACATTTATCATTTTCCATGCCAAACCTGAAAAACTTAGAATTGCTGGCCGATTACAAAGTGGAACTGACCTCCTGCATCACCGCTTTGCAGTCCATCTCCATCGAAGCCATAGCCCCAGTCGATCCCCATTAGCCCGAACATAGGGAGGAAGATACGAACTCCTACCCCCGCCGAACGGCGAAGTTTAAAGGGATTGTAGCTCTTAAAATCACTGTGCGCATTACCGGCTTCGAGGAAGGCCAGCGAGTAGATAGTAGCACTGGGTTTCAGGGTTATGGGAAAACGGAGTTCCATGTTGAATTTCGAGTACATCTTCGAGCCTGATGCTCCCCCCCGGCTTAAACTGTAATCTTTGTAACCCCTGAGCGATATGTAGTCGCTACCATAGAGGTTGTAGCCCGACATTCCTGAACCACCCACAATAAATCCTTCGAACGGTGATGGCAGATTGGAATTATAATGGCCTAAAAATCCCATTTCAAAGGCAGTGCGCAACACTAAAGTATGCTCCTGACTTTGTGTCAAGGCATTATAAACCTGCCCTTTAAACAACCATTTATGGTATTCAATCCATTTGTATTTTTCCGAATTGGGTATGTTGCTGTAATCTTTCCCCGTAAATAACGAATAGGGCGGAGTGAGCTTCAACGAAAGTGAAAAGTTGGATCCATTGCGCGAATACAAAGGATTATCAACTGAGCTGCGCCCGAAAACAGTTTTGATGCTAAAGTTGTCGAATGTTCCGTTTACTTCACCACTTTCATCCGCAAGAAAACCGAATGAACCCGCCATGTTTCTCAGGTTGTAGTGTTCCAACGATGCTTCGTGGTAAATGGTAAAATAATCATCCGGAAAGGACAAGCGATAGCCGTAACCCAAGGCAAGAGCCATGGTTTCCCAGATTTGATCTTTCGATTCGTCTTTGTTTTCCGAATCGTAGTTATACTGATACTGAGGCATATAGCCACCATAGCCATAAGGATCGTAGCCATAGGCTCCACCATAACCACCACCCATGCCATAACTACCATAACTGCCATAAGGGCTATAAGAGCCATAAGGGTTATAAGAGCCATAGCCGCTGCCATAGCCACCATACGGATTATAAGACTGGTAATATTTATTGGCACTGTAATTCACCCGTGAATGCGATAAGGAAAGCGAGAACGAATTGGGTTTTTTACCGCCTAACCAGGGCTCTATAAAAGATAGGCTTATGGTTCGGTAATACTTTCCACTGGTTTGGTAACGCAAAGCCAGGGTTTGTCCGTCGCCCGTTGGCAGTGGCCGCCAGGCTTCTTTATTGAAAACATTTCGTATGGAAAAATTTGCAAATTTAAGCCCTACGGAGCCGACAAACATCTTGGCGCCCCATCCTCCTGATAGTTCCACTTGGTCGTTTGCTTTTTCCTGAAGCTGGTACTCAATGTCAACCGTTCCGTTCTCCGGATGTGGCTGCACATCGGGATTTAGGGCTTCCGGGTCGAAATGGCCCAGTTGGGCTAACTCCCGATAGGAACGCATCAATAAATCTTTGCTGAACAGGTCGCCGGGATAAGTACGCAATTCACGGCGGGCAACATGTTCGTGTGTTTTTGTGTTACCAACGATACGCACTTCGTTAATAGTAGCCTGCTTTCCTTCCGAAAGCCGCATTTCGTAGTCAATTGTATCGTTGTTAATGTTGATTTCCACAGGTTGAAGATCAAAAAACAAGTAGCCTTTGTTCAGGTAGAGGTTGTTCAACCCTTCGTCGTTATCGAATAGGCGTTTATCCAATATCTTTTGATTAAATACATCTCCCTTTTTAATGCCTAAAATGGTACTCAAATAATCGGACGGATAAATGGTATTTCCCATCCAACGGATGTCGCCAAAATAATATTTTCGTCCTTCTTCCACCTCAATTTCAATGTTTACGCGTGGTTTGTCTTTTCGGCCCACTTCCACCTGATAAACTGAATCGTGGGTAATCACCGCATCGCGGAAACCTTTTTCGTTGTATTTGTCAATGAGGAAGCCCTTGTCCTTTTTATACTCTTCTTGCAGGAATTTTTTAGTTTTGAAAAAGTTGCGCAGCTTTCTGGCATTGGTCTTTTTCATAGCGCGTTCGAGAGTGACGTCTTTAATTTCTTCGTTGCCTTCAATAAAGATGTCGTTCACCTTCACTTTTTCCTTTTTGTCGATGTTGATATCCAGGATAATGCTGTTATTTTGCACAGTATCGTCACGCTGAACGATGTTGACTTCGGTGTTCAGGAATCCTTTTTCCAGAAAAATGTTTTTAATGGTGCGTTCGGCGTTTATCACCTGGTTGTCGGTTACCTGACTTCCTTTCAGGAGCAACACTTTTTTTGTAATGTCGTCTTTTTCCGATTTCGAAATTCCGTAAAAGTTAACGTCGGCAAGGCGTGGCCGTTCCTGTAAATAAATATCGAGCCACACATTGTCTCCAACAATTTTTGTAGCGGTAATCTTTACGTCGGAAAACAAACCCTGTTGCCACAATTTTTTAATGGCATTTGTAATTTCATCGCCCGGTATAGACACTTCGTCGCCAACCTTCAAGCCCGAAATTTGGACCAATACGGACCTGTCGAGGTATTTAATCCCCGAAATTTCGATATCGGCAATGGTCAGCTTTTTGGCACTGGAATAATAAATGGAGAAGTTGGTGCTGTCGGCTTCCTGCGAGAAAGCGCCGGGGGTCCAGGCAACTATGAGAAACAACAAGAATATTATTGATTTTTGCATTCTGTACATACTATTTAACTGATCAACTGTTCACTGGTTTTTCCAAATCTCCTTTGCCTGTTTTGAAAATCGAAAATGGCTTCAAACAGGTCTTCTCCCCGAAAATCGGGCCATAATTTTTCCGTAAAATACAACTCGGCATAAGCAATTTGCCAAAGCAGGAAATTGCTTATCCTGAATTCGCCGCTGGTGCGGATCAAAAGCTCCGGATCGGGTATGCCGGAAGTGTTCAAGTAACTCTCGAACAATTCAGTAGTAATGTTTTCCGGTTTAATTTTCCCCATAGAGGCATCGTGCGCCAGGTTGGTGACAGCGTTGATTATCTCCCATTTCGAGCTATAACTAAGTGCCAGAATTAAATTCAAGCCCGTGTTTGTGTTTAATTGGTGGATACAGGTATCCAGTTTTTGTTTTACTTTTTCGGGCATTAGCGTTAAATTCCCAATGGTGTGCAGGCGGACGTTGTTTTTCATCAACAGTTCGGTTTCGTTGTCGATGGCGTGCACCAATAATTCCATTAAGGCCTCCACCTCGTCTTGCGGACGATCCCAGTTTTCCGTTGAAAATGCATAAAGGGTAAGGTAGCTAACGCCAACCTGTGCCGCTCCCTCTACCACGGAGCGCACGGATTCAACGCCATTTTCGTGACCAAAAACTCTGGCTTTGCCATGTTTTTCGGCCCATCTCCCGTTTCCGTCCATAATGATGGCGATGTGCTCCGGAATTTTATTTTTATCTATTTTGTTTTTGAACGACTCCATGGTTAGTTTTTGCTATCGTAGGCGGGACAAGCCTTTTTTCCCAGATAAATTTTATATGTAAGGTGCAGCCCCAAATAAGCGCTCCAATCGTTGTTGTGGGAAAAATCGGTATAGATTATTTCCTGGCCTTCAGAATTGATATAGGCCAAAGGATCGTCTAAATCATCCAATTTGTCCACAAACATTTTCCGCATTAAATATTCGATACCCACTTCCCAGCGTTGCCCCAGCGTATATTTAAAGCCAATTCCAAAAGGGATAGTGGCAGCAATAACTGATTCTTTGGTTTCAATGGTCCCTTTATTGTGGCCAGGGTTGAACGCGGAGATAGTGGCCAAGTCTAAATTATAAGGGAAATAAGCCACGCCCACCCCCGCCAACAAATACGAGGTATAAGGCGTATTTTTCAGCCCGAGGATATATTTCAAATAATTGATCTCCACTTGCAACGAAAGGTCTTGTACCGATTTGTCAAATAATGCCGGAACTCCTTCAATGACTCCTTCTTCTGCAAACCTGCCGGTAATAAACATTGCCCGCAAAGCTAGACGTGAGTTAAAATTGTACCTGAAATAGGCTCCAAAATTGGGATTGAATTTTTGGAAGTGCCCGGTTTCAGTTAGATCACCAAAATAGGTTGACGTGCCGCCCCAAAGTCCGATATCAGCCGTTTTTTGTGTGAATCCTGAAACAGTAATTAGAACTGCTGCAAACACCAACATTATTTTTCTCACTTTGGTATTCAAAATCCTATATTTATCAATTGCCCCAGGCTAATTTCACGTTTTTCATTTTAACAAAAAAAGAAGGTTTTCGTGGCAAAAATCAATGCTGTTTATTCGTATTTTAAATAGCATCAAAATAGCTCCCCCAACCTCCCAAGAATCAGCATAACTAATTTCTACTCAATAAGATATGACTGACATTTTTACAAGCACTATTACTTTCAAGAGGTACAAAAGTAATATAATTCACAAAACAACATACTTCAATGTTACTATAAAACCCAAAAGAAGATTAAAAATTGTTAAGCAATAGGGATTTATGTTGCAGCAGGCCATGTGTTTAGTTTCTTTTATCCACTCCCCACATAAGTTTGTTTCTCAGTGTGTTGAAAAAGGTTTGATCCGGCAATTGCAAGGTTTTCAATTTGAAATTGGCTTTTTTCACTTTTATAACCGTATTCAAATCAAGCGGCACCGAACGAAAGTCAATGGATGCCAGAAACTGTGTACCTCTTCCGCGCACGGTTAGCGCGATCTCGTAATTGTCGGGAACTACCAGCGGCCGGATGGTAAGGTTGTGAGGAGCAAGCGGCGTAATCACAAAATTTTCGGAATCGGGAGTTAAAATAGGGCCGCCTACGCTTAACGAATAGGCGGTGGAGCCTGTTGGGGTGGCAACAATTAAACCATCTGCCCAATAGTTGTTAAGCAATTCTTTGTCTAACGAAGCCAAAACATTGATCATGGAGGAAGTATCGGTTTTGAGCACAGTTACTTCGTTCAGCGCAAAATTAAAATCGAGTTTTTGCTGAACCCCAAAATCAACTTCAAGCATCGAACGTTGCACAATGGAATAATTTTGATTGAAAATGTTTTCGAGCGCAACTTGCACCTGGTCTTCCGAAATATCGGCAAGAAATCCCAAACGCCCGCTGTTTACACCTACCACGGGAATGTCGAAATTTCGGATGTTAACAACGGAGTGCAAAAATGTACCATCGCCACCAATACTAAAAATGTAACGGTTAGCATTGTCGAAATCAGAATGTGAATTAAAAAAGGAACTGCAATAGGGTTCTGCCTCCAGCTCTTTCACCAGAAAATCGTAAAACGGGCGGAGTATCTGGACTTCAATTCGGTTTTTCTTCAGAAACCCAAAAAAATCATTCAGAACCGGAACAAAGTCGCGGGATACCATTGTGCCAAAAACAGCCACCTTCATAGAGGTATTTTTATTATATGTTCATAAATTTCATAAACTGGTCGAAGCGGTCTTTATACAAATCGCTCAAAATCGACTGATCCTGATAAACCGCTTTCACGTTATAGTCGTAACGCATGAAAGCCTGGATGACGGGGGATAACTCTTCCTTGTCTAATTTCAAAATCACGTCCAGGGTATTTGTGCCGGGTCTTCGGTCTAAAAATGAACTGAGAATTTTAGTGTCGTTCGATTCCACAATCTGGCTTATTTCTGCCAATGAATAGTCGCTCACATTCATTTCGAGCACAATTACACCACCAACATCCCGCAGCGAAAACAATTTTGCAAATCTCCGGGCCAAATCGTACAAGGAAATCGCACCTAAGTAATAATGTTCGGCATCCACTACCGGCAAAACGCTCAGTTTCAGCTTGTACATTAAAGCAGCCACTTCAAAAATGTGTTGACCTTCGTGTACATGGCTGGTGTTCAGCTTATCCAATGCTGATGAAAGCGGTTCGTCGAGTAAATTCAAGTCGTAAATGAGCTTGTCCGAAACTAAACCTAAATATTTCGTGTTATCCACAACCGGGATATGCGACACACGATAAATGTCCATACAGTTCAATGCTTTTTGTCCTTTTTCAGAACTACTGACTGAAGTTATGGCCTCCGATATGAGCTTTTTTGCGAGCAAAATTTTATTTTTAATTTCTGTTGTTAGCCGTGAAAATTGTAACTTGCACCGTTTTTATTAATGCAAATCAAATGACGAGACTAAGTGTAAATATAAATAAAATTGCAACACTGCGAAACTCGCGAGGCGGGAAAGTACCCAGTGTGAAAGAGGCGGCAATTAGTTGTCAGAAATTTGGTGCACAGGGGATTACAGTGCATCCGCGACCTGACGAAAGGCACATTACCCGGCACGATGTATATGAAATAAAACCTTTAGTTACCACAGAATTTAACATTGAAGGTTATCCCAACGAAGATTTTTTAAAAATGGTGTGCGAAATTCAGCCCCACCAGGTAACCCTTGTGCCCGACACACACAACCAACTCACGAGCGACCACGGTTGGGACACATGGAAAAATCTCAATTTTCTGAAAGAAGTAATCGCACGCTTGCAGGAATGTGGAATTCGAACTTCCATTTTCGTGGATCCCGATATCAAAGACATCGAAGGCGCCACCGAAACGGGCACCAACCGCATTGAACTTTACACCGAACCCTACGCAAGCCTCTACCCTATTGACCGTTCCAAAGCGATTGAACCGTTTGTGGAAGCAGCAAAAGCAGCTACAAGCATGGGGCTTGAAGTAAATGCCGGACACGATTTGAGCCTTGAAAACCTGAATTATTTGTATAAAAACATTCCCACCTTAGCGGAAGTTTCAATTGGTCATGCACTCATTGCAGATGCACTTTATCTCGGTTTGGAAACCACCATACAAAAATACTTGGATTGCCTAAAATAAATCCCTATCCTGCCTTTGTAATTTCAGGATAAAAAAGTTGCTTCAGTAATTGACGTATCAAACCAATGAAAGTAGCTATCCACGCCAGCAGCGCTACATAAATAAAATACTTAGGAATGGGCATCAGAAATTCCAGATTCATCGCTTTTGCCATCATGAAGGTACTGGCGGTGTACATACCTAATGGGAATACCGCGCCCCAATATAAGGGATCATAGGTAAGTGGAAATTTTTTGTAAAAATGCCTCCAGCAGGCCAGAATAATAAGCATCGGAATCCACCAGGTGCCTGTGGCCCAATAGAAAACAGAAAAGCCTTTGAGAAAAGCCAGCGTCGATAACAAAAACGGCGCGTGTGGAGTGTTCATAATGAGCAAAGAACCTGCGAGCGTTGAAATCGCCATCGCACCCATGCTGATCCAATAAGGCGGGGAAAGATCACTTGGAGAAAATTTAAAAAATGTATAGCGATAAAAGATGAGTGAAATCATCCAGATATACTGCATTCCGCCCCACAGCCACATCGAAAAAGCATAGAAATTGATGATAAGTTTATACGCCTCAAAGTGCGTGGACAGTTGTGCGCTCAATACCGCAAGCGCCTGGGTTGATACCACCGCAAGCAACCACGCACCGTTTATACCTTCTTCAAGCGTCGGTTTGTCTTTTTTGATGGTGAAGGTGGTGAAAACTGTGTAGGTAATAATCAACCAGAGCGCAATTCCCAATATCCACAGAACCAATGCCAACTGGTAATCTTCCAACAACAAAACCGACTGGGAGCCCAGAACACAAGTGGCAGCGACGAGCGTAAAAAATCCAACTCCGCGCGTGTGGCTAAATAAATCATCGAAAAATTCTTTTCTATATCGAATGAAACGCCATGCAGTGGCAACACATAAAACCAAATAGACAAAAATATTCAGCCAGAACATCGCAATTGCAATCATGGTCATTTCCAGCAATAAAGCTGCAATCGAAACAATCCCCGTAGCCATAACCATCGCGAAGTAGGACGGAGATAGATTTTTTATGAGTTCCTGTGCCCGGTTCAGAAATTGGTTTTTTGTTGCTTTATTCATAAATCAATTCGTTAGCGGAATAAATGCTTCTATCGGTTATTTTCAATTTTCTTCGAACTGTACACCACTAAATCATTCGCCTGCACCGAAAGTCCGGGTTTTGCATTGAGTACCCTGATTGTAATTTGATGTTCTCCTTCGGGAAGCTGGTATTTCCAAGCAATCTCATGACGGCGGGTTTTAAAATCGGTAGGCATAATAAACGATTCTGGCTTTCCACCGTCAATAACCATTTCCAGTTGAATGTTGGCATCACCGATGCTGCTTTGTGCACCTCCCGTCAAAACAAAGCCATTGCCGCTGAACGTAAAATTCAATTTAGGATTTTCGTTGCTTAATACCGTACCAACTCTTTCACGCTTGAGCGGATAGTGTCCTTCAAAACCGATTTCCAATGCCACGGGTTTTATTTCCTGAAATGCTATTTCAATGTTTTCGCCTGTTATTTTACCGCCATTTTGCTGAATGACTTCCATGGCATGTTTCGTCCCGATTTCATACACGTCGTTTAAGGACATGGTGGTGTATTTGAAATCCATATCTTCCACCGGGTACAACGGCTTTTTCCAGTACTCCGGAATGTTGGAATAGCCAAGCATCGTTCCAAGAATTCCGCCGGCACTGGCCGGGTTACAATCGGAATCTTGTCCACAGCGGGTGGAAACATCGAGAGTTTTTGTGTAATCTCCTTCGCCATAAAGTAAACCGATTACAATGTAAGCCGCATTAATTTTGGCGTCGATGTTGAAATCCCGGAAGACGCCATCGGGGCAGCCAATATCTTCCGACCAGTTTTCTTCCACTAAATTCCAGGTTTGCGTCCAGTCGTCAGGAAACTCTTTGTGCCATAGAATGACGTCTGCAATACATTTATAAAAATCGGATTCGGTGGGAATAGCTTTTAATGCCTCATTTACGATTTCGTTTACATCATCCGAAACAAAAGCCAGCGAATACATCGCCGCAACATAAACGCCCCCGTACCAGCCGTCGCCGTAGTTCATGATGTGCCCAATTTTATCGCTAATTTCAGAGGCGGTATTCACCATTCCGGGAGACATTAATCCGGCGAAATCAGCCTCAATCTGAAAATCAATATCATCCGAATGCGGATTGTACAACCAATGCCCCGATTCAGGAGGCATAATTCCATTGAGGATGTTGTAGCGGGCCGCCTGGTTGGCATGCCAAAGCTTATAGTCCGCATGGGCAAAAGCCAATGCGTGTGACTCCGCCGGTGCGTCCAGTCCTTCTTTTTCAAAAACATCGACAAAAGTGAGGTCCATATATACATCGTCGTACAGGCCGGGTTCGTTTTCGTAGTACCAAAGGCACCGGTTTTCGTCCCAGGGAATCGTTATGGAATCGTGAATCATAGTTCCCAGATAGCGGAACTCCGTTGGCCCACCATAGGTGCAGCCAATTACCTGGCCTGCCCAGCCGCCCTTTATTTTATCCTGAAGTTCAGCTTTGGTGAGGGTGGTTTTGAAATTTGCCTTTTCAGACGCTTTGTCATTTGATTTTTTGCCAGAACAAGCAATCATAAAAAGGATTGCAAAAAGAAACGTTAGATTTTTCATGGTATTCACTTTTTAGATTTTGTTTTTCAAATCAATTTTTCATTTCACGGCGCATGATACTGTTGTTTTTCAATCAACTTTACCGGATGCGCCTTTATTCCTGATGATTTCACGTCCCCGGGATAAATCCCGGGGTTATTCAAATAAAACCCTCTCAGGGTTTTTCACCCCCTCCCTTTTGGGGAAGGTTGGGATGGGGCTTTCTTTGCGGAAGATCGGGATGGGGGCTTTCTCTTCTCTTCGCTTCCTCCCAATACACATCCATTTCTGCCAAGTTCATTTCGTGCAAATTTTTGCCTTTCATCAAGGTTTGGCTTTCGAGGTAGTTAAAGCGTTTCATAAATTTCAGGTTGGTGTGTTCCAAGGCTGCTTCGGGGTCAACGCCATATAAACGGGCAGCGTTGACCATGGCAAAAAACAAATCGCCAAACTCCGCTTCAATTTTGTCTTTTTCTATTTTTTCAATTTCATGTCTTAACTCGTTCACTTCTTCTTGCACTTTTTCCCAAACCTGCTCTTTGTATTCCCAGTCGAAACCAACGCCGCTCGCCTTTTCCTGTATGCGGTTGGCTTTCACTAATGCTGGCATGGCGACCGGAATACCTTCCAAAACACGTTTGTTACCGCCTTTTTCCTTCAATTTCAATGCTTCCCAATTTTCTTCCACTTTCCGGGCCGAGCCGTCAACTTCGGTATCACTAAAAACATGCGGGTGACGGTAAATCAGCTTTTTGTTAATTCCTTCCAAAACGTCGCCAATATCAAAAGCTCCTTTTTCAGATCCTATTTTTGCATAAAAAACGATGTGGAGCATCAAATCGCCCAATTCTTTTTTAATCATCTGCAAATCATTTTGAAGAATAGCATCCGCAAGTTCGTAGGTTTCTTCTATGGTCAGCTTACGCAACGATTCCAAGGTTTGCTCTTTGTCCCAAGGGCATTTTTCGCGGAGTTCGTCCATGATTTCGAGAAGTTCTTTGAAGGCGGCTATTTTTTTTTGCATAACTAAGATTTCTTGTAATTAGTTGTTAAAGATATAATTTTTGATTTTGCTTTGAATACACAAAACAAAATCACAATCATTATTTTGTATCTTTGAAGTGAGATATGTTATTAAAATAAGAAATAATAAACTACTATGAAGACTATAACCATAGATATAATTAACGAAAAGGCACTTTCCCTATTGAAAAATCTTGAAGGCTTAAAGTTGATCCGGATTCGGAAAAATAGTATTGAAGCTAATGATTCAACAAATCCAATTGCAAAATACAAAGGAGCAATGCAAAAACAATCTTTGGAAGACGTTGACAATCAACTGAACGAGCTTCGAGGATCATGGGAATAAAATATTTATGGGACTCCAATATTGCAATTTATTATCTGCAAAAACTATTCCCGCGCGAAGTTGAAAAATTAGTGGATAATCTATTAAAAGAATCCCGAATTGCTATTTCTGTCATATCCGAAATTGAACTTCTCTGTTGGAAAAACGCCACAGAAAATGATTTAAAAGTTTTGAATAATTTTATTGGTGACTGCATTGTGATTGAAATGGAACAAGCAATAAAACTTAAAACAGTAGAAATTCGGAAAGCATATAGCATTAAATTGCCCGATGCAATTATTGCCGCAACAGCAATTGTTTATCGACTTATTTTAGTAACCAGGAATGAAAAAGATTTCACACAAATCAAAGGGCTTAATATTATTAACCCCTTCAATTTCAAATAGTCTACACTTTATTCCGGGAAAAAGGCTTTTGATGAAGTTGATCTACATTCAAATAAACAAATCGTTATATTTTTTAATTTTGAATCGTTTAAAACTATAAATTACACACTTGGACAAACAAATTTTATTGGAAGGAATTGACCCGATGCAGTTTTTCGGGTTAAAAAATTCGCGTATCAACCTGATTAAAAACCTTTTCCCAAAGATTAACATTACGCACCGCGGCAACTCCCTTTTTGTGAAAGGCGAAGAGAATGAGGTTGCATTTTTCGAGAAAAAATTTGCCTTACTGCTCGATCATTTCTACCAATTCAATATTCTGACGGAAGAGATCATTTTGCAGATACTTGCCAACGGTGTTTCCGTATTTGAAGAAAATGTTTTTGCTCAGCCCGACATCATTTTATTTGGCAATTCAGGCAAACCGATCAGGGGGCGCACACCTAACCAGCGCAAGCTCGTGGAAGAAAGCCGGACAAACGATTTGCTTTTTGCTATTGGTCCCGCTGGAACAGGGAAAACTTATACCGCCATTGCCCTGGCTGTGCGTGCTTTAAAAAATAAGGAAATCAAGAAAATAATTTTGAGCCGCCCAGCCGTTGAAGCCGGTGAAAACTTAGGCTTCCTGCCCGGCGATTTAAAAGAAAAAATCGATCCGTATTTACAACCGCTTTATGATGCATTGGAAGACATGATCCCATCCAAAAAGCTGGAAGAATTTATGAAAGACGGAACCATACAAATTGCGCCCCTGGCTTTTATGCGCGGACGTACCTTAAGCAATGCTTTTGTAATTTTAGACGAGGCTCAGAATTCGACCATTAATCAGTTAAAAATGTTTCTGACACGGATGGGTTTGAACGCCAAATTTATTGTAACCGGCGACGTTACGCAAATTGACCTGCCAAAACGCAGCAACTCCGGACTGTTGCACGCCATGAAAATCCTTTCTAAAATCGAATCCATTTCGATAATCGAATTCGATAAAGGTGACATTGTTCGCCATCGATTGGTGCGAGATATTGTTGAGGCATATGAGAAAGAAGGAAGCCCCCTACCTGCCAGCCGGCAGGCAGGCGAGGGAGACTTTAAGAACATTGAGCAGTAATAAATAATAAATAATAAATAATAAATAATCACTAATAAATAATCGTTAATAAATAATCACTCAAAATGGATAAGGCATTAACAAAAACAGAATTCAACTTTCCGGGGCAAAAAAGTTTGTACAAGGGAAAAGTTCGCGACGTATATAACATCAACGACGATTTTTTGGTGATGGTAGTTTCCGATCGTATTTCAGCATTCGACGTGGTTTTGCCAAAAGGAATCCCCTATAAAGGGCAAGTGCTAAACCAAATTGCAGCGAAATTTTTAGATGCAACAGCCGACATTGTTCCAAACTGGAAAATCGCTACGCCTGATCCGAATGTGACGGTGGGCCATTTTTGTGAACCGTACAAAGTGGAAATGGTGATCCGGGGTTACCTGGCAGGCCATGCCTGGCGCGAATACCGTAGCGGAAAACGGATGCTTTGCGGCATTGCAATGCCTGGCGGAATGGTGGAAAACCAAAAATTCCCCGAGCCGATTCTGACACCTACCACAAAAGCATCCGAAGGCCACGACGAAGACATTTCGCGCGAAGAAATAATTGCACAGGGTTTGGTCGATAAAGCTGAATATGAAATGCTGGAAGATTACACCCGTAAATTGTTTCAGCGCGGAACAGAAATAGCCGCCGAAATGGGTTTGATTTTAGTGGACACGAAATACGAATTCGGAAAAAAAGACGGTAAAATTTATCTCATTGACGAAATCCATACGCCCGATTCATCTCGCTACTTTTATGCTGATGGCTACGAAAAACGGCTGGCTGCCGGCGAACAACAAAAGCAACTTTCGAAAGAATTTGTGCGCCAGTGGCTCATCGAAAACGGCTTTCAGGGGAAAGAAGGACAAACCGTGCCCGAGATGAGCGAAGATTTCGTGGCTTCGGTTTCCGAGCGCTATATCGAATTATTCGAGAAAATTACCGGAGACAAATTCCAGAGATCCGACATCTCAAAAATCCCTGCGCGGATTGAACAAGCAGTGAACCAATTTTTAAAGGATAAAGTTTAATCCAAATACCCGCCTCGACCAGTTCACAAAAGAATTGTGCTGGAACAAAGTTTATTATTTGTTGGTGAATGGGGTGAGATAGAACAGCCTCTCCCCGACCCTCTCCAAGGCCCCGAAGGGATGCCAATGGCAGAGAAAGAAGTGGAATTGGTTATTTTTCTGCCTAAAATATGTTTATGCTATTGAATGTATAGCATATATGTTATATATTTGTGGGATAATCCTAAATCAATGAGATGAAATGGAATGAGTTGAGAAGAAAAGCTGAAGCTGCCGGATGGCAACTGCACCGTAACGGGGCAAAGCATGACATTTACACTCACCCCGATAAAGACTGTCCAATACAGATAGGACGGCATGGAAATCAGGAAGTTAAAACAGGATTATTCAACAAACTTAAAAAGCAGATAGGGTTTTAAACCCTGTCTGCCAGACAAAAAACATATACGATGAAAACAATAGCATTGATTGAAAAAGGGAAAGACGGGACATTCGGGATTTTCACGCCCGACATTGGAAGCACGATTATTGGCGAAGGTGCAACAGTTGCCGAAGCTAAAGCCGATTTCGAAAACTCGGTGAAAGAAGTGGTTGCCTCGTACGAAGGGATGAAATTGCCCGAAGAGTTGAACAGAATAGAGTTTGAATACCGTTACGACATTGCTTCGATTTTTGATTATTACAACTGGATCAATGTTACGAAATTTGCCGAGGTGGCAGGAATGAATGCCTCGCTGTTGCGGCAATATAAAAAAGGTTTGGCCTATGTTTCGGAGGCACAAGTGAGGAAAATAGAAAAAGCGTTGCACAAAGCGGGCAACGAACTGAGAACCGCCCAACTTTTATAGTTGCGTTATGATTTTAGGAATGAAACGAGCCTTCGCTATTTTTATGGCGAGTACCTTTCTCTTCACTCAATGCACAATTCCGAAAAATGCCGTTACCCTATTGAAAACCAAGCAACCGGTGGTGAGGGAGGATATTTCATTTAGCTATTCCGCCGACCAAATCGCCAACAGGGAAAATAATCTAAAAACAGGTTGGGCAAAACGAAATAATATCCAAGTGCTGGAGGTCAATATCGTCAACAACACGGACAATGCGATTCACGGCACCCAATTTTCATTTATTTCGAACGGAGAAGCGCTTGAAGTTGCGAACAACAAACTGGCAGCCGAGAAATTGAAGAGCCGTAAATTTCCAAAATACGTCGTGTATATTCCGGTCTTTTTGATTATCGCAATTGTTGCAGGGGCATTGGAAGGAGATTCCCGTGATTTGGATGGCGACGGGTTCGACGACGACCCCGATAATAATTTATTCCGAAACAGAAAGGTCAACAAAGATGAAACTCAAGGCTACAATCTGCTGCAAAAAGGCCTTTATGTTTTTAACATCTCCGAAAGAACCCTAAAACCCGGCGAACAGCTATCGGGATTGATTGCATTCAAATCGAAAAAAACCATTGAAGAATTGGACATACAAATAAAGCCCGTTGATTTTGAGATTATCGGGCGATAAAAAACCATGAATTTTTTATGACAGTTTGTCGAAATCAATTACAGGAGGAATCCCGGTCACCGGCTCTTCAAAATAGGAATCGATAGCGGTAGTTTCGCCACCCTGAGTTTCAAAACCTGTTGCTCCATATCCACTTTTTCGTAAAACTGTTCGTGTGCAAAATTCAGGAACTTCAATATTTTGAATGCATTAAACAGATAGAAAAATCGGATTTGAAAAGTAGCTAATGTGGCGCAATTTTGGTTTAAACCGTTCAATTCTTTCCAAAAATTGTCCTGAACCACAAATTCTTGAATAGATTCAGGTAAATCCGACAGTAACTGTTCAAATTCAGTTTCATTAATTTTGAAGAACCTTTCTACGCAATCGAAAAACAATTTCAAATCCTGAAAGGCCCGAAAGCTATATGTTTTGGTCAAATCATCTTCGCCATTCATCCATTTATTCATCAGCGCACCAGTTCCGAATGGTACGCGATCTGAAACCCGCGCCGACGGAAAAACCCGGGTGGAAGTTATTTCGCCAACTCTACCCACTTGCACCAGATTTTGTAAAAAATAAAAATCTTCTCCGGCTTTTTTGCGGTTCATACCTCCCCGTTTGATGTAAGCTTCGGCGGTAACAGCAAAAGCAGAGCCTACCGTGTACATCGCATGGGGAAAGCCGGCAAATTCGAGTGCATGTTTGTAATAGGTCAAATATTTCTCATAAAGCAAGATACCTTTTAAAAGATGCGATTCTACTCCTGCAGTTTGATGTTGGAACGAAATAGTCGCGCCTGCATCTTTTGGATGTTGCCGAAAATGGTTTTCAATTTCGATGAAGTAATTTTTTTCCACAAGCGAATCGGCATCGAAACCGACAATTATTCCTTCCGGTTTTCCTAACAAACTGAACCTCCTTGCAGCTTCATCCATTCCACTTTTGCGCGCCAAACCTACGCCCGCCCATTTTTTTGGCAGCTCAACAGGGCCTCGGGCATAAAAATCAATTTTTTCAGTCGGGTTTTTCCTAATCCAATTATCAATTGTAAGTTTTGTACTGAGGTTGTACGATTTAACCTCAGGTTCAGCTATTTCAGAATGGTTGATTAAGACTATTACTTCCACATTTTGCTTCGGCAAATCACATGCTAACAGAGAATCAAGCGTTAGCAAGATATCGGGTTCCATGAAACAGGGAATAACGATAATGATTCCGCAATTTGCACTGGGAGGAGTTTCAATTAATGGGCGATTGTTGTTTTTTTCTAAATATTTGTCTGCAAACATAGGGAGAAGCAAAGCTAATTTTTATTGCATAAAAAATCCGGGAACTGGCCCGGATTCTTCAAAAAGTTATAAGAAGTATATTTCCTGGCACGTCATTTTTTAACGCTGCCCTGATATCTTTCATTCATCCGTTTCAGGATTTCGGCGGTGATGTTATGACTTTCATTGCCAATTAACACATTGCCTCCGTTCAGAATATAATCGTATTTTTTGGCAGCATTGAAACCTTTCAGCGTGTTCATCAAACTATCTAAAACGCGTTGGTTGTTGGTACCCTGCATTTCGCCTAAGCGAGTGGATAAGTCCTGGTCCATCTTCTGAATCTCCTGCTCGATGCCCAACAAACGGTCGCGCTCCCGAACAGCACTTTGTTCGCTCAAAAACCCGCCGCGCTGCAATTTTTCCTGAAAAGCAGCCGCATCTCTTTCAAACGTTTGGCGTTTTGTTCCATATTCGTTGGTGAATGCTTCCTGGTTTTTTGTGAATTGGTCGTGTAATTCTTCAGCAAGAATGTAGTTCATAATTACCGAATCGGCTTTCACGTATGCAATATTTAACCCTCCGGCTTCACTAACCACAGCGTTTTCTGCCGAATGTTCATTTTTGTCTTGTCCTGTGAAATGTAAAACATATAAAACTGCAACAGCAATAAAAAGCACAACGCTAACAATTAATGACGTTCCCTTCATTCTAATTATATTTAAAGTTTACTTTTTAAAATCCTCGACAAAGATAATTTTTTAGTTCAAACCCAACCGTAGGATTAACACTTTTTTAAACAAATTAAGGATCTTCCGCAATTTAAAAAACATGTTTAAAATCATAGTTCTCAAATGATAAAGGTCATTGAAACAATAGAAGAGGCGAAGGAGAACAGAGATCACAATCTTGAAACCATTCATCGATTTCATGCAGAAGGTGTTGAAGGGATTTATGTCAATCCATTGTTGATGACGGATATTTGATGCGTGTGTATGTTCCGTTCGGAAAACATTGGTTTAATTATTCTACCCGCCGATTGAAAGAAAACCCAAAAATGGCGACCGAAATTATAAAAGCACTTTTTATAAGAGGATAATTCATCTTTCAAGTTGTTGAGGGGTTATTTTTACCGACTCATCGAACCTACGGTAACTGCGGTTTTTCAAAATCAATTCGCGAATCATTTGCAATAGTTTTCAGTGAATACAATTTTACAAAACAAAAAACAGCTTTCCCAATTATATTTCTACTTTTGAAGAACAGAACAGAACGGAAATTTTCCGTCAACACACGCACATGTACAATTTCAAGTTCACAATCGATAACAATTCCAACACACTCAAATTTCAACAATTAGTCGATTCCATTATCGACTCCATCAGTCAAAACCAACTAAAAGCGGGCGATATGTTGCCATCGGTGAATCAGATTATGGCTGAAAGTCAACTTTCACGCGATACAGTTTTCAAGGCATATTCTGAGTTGAAAAAACAGGGAATTGTTGAATCGGTACCCAATCGGGGCTATTTTGTGACCAAAAACATTACGAAAGTATTTCTTTTTCTCGACACGTTTAAAGCTTATAAAGAAGTTCTGTACGGTTCATTTCTGAAGCACCTTCCCAAAAACATCAGCGTCGATTTACATTTTCATCATTACAACATCGATGTTTTTGAAAAGATAATCAACGAAGGGTTGGGAAAATACAGTGAGTACATTGTCATGAATTTCGATCACCCCAGAGTGCCCGGAATTATTGAAAAGATTCCGCAAGAACAATTTTTGGGCATCGACTGGAAAATCCATTCCAAAGAAACTCATTCCTACGTGTATCAGGATTTTGGGGCATCGGTTTACCAGTGTCTCGAAGCCAACCTCAATTCGATTTCAAAATATAAAGAGTTCATTTACTATTATCCGGAGTTCACCTATCACCCAAAAATCTCCATCGATTATTTCAGGGAATTTTGCACGGATTATAAGATCAAGCATTCCGTGCTTTTTGATTCCGAAAAATTTAAAGTCAAAAAAGGTGGACTTTATTTCTTGGTAAGCGACCGCACATTGGCTAACTTCTTGGATCAATGCGAAGAAAAAGGATTTGAACCCGGGCGTGAAGCAGGCGTAATTTCATACAACGAAACGCCTATGAAAAAGTACGTGAAAAATGGCATTACCGTGATTTCAACCAATTTTGAACTGATGGGGCAAAAGGCGGCTCAATTCGTTTCATCGGGGAAAGCCATTCGTTTTGAAGTGCCCACAAAATTAATACTGAGATCTTCGATTTGAGCTAAACTCCACTAAAATCAACGCCTTCAAATACAATGGAAGGTGTCAGCCACGAAGAACTGTCGTTGACGTCGTTTCCGATTTCACCAATACCCGACCAAAGAGTTTTCATGTTTCCAGTGATGTTCATTTCGGAAACGGGCTGCACGATTTCACCGTTTTCAACCAGGAAACCTTCAATGCCGTATGAAAAATCACCGCTTGTACCGTTGCTGTTTCCGCCGTTAAAACCGGTAACCAAAATACCTTTTTTTACCGAAGCCAATAATCCTTGCAAATCCTTATCGCCGATATTGAAAACCAGGTTAGCCGTGCTTCCGCCAGTGGGTTCCATATCCAGTTTTTTGCCGTAATACGTATCAATAAAATACGTTTTCAACACGCCATTCTCGAATACGGATCGTTTTTTTGCCGCCAGGCCTTCGATGTCGAACAATTTAGAGCCTCGTCCGCCAATGATATGGGGATCGTCGGTAATGGTAAGCTTTTCGGAAACCACTTTCTGTTCTAATTTATCGATTAAAAAAGAATTTTTTTGTTGAATGGCAGAGCCGCTCAGGGCCGACATCAACGGACCAAGAATACGGCCTACCTGTTTATTCTCGACAATCATCGTCATTTTTCCAGACGCAATTTTTTTCTGGCCAATTTTGTCGATGGCGCGTTTCAGCGCTGTGGCTCCAACATTGTCTTTTTTCAGTTTGTCGAAGTAGATGGCACTTTCGTTCCAACTTGATTCCGGCCGGGCATCATTGCTTTTTACCGAAACGGAAGAATAAACACCGAAATGAGAGTTTGCCGTATCGCCTTCGAAACCGTTGGAGGTCACCATTAATCGTTCGTTCAGGCCATCGTAGTAGCTTGCCGAAACCGAGATAACCCGTTCATCTTTCCCATAGGCTTCCTTTTCGGCGGCAAAGGCCAAGTCGATTTTCTTTTGTGGAGCCACCTTGTCAAAGTTCAAATCTAAGGTTTTCAAGTCCAGGGCATCACCTTTATAATAAAGTTCAGGGTCGGGTAAACTACGGAATTCGTCTTCAGACAAATACCGCGTACCTTCAATGGCTTGTTCGATAAAATGAGCCAGATCTTCCCGTTTTAATCGATTGGTGGAATGGACAGAATATTTTTTATCAACAAACAAACGGATGCTTAATCCCCTTTCGATGGCTTGTTCCAGTCGGTCGATTTTGTCTTCGCGCACTTCTACGCTGCTGCTTTTGCTGCTCGATATGCTGACACTTACTTCCTGTGCACCATTTTCTAAGGCATGGTTCATCGCCCATTTTGCCAAGCTATATTTTTCTTCTTTTGTCATTTTACTTTTAATTTGATACTCGATTCTGGTCACTGGTTACTGCTTAGCTCTTTACCCTTTCCCCTCTCCCCTCTAACATTTTTACTTTTCACAGTTTCCCGTTTACTTTTCACCATCTATCCGCCCTGTGCCCTTTAAACTTTTAACCTTGAACTTTCAACTATTCGTCCCTCCCACCGTAAGTTTTCTCACTAAAACCGTGGGCAGACCGCAAGTTACCGGAACCGATTGCCCATTTTTCCCGCAAGTCCAGGTTCCGTTATCAATCAAGTAATCGTTGGCAGCCATCGAAATATCAGCTAGGGCCTGAGGACCATTGCCGATGATGTTGATGTCTTTTATGGGCTGTGTTATTTTTCCTTTTTCGATGAGATAGCCTGATTTTACGAAGAAAGTGAAATCGCCCGCGCCAATCTGAACTTGTCCGTTGCTGAAATTATCGACATAAACGCCGTAATCCACGCTGGCGATAATGTCGTCTTTTGAACTGGTCCCAGCTTCCATGTAGGTTGCCCGCATCCTCGGCAGCGGGATATTCCTGAACGATTCGCGTCGTCCGTTTCCGGTAGGATCTACACCGTAATAGACGGAACTAATCCGGTCGTGGATATAGCTGTTCAAAACGCCGTGCTTCACGAGATAAGTTTTTTCGACATCATTCCCTTCGTCGTCGATGTTTATCGATCCGCGGTTGTTGGGCAATGTTCCATCGTCAATAATATTTATGAAGCTTTCAGCCACTTTTTTGCCCATTTTATCACTGAATATGGACGTTCCTTTCCGGTTAAAATCGGCTTCAAAAGTATGCCCAATGGCTTCGTGAAGTAAAATACCAGAGCCACCTGCACCCATTACCACAGGCATTTCACCGGCTTTGGGCTTAACGGCATCAAACAAAATGTTGGTTTTTTCTACCGCTTCGTTGGCCAGCTCGTCGATTAAGCCGTCGTCCATCCATTCAAAACCTTTGCGGAATGAACGCGCAGCATACGAATTTTCAATTTGTTCGCCTTTCTGCATAATGCAAACCGCACCGAAGCTAATCATCGGCCGGTAATCATAGGTCAATCGGCCTTCGGAGTTGTAAAACAGCACGTAGCTGGTTTCGTCGTTCATAAAGGCATTTACTTTAATCACTTTTCCGTCGAGCTCAAAAACTTTATCGTTGATTTTTTGCACAAACGGCACTTTATCTTTCACCGAAATGGTTTCCCAGGGTTTTGAAATGTCATAATACCGCGCGGGAATTTTCTCCGAAACGGCACCGGCATTGAAACTTTTGTTTTCGTCGGCAATGTTTGCCGCCATTTTTGCGGCGTTCAACATTTCATTCAAACTGATGTTTTCCGAATAGGCAAATCCGGTCTGGTCGCCTTTCAACACCCTGATTCCAACGCCAAAATCGATATTGGAAAAGGCCCGGTTTACCTTTCCGTCCTCTAAGCCCAAACTGTTCGAGGTTTTGTGTTCGAAGAACAGATCGGCATAATCGCCGCCTTTGCTCATGGCCATTGCAACAACCTGTTGCAGCATTTCGGTCGAAACCTCAAAATGGTCTAAATAACTTTTCACACTTTCTGAAATTTGTATGTTTTGGCACAATTGCATAAACGGGGGCAAAACAACGCTTCCGGCAACAGCTGCTCCACTTGTTTTAATAAAATTACGCCTGTTTACCTTCATTTTTTTGATGAGTTGATTTTTTGCAAAAATCGAAAAAATATCTGAAAGAACGATTGTTTAAAGAATTTAAAGGAGGTTTGATTTACAAGGTCGTTCATCCGAAAGATTGTACCTCAGCATATTATTATTTGGGGCTATTTCAATAATTAACGATTTATTTCTAACAACCCCTTATAAAAAGCATACTATCCAGAATTATATATCTATTATTTACATTTACACCTATCTTTTATAAGGAGTAATCTAAAATAAAGTATATTTAATGTGAATTTTATATTAACTATTGACATACTGACATAACTTTATTGTATTTATTTTCACTTATACGTAATTTTGGACAAGAAATCTAACAATAAGATACAACAACAGACTTTCTCTTACAATATGGAATAATTAATGTCGGAAAAAAGCAGAACAAACAACTAAAAAACAAGAAAATGTCACAATTCAGATTCAAAGCATTAAATGAGATACTGGACCGCCAGCCGGTGGAAGTGGTACGTGAGAAGAACCTGGTTTCCGAATATTTTGGGATGAATGTATTCGACGAGACCAAAATGAAGAAACACCTTTCACGCGATGCATTCAAGGCAGTTAACGATGCCAAAGAAAAAGGCACCACCATCGATCGCAAAATTGCCGATCAGGTTGCACAGGGCATGAAGGCTTGGGCCATTGAGAACGGCGCAACACATTATACGCACTGGTTTCACCCCTTAACGGACGGAACGGCAGAAAAACACGACGCCTTTATCGAGCATGGCCTCAACGGTTCGGTCATCGAATCGTTTTCTGGTAACCTCCTCGCACAACAAGAACCCGACGCATCTTCGTTCCCCAATGGCGGAATCCGGCAAACCTTTGAAGCCCGCGGATATACTGCATGGGATCCTTCATCTCCGGCATTTATCAGTGAAACAACGCTGACTATACCTACGATTTTTATTTCGTTCACCGGCGAGGCGTTGGATTACAAAACGCCACTTTTACGTGCGATTAATTCTATCGACAAAGCGGCAACAGAAATATGCCAGTATTTCGACAAGAATGTGACAGCGGTGCAAATCAACCTGGGCTGGGAACAGGAATATTTTTTGATTGATGAAGCACTTTATATGGCCCGCCCCGATCTGGTATTAACCGGACGCACATTAATGGGCCACGCCGCATCCAAAGATCAACAATTGGGCGATCACTATTTCTCATCGATTCCCACACGTGCGAACCGCTTTATGCAAGACGTTGAGAACGAAGCCTATAAATTGGGAATCCCGTTAAAAACCCGTCACAATGAAGTAGCACCCAATCAATTTGAATTTGCTCCGATCTTTGAAGAAGCAAACTTAGCGAACGACCACAACCAGTTGCTAATGGACATTATGCAAAAAATTGCACGTCGCCATAAATTCCGCGTTTTATTTCACGAAAAACCTTTTGCCGGAATCAACGGCTCCGGGAAACACAACAACTGGTCGTTACAAACCAATACGGGAGTGAATTTAATGTCGCCGGGGAAAAACCCCAAGTCTAATTTGCAATTTCTCACTTTCGTGATCAACACGATTAAAGCGGTTTATGAACATCAGGACATACTAATGGCGAGTATCATCAACGCACAAAATGCGCATCGCTTGGGCGCCCACGAAGCACCGCCCTCAATCTTGTCTGTTTTTCTTGGCACCGAAATTTCCAAGATGCTCGATTTGATGGAGGAGGCCGTAGTGGACCGTAAAATGACGCCCGATGAAAAAACAGCGTTGAAATTAAACATCGGACGAATACCCGAAATTATCCTCGACAGCACCGACCGCAACCGTACTTCGCCCTTTGCATTCACCGGTAACCGTTTTGAATTCCGTGCCGTGGGTTCATCTGCCAACAATGCTTCGGCTCTAATCGTGCTGAATACAGTTGTTGCCAATCAGTTGCAAAAATTCAAAATCGCAGTGGATGCTTTAATCAAAAAAGACGTTAAAAAAGATGAAGCCATTTTTCAGGTCTTGAAAGAACTGATCATCCAATCGAAACCGGTTTGTTTTAACGGCGACGGATATAGCGAAAACTGGTTAATAGAAGCTGAAAAAAGAGGTCTCCACAACATAAATAATGTTCCCGAATCTTTATCGGCTTTTATGCGACCCGAAAGCAAAGAATTGTTTGAAAAAATGGGGGTTCTCTCCGAGTCGGAACTGCATGGCCGGATTGAGGTGGAATATGCCAAGTTTATCATGAAAATTCAAATCGAATCGCGTGTATTGGCCGACCTTTCGAGCAACCACATTGTGCCTGTAGTGATCGATTACCAGTCGATGCTGCTTGAAAACGTAAAAAACATCCAACTGATATTTTCCGAAAAGGAGTTTAAAACCTTAGGAGAATCGCGGATTGAGCTCATCAAAGAAATTGGCGAACACATTTCAGCTATACAGGTTTTGCGCAAGGAAATGATAGAAGCCAGGAAGAATGCCAACGTTATCGAGGATGTAATAGAAAGGGCAATTGCTTACGACAAAACGGTGAAACCCTATTTAGATGAAATCCGCTATCACATTGACAAACTGGAACTGATTGTGGACGACGAAAAATGGCCTTTGCCAAAATACCGCGAATTGTTGTTTGTGCGATAAAATAGATGCTATACCCTACATTTCAATAGCCTCTTCGTCGAAACCGACGAAGGGGCTTGTTTATTACTTCCCTTTTCAACAAAGGCATACTTAAGCCGTCCATCCGACGTTATTGTTAAAAATATTTTACTTTTACCTGCCGTAATTTTAATGGGTATGAACGTTAGGATAGCTTTATTCTTTTTATTAGTTGTATTGTTAAGTAGTTGCGGTTCTGCGAAGTATGGCCGCGATGCTATGCTGTCGCACGAAATTGGCGAATATTACAAAGCCATTGAAAAATACCGGAAAGCTTCAAGAAAGGAAAAAGACCGCAACAAACGCATGTTGTATGCTTTTCAAATTGCTGAATGTTACCGCTACATCGGCGACTATGAACGAGCTGAGCTGTATTATAAGAACGCTATCCGCCGCGGATATCCCGATGAAATCGCTCTTTTGCATCACGCCGATATGTTGCGTGCAACACAGAAATACGAAGATGCCATCGAAACCTACCGGATTTATCTGGATTCGGTGCCAGGAAATGAACGGGCTTTGGCCGGGCTTGAATCGATTCAAAAAACACAGGAATGGGTGGCCAATCCCACACGCCACATCATTAACCCGATGAAAGAGATTAACTCTATTCAAAGTGATTATTCGCCGGTATTTGTGGGAGGCCGCGACAATGAAATCATTTTCACTTCTACACGCAAAGCCTCAACCGGCAAACGGTCGAGCATGATCACGGGTCAAAACTATGCCGATTTATACCGCAGCACCTTTGGGGTTCAAAAACAAAAATGGGAAACTCCTAAACTCTTAGAAGAAAACCTCGTCATCAATACCGAAGACGAAGAAGGAACGGCTACGCTCTCTTCAACCGGCGAACAGATGATTTTTACACGTGCCCGCTACGATAAGAACCAAGCTTTAGGCGCTGAGCTGTTTAGCACATCGCAATCGCGCGGATCATGGTCTGAACCCATTCGGGTGCAAGTGGTTGGCGACAGTATTGTTGCAGCTCACCCGGCTTTAAGCCACGATGAAAGCGAGCTCTATTTCGTGTCGGATATGCCCGGTGGTTTTGGTGGAAAAGACATTTGGGTGGCTACAAAACAGGGCGGGACTTATACTACTCCCGTAAACTTGGGACCGGAAATTAATACCCCCGGTGATGAAATGTTTCCTTTTGTGCGCGACAACGGTGAGCTTTATTTTGCATCGAATTACCACCTGGGAATGGGCGGCTTCGATATTTTTGTGGCTACCAAAGACGAGGAAGGGAATTGGGCAATTGAAAACATGGGATCGCCCATGAATTCACCTGCCGATGACTTCGGGATTGCTTTTGTGACCGGAGAAAACAAAGGAATGTTTACCAGCAGCAGGAAAGGTTCGCGCGGCGACGACATTTATTCTTTTATGGTTCCTCCAAAAATCTATGAAGCCGAAGGAGAAGTATTCGACAAAGAAAACCGTTCTAAAATCGACGGGGCAACCGTGCGTGTTATCGGAACCGACGGCACCAACCTGAAAATACGCACCCAAAACGGTAAATTCAAACTAAAATTAAAACCCGAAACTGAATATATTTTCGCCGCATTTAAAGATGGCTATTTACGCGACAAAGCAATGGCCAATACCATTGGCTTAGACGACAGCAAAAATTTTGTGTTCGAACTGTTTTTAACGCCGACCGATTCGCCCATAAAAGTTAATAACATCAACTACGAATTTGGCAGCTTTGAATTGTTGCCCGAATCGAAACTGGCGTTAGACACCGTAGTGCAAGTGCTTGTGTTCAACCCCACCATCACCATCGAATTAATGGCGCACACCGACCACATTGGCAGCGACCAGGCCAACTTCGAGCTTTCGCAAAAAAGGGCGCAAAGCGTGGTAGATTATTTAATCGAAAAAGGGATAAGCCCGCAACGTTTGGTTGCCAAAGGTTACGGTGAAACGTGGCCGAAACAAGTAACGCGCGAGCTGGCCAGACAATATGATTTCCTGAAACGTAACGACGAACTGACCGAACAGTTTATCTTGAAACTGACTCCCGAGCAACAGGAAATTGCCCGCGCCATCAACCGTCGTACTGAATTCCGGGTGCTGTCCACGGATTACATTGAAAAATTTGATGCAGAACCCGAGAAATAAGGAATTTTTACGGCCGTATAACTTTTGCCAAAACAACAGGTATTCGAAGCAAGTCATAATCGTGCGAATAAATCAAATACTCATTTTGCCAGTGTGGAGAGAACTTGTCTTTGTACTGGTGCAAACCTTTGTAATGCGAAAAGGTTTTGATTTTTTCGTAAGCAAACTTCATCGACTTTTCGGGGAAATTTTGTGGGTCTTCCAATCCGCTCATGGGCGCCAACCCTAAATTGACCGATGTAAAACCTTGCGATTTCATGAAATGGAAAAGCTCTGCCAACAAATAATCCATTACCCCGCCCGGTGCATCTTTTGTTTTTCGGATAAGGTCGTAAGTACCTTCGCCCTCTGCATAATCGGGGATTATATTCAAAAATGCAACTACCTTTTCTTCGCTATTCTCAACCGTAATAATCGTTTGTGTTTTTAATTCTTCCCATACAAACATCCCTTGCGAAAAAACAATTTCCTTTCTGTCCGTACTTATCAACCATTCGTCGCTCACCGATTTCAGTTTTTGTAAAATACCATCCTTAATGGGCGGGAAATGCACCGTAGTTGTCAATCCCATTTCCTTGATTTTGTGGATGGCATTGCGTAAGGATTTCCTTAACGGGCCCTCCAACGTGAATTTCGATAAATCAACAATGCCGGTTTGCCCAAGTAATAGTTTTTTCTTGCCAAGAGAAAGATATTCAGGCAAGCTTACTTCCGGCACACGATAATAAATGCTTTTCAACCCGCTTTCGTAGCAAAATTTGTCATATTCAGCAATACAACTTTTCATTTCCCTTTCATTCTCTGCAACAGGATTTTCAAGCGCAACCGCAAAATTACCGGAAACACGATAAGCAATAAATGCTTTGTTATTCGTTGAAAAGAAAAACATTTTATCCGAATATGTTTTGAAATAATCGAATGCTGAATTGCCGTAAAGCTCTACGAGTTTGGTGGCTGCTTTATATTCTTCCGCAGAAACATTAGATTTGATGATGTATGGGCGAATCAAAGTATAAACCAGAAAACCCATGGACAAAAAACCACTGATTTTTATGGAAGCCAAAAAACTTCTGGCAAATCCATCGATAGGAACTAAATCACTGCTTCCGACTAAAAAATAGTTTTGCAAGGTATAAATTACGGATTGAACAAAACTGAAGTCGATGTTAAAATGCTTTTTGTCAATAAAATAAAATCCAATAATCCCGTACAAAATTATAACCACAACGCTGAACAACGAAGTTTGTAAGCCGATTAAGCGAAGGCGTGGATTGTTTTTAACGTAATACTCTTTTCTAGTTGCAATTAAAATCGAAATGATGACAAGGGCAACAATTGCTTCCTCAAAATCTATTGCTTTTGTCAAATTTCCGATTACGGAAACCACACTCAAGAACAACGCGAACCACCATGCTGCCCGCAAACCTTTGAGCATAAAAGCGGCTGTAACCAGCAGAAACAACCCTGCAACCATTATAAGGTAATTGGAAGCGTGTATTGCTTCTGCAGGCAAAAAGTGTCTTAACCGAACTAACCTTTCGGCAATAACGGGAGTCAAAACAGAAACTATGTTTATGATTCCGAGGAAAAGCAAAAGGATGGCAGGAACTATCCGCATCAGCAATTTGCTGATTTTTAACAGGAAGGCAAATGCCCCTGTAAGAAGCGGAATCCAGAATTCGAAAAAACGATACAGGAAAGTTATTGCAATGGCATCAACATTTTCGAACCCAAAACGGATTAAAAAATAACTCATAGAAACCTCGATGGCCCCCAATCCACGTAAAAATGGCGAGATGATTAAAAAAATTACGGATACAATATATCCCATTACGGCGGCAAAAAGTGAAGGCGAAAAATTCAGTGCTTTCATAGCAACATATAAATGTGCAATGCCCGCTATTTCGATGAGGACGGAATAAAAAACGGTGAGCAAGAATTTCTTTTTGTCGATTTTATTGTTCCCCACATCGTCCATAAAAACTACGGATTGAGGGATTAATTTTACTGTCCATTTATAAACAAGCCCTTTTTGGGTTATTGAGCGAAACATTAAAAAAAGGGCGGCAATTAGCAGCAGCACTGCCCCCAAAGCAATCCATTCGGCTGAACCTGTTTTGCCCAGGACAAGTGCATATAAAAATGTCGGGACGGCCACAATAACCACCGTGAGTATTCCCACAAACCCATAAATGGTTGATGCAAAATAAATTTGCGACTCTTTGATCCCCTTTTTTTGGATAGGTTGTGCGAAAAAAGCGAGCGATGAAATTCCACCTGCCGGTAAAAAAACACTTATGAAATTGCGTTTCAAGAAAAGCATTACAGTGTTCGACAGACTAACCGATCTTTTAACCGTAGCAAAGGAGGTTTTGTACATTAATCCGTGCAATAAAAAGATTGCCAAAGTAATACCAACCCCTAGGATTACCCATTGCCAGCTTGCTGAGGAAAGTGCTATTTTAACTTGTGAGAATTCGGCTTGCTCATGTTTGACAAACCAGATACCGATGCCAATAAAAAACGCTGTGAACACAAACTGCGAAATAATTTTACCGTTTTCTTTCAGGAAAGGGATGCTTTTTTCTGTGAATTGATGAAATTTTGACTTCGAAAATTCCGCAGCTTTCATTCGTTTATGTTATTGATTTCCTACTTCGTCGCTTACAGCCTATAAAAATATAACTACTTTTGGGTTGTGGCAAACTTTTCTACATCATCCCATTCACATCTGCCAAATAAACTAACAGCAACGAAAGTGAAAAGGCAATAATTGGCGCAATGAGCCACATTAAAAAAAACTTGCGTACCTGGGTTTTTCTAAAAATATGACGAGCTCCCAACTTTGCTACGCCAATTCCAAGAATTGCTGCCACATTCAACTGCACCAGCGATGTTGGGATTCCTTTTATTACCGATGCCAGCAACAGCAGACTTGCCGAAACAAATGCAATGATAACGGCCTCAAATTTTCCGAACAGTACAATTTCTTTCCCCGTATTCTGCAATATTTTATGCCCAAAAATGGAACTTCCAATGCCAAAGCTCGGAGCAACTACCAACGTGGACAGGATCATGATCAAAACAAAATTCTGGTCGTTCTCGATGTTCAATTCGTTGGCGCTCATGGATGCAATTGGCCCGGCAGCGTTGGCAACATTGTTGGCGCCAATTGCAAAAGCCACATAAAGGGACATAAATACCAAAAGACCGTTCCATATTGGTTTAAGGTTTTGATTTTGGGCGCGCGGCATCGTCAAACCCCGTTTTCGCATAGGCCTGTAAACATACCTGCCCACAAACAAACTGATAAAGAAGGAGATGACAGGCAAAATAAACCAAGTGGGAATAATCTCGAGCAGCAATTTCTCGCTGTTCAGTTCATGAAAATAAAGGGCCACCGCAGTAACCGACAACACCGTTGATTGACTGGTGGACTGCGGAATGCCAAATAGGTTGGCCACCAGCAGCGATATGGCCACCGAAAACAGGATAATGGAAACCACCACAAACGACATTTTATCGGGATCGAGCAATTCTTTGCCAATGGTGGTTGCAGTCCCCTTTCCGGCCACAATAGCACCAATAAAGACCATGATGCCGAACAAACCGGGAATCAAACTTTTGCGGATCACATTTGCACCATAAGCCGCCGAAAAGGATGGCCCCGTTCCGCTGCCTCCCATGGTAATGGCCAAAAATATAGCAATGATAAAGGGAATTAGCAGGTGATTAAACAACGGTGAAATCATAGTTGAGCATCTCTTGTTAAAAAAAACCAACCGAAGTGCATCGGGAAAACGTTCAAAAATAGTGTTGTTTTTGAGGATTTGGAGGATTGGCCGGAAAATTTTCTTTTTGAATTAGGTACTTAACCAATAACGATAAAAGTAGTATATTCGGGGAAACAAAT
>CAZNEV010000018.1:68664-71600 GCA_964572085.1 uncultured Maribellus sp. | reverse complement strand
CACGGCCGCTGTTGGAACATTATACTTCAATGCCGATTTGTGTGCCTGGATATCAATTCCATAAGCCAACCCGCTCACCACAACGATTTTGTAATTCCGGACAGAGAACTGCTGAATCAAATCGTCGCAAATTTGTTTGCCGTAGTCTGTGGCATTCCGTGTTCCAACAATGCTGATAATACGTTGCTCGTCCAAATTCATATTGCCTTTTGTGTAAATCAAAATGGGCGCATCAACACAGGCTTTCAATCGTCTTGGAAATTTTTTATCGGTGTAGAAAAGAACTTCAACACCATATTTCTGAACGAATTTCAACTCCTTTTCTGCATTCGGAAAAACATTGTGATTTTTGATCCGACGGGCATTTACTTCACCAATTCCGGGAATTTTCAAGAGCGATTTCAAGGGTTCTTTAAAAACTCCTTCCGCGCTGCCCACATAGGCAACAACATTTCGTGCCAAGATTCCACCAATTCCGGGTAGCATCGAGAGTGCGATTTTATACAGCAGCTTGTCGTCCATATTGAATTTGAGAATATTTATCAGACTCCGAGGATTTCGATTAAAGCTGTTTTCATTTTTCTACGTTCCATCAACGAAAGCGCCGATAAACTCACCGAAGGATATTCTGCAACACCTCGTTTGGTTTTTATTTCGAGCGTTACATCGGCCATCTTCCCGAAAATTGAATTTTCGAAATACGCCCGGTGAAACATCTGTTTCGGGAATTCTATCGAACTAAACTCCCCTCCAAAAAAACGCAACACTTTGTAATAGCGCAACACAATTTTGTTATTCTCGTCACTGAACTGGATGAAATGGTAATCGGCCACTAAAAAATAAACCAGCCACAGCGAAAAAATACCCACACATGCCAACCCCAAAAAAATGTGGTCCAGTAAAAAAAGTAGCAAGGCCGTTATCGCAATCGCGGCACTAACCATAAAAAAGATTCGTTTAAACTTCGTCGCCTTAATCTTGTTGTCTATTTTCATTTTAATTACTAAATTTCAAACAAATTTCCGTGCAAGGGTATTTCAAAAACCGAAAACCATTATTATTGTAACTTTACCGCAATTTAACTGCAAGTATGGGAAATTCACAAATTTACACGAAAATAATTTACAGCCGCTTTTTGGAACAGGAACTTGAAACATGGATCGGGAAATATCCGAAAGGAAAAGTTTTTGTAGCCACAGAAGAAACGGTTAACCAGATTTGGATGAATAAATTCAACCAATATTTCGAATCGAAAGGAATAAATAAGGTAATTATTCCCGCGGGCGAGAACAATAAAAAGATTGAATCGGTCGGAAAAATCTGGCAGTTTCTGTCGGAAAACGGCGGAGACAGAAAGTCGCTACTCATTAACATCGGTGGTGGAATGTTGACCGATTTAGCGGGTTTTGCAGCCACTGCCTTTAAGCGCGGAATCGATTTTCTAAACGTCCCCACTACCCTGCTTTCGCAAGTAGATGCATCGGTGGGCGGAAAAACAGGCATCAATTTTAACGGTTTGAAAAACGAAATCGGTACGTTTAAAGAACCCGTAGCGGTTATTATTAACACCGATTTTTTAAAGACCATCGATCGTGAAAATTTTATTTCGGGTTTTGCCGAAATGATTAAACATGGGCTGATATACAGCCAAAAACATCTTGAAGAACTGCAAAATTTTGATATGGAAAACATTGATTACGATCTCTTGCAGGAAATTATCGAGCACTCGGTGAGCATAAAAGAATACTTTGTGGGCAACGACCCCACCGAGAAAAACATCCGCAAAGCACTAAATTTCGGACACACCGCCGGGCATGCTTTCGAAAGTTTGGCGATGCACCAAAACCGACCGATATTGCACGGTTACGCAGTAGCTTACGGGATGATCCTCGAGCTTTTTCTTTCGGTGGAAAAATGCAATTTCCCAGAAAAAGATTTTGTAGATCTCACGAATTGGCTATTGAAAGTTTATGGGAAATTTGAAATTTCGGATACTGACTTCGATGCGCTTTTTGAATTGATGACCCACGACAAAAAAAATGAAGCGGGAAGAATAAATTTCACTCTTCTTTCTAAAATCGGACAAATCGAAATCAACCAAAATTGCGAAAAAGATTTAATTTACGAAGCGTTAAGAAGTCTCCCCTCTGGCTGAAAGCAGGCAGGTAACCTCTCCCATAGGACGGAGAAAAGAAAAGACACTCAATTAATTTTCGTCTTGATACTCATTCTTTTCTTTGTCTCGATACTTGATACTAGATTAATATCTTACTACTCAATACTAAAAGTCTCACATCTATTTCAATGAATTACCAGGTTTCTGCCACCATAGAAAACATTTCGGGAAGCATTATTCTTCCTGCATCGAAAAGCATTAGCAACCGTGCATTGATTATTAATGCATTGAATTACAGTCCTTACCCGCTGCGTAATTTATCGGACAGCGATGACACAAAAGTTTTGGCGGCAGCGTTGAATTCGAACACCAACAAATTCGATATTGGCCACGCGGGAACGGCCATGCGGTTTTTAACGGCTTTCCTATCAAAGGTTGTAGGCGAATGGGAAATCACAGGTTCAAAACGAATGCAACAACGCCCCATTTCTATATTGGTGGACGCGCTGAACTCAATTGGTGCACAAATTTCTTACCTCAAAAACGAAGGTTATCCCCCTTTGAAGATTTTGGGTTCAAACTTAACTGGAAAAACCCTGGAATTGGACGGCAGTATTTCGAGCCAGTATATCTCAGCTCTGCTTTTAATTGCGCCCACCATAAATAATGGGCTGACTTTAAAACTTACCGGCGAAATTACTTCGCGTTCTTATATCGGACTCACATTGGAGCTAATGGCGAAATTTGGAATTCAATACCGTTGGGAGGAAAACGAAATCACTATGCCTGAACAACATTATTTGCCCATCGATTTTACGGT
>CAZNEV010000018.1:0-68564 GCA_964572085.1 uncultured Maribellus sp. | reverse complement strand
GAAACTCCTGATGTAGCGCAAACCATGGCTTGTTTGTGCGTGGCGAAAGAAATCCCATTCCATTTTTCGGGCTTAAAAACTTTAAAGATCAAAGAAACTGACCGAATCGCCGCCTTACAAAACGAATTGGCCAAGTTTGGAGCAATTTTAACTGAACCCAAAAACGGGGATCTTGCATGGAACGGCCAAATTCATTCAGGAATCAAACAAGAAACCCCGATGATTGAAACTTATCACGACCACCGCATGGCACTGGCCTTTGCGCCAATGGCACTGGCCGGTTACAAACTCCGAATTAACGATGCAATGGTGGTAAGCAAATCGTATCCCGGCTTTTGGGATGATTTGAGAAAGGTGGGTTTTGAGGTTTTGGAAATCAATTAGTATGTTCATCTCTTTGTCTTAAAAAACTCCTGCAACAATTCTGAACATTCAGTTTCAAAAATACCGCCCACCACCACAGTTTTTGGATGAATGGCTTTGGACGCAAATTTTTGATAGCCCCGTTTTTCGTCGTACGCACCAAAAACAATTTTGCCGATTTGCGACCATCCCAGCGCGCCGGCACACATCACACAAGGTTCGAGGGTAACATACAAAGTACAATCGTTCAGATATTTGCCGCCCAACAAATTGGCTGCCGCGGTAATGGCCTGCATCTCGGCGTGAGCGGTTACATCGATCAGAGTTTCCGTAAGGTTATGCGCACGGGCAATAATCTGCTTGTTCGACACCACTACAGCCCCAACCGGTACTTCGCCTTTATCGTAAGCAACTAAAGCTTCTGAAAAGGCTTTCTTCATAAAATACTCATCATTAAAGGATTCTATCATAAAGCTTCAATTAAAGGATGTGCAATATAGAGATGAAATTGCTAAATTCTTGTTATTTTCGCATCCAAATCAAAAAAAGACATTATGTACAGAACACATACCTGCGGCGAGCTGCGCATTGAAAACATCAATTCAGAAATAACTCTTTCCGGCTGGGTGCAGCGTATCCGTGACCTGGGAGCTATGACGTTTATCGATTTGCGCGACCGCTATGGAATTACGCAATTGGTGGTTGACGAAAATACCGACAAAAAAGTGGTAAAACAATTGGAGGAGTTGGGCCGCGAATTTGTGATTCAGGCTAAAGGCATTGTTCGCGAACGTTCAAGCAAAAACGCCCATATCGCCACCGGCGAAATTGAAATTGCCCTTTCCGACATCAAAGTTTTAAGTCCATCAGCGGTTCCTCCATTTACCATTCAGGACGATACGGATGGGGGCGACGACATTAGGATGAAATATCGCTACTTAGATTTGCGCCGGAATGTGGTTCGCGACAACCTGATTTTACGTTCAAAAATGGCGCACGCCGTTCGCACTTATTTAAACGACAAGGATTTTATTGAAACTGAAACTCCGGTGCTTATAAAATCTACGCCCGAAGGAGCAAGGGATTTTGTTGTTCCGTCGCGGATGAACCCCGGTGAATTTTACGCCCTTCCGCAATCACCGCAAATTTTCAAGCAATTGTTAATGGTGGCAGGTTTTGACAAATACTATCAGATTGTAAAGTGCTTCCGCGATGAGGATTTGCGTGCCGACCGTCAGCCGGAATTCACACAAATCGACTGTGAAATGTCGTTTGTAGAACAAAAAGATGTTTTGGAAATGTTTGAAGGACTGACAAAATACATGTTCAAACAAGTGTTGAATGTTGAAGTTACAGATTTCCCGTGGATGCCCTATTCGGAGGCTGTTGAAAATTACGGAAGTGACAAGCCGGACACACGCTTTGCCATGTTACTCAACGACCTGACAGAAATAGCGCAAGGGAAAGGGTTTGGTGTTTTTGATTCGGCAGAATACATTGGAGCTATTTGTGCAAAAGGTTGCGCCGGCTACACCCGGAAGCAATTGGACGAACTTACCGACTGGGTAAAACGACCGCAAATTGGCGCAAAAGGCTTGGTTTATCTGAAATGTAACGAAGACGGGAGCTACAAATCTTCAGTTGATAAGTTTTATTCGGACGAGGATTTAAAAAGCTGGGCTGAAAAAACCGAAGCAAAACCCGGGGATTTGATTTTGGTTTTGTCGGGGGAAAAAGAACAAGCACAAAAAGCATTGGGCGAATTGCGGCTTGAAATGGGCAATCGCCTGGAATTAAGAAAAAAAGGTATTTTCAAGCCGCTTTGGGTTGTTGATTTTCCATTGTTGGAATGGGATGAAGATACACAACGCTTTCACGCTATGCATCACCCTTTTACAGCACCAAAACCCGAAGACATTCCGATGCTGGACACTAATCCCCGGAAAGTTCGTGCCAATGCCTATGACCTCGTAATTAACGGAGTAGAAATTGGAGGAGGTTCTGTCCGTATTTTCAACTCGGAGCTTCAATCGAAAATATTCGATAAACTCGGATTCACTCCCGAACAAGCACAAGCTCAGTTTGGCTTTTTGATGAATGCGTTCAAATATGGCGCTCCGCCACATGCAGGCATTGCTTTTGGGTTCGACCGCTTAGTATCCATGTTTGCCGGATTGGATTCCATTCGCGATGTGATTGCCTTTCCTAAAAACAATTCGGGACGCGATGTAATGAACGATTCACCAGCTCCAATTGCCAATGAGCAGTTGGTTGAGTTAAATCTAAAATTGGATTTGAAAGAGAAATAACGGATAACAAAAAAGGGAAGCAAAATGCTTCCCTTTTTTGTTATCCGTTCTAAAACAATTACCTTTCCACTTTTCTCCGTGCCGAATAATTAATGTGCAAAGCGGCAGACTTACGCAGTTCTTGCTTAATATCCGACACAATGCCCATTTTCGTATTTTCATCCACTTTTAACGAGGTAATCATCATTGGGCGTTCAGCTTCATTACGAGATTCCCGTTCTGCAATTATGTAATCCTGGATATCTCCAACATTGGCAAATTGATCGTTCAGTTGTATATGCGGCGCAATCCCATACATTTTGACATATTGGGGTGTTGGTTCTCCAACATAAATATAGCTGACTAACGATTTTTTCTCCAACTTGCTCAATTCAGTAGCTTGCGGCAGCGTAACCTTCACTTTCAATGTGACTTCGCGCATGGTTGTACTCACCATGAAAAAGAAAAGCAACATGAAAACGATGTCGGGCAATGAGGCTGTTGAAATGGCGGGCAATTCGTTCGCCCCCGACTTTTTAAATTTACTCATAATTTCTTCTCCTCTATTTTACGATTTTAGGTTCTGCTTCTGAGATTCGTGAAGGATAGTATTCTTTAATAGCGTCTTGCTGTTCTCTGTCCAGCTCTAAATAAGGTTTCCCAAACTTGTCTTTTGCTAGTTCATCCCTCAATTCATTAATGGCACCAACCAATTCATTTTGAACAGCGATGTATGTACCATACTTGGTATCCAAGTCGTTACGCAAAGAAATAACTCCCTTTGAAACCATCACTTCCCCAAAGAAAGGGATCTGTTTTGGTTCCTTTTCGGGCAAGTTATCTTCATTATAAGGATTGGCCATAAATTCTTTGGTCCTTTCGCGCAAGTCATCCAAATCAGCATACTCATTATCCACCAAAAGGTCGTTGTTCCTGTTCACCAGCACAACAAAAACGTTACGTTCTTTAATTTGCTGGTCATCTTCAGGTTGTTCTTCTACCCATTGGGGAAGCCTTCTTTCAAGGCCACTGTCCACATCCATTGTGGTTGTTACCAGGAAAAAGATAAGCAACATAAAGGCAATATCAGCCAAGGATGTTGCAGGTACTTCAGGTGTTTTTCTTGCCATAATTATTTTTCCTGTTTTATTCCCACTATTTATTTAAAAGCATTAGTTATTGCAGTAACCAAAATTGAAAATACTGCAATTCCCAATAAGATATAAGTTGCATATAAACCGGTATCCACCATTTTTGCAACTTGTGCTGTCAACGTCCCGTCATTAACAAATTTATCGACGCCCAAAAACTGAGGAATTTCAGGAGAAGCCAATAAATAGGCCACGAGGACGACAGCCCCCATGAATACAAGGGCTATTAACCCTCCTTTTGCAGCTTTTTTGTCGGTAGCAGTATTTAATAATCCTGCGATTACAGCTATACCGGCACCAAAAGCTACAAGAATGTACGACCAAACAATATTTGTGTTCACCCAACCCAGCATAGTCGGATCCTGCTTATTGGCTTCGTCAATATTAACCATTAACGAAATAACCAGTATTCCCGATACAATGAGTAGTGCCCACAATATAATGGTAACTATTTTTCCTGTTTTAACCATTGGTATTCTTATTTTTTCAAGTTATGTTTTACCAACAAATCAAGCAAAGAAATCGAGGCATCTTCCATGTCGTTGACAATACTGTCGATTTTTGCCAAGCAATAGTTGTAAAAAATCTGAAGGATAATTGCCACAACAAGACCAAATACAGTTGTGATCAAGGCCACTTTGATACCACCTGCTACCAATGCGGGAGAAATGTCACCTGCAATTTCGATAGCATCAAAAGCACCGATCATCCCGATAACCGTTCCCATGAAACCTAACATAGGGGCAAGTGCGATAAACAGGGCGATCCAGCTCAATCCTTTTTCAAGCAAACCGGCTTGAACGCCTCCATACGAAATAATTGATTTTTCAACTACATCGATTCCATGATCCATGCGGTCAAACCCCTGGAAAAAAATACTTGCCACCGGGCCACGGGTTGTGCGGCAAACTTCTTTTGCGGCTTCAACACCACCGCTATTCAATGCTTCTTCTACGCGGAGCAACAATTTTTTGGTGTTGCTGGTTGCCAAATTCAGGTAAAGAACCCTTTCGATAGAGAATGCCAAACCTAAAATCAGTGCGATTAAAACGAAGGACATGAACGTAGGACCTCCTTCAATAAATTTTTGTTTCAATTGACTGTGCAACGATTTTCCCTCTTCCGCAGCAGCATAAGCCGCCTCTTCCTGGTCAGGAGTTACATCTACATTTGCAGCAGTTGTAGTTTCTGGAGCGGCGGCCTCATCCTGGGCTACCACAGCATTTGGTGCCATAAAAAAAAGCACCCCAAATACAGCTATTAACGCGAATAGTCTTTTCATAATTGATTTGAATTTGTAATTAATAATCTCTTAATTTTGATTGTATTGATTCTTTATTTAAAAAATTTCAAGTTAACGAAAAAAACAGCCCTTAATACACTTTTTTCAAAAAAACATTAAAAAACAGAACAATTTACTCTTTTCTGCGGAGAGAGGGGGATTCGAACCCCCGGTACCGTTTCGCGGTACACACGCTTTCCAGGCGTGCCAGATAAACCACTCCTGCACCTCTCCAATATTCTATCGGCATTGCCTGAAATTGAGGGCTGCAAATTAATAAAAAATTGGGAAATAAAAATAAGCTATCCACTAATTTCCCCCCGTAATGCCTTATTGAGACACATTTTAATTTCGGTATCCCCGATGTTCTGCCCCAACAGAAACATTAATTTCGTTATTGCAGCTTCCGTTGTCATATCCTTTCCCGAAATAACGCCTGATTCTAACAACTCTATACTCGTTTCGTATTGTCCCATGTTTCCCCTTCCACCTTCACATTGGGTAACTTTTATAATAATAACTCCTTTATGAACAGCATCCTTTACAGCTTTGATGAGCCAGCCGGAGGTGGGGACGTTACCGGATCCAAAAGTTTCGAGAACGACACCGCGCAATCCCGGGATGCCCAATATGGAGGTGAATAAACTCGTGGTTGTATTTGATATCCACCCCGCAATGGCAAGTGCCGGATAATTCACAAAATGAAAGGCACTGAATTGTTCTGAATTCCTTTTAACGGTCCGGTTTCCCCTGAACAGTTGAAAATCGAAATAGATGCACCACACTTCGGGAACCATACTTTTCTCGCCATTCCTGATAGCCGCAATTTCAACAGCGGCAATTAAATTTGTTCAAATCGGGGACACCTTCTATAATATGGTCGAATTTTACGGGAGTAAGCCCCCATTCCCGGACGTTGCATCATTCCAATTGTCCCTCCGGTATAAACTATTGAAACTGAAGCCTTGCGGTTGATTTCTTTCGACATTTTGAGTAGCTGGTTTTTGTGCTGCAATTTATCAAATTCCGAACATTTGACGTGCATTTGTTGTAGTAATATCTGCTACTTCCTTCAAAGTAGTTTGATAGATTCCTGCCACTTCCTGTGCAATATAGACCAGGTATGAACTTTCGTTTCGCCTTCCCCGTTTTGGTTCCGGTGATAAATAAGGAGCATCGGTTTCCAGAACCAGGTTCTTTAGATCAATCCTTTCCAGCACCTCACCCAAATTATTTTTTTTAAACGTTACCACTCCGCCAACCCCAAGCAAAAACCCAACATCAATTACCTTCCGTGCCGCCTCGTAATCACCGGAAAAACAATGAAATACTCCTTTTAAGGTGCCATCTTGTTCCTGTTGAACAATTTCATACACCTCCTTGAATGAATCCCTGACATGGATGACAATTGGAAGTTGCATGGATTTGGCAAGCTTAATTTGATAACGAAATGCCTCTTGTTGCTGTTTTAAATAAGTAGTGTCCCAATATAAATCGATTCCAATTTCGCCGATTCCATAAAAACTCTGTTTGTCCAGCCAGTACTCAACCGCAGTAAGTTCTTCTTTAAAGTCGGACAAAACCGATGTGGGATGAAGCCCCATTAAAGGGTAGCAGATATGTGGATAGGAGTTGCTCAGGTCCAGCAATCGCTTAATTGTGCCGGTATCCACATTTGGAAGGACAATTTTTTTCACATCATTGTTATAGGCATTTTGCAAAACCTCATCTATGTCGTCGTTAAAATCTTCGGAATAAATATGAGAATGTGTATCTATCAGCATGTCGAGTTTTCAAAATTTCGACAAATGTATGAAACGAAATTGTCCTGAGCCACGATTCAACTTTACCAAAAAATTAAGTTTTAACTGCAGCTCAGGACAAATCGGAACAAAAAATCATTTATATCCTGTGTTCACACAATTCCCTGCGCCATCATTGCATCGGCAATTTTGACAAAGCCGCCCACGTTAGCTCCTTTCACATAATCAATTTTACTTTCTGTTTTTCCGTAGTTTACGCAGGTGGCGTGGATGTCTTTCATAATTCCTTTTAACCTCAGATCAACTTCCTCGCGCGACCAATTGATCCGCATATTGTTTTGCGACATTTCTAAACCTGATACCGCAACACCACCGGCATTTACCGCTTTTCCGGGCGCGTAATCAATATGCTTTGTAAAGTAATCGGTTGCTGCAGTGGTACATCCCATGTTTGAAACTTCGGTAAACACTTTACAACCTGACTTCACCAGGTTCTTAGCGTCATCCAAGCTCACCTCATTTTCAGTTGCACAAGGCATAGCAATGTCAACGGGCACCTCCCACGGGGTTTTGCGAGAAATAAAGTTTGCACCAAATTCACGGGCATAAGGTTCAACCACGTCGTTGTTACTGGCCCGCAAAAGCAATAAATAATCTACTTTATCGCCTTTTATACCTTCGGGATCATATATGTATCCATCGGGACCGGAAATAGTTACTACCTTACCCCCCAATTCATTGATTTTAGTAATAGTCCCCCAGGCCACATTTCCAAAACCCGAGACAGAAACAGTTTTACCTTCAATGTCTTCCCCCTTTCGGCGAAGCATGTGCTGTGCGAAATAAACCGCTCCAAAACCAGTGGCCTCGGGCCGTAGGATGCTTCCTCCCCAATTCAGTCCTTTGCCAGTGAAGACGCCTGTAAATTCATTCTTCAGACGTTTATATTGTCCAAACAAATAGCCAATTTCACGGGCTCCAACACCAATATCGCCCGCAGGAACATCAGTATTTGGACCAATATGGCGATAAAGCTCCGTCATAAATGACTGGCAAAAGCGCATAATCTCCATGTCCGATTTTCCTTTCGGGCTGAAATCCGCCCCACCTTTTCCACCACCCATAGGCAAGGTTGTCAAGCTATTCTTGAAAGTCTGCTCAAATCCTAAAAATTTTAAAATGCTTAAACTTATATTGGAATGGAAGCGCAAACCTCCTTTATAAGGGCCTAAAGTCGAACTAAATTCAATGCGATAACCACGGTTGATCTGAATTTCTCCACGATCATCAACCCATGGTACACGAAAAATGATTACCCGTTCCGGTTCTACCATGCGCTCCAATATTTTCGCTTGTTGGTATCTTGGATTCTTTTCATAAAAATCCCAAACCGTAGTTACCACTTCTTCCACTGCCTGGTGAAACTGACTTTCGCCCGGTGTTTGCTTCTTCAAATTTGTGATGAATGAGTTGATGTCCATTTTCATTATGATGGTATTTATAAATTGCAGCCAAAGGTATGTATCTTAAAAATTAAAAAGAAAAAATCTACCATCACATTCAATAATTCAATATAACGCTATAAAACAATCTATTACAAAGGATTATGCGAAATAAAAAACAAAGTTTGACAATTGTCCGTGGATTGCGAACCAAAAAAAGCTCTTTCGCCGTAGCAAAAGAGCTTTTTAATAATCATGTATCGTGGTTTTTTTACATCATTCCACCCATACCGCCCATACCTGGACCACCACCCATTGGCATTGGCGGATTGTCTTCTTTCTTCTCGATGACCACCGCTTCCGTGGTAAGGAACATACCGGCAATTGAAGCTGCATTTTCCAATGCTACACGAGCAACTTTTGCAGGGTCAATAACTCCGGCTTCGTATAAGTTCTGGTACTCGTCGGTGCGGGCGTTATACCCAAAATCGTCTTTCCCTTCTTTGATTTTCTGAACGATTACCGCTCCCTCTTTTCCGGCGTTTTCTACGATTTGGCGCAAAGGTTCTTCAATTGCACGTTTAATAATCTCAACTCCGGTTTGCTCGTCGTCGTTTTCCACCTGAATATTTTTCAATGCATCTATCGCACGGATGTAGGCAACACCGCCACCGGCCACAATTCCTTCTTCAACCGCTGCACGAGTTGCACTCAAAGCATCGTCAACACGGGCTTTTTTCTCTTTCATTTCCACTTCAGATGCGGCACCAACATAAATTACGGCAACGCCACCGGCCAATTTAGCCAAACGTTCCTGTAATTTTTCGCGATCGTAATCGGATGTAGTGGTTTCAATTTGTTTTTTGATTTGCCCGACACGTGTGGCAATAGTTCCCTGTTCGCCTGCACCGTTAACAATAGTAGTGTTTTCTTTGTCAACTGTAATTTTCTCAGCCTGGCCCAGCATGTCCAAAGTGGCTTGTTCGAGTTTCATTCCTGTTTCTTCGGTAATCACAGTACCGCCGGTCAGAATTGCAAGGTCCTGCAACATTTCTTTTCTGCGGTCGCCAAAACCTGGGGCTTTTACTGCACAAACTTTCAATGAACCGCGCAAACGGTTTACCACCAAAGTTGCCAATGCTTCTCCGTCAACATCTTCCGAAATAATCATAAGTGGACGGCCAGTTTGAGCCGTTGCTTCCAACACCGGAAGAAGATCTTTCATGGTGCTGATTTTTTTATCGTGAATCAGAATGTACGGGTTCTCAAGTTCGGCTGCCATTTTTTCCGCATCCGTTACGAAATAGGGGGAAATGTAGCCACGGTCGAATTGCATTCCTTCCACCACATCAACATAGGTTTCTGTTCCTTTTGATTCTTCAATGGTAATAACACCTTCTTTTTGCACTTTATGCATTGCTTCGGCGATGAGTTTGCCGATCATGTCATCGTTGTTGGCTGAAATTTTAGCTACTGATTCAATTTTCGCGAAATCATCGCCAATGGTTTGAGCTTGTTTCGCAATGCTTTCTACCACTTTAATAACAGCTTTGTCAATACCGCGTTTCAGATCCATTGGATTGGCACCTGCGGCCACGTTTTTCAGTCCAACTGAAATGATTGATTGTGCAAGAACAGTAGCAGTGGTTGTACCATCGCCGGCATCATCACCTGTCTTTGAGGCTACTTCTTTCACCATCTGTGCGCCCAAATTTTCATACGGGTCAGACAAATCGATTTCTTTTGCTACGGTAACACCATCTTTTGTGATTTGTGGTGCACCAAATTTTTTCTCAAGGACCACGTTACGACCCTTCGGCCCTAAGGTTACTTTAACTGTATTGGCCAGTTTGTCAACACCCGCTTTCAACATATCGCGGGCTTCAATCTCGAATTTAATTTCTTTTGCCATTTTATTTACTTTTTTTTGATTTTAATTAAGCGATGTACAAAACATCAGTTTGTGACATTAACAAGTAATCTTCCCCATCGATATTCAACTCGGTACCAGAGTATTTTCCGTAGAAAACAACATCTCCAACCTTTACTTCCATGGGTTCGTCTTTTTTGCCGGCACCAGCCAACACTACTGAACCAATCTGTGGTTTTTCTTTTGCTGAATCGGGAATGATAATTCCGCTTACTGTTTTTTCTTCGGCGGCCTGTGCTTGAACCAAGATTTTGCCTGCCAGAATTTTACCTTTTAAATCTGCCATTTTTAGTTTTGTTTTATTATTAAAAAATTAATATTTAAATCGACACGTTCTCTTAGCACATAATGTGCCAGCCGGAACCTCTTCAAAAATTCAGCAAAAAAAACGACAAAATTGCATACATGCAATAAAAACAATGAGCAGTACCAGTACAAAACCATAGCTATCAACTCATTATCATAGATGTCATTTTTAATGACAGGCTGACAGGGAAAAGAGGTTTGCAGTTTGTGTGTTGTTGGCAGGCCAAAGTCGTAGTCTTCAATTTGAGATAAAAACAAAAGCCACCCGGAAATAAATCGGATGGCTTCAATATGCTTTAAAAGCTTGTTTTCCTAATTCGTTGTATCTATAGGTGCCGTAGTTGGAAAGTTGGGAACCTGATTTGGGTCAACAGCGGTCTCAATTTGCTGGCGCACACGGGATTCATCAACACCTGCAGTGCTGCGCGGGATGAAGGCTGAACCAATAACCGACAAAAACAATAATGCCCCGGCCAAACCCCAGGTTGCTTTCTCAAGAAAATCGGCAGTTTTACGTACCCCCATTACCTGGCCACTCGACTGAAAATTGCTGGCTAAACCGCCTCCTTTAGAGTTTTGTACCAAGACGATCAAAATCAAAAGGATACAAACAATAAATATGATAACCGTGATTAAAGTGTACATTTTTTACTAATTATTATGCGTTAGATTTTCAATCTCTTTTATTCGGCTGGCAAAGTAACTACTTTTTTCCGGATATTTCAAACTTAATTTTTGGTAGGCGTGTAAGGCTCTTTCGTATTTTTTTTGTTGAAAATAGATGTTGGCAAGTGTCTCGGTGATCATCTCATCGTTTTCAGAAGTTGATTTTCCCAAAATATCTCTTGCAATTTCCGGAAGTACCTGATTGTCCATAAAGGGTTTGCGCACGAGAGTATCTGTTTCGGTACTGAGAAATTTATCGATTAACGAAACACCTTCCCCGCGTTTTTCTCCGCCGGTTTGCTCATTGTCCGTCAGCGAAAAAGTTCTTTCCGGTAGAAAATCAGTTGAAGCCAAATGGGTTTCTTCATTCAAAAAATCGAACAACAACTTGCGATTCGGTACCAAAACGGCGGTTTTCTTCAAAATGGATTCAAATTCGGGTGATCCAATTTGTTTCAAGCTTTTCGCATAAAGCATCCATCCAAACTGAAACCAGGGAAAATCCTCTGTAATCCTCCCGATTTTTTCAACAGTATCAACGTTTAACAATTTGGGGTTTCTCAATAACTCAAGCAGTTGGTCGATGTTCATAATTTTACCAATTTGCAATGGTGGCGTTAAAAATATCCTCGGTGAGTTTCTTCACAATTTCCACCGTCAAATCGTCTTCTCTATCGCTTATGGACTGATTGCTATCGAAATCTTCAAATGCTGAAAACGATCTTTCAAAGTTAAGATCAGGCTGTTTGTTGTTCGTATATTTTAGTTGTATGGTAACGGTCAGCCGGTTTTGAGCCGCCAAATCTTCTTTCTGAATGGCCATGGGTCGCACTTCATAGCCAGTGATTTGGCCCTCAAATACAATATCGCCATTTTCCGAAAGTTCATTCAAAGAAGTTTGACGTTGTAGTTTTTCGCGAAGGCTCTCCGTAAAAACCTGGCTAAGTGTAGGATTAACCAAACGGGCACGGTTAGGAAAATAATATACCGAGAAAGTCTTTATGGCAGGTGAAAGGTTCACTCCGGTAAATGAATACGACATTTTGCAGGATTGCATTGAAGCAATTATTAGAATCGCGATGGCGAAAAAAAATGCTGCCTTTATGAAACAGCGATTATCCTTTAATTTCATGCTCTTTAATTTTCCGGTAGAGTGTCCTCTCCGAGATTCCAAGCTCCTGTGCGGCATGTTTCCGTTTGCCGTTGTGTTTATCCAGTGCTTTTTTTATCAGTTCAATCTCCTGGTCTTCCAACGATAGCGATTCTTCCACAAACTCTTCGGTGTCCTGAATGTTCTCTTTCCCTACCGAATCGATATGGATGTGTTTCGTTGACGAATCTTTTTGTGCAAAACTGCCATCGTCAGTATCGTATAGATTCCGGATAATCCGTGCCTGATCATGCGAAACAGGCGCTTCCTTGTTTTGCATCATATCGAGGACAAGTTTTTTCAAATCAGTCATGTCGCGCTTCATGTCGAACAATATCTTGTACAAAATTTCGCGTTCGGTGGAAAAGGAACCTTCTTCCGTTTTCGACATTAACGCCGGGAGGTTCTTCGAATAATTGTTGGGTAGATAATTGCGCAGGACTTCGCCGGTTATATCTCTTTCTTTTTCGATAATGGAAATCTGCTCGGTGATGTTTTTTAATTGTCTGACGTTTCCCGGCCATCGATAATTAATGAGTGCTGCCCGTGCCTGTTCGTCCAAAACAATAGGTGGCATCCGGTATTTTTCGGCAAAATCACGTGCAAATTTGCGAAACAACAGCACAATATCATCCGGTCTTTCGCGCAATGGGTTAATGTAAATCGGTAGCGTGTTCAAGCGGTAAAATAAATCTTCCCTGAATTTTCCTGCATTTACTGCATCGGGGAGGTTCACGTTGGTAGCGGCTATTACCCTCACGTTGGTTTTAATCATGGTTGAAGAGCCCACTTTAATGAACTCGCCCGTTTCCAACACCCTCAACAATCGAACTTGGGTAGCAAGCGGCAATTCGCCAATTTCATCTAAAAAAATAGTGCCGCCATCGGCTTCCTGAAAATAGCCTTTTCTGTCGGCAAGTGCACCGGTAAAGGCTCCTTTTTCGTGCCCGAAAAGCTCAGAATCAATTGTGCCCTCGGGAATTGCCCCGCAGTTTACCGCGATGTATTTTCCATGTTTCCGGCTCGAAAACTGATGGATGATTTGTGGAAATATTTCTTTCCCCGTACCGCTTTCGCCTGTAATCAAAACTGACAAATCAGTGGGAGCTACCTGCACTGCCACTTCAATCGCACGGTTCAATCCCGCCGAGTTTCCAATGATTTCAAATCTTTGCTTTACATCTTGTACATCCATCTTTACGAAAAATAAAATGCAAATTTACAATTTTTCAGCGGGAAAGTAGATTATCCTACTTTTAATATCACCATTAATCCCTCAAACGCTTATCTTTGAGCAATGAAGTTTATCGCAATTATACCTGCCCGTTACGATTCAACACGGTTTCCCGGGAAACCGTTGGCGATGCTGAACAAGAAACCCATGATACAATGGGTGGTAGAAAGTGTTGCAAAAACGTTGGATCAGGTTTGGGTTGCCTCAGACGATGACCGGATTATTGAAACGGTTGAGAAATTTGGTGGCAAGGCAATTAAGACACATTCCTCGCACCAAAGTGGCACCGACAGATGCGCAGAAGCTGCAGCTAAACTTTCAAAGAATCTTGATTTTGACGTGGTGATAAATGTTCAGGGCGATGAGCCCTTCATTCGTTCAGAACAAATTGAATTGCTGAGATCCTGCTTCGGGGGAGAAACTAAAATTGCAACCTTGATTAAAAAAATCGACAAGCCCGAAGACTTGTTTAACCCCAACCGTCCCAAGGTGGTGATCGACAACCAACAGTTTGCGCTCTATTTCAGCCGCTCGCCAATACCTTTTGTTCGTGGCGAAACCGAAAAGAACTGGCTTGCGGTAAACACCTTTTGGGTTCACATAGGATTGTATGCCTATAAAAAGGATGTCCTTCAGGAACTAACAAAACTCAAGCCCGGGAAATTGGAATTGACTGAATCGCTGGAACAACTGCGCTGGTTAGCAAATGGATATAAAATAAAAACAGCAGAAACCAAGCATCAAAGCATCGGTATTGATACGCCTGATGATTTGGAATATGCAGTACAATTTCTGAAGAAAAATACCCCCAGCTAAAAAGGGCATATTATTTGCACTAATGAGGAATAACAAATTTAGAAAGCATGAAAAAAATTATACTTCTTATACTTATCTCACTTTCCTTCTGCATCTCAGGCTTTTCACAAGCCGAAAGAAACAATTCATTTATATCTGAAACACCGGTTGTGGAAACAAGCGGCAATTCTGCAGAAGTAAAAATCTACCCCAACCCGGTAAAAAATCAAAAAGTCATCGTTGAGTTCAACAAGCTTGAAATTACAGAAATAAAAATTAACAACATTGCCGGGAAAGAAGTATTTAACCAAAAGTTTGATTATCCGGAAAACAAAAAAATGGTGCGGCTCAATGATGTTCCAAACGGAGTTTATCTCATCCGCATAAAAACTTCAAATGACCAGTTGCTTGTAAAAAAATTGGTTGTTGCCAATCAATAAACAAATTCCTTTCTTCCAATCCATCGTTTTTAACGTCTTTTAATGTAGTCCGCATTTCAAAAATAGTAGCAATCGAATTTTTTATATTATTTTAGCAACTTGTCTAAAAATAAAAATAGTATAAATATGAAATTCCGCTTTTTATTCGTGATGTTACTGGCTCTTTCAGCCACCTTATCCGCCCATGCAGTGGACAAAGACAAAGCGGCTAAACAAGCTGCCGCTTACACATTTACCGACGATATTGTTTTGCCTGCCACAACGGTGAAGGATCAATACCGGTCCGGCACCTGCTGGGCATTTTCCGGTTTGTCATTTCTCGAATCGGAAATGTTGCGGCTCGGAAAACCGGAAGTTGATCTTTCCGAAATGTATATCGTATGGCACACCTATTCCGAAAAAGCAAAAAAGAATGTCCGAGTTCACGGGAACCTTAATTTCTCGGCGGGGGGTGCCTTCCACGACGTCACCAATGTTATTTCGGAATACGGGATAGTTCCCGAATCTATTTACACCGGCTTGAATTATGGTGAGACTAAACATGTTCATGGAGAAATGGATCAGGTATTAAAAAAGAATGTTGACGCCGTGGTGGAAAACAAAAACCGCAAATTGAGCACCGCCTGGCACGAAACCATAGCCGCCACACTTGATTCGTACCTCGGCGAAACTCCCACAACCTTTGAATATAAGGGGGTACAGTACACTCCACAAAGTTTTGCCACTGATTATGTGGGGCTGAACATGAATGATTATATTGAAGTTTCTTCTTACACGCACCATCCTTTTTATTCAAAATTTATTCTGGAAGTGCCCGACAATTGGTCGTGGGATGCGGTTTACAATGTACCGATTAATGAACTGGAAGAGATTATCGACTATTCACTAACAAATGGCTTTACGGTAGCTTGGGCAGCCGATGTGAGCGAAAAAGGCTTCGAAACCAGCAACAAAGGTGTTGCCGTTATACCATCTGCACCATCGGAAGACATGAGCAATGCTGAAATTTCAAAATGGGAAGCATTGCCTGAAAAGGAAAAAGAAAAAGAACTTTACAAATTGGAAAACAATGTTGCTGAACCGGAAGTGACACAAACCATGCGCCAAATTGCATTCGATAACTACCAAACCACCGACGACCATGGGATGCACATTATTGGCACTGCCAAAAACAGCGACGGAAAAACATTCTATAAAGTCAAAAATTCCTGGGGCGAATACAATTCTTACAACGGTTATTTCTATGTCTCTAAGCCGTATGTGAACTACAAAACCATGTCGATTATGGTGCATAAGGATGCCATTCCACAACGGATAAAAGAAAAATTGAAGTTGTAACAAAAAGCCCTTCAGCAAAACCTGAAGGGCTTTTTGCCTTTCATAAGTGATACTCAGAAAATGTTAAAACGGAACTTCCTTTTTTTCCTTCTTGCCCTATTGTCCGTTTCTTCTTTTTCCCAAAATCCGGATGTAGATTATACCTGGTGGAACGAATTGCACGACTGGCACGAAGACGATCCCGGCTGGCGCAACTGGATAAAAATTACGCCTGGGTTTCTTGGGCCCAATGCGCTTCCAGTCCCCGAAGTGAAGCGAGGTTTTTTAACACACAGAACTGAAATCGAAGTTACCGCCTCCAATCATTTTCTTCCGGGGGATCCCACTCAGGATATTTCAGCAAGGCTTTTTGTTCCCTTTGCTCAGGGCAGAATCGCTGTGGAATTTTGGGGAGTTGTTTTAGAGCGTTTTTCTTTTTCAGAACAAATCCGGAATGAACGTTTTGCACGTATCGAAAACGGGAAAGGCACTGCCATTGGTGATTTCAATTTCAGCACACTCATTCAACTATCCAAAGACAGAAAATTTCCCAACACCTTGTTGCGCATGGCTGCAAGAACCGCTTCGGGAGGACAATTTCAAGGAGCCCGTTATACCGATAGCCCCGGATACTTTTTCGACCTCAGTTTTTCAAAAGATTTTGGAATTGCTGAAACCGGAATCTTCCGTCCTTTCGGCTTGGCTGGGTTTTATAGCTGGCAAACCAACGACGAACTGAACCTGCAAAACGATGCCTTGATGTATGCTATTGGTGCTGATTTTGTGAAAAATTTCTGGACATTCTCTGGATCATACGCAGGCTATTCCGGCTATAAGCAAGAGCGGGACAAGCCGATGCAATTCAACCTTGAACTCCGAAAAGACTGGAACCGGAAAGCTTTCCGGTTTCAATACCTGCATGGCTTGCGCCACTGGCAATACAAAACCGTGAAATGTTCGTTTATCTGGAAAATGAACGGAGCAAAATAATTCATGGAATTTTGTAGCCGATTTATTTAACTTTGCCTGAAATATCCCGTTTTGTATTCGCGGAAACAAAAGAAAAAACCATGAAAAAACTCTCGTTGGTAATTTGTGTTTATAATGAAGAGGCAAGCATTAAACCTCTTTCAGAACAGATAAAATCAGCATTGCCAAACATCGATTTTGAAGCCATTTTTGTTGACGACGGCTCCACCGACAGAACCCGGGAAGAGATTTTAAACATCGACGACAACCGCTTTTTTCTGGTGGAATTGAAACGAAATTATGGTCAAAGCTCGGCTCTGCAAGCCGGCATCGACCAAGCGCAAGGAGAGTATGTTGCCTTGCTCGACGGCGATCTTCAAAACGACCCCGCCGATGTGCCGATGATGCTGCAAATGATGGAAGACGAGGAATGGGACATGGTGGCCGGAGTGCGCGCCAACCGAAAGGACGGGATGTTCCTCCGCAAAGTGCCATCAAAAATTGCTAATTACATGATCCGCAAATCCACCGGCATACACATGAAAGATCTGGGCTGCACGCTTAAAATTTTCACCCGCGAAACCATTAAAAGCATTCACATTTACGGCGAATTGCATCGTTACATACCGGCTTTGATTGCCCTCGAAGGCGCCACAAAAATCACCCAGGTTGATGTGAACCATCGACCCCGTGAATTTGGCAGTTCAAAATATAACCTCGGACGAACGACCCGCGTGATAAGCGATCTCATACTGATGGTATTCTTTAAAAAATACCTACAACAGCCCATGCACTTTTTTGGATCGATCGGTATCGTAACTTTAGGAATCGGCGTGCTGATCAATCTCTATCTGCTCATTTTAAAATTGTTTGGCCACGACATTTGGGGTAAACCGTTGATTTTGTTGGGCATCCTCTTGGTAATGGGGGGTATCCAGTTTATTACCATCGGGATTATTGCCGAACTGCAAATGCGCACCTATTTTGAGTCGCAGCATAAAAAACCTTATCGGGTGAAACGCGTAATTAACGTTAAAAAGAGCAATGGCTGAAATCATCGAGATTATCAATCTAAATAAAAAAAATCATGAATAATATTATCAATCGTTTGTTTTTATTCTTTGTGGCAGTACTGATTGCCACATCCGTTGCGGCACAAGACCGCATCATCCATGGCAGGGTGTTTACCTTCGATAGTATTCCGTTGATCAACGCTTCGGTGAAAGTAAAAAGCACCAAACAAACTGTACAGACCGACACAACAGGTAAATTCTCCGTAGCTGTTAATCCAAAAGATATTTTACAGGTTTCGGCTCAAGGCTTTTATAAACAGAAAGCAAAACTAGCCGACAACACGAAAGTTGCCCTAATTAACCTGAAATTGAAACCCGGCGAGAAAAACCGTGAAATTGCCATTGGCTATGGTCACGTATCGGATCGCGATAAATTGAATTCAGTTGCCAATTTAAACAGCAAGGACCTCGATTTCTCGCAATACTCTAACATGTACGACTTGATTAAAGGACGTTTTGCGGGTGTTCAGGTGGTAAACGGAGAGATCATTGTCCGCGGTGTGAATTCGCTAAACAGCAGCAGTGCGGCACTTATTGTGGTTGACGGCGTGGCTGTGGGCGAAGGGGTTTTAAGCAGCATCCCTCCTGTTCAGGTCAGAAGCATCAATGTAATAAAAGACGGCAGTGCAGCGATATATGGTTCGCGTGGTGCCAACGGCGTGGTGCTCATTGAAACAAAAAGAGGGAATGATGATTAAAGCTGGGCTGAGTTGAGATGAATTTGTTGATGGCAAACAATTGTCTTTCCATAGCTACCCCGTTATTATGTCCGTTAAAGAAGGGGAATCCGGAGAGTTCTTTTCCAAATGTTCATCAAGCCGGTTTTGTAAAGTATTTATAAATCCGGATAAATCTCCCGGATCAGGAGTTGTTATTTTTAAAAGGGCGGGCTCAAATTCTGTATAAACAGTATCGCATGGATTATAAGCCTGAATTGATGAATGTTCTTTATGCCTTGTATTCAAAAGCGCGATCATTTATCATTTGATTTAGTTTTTTAATTTACAGCGAATTAAACAGCGAATTGGATTTTTTTTTCAAATATACTATTATTCGCCCTTCCGTTTACCCGTCATGCTATCCAATTCCAAATATTTTCCTTTAATCAGTCCCATGGCAAAAATCAACAATATACATCATCCCGTCCGGCTTCTACACGCTTTACCAATTTCTCAGCGCGTTGTTTGGCAATTCCGCTCATTTCGGCAATGGTTTTTTTGATGAGAACATCACCAATTTCGGTAGTTTTGGGCGTAGCGTAATTCTGCAGGTATTCTTTAAACGAGCTCAAAGCGTTGGGCCCACAATGGAGTTTAATGTCGCCGGGCTTGGCCAAATCCATAAAATCCTGCCCGGTTCGGCCCAAGCGGTAGCAGGCGGTGCAAAACGAAGGAATATAGCCCATGGAAGCCACATCGCGGATTACTTCGTCGAGCGGACGATGGTCGCCCAGACTGAATTGCCCCGAAGGATCGTCTTCGCTTTCTTCTTCGTAGCCGCCCGGGTTAGTGCGGCTGCCCGCCGAAATCTGGCTCACGCCCAGCGCAAAGGTTTCGCGCCGCATTTTTGCGGTTTCGCGGGTTGACATGATGATACCCGTGTAGGGGACGGCCAACCGCAAAATGGCAACAATTTTTCGGAAATCGATGTCGGAAACCGGAAATGGCGGATGAGCTGCGAGGTCGCTGTTGGTGGCCGGCTCCAGGCGCGGAACACTTATAGTGTGCGGCCCAACGCCAAATTTGGCTTCCAATTCCGAAATGTGTTGCATCATTGCCAGGATTTCAAAACGATAATCGAACAGGCCAAATAAAACGCCAATTCCCACATCGTCGATACCCGCTTCCATGGCCCGGTGCAAAGCCCAAACCCGCCAGTTGTAATCCTGTTTTTTGCCGCCTACGTGCACCTTTGCATAGGTTTCGCGGTGGTAGGTTTCCTGAAATATCTGATACGTACCGATGCCTGATGCTTTCAGTTGTCTGAATTCTTCGGTTTGCAGGGGCGCAACATTTACGTTCACGCGGCGCACTTCGCCATGCTGCGTTTTTGTTGCATAAATGGTTTTTATGGAATCCAATATATACTGAAGGCCTTGTTTCGGATAGGATTCGCCTGCTACCAATAAAATGCGCTTTTGCCCCTGATTGATGAGTGCTTTCACCTCGCCTGCAATGTGTTCCTGCGAAAGTGCAGAGCGCACAATGCCTTTGTTTGTGGCACGAAAAGCACAATATAAACATTCGTTGGCGCAGAGGTTTGAAATGTAGAGCGGTGCAAAAACCACCAACCGTTTCCCATAAATGGTTTCTTTTACCCGATTAGCGGCGGCAAATAAATTCGACAACATTTCGGGATCGCTTATGCTGGTGAGCACTGCCACATCCTCCATGTTCAGGCCTTTCATTTCGGTAGCTTTGTCGAGCACCTCTTTAATTCTGGCGAAGTCGGGATTTTGGTTGGCTTTCAATACTTCCCAAACATTCTTTTCGTTGATAAAATCAGCAGCTGCGTTGTACATTTTATTCAATTTATAGTTATGCAGGATTCAATCTGTAAATTTAAGGGTAATCATTTTGAAAATGAATGAGAAATGCCAGTATTTTTTATGTTGTACAACCTATAAAAGTTGTTCCGTATTCGGCCATAAGCTGTATTTTTGTGAACGATGAGCCAACTGGAAGAAATATTGGAACAAACGGATTTCACGGCAGGAGAAATTGTTTTTTTGCTGAAACTGAAAGGGGACGAACGAAATCAACTCTTAAAAAAATCGAGGGTGGTGAAAGAAAACACCGTTGGAAAAAAGGTGTTTTTTCGCGGTTTAATAGAGTTCTCGAATGTTTGCTCGAAAGATTGTTTCTACTGCGGAATACGAAAAAGCAACACCAATGTGATTCGATACTCTGCCACGGATGAGGAAATTCTTGCCGCCTGCCGTTTTGCCTGGGAGAATCGTTTTGGTTCGGTGGTGTTACAGTCGGGCGAAATCACCACGCCGAAGTTTGTGAAGCGCGTGGACAATCTGGTGAGAAAAATCAAACAACTCTCCAACGGTGAACTCGGAATCACGCTAAGTTGCGGCGAACAAACCGGCGAGATCTACCGTCGCTGGTTCGAAAGCGGCGCGCACCGCTATTTGCTGCGCATCGAAGCATCGAACTCCGAACTGTACAAAAAAATTCACCCCAACAACCCAAAGCATAGTTTTAAAAAGCGTGCGGAAGCCCTGCAAGCATTAAAAGAATGTAACTACCAGATTGGCACAGGTGTTATGGTTGGAATGCCCTTTCAAACCTATGAGGATTTGGCCGGCGACCTTTTGTTCTTTAAAAATATCGACATGGATATGTGCGGAATGGGGCCGTATATCGAACATGAAAATACACCGCTTTATTCGTATCGCAATCTGCTGATGAGCCAAGGGGAACGCTTCGATTTAACCTTGAACATGATTGCCATTTTGCGCTTGCTGATGCCCGACATCAACATTGCAGCGTCAACGGCATTGGAAGCTATCGACCCAATGGGGCGCGAAAAAGCAGTTGTGGCAGGAGCTAATGTGATTATGCCGAATTTAACGCCAATCAGGTATCTTGAGAATTATTTTCTGTATGAAAACAAACCCGTTTGGAGCGAAGACAAACTGTCATTAATAGCCGTCCTCGAAGAGAGGTTGAGAAGTTCGGGGGTTGAGATCGGCTACGGTGAATGGGGCGACTCGAAGCACTTTTTCAACAGAGGCATCTGAGCTGTAGAGGCGCACTGCCGTGCGCCTCTACAGCTATGGATAATTACCCAACAATCCTTCTGCCGTGCAATTCTTTTGCCCCGGTAATTTTTTTAATTTCTTCCACATTCGAGTCCAAAACTTTCCCTGCAACTAATATTGTAATTTTACTCCCGGCTATTTTTATCATCTCCCGGATTACATTCTGTCCTTCTTTTGCTGTTGGTTTTCCGCCTGAAGTAAGGATTCGTTTTATATTTTCAATTTTCAGTAATTCTTTTACACCAAGAACCGGGTTTTCCAACTCATCGATTGCTTTGTGAAAAGTTACCGGAAGCGGTTTGGCATATTCTGCCAAAATTTGTGTATTCTCAAAATCGATTTTGTTGTTTGCCGTAAGCAAGCCAAAAACAACACCGGCAACACCAATATCCTTGGCTTCGTCGATTTCCTTTTTCATTTGTTCGATTTCCCCTTCAGAATACACAAAATTTCCTGACCGTGGGCGAATCATAACCATTACCGGGATTTTCAGGTTTTCAACGGCTTTTTTCATCAATTCGAAGGATGGTGTCAGCCCGTCGTTGGCCAAATCGCTGCACAATTCAATGCGGTTTGCTCCCTGCGTTTCAGCCAAAATTGCTTCATCTAATGTTTCAACACAAGCTTCTTTTATCATATCTGTTTTCTGTTTTTTATTTATGTTTTTTTACAAATATACCTGGTTCAGCTTAAAAAAAACGGCAAATAGGGCATAATTTCAGAATGAACAAGAAATCATAAAGTTTTAAGTGTGCAGCAGTAGAAATAATTATTGAGTAGTTTTGCAGCGAATATGAATACGAAAGGCAAAAAATACAATCTGATTACAATTTTGGGGCCTACGGCTGCCGGAAAAACAGCAGTTGCCGTACACTTGGCTGCACGATTGAGCGGCGAAGTGATCTCGGCGGATTCGCGGCAGGTTTACCGTGGAATGGACATAGGCACCGGAAAAGATTACGCCGATTACTTTGTTGATGGTGTTGAAATTCCATCGCATTTAGTTGACATAGAAAATGCCGGTGCACACTACAACGTATATCGTTTTCAAAGCGATTTTATCAAGGCATTTAATGAAGTCCAATCCCGTAAAAGAATCCCTGTGTTGTGCGGTGGAAGCGGCTTGTACATTGAGGCAGTACTAAAAGACTATCGCTTAATTGAAGTTTCCCCGAACAAGGAATTACGAAAAACCCTGGCAGGCAAAAGCTTAGAAGAATTAAGTGCTATTCTGCGCGATTTAAAGCCAAAACTTCATAACCATACCGATGTTGAAACCGACCGCCGTGCGATTCGTGCCATCGAAATAGAAAAATATTATGCAGAACATGAAGAACTCGATTCGGAGATGCCCGAAATAGACAGTCTGAACATCGGCATTCAACTCGATCGTGAAATTCGCCGCGAAAGGATAACATCCCGATTAAAGCAACGATTGGAGGAAGGGATGCTCGAAGAAGTCCAAATGCTTTTAGATTCTGGTCTTAAATCGGAACAGCTCATCTATTACGGACTGGAATACAAATACCTGACTTTACATTTAACCGGAGATTTGTCATACGATGAAATGTTCACCCAGCTCGAAATTGCCATCCATCAGTTTGCCAAACGGCAAATGACGTGGTTTCGTGGAATGGAAAAACGGGGCACTGAAATCCACTGGATCGACGGAAGCCTAACGATGGGAGAAAAGATAGTTGCGATACAGAAACTATTCAATAAATAGATTTGAATTATTGAATTAGGCACTTAATGAATATACATTAAAATGTGGCTAAAGCCAAGTTCAACAAATACTTATCATTACCGTCAGCTAAAGCAGACGGCAATAAAAATCAAAAAGAAGAGGCTTCCCCGAGTACTCGGGGCTCGTTGCAAATAACTACTATGGCCTCTGACTTCGGCGTGAGCTCAGTCGAACGCTGACTTCTCACGATAAACCTTTTTCGACCGCTTTTCATACATTAGTTTAAAAGCGTCCGTGAGACCTCCCGTGGTAAGGCTACTAACTTTCGTTCCATGCACCCGCACAATTTATACCGCAGCGCCCATGTAGCTTTTGGACTTCGTTTTATTTTGCAAACTCATCCCCGCTGCATATGCCTTATTGTATTCGTGTTCCTCGGGTCGGAACTTTGTCGCCGGCTTCCCTGCCCGTCCGGTCAGGCGGGCTTCAGATTCTCCCATTGGTCCATCGGACTCCTTTGGAGGACGCCTTTCGGCACACCTCACGGTGGACACCCTTGCCTTGAGCTAATGGTAGGTAACTACAAACCCCCATAACGGACTTTCCCATTGGGATTCCTTTGGAAGCACCGTCAAGTTAGTGACCATGCACGGCACACTATAAAAAAAGCGGGAATCAATTCCCGTTTTTTTTTATTCCTACATTCAAGCATTTTCATTACACAAGAATCTCCTTGCAAAACTCAACGCACTTGATTACTTCTTTCTGTGCATCCGAATTTTCGGGCACGTTGTATTCCAGTTCGATGTCGAAATAAATGGGCCATTTGTTTTTCTGCACCAGCTTTAGCATGTCGGCAATCGGTGTGTCACCTTTTCCCCAAGGCATATTTGTGTTGGGTGGGTTGCCGTTTTTGCCGGTTTTATCTTTTGTATGAATACTGAAAATCCGGTTGTGCAAACGCTCAATCAATTCATTCGGATGCTTTCCGGTTGCCCCAAAATAATGCCCGGCATCAAAATTCAACATGTTTTTTGGTGAATACGCCAGGAATTTATCGAAGCTGAACTCCGGTTCTCCCGGTTGTCCGTGGTTGTGGAAGATGGCGTACATGTTGTGTTTCTCTGCAAATTTACCGAGGCGTTGGCAGGCTTCTTCCCCAATTTCGTTGGTAACGCCTCCTGCGCCCATCACTTTGGCAGCTTTAAACGCATAATCAATTTCTTCGTCGCTCCAATTGGCAGGAGAAAATTTCACGATGTGGATATCGACCCCTGCCTTATTGTACATTTTGCGTAAGGCTTTGTATTTGTCCATTGAAACCGACAAACGCCAGTCGCGTTGTGCTTTGTTGCCAGCTTCAACACAATATTTCAAAATGTCCTCTGCTGTTGATGGCATACTGCGCCAACTGTAGGTAATTGCACCTATTTGTACACCACCGAACTTTGAATCCGGTTTTTTAAAAGCAGATAAAACATTTCCAAAAACAGATGGAGAGAATGACAATGCTGCTGTTGCTGTAGCAACAGAACCAATAAATTTTCTTCGTGATAAACTTTGATTTGATTTCATTTTATTTTTCATGTTTATTTTGTTGATTTAAACAGGCTAAAAATAACGGCATTATTTAGAAATGTAACGGTATTATTCGAATAATTGTATCACGAGGTTTCTTGTTCATTACATCTTTGGAAAAAAAATCATTCTGTTTTATCTGATTTTGGTTTTTATTGAAATTGACAAAACAGCTTGTTTTATTTTTTGTTTTTACATAACTTGCAAAGCAATATAACCATATAATCACGCCCTGCATTTCTACTGGTGCATGGGGCCGCAAAAAGTACCTTAATATGGACTTTCTTCTGCAAAAATTAACGAGGCTGATTTAACAGCCTCCTTGGTATTCTCCACCCGGGGAGGGCAAATGGTTTTTCGCTGTGCAAGCGAGGGGAATCCTCTTGGATAGATGCAAAAATAATCATTTTGCCGTGATGCTGCGATAATCTGCAAAAATCTTATTTCAGCAGATGCGGTCAACTTTAATTAAAGTTGTTATAAGTAATGTTCATAACTTATGAACATTAAAATTTGAACCAGAATATGAAGCAAAAGGCCACGCTGTTTTAATCCATGAACAAACAGCGAGCCTATACGGGGTAAAAATTAAATATCTAATCCTTTAATGAAACATATACTAACAGTAAAAACTACAATCATGAAACATATAATAATTATTTTAACATTTTGTTTTACTATTTTGACATATAATGGCAATTCACAAATAAAAATGGATTGCTCCGGCAAGGTTGGAATAAATAATTCTTCTCCCTCCTACCAACTGGACGTAAACGGAAATTTTAATTTTGATGGTTGAGGAAGAATTGAAACTGAAAATGGAACTGAAATATTTTTTGGTGGTAGTTCCATGTATTCCTATAATGATGCTAACCTTGGCAGAAGTGATGCATGGTGGGACCTGCTTTACGCGTGGCATCCGTTTTTTATTTATTCTCCTCAGTATGGTTCAGACAGGAGATTAAAAAAGGATATACAAAACCTAGATAAAACATTGGATAAATTAATCAGTTTGAGGCCTGTACAATACAAATTGTGGTCAAAAAAAGAATTTTATGAAGCCATGGGCAATGATTCCGTTTCTGGGTTTTCAACTGAAAATATGCCCCAAATAGGATTGATTGCGCAGGAAGTACAGGAAATTTTTCCCGAAGTTGTAGCCAAAGTTGACAGCAATTATCTGGGAATTAAATATATTGAGTTTATTCCACTGTTAATAAAAGGTATTCAGGAGCAACAGGAAGAGATTGAATCGCTCACGTTAAAAGTTGAACAACTTGAAATTGACTGTTTTAACAGCGATAACTTGAAAAGTGGTTCGTTAGAAGGGAGTAATATAAATTCCAACCTCAATTCCAACCTCAATAACGTCAAACTCTATCAAAACGCACCTAACCCGTTTAGCGAACAGACAACTATTCGATATGAAATACCGGAATCCATACAAAATGCCCGGTTAAACATTTGCAACATGAACGGCACACTCTTAAAAACAATAAAACTTAACCAGATAGGCGCTGGTAATGTAGTGATTGAAGCAAATGAATTTGTGGCAGGTATGTACTTATACATTTTAATTTGTGACGGCAGTGTTGCAGGTACAAAGCAAATGCTGTTGACAGAATAAATGATGAATTAGTAAAACTAAAAAAAAATCAATCATGAAAAACTATAAAATAATAATAACTGTATGCTTAACGGCATTCACTGTTAACGTTTATTCACAAATTACCGTGAATTCTGTAAACGGGAAAGTTGGTATCAATAATTCATCTCCTTCTTATCCTTATCAGCTTGAGTTAAACGGAGATTTTAATTTTGAACTAACGGGTACTTCAAGAATCGTAACAAATTACGGTAACAGAATACTCTTCCATAATAGTGATGTCTATACCGATAATGATGCGGATATCGGCCACAATCACTTCAGATGGGATAAAATTTATATATCAGAGCCTCATTTCATGTATTATCCAGTAATCGATTCAGACAGAGAACTAAAGAAAGATATCCAGGAACTTGACGGGACATTGGATAACATTCTCAATTTAAGGCCTGTAAAATACAAAATGCTTTCACGAAAAGAACTTTTTGAAGCTACAGGCAGTAATTCTTTTACCGGGTTGTCCACTGAAAATGTACCTCAAATTGGATTGATCGCACAGGAAGTACAGGAAATTTTTCCTGAGATGGTATCCAATATTGATAATACCTATCTCGGAATTAAGTACACAGAATTAGTCCCGATCCTGATAAAAGGCTTACAGGAGCAGCAGGAAAAAATTGAACAGTTAAAGGCACAGGCAGAAACAATGGAAAATGATTATTCCACACAAAACGGAAACCTGAAAAGCGGCTCATTGGGAAGCACTTGGGTAAACCAGGAAATATACAACGCCAGACTTTACCAAAATGAATCCTCTCCAATTGACAGATGTATTAATATCCGGTTTAAAATACCTGAATCTGTACAAGATGCACAACTGTACTTTTGCGATATATCGGGCAGGTTGCTAAAAGCCGAAAAAGTTGATGGAGCCCAAAGTGTATCAATAGAAACAAATGGATTGATTGCCGGAAAGTACCTGTACAGCCTGGTTTGCGATGGGAGTATTGTAGATACCAAACAAATATTGCTTACGGAATAATTGAGTACAACTATAAATTTGATAAATATGAAACAAAATATTAAATCTACACACGGCAAAAAAACTGTGATTCGAAACAAGGCATTTCTCGTATTCTTTGCACTTTGTTTGACCACCAACCTTTTATTTGCAACCACAAATGTTTGGGTCAGGCCTTATGAAATCAAATTCAATTATGAAGCAGGGCAAAACAATGATGCTTTAACTATAAAAAAGGCAGATGGATCAGCAGCTACTATCCCGGAGTGGAAATACAGTATCCGAAGCGATAAATTTGCCTATATTAAATCACAAAACAGCCGGAAAATACAGGTACGTTTCGACAGCAACTGTTCCACCACCATGCACCTGGTAATAAACCTGAATGTTACATCGGGAACAGGTATTGGAGAGGTTTGTAATTTATTTGTTGCAAATTACACCAAGTTAAGCTGGATTACGATTACGCTTGATGGCACAATACCCGGCACGGTGGACAACAGAACCTTTACCTGGCAATGGGAAGTTTATGCCCTGCCGGTGGATATTGCAAACTACTGCGCGGCAGAGTACAATTATTCAACCAGCCATACCTATTATACCCTGCTTGATGTTCCAGAGCCGCCACAAGCAGAGCCAAGAATTGATATTCTTGATTATGCATGCGATTGGGCAGCAGGTAGCAGTACAGAATACGATGCTTGCGCAAACATTTTAAGTAATGGTTTTAACCAGCACTATACATATACTTACAATTGTCATAGGCTTTCTTCCAATTTTGTGCATTTGGTTTCTTCTCTGGGCATAACTGCTTATATGCATCAATGGGCAGTTAGTGAAGGATTAGGCTATGGCGATATGGTAAGACAAATAACAAATGTTTTCGATTGGGTTGGGCCTACTCATGGTTCTAAATCATTTACTTGGGCTGGGCATCAATGGGCCGAAGCTGCTTCATATCAATGGGACCCGAGCGCCAACAATTCAGTGGAAGGAAATTGGGGAGCTTATGAAGATTACCTAATTTCACAATATGATAGGTGGATTGGCACAGGTACGGAAAGGGTTGATAATCAAAGCGGACAAACGGAAGGTTGTGAAGCTGCAGAACATAGGGTTTATAATTATTATCCAACCGAACCTCTACTTTTATTTTCTTTTCAACCCCCGACCAGATAGTATTTTATTAACTTTTAAACTATTTATATGAAAAATTATTATAAACTATTAATTATCAGCAAATTATTTTTATTAGTACCGTTTTTCTTAAATGCACAAAATGGTATTGGAGAGCCTCAACGCTGGGATGAGAGGATGATTAATGAAGCTGCTGTCTGGAAAAACCTTTTACCTTACTACAGTTATACAGATAAAACATCGTATTGGCCTGAAAGGAAACAGGCACTGATGAAAATAATTAATGAGTTCCCAACAAGTCAGTGGGCGGACGATGCCCTTTTGATGATGGCAGGTGAAAAAGCCATCATCGACAATAATATTGACGAGGCAATTCCTGAGCTAAGAAAAATTCAAAAAAATTACCCGTCTGAAAGCACTATTATTGATTTTTGGCACAATCAAATAGGGTGTCAGATTAATCGAACCTGGTTGATGTGGGTTCCGGGCCTTGTTGTGCGTGATGAGAATAATAATGTGATAAATACAGTCCCTTTTGACAGAGATAACGATATTGACGAGTTGGAATTGGAAGCCATAACTTTTTTCGAACATCTGGAAAAATATCCCGAACGAACAAAGGATGTCGCTCAATATATGATTGCATTAATGCTTATGCAAAAAGGTGATGCTGAAGAAGCAATTCATGAACTGGAGGTATTACTTTCCAACAAAAATTTGCAGAACATAAGAACAATCGATTACGAAGCATCAAAATCACCTCACGGATATTTAATTGAAAGTGTGCCTCCAACCAACCGTCATCCTGTAATAAGAGTTGAACTTGCGGCCTGCAATTTATTGTTTAGCCTATATTCACAACAAAATGAGAACGATAAACTAATACAATTAGCTGATAAAATTGCAAATGATTTTAGCTTTGATGGTTGGTATTGGTTATTCAATAAAAAGCTTGGGAATATTTATGCTCAACATAACCAACCAATAAAAGCACATGAACAATACCAGCTTGCAATCGAGGGCATTAAAAAACGATGTGAAAATCGTGGTGAAAGATTGAAAGTTCTTTATGAAAAAGGCTTGGCAGTAAAATCTAAAAACTTTATTAGTTGGGAAGATCAGGCTTTAAGGGTTCATTACCGTGATATTGCTGAAATCGAAAATCTTCAAAAGAATATAGTAGAATAAGTTATTTGGAGGCTGTTTATTTCTGGATATGGCAGTCTCCATATATTTACATCACTAAATTTTAAGGAAATTAAAAATGAGAATTACTCACTAATTGAATAATAACTATGAAACGAACATGAGATTTTTCATTCAAAAATTACATAAAAAAGAATGAATAAATTTTATGTGAGAGCGACGGATGGAGCGGTTCCATCTGTCAAATTTGAATTTATAAGTTATCGGAAAATTAAAATTTATACAGATGAAACAAAAATTTACATTACTAATTGCTTTCATGTTAATCATAGTATTAGTATCTGCACAGGAAATAGTTGTGCCGGGAAACAATTTTAAAGTAATTGACCAGGACCTTTTGTTACATCAGGAGAAACCGGAATACAAAAACAAATTTTTGAAAAATGAATCAAACAAAAAACCGGTGATCAATTCTGAATGGTTAGCAACAGAAGAATCTGTTTTCCTGCTAGATTCTGTAATTACTTATACCTTTAGCAGTGACACCGATTCCTTATTTTATAGCAGAACAATAAATGTTTATGATGCAAATAGAAACCAAACTTTAAGAATAGAATATGATTGGGATTCCGACATCAACGAATGGATTCCAGGATTAAAGACTGAGTATAGCTACGATGCCAACGGAAACTTAGCTGTATCTACACAGTATGATTGGAATTCCAACATCAATGACTGGATTTTTATTATGAAGAATGAGCTTAGCTGGGATGCCAATGACAAGCTAACTATTCAGGTATATGATTGGGATTCCGACAGCAACGACTGGGTTGGTTATTTAAAGGTTGAACAAAGCTATGATGACAATGGCAACCTAACTTTAACGGTAGGATATAGTTGGGATTCCGACATCAACGACTGGGTAGCTTATTTTAAGCATGAGTATAGCTTTGATGCTAACCAGACTTTAAGGGTGAATTACGGTTGGAATTCCGACATCAACGACTGGGTAGTTAGTTCTAAGTATGAGTACAGCTATGATGTCAACGACAACCAAACTTTGAGGGTATTTTTCAAATGGGATTCTGACATCAACAACTGGATAATTGATTCTAAGGTTGAGCATAGCTATGATGCCAACGGAAACGAAATCTTAGAGGCAGGGTATGACTGGAATTCCGACAGTAACGATTGGGTAACTCATTGGAAGTATGAGTACAGCTGTGATGCAAACGGCAACCAAACTTTAAGGATTCATTGGAGTTCCGAATACAACGGATGGGGAATTGTTTCTAAGTTAGAATACAGTTATGATGCAAGCGGCAACTTAACTTTAGAAGCGAGATATGATTGGGATTCCGGACTAAACAACTGGCATTTATATCAAAAACTTTACAATTATTATCGCAAAATCAATACAGCAATAAACGAAATATCAGCCAATGATTTGCTGGTTTACCCCAACCCCGTTAAAGAATATATTACTATACAAACTGATAAAAATAGTAAAAACATAACCTTTGAACTATTTGATATGCAGGGGCGTAAAGTATTATACATAGAAAATCCAACTGGCAAAACAATAAGTCTGAAAGAAGTAATCCCAAGTCTTTACCTGTACAATATAAATATTGATGGAGTATTGCAAAGCGGGAAACTAATTAAAGAATAAAATCTTCAAGTCCCGAAAAAGAAATCGTACTGTCCTTGGTTAATTTTGGGCTCCACAATGCCGCCTATCGATTGGGAATATTTTTAAGAATTGAAAAGCCACCTTACGGTGTTTTAGAAAGGGTTAAATAATCCGTTAGTCGGAGATGAAAGTGCCACTAAGCAAACATATGATAAGTATAATCTTAATCATACCAATATTATTCGATTTGTAATATTCAACACTCCGTTAAAAATATTGATAACTATTTGATTATCAACGAAATATGTTCATTTAAAATTTGTTTAAAACCCTGACAATCAGTATCTTAATGAATTTTACCATAAGTCTATTCAAGTATGACTGCCAAGGGCTATAAAAATTATAATACATTAATTATCAATACATTAGATAAGATATCGATTTTCAGTAAATGCAGGAAGGCCTTTCTCTGCGAAGCCTTCGTGCTTTTCCTTTCCATAAAGGGGCGTATCAACTTCTTGCAGTTGGGCCGTTTTGGAAAGTTCGGTGAACAAAGATACAGGCAACAATTCGAAAAACCTTTCCCTTTTCTGGATTTCAACAAAGAACTTGTGCTTTCGCACGGTGGCGAACGTTTCGCAATCGCCTTCGACCCGAGCTACATCAGCAAATCGGGGAAACTTACCCCGGGGGCTCGGTTGGTATTGATCGGGGTGCGCAGGGCACGCAAAACGGGGGCTTGAGATAGGCGGACTGGCCGCCATAGACCTGGACAACCATACAGCGTTCCACCTCGAAGCCGTACAAACGCTCATTGGAGATAAAGAGAAGATGAGCCTTACCGACTGGTATGCCAACGTAATAAGGGAAAGGCGCGAAACCCTTTGTGCCATTTCCAAATATCTTGTTGCCGATGCGTGGTTTTCAAAAAAGCCTTTCGCGGACCAAATCACGGCAATCAATATGCACTTGGTGAGCCGGTTGCGCGATGATGCCGAACTGAAGTACCTTTATCTGGGCCCTGCCACCGGGGGGAAAGGTAGCCCGAAGAAGTATGCGGGCAAAATAGACATTGCCAACATCGATACCGATTATTTTGAACTGGTCGAACAAAACCCGGAAGCAACGATATATTCCGCCATTGTTTATTCCAAGTCGCTGAAGCGCAATATCCGTTTGGTACATGTCACATACATGGGCAAAAAGGGGAAACAAACGCGCAAACTGTACTTCTGCACCGATACCCAAATGGGCGCTCTCGACATATTGGACTGCTACCGCAGCAGGTTCCAAATCGAGTTCCTTTACCGCGACGGGAAGCAATTCACAGGGCTGACCGATTCACAGACACGGGACGAAAATAAGTTAAACTTCCATTTCAATGCCTCGCTCACGGCCATCAACATCGCCAAAGTGGAGCATTGGTTGAACATACCCAAAGAGGTACGCAAGCCATTTTCAATGGCAGATATTAACCCAACTTGTAAATAGCAAGCCATAAACATGTGATATACAGCAATATACATTTTCATTTTTTACAATTGGGGGACAACTTTTGTTTTTCTGACAAAAGGCCTGTGTTTAAAATTCAGTGCATCAAATATGGCGGCTTGGTCCGTAGTGGGCCTGGTGCACAGTTTTATGTATATCTTTTCGTTGCTGCTGTTGTTGAGGCTCACAATTGACGATTGCATCGCTTCCATTTTCTCTGTAATTGTAGCCCAGCTGTAGGTTATGCCATGGCCGTTTAATGCTGTCCTTATGTAATTGACGACTTGGTATGCAATAATCCCAAGCCAAATGTGGTGCTCAATAAAATCATCCTTTTGATGGTATATGGGTCTTATGTCCAAATCTGTTTTTAAGCAACGGAATACAGCCTCCACGCTCCTGGTAAGGTTATAAACCTGCCATATATCCTCTTCGGATACCGCTGTTTTGGTGTACCTCAAAAAATATTCGCCCTTTGGTTTTCCCCTTTCTTTTATCCGCTGCCAGGTAATATCCGTTACAACGCCTTTCTCTTTGTCCTCGGTATATTTAATCTCGTATAACCAGCCAACCCTGGATAATTGCGCTTTTATTTTGCCTACTTTTTCGTGCACTTTTTCGGTTTTCTTTAGTGCCCTTGGTTTTGGCAATTTGTCTTTTATTTCTTGCAATTGGGCCTCTAACCTGGCTGTGAGCTTTTTATCGATTGAATCTTCCTTTTTCTTTTTTTGGGCGCTCTTTACATGCAGGAAACAATCATCTTTCCCCGGGACTGCTATTTTCGTGAGTTCTATTTTATGGCCCCTGTTATCTGATATTGCCGTGGCTTTATCTGTCAGTTTATCGTAGTGCTTGGGCATGGTCCTGCTTACACAGGCGTAATCGTAACCGTATTTTTCACTTCTTATTATTGCCAGGTTTTCTTCGGTTGCTATCCCCGCATCCATTACTATTACGGGCTTTTCTTCTTTAATCTCCATGGCCCGGACAACATCGCCCAACATGGCCTCAAACGTTCCGGGTTCGCTTATGTTCCCTTTATAAAACCTGCTGTAGCGCACAAAGCCCAGGCTGTCTATCGAGAGGGCCAAGCCTATTAACTTGCTCCCGGTTTGTTTTTGCTTTGAACGCCCAAAAGCGGCTTTTTCACTTCCTTCCATTTGCCCTTCAAAATACAGGTTGGTCAAGTCGTAAATAACAATTTTGCTTTTGTTGGAAAACAGTGTGCTTACATTATCGTATATGCGGTTTTCGATGTCTTTTTTATGGTCATGCATTTGTGTTGCAGCTTTGTAAAGCTTATACCTGCTTACTTCCCCGTTTATATTGTACAGTTCTTTTGCGGCAGAGTTTTCCTGCAGCCAGCACTCTGTTCCCAATTCGCTTGACGGATGGACCGCTTTGGCCGTGAGCAGCATTTGGGCAATAGCGGCTTCTTCTTTGCCCATTCCCGTAGCGGACAATATCTCTTGGATGCCCATTTTTTCCATGGCTTGTTTCATCAACCATTCCCCGCCTATATTACGGCTTTCAATCTGCTCAATGGTGTCTAAATCAACCTCTTGGTAGTTTCTTGATATTTCTTTCGATATCCTTTTCTTGTCAGGGGGCGTTGTGATAAATAACTTCTCTGTGATAATCTTTTTTGAGAACTCCTGTGCCAAATCTTCAATAATGTTACCACCTTGTATATCAGGGAACAAAGTACTCGAATTGCCTGTTACCAACTCTTCTATCCTGTCGGCAAGGGCTTTGTGCCGGGATTTGTCGATGCCTTCCAGCTTGCCCAGGTTCAATATGGTTTGATGGCGGGTCTTGTTGCCAATTTTATAACCGTGGATCAACCGGTAATAAACATATTCCTTGTCGGAATTTTTATTCTTCTTTTTTATCTCCTTTATGAACATGCGGCAAAAGTACAAATAAGCAACTTGTAATCCAAATCTATGGGGGACAACTTTGTAGCTTCGACTTTTTTATGTATCTGGTAATCAGGCATGTGGAGATTTTGCTATTTTTCAACAAAATCATAACTGCCTCATAATCAGCAGTAAAATATTTGTTCTTTTTTTTATTGCCTGTTGTTTTTAGGTGTAAATTTACAAGTTGGGTTAAAACCATGAACCACAACAGGTTACTGTTGCAACGATTTATTGATGTGTTCGGCATTAACGCACACTCTACTAAAAATCAAAACCATGTCAATGAACTTATATATTACGGAACTATCGCCGCTTAATTTTTTAACGAAGTATTGAATATTCAAATTTTTTCAAAATACATATTCATTATAATGACAAGTTAAATGGGAGATTGTTGAAACCGACATCCTATGCCCTTCATTAAGTCAAAAAGAATAAGTCAATAAAAAAGCCGGGCTTTGCAGTCCGGCTTTTTGTATATCTATCAAGAAAATACTATTCTTCTTTCTTCTTCTCTTCGTCTGTTTCTGTTTCTGTTTCAGTTTCAGTTTCTTCCACTTTTGGTTCTTCTTCAGAACTTTTAGCCTCTGCCTCTTCCTTTGCCTTTGCCTCTACTTCCGCTTCTGGTTCTTCTATTACCACCTCGGCATCGGCAACCATTTCTTCTTCAACAACTGCCTCGGTTTTTTCGGCTGGCTTTTCGGCCTCCACAGCCTCATCCTTTTTGGTTTCAGCAACCGGTGCAACTGTTTCTGTTTTTGAACCACCACTGCCACGACGCGAACGACGTTTTTTCGGTGCAGCAGCTTCTTCTTTGGCAGCCAGCATGGCTTCGTTGAAGTCCACCAATTCGATGATGCACATTTCAGCATTATCACCCAGGCGATTACCGGTTTTCAAAATACGGGTATATCCACCGGGCCGATTGGCCACTTTTTCCGAAACATCGCGAAAAAGTTCTGAAACGGCTTCTTTATCTTGCAAATAACTGAATACCACCCTGCGCGAGTGTGTTGTATCGCTTTTCGATTTTGTGATTAAAGGTTCCACGTACATGCGCAAAGCTTTTGCTTTAGCAAGCGTGGTGGTTATTCTTTTATGAACGATAAGTGAACTGGCCATGTTTGCCAACATCGCTTTCCGATGGGCACTTTTTCGCCCTAAATGATTGAATTTTTTGTTATGTCTCATTTGCGTATTATTCCTTATCCAATTTATACTTCAATATGTCCATTCCAAAGTTCAACCCCATAGTGTCCAGCAAATTATCTAATTCGGACAATGATTTTTTGCCGAAATTTCTGAATTTAAGCAAATCTGTCCGGTTGTAAATCACTAGGTCGCCTAAGGAATCCACATCGGCCGCTTTCAAACAATTCAGTGCACGCACAGACAAATCCAGATCAACCAATTTGGTCTTCAGGAGTTGGCGCATGTGTAACACTTCCTCGTCGAATTCTTCATTTGCGAATTTCTCGTCGGAGTCGATGGTTATTTTCTCATCGGAAAACAACATGAAATGGTAAATGAGGATTTTGGCCGCTTCCTTCAATGCATCTTTCGGTAGGATTGAACCATCGGTAGCGATATCCAAAATCAACTTTTCGTAGTCGGTTTTTTGTTCTACCCTAAAATTCTCCACAGCGTATTTCACGGATTTAATCGGAGTGAAAATCGAGTCGATTGCGATGATTCCGAGCTCACCTTCCACCGGTTTGTTTTCTACTGCCGGAACGTAACCACGACCTTTTTCAATGGTTAATTCCATTTGAAGTTTCACGTCCGGCTCCATCCTGCAAATCACCAGTTTGGGGTTCAATACCCGGAAACCGGTCATGTACTTGTTGATGTCGCCGGCGGTAAATTCTTCCTGCCCGGTTATACTTACCGTAATTTTTTCGCTATCAAAATCATCAACCTCATTTTTGAACCGAAGCTGCTTCAGGTTAAGGATAATTTCGGTAACATCTTCAATTACGCCTTTAATCGTAGAGAATTCGTGTTTTACACCTTCGATTTTTACTGTTGTGATTGCATACCCTTCCAGCGATGAAAGCAAGATTCGACGTAAAGCGTTACCGATTGTAATACCGTATCCCGGTTCCAATGGACGGAACTCAAATTTTCCGATTTTATCATCGGATTCTAACATAATCACCTTGTCAGGCTTTTGGAATGCTAATATTGCCATAATGACCTCAATAAATTTATTATTTGGAATACAACTCTACGATAAGTTGTTCTTTGATGTTTTCTGGTATTTCCTCGCGTTCAGGACGGTTTAGGAATTTGCCTGCCATTTGATCGTCGGCCCACTCCAACCATGCGTACCTTGTGCTTCTGCGCGAATGCAATGAGTCTGTAATTTCTTCCATCGATTTTGATTTTTCCCTGACACCTACCACGTCGCCGGGTTTAATCAAATAGGATGGAATGTTTACAACGCTTCCGTTGACTACAATGTGTTTGTGTGTAACAAACTGGCGGGCGGCTGCCCTTGTTTTAGCAATACCGAGGCGGAAAACCACGTTGTCGAGCCTCGATTCGAGAAGCTGCAACAACACTTCACCGGTAACATCTTTCGACGACAACGCTTTTTTAAAGAGCCCCCGGAATTGTTTTTCCAATACCCCATAGGTATATTTTGCTTTTTGTTTTTCTTTCAACTGTAGCCCGTATTCCGATTTTTTTCTTCTTTTCGAAGTTAAACCATGCATCCCCGGAGGGTAGTTTTTATGTTCGAATACTTTATCCGGACCGTAGATCGGTTCGCCGAATTTACGTGCTATTTTAGATTTTGGTCCTATATATCTTGCCATATCCTTTTCGTTTAAAAATATTATACACGTCTTCTTTTTGCGGGACGGCAGCCGTTGTGCGGCAGTGGCGTCACGTCAACTATTTCGGTCACCTGCAAGCCCATGGTAGCCATTGCCCTAATTGCCGATTCGCGGCCATTGCCCGGCCCTTTCACGAACACTTTAACTTTACGGAGGCCAAGGTCGTAAGCGGTTTTCGAACACTCTTCGGAAGCAACTTGTGCCGCATAGGGAGTATTTTTTTTAGAACCGCGGAATCCTTTTTTTCCAGCCGACGACCATGAAATGACTTCGCCGTTCATATTGGTGAGCGTTACGATGATGTTATTGAAAGAAGAGTGGACATGGCCCATTCCGTTAGCCTCAACAACAACGACTCTTTTTTTGCTTGATCCTGTCTTTTTTGCCATAATTCAAATTCCTTATTTCGTGGCCATTTTCTTATTGGCAACAGTTTTACGTTTTCCTTTTCGGGTACGGGCATTGTTTTTTGTGCTTTGCCCCCGAACCGGTAAACCGATACGATGACGAATGCCACGGTAGCAACCGATGTCCATTAGACGTTTAATGTGCATTTGAACTTCGGAACGCAATTCTCCTTCCACTTTAAAGCTTTCGTTAATTGCTTGACGAATTGCTGTAAACTGGTCGTCGTCCCATTCTTGTACCTTCAGGTTTCTATCGACACCCGCTTTTGCAAGCACCGTGTTTGCCCTGCTACGGCCAACCCCGTAGATATAGGTAAGTGCAACCTCACCTCTTTTATTATTTGGAATATCAACACCAACTATACGTGCCATAAATATTATTTTTTTTTCAGATTATCGCTACCCCTGGCGTTGTTTAAACTTAGGGTTCTTTTTGTTAATCACATATAAGCGCCCTTTTCTGCGTATAATTTTACAATCGGCGCTACGCTTTTTAATTGAAACACGAGTTTTCATTTTTACAATCTTTAGTTTTTATACCTAAATGTAATTCTACCTTTTGTCAAATCGTAGGGCGACATTTCCACTTTTACCTTATCGCCTGGCAAAATTTTAATATAATGCATCCTCATTTTACCGGATATATGGCCGGTTATTACGTGGCCGTTTTCCAGTTCAACACGAAACATTGCATTCGATAATGCTTCTATTATCGTTCCATCTTGTTCTATAGAAGGCTGTTTTGCCATAAAAAATCAATTAATCCTTTAAAGTAAAATTAAATGGTTGCTCTACGTTTGTTATTACATAATACCCGGACGGCCCTTAATCCGGCCTGATTTCATCAAACCGTCGTAATGGCGCATCAGCAGGTGACTTTCAATTTGTTGTAAAGTATCTAACACAACCCCCACTAAAATCAACAGCGAAGTTCCACCATAAAACAGTGCAAACGACTGGTTGATTCCTATTAACATAGCAAAAGCAGGGAGAATTGTAACTAAACCCAGAAAAATAGATCCGGGCAGCGTAATTTTCGACATTACATCATCCAAGAATTCAACGGTTCTTTTGCCCGGTTTAACCCCCGGGATGAAACCGCCGTTCTTTTTCATGTCCTCTGCCATTTGCGTCGGGTTGATGGTAATGGCCGTATAAAAATACGTGAAAGCCACCACCAAAAGGAACTGTGATAAATTGTACCAAAACCCCGTTATGTTGGTAAGAGCTGCCGCAACACCCCTGAGGTTTTCAGAATTAGCAACGCCAACAATTGTGATGGGCACCATCATTATAGCCTGAGCAAAAATGATGGGCATAACACCAGCAGCATTAACTTTAAGAGGGATGTACTGCCGTACACCGCCGTATTGTTTGTTGCCCACAATCCGTTTTGCATACTGCACCGGAATCCTGCGGGTTCCCTGAACCAACAGAATAGATGCCATGAAAACCAAAAATAAAATAACAAACTCAATCAGGAACATCACCAATCCACCACCTTGCTGCGTAATGCGGGAAGCAAATTCCTGCACAATAGCCTGCGGTAAACGGGCAATAATACCAATCATAATGATCAGGGAAATACCATTGCCGATGCCTTTGTCGGTAATGCGTTCGCCCAACCAAAGAACGAACATCGAGCCGGCAGTCAGAATAACAATGGAGGGGAGGTTAAACCATATCCCTGACATTGCAAAGGCCGAATCGGGCAACTGAACATTTAGATTGGCAAGATATGCCGATGCTTGCGGAATCAAAATCAGAACGGTTAAATACCGTGTAATCTGATTGATCTTCCTTCTACCCGACTCTCCCTCTTTCTGCAACCTCTGGAAGTAGGGCACCGCAATTCCCATTAACTGGATCACGATTGATGCGGATATGTACGGCATAATTCCTAAAGCAAAGATGGAAGCTTGCGAAAACGCGCCTCCGGAGAACATATTGATCAAACCCAGCAAACCATCGGAAGTTTGTGACTTTAGATTTTGCAACTGGGCAGGATCGATCCCCGGGAGCGAAACAAACGATCCCAACCTGTATATCAACAGGAGGAACAGCGTAGTCCCGATACGAAATCGAAGATCTTCTATCTTGTAAATATTCTTTAGGGTCTCAATAAATCGTTTCATTACGGTTTAAAGTATTTCAGTGGTTCCTTGTACTTTTTCTATTGCTTCTTTAGCACTTTTCGAAAAGGCGTGTGCTTTCACTTCAAGTTTTGCACTTAAAACTCCGTCGCCCAAGATTTTAATCTTTTCCCTTTTCGATACGACCCCGGCTGCAATCAACGCTTCCTGGTCGATAACGGTAAGGTTTTCCTTTTCGGCCAATTGTTGCAATATTTTCAGGTTGATTGCTTTGTATTCAACCCGGTTTATATTTGTGAACCCTGATTTGGGAACAAGTCGCTGCAAAGGCATCTGACCACCTTCAAAACCAATTTTTCTGGAATAGCCCGACCGTGATTTTTGGCCTTTATGCCCACGGGTTGAAGTGCCGCCACGGCCTGAGCCCTGGCCCCTTCCGATGCGTTTCCGGTTTTTGGTTGATCCTTTTGCAGGTTGTAGGTTACTTAAATTCATAATTTCATCTTATTTGAAATATTATTTAACTTCTTCAACACTAATTAAATGCCTCATTTTATTGACCATGCCAAGAATTTGAGGGCTGGCTTCGTGCACAACCGGGCGGTGGAGTTTTTTCAAACCCAAAGCCTCAAGGGTCAATTTTTGACGCTTCGTTGAGCCGATCGCACTTTTTACCTGTGTAATCTGTATTTTAGCCATAATTTTATTATCCTTTAAATACTTTCTCCATTGATACGCCTCTGTGCTGGGCAACGGTATAAGCATCTCTCAATTCGAGCAATGCTTCCATAGTCGCTTTTACCAGGTTATGCGGGTTGGACGAACCTTTTGACTTAGCCAAAATGTCGGTAATTCCAACGCTTTCCAATACGGCACGCATTGCACCGCCCGCAACAACGCCTGTACCAGCGGTAGCCGGTTTTAACAACACATCGGCGCCGCCATATCTGGCTGTTTGCTGGTGAGGAATAGTTCCGTGAATGACTGGTATTTTGACCAGATTTTTCTTGGCCGCATCCACACCTTTTGAAATTGCCGTTGTTACTTCGCTTGCTTTACCAAGCCCCCAGCCTACAATTCCCTCTTCGTTCCCTACCACTACAATCGCGGAGAAGCTGAATGTGCGCCCCCCTTTTGTAACTTTAGTAACGCGGTTAATGGCTACCAACCTGTCTTTTAATTCGAGGTCGCTTGTTTTTACTTTACTGCTAATTTTCGCCATAATCATTTAGAATTTTAGGCCACCTTCGCGGGCAGCGTCAGCCAATTGTTTAACACGTCCGTGGTACAAATAACCGTTTCTGTCGAACACAACCGAAGTAATGCCGGCAGCCAATGCTTTCTCGGCAGCCAATTTGCCAACCAATCCAGCCTTTTCGGTTTTTGTGCCTTCCACCCCTGCTATTTCTTTTGCTTTAGACGATACCATGAGCAACGTAGCTCCTTTGGTGTCATCAATTAGTTGAGCATAAATTTCCTTATTACTTCTAAATACACTCATTCGCGGGCGATCGGCGGTACCGGACACTATCGTGCGGACACGTCTTTTGATCCTGTTCCGCCTGTTTAATTTTGTTAATGCCATTCTGATTAATATTTTAAAATTATTTCGCAGCCGTTTTACCAGCTTTTCGCCGCAACACTTCGCCAACAAATTTAACACCTTTGCCTTTGTATGGCTCCGGAGCACGGAACGATCTGATTTTGGCCGCAACTTGTCCAACCAATTGTTTGTCGTTACAGGTCAGCGTGATTGTTGGATTACTTCTTTTGTCGGATTTAGCTTCCACTTTCACTTCGGGCGGAAGTTGCATTAAAACATGGTGGGAAAATCCCAATACAAGGGCGAGGACGTTGTTGGACAGCACTTCTGCCCTGTATCCCACACCTACCATTTCCAGCTTAATTTCGTAGCCTTTAGAAACTCCGGTTACCATATTATTAACCAAAGAGCGGTAGAGACCATGCAGAGATTTTTCGCGTTTTGATTCGCCGGCCCTTTTAAATTCGATGGTGCCATTTTCAATGACCATTTCGATATCAGGGTCCACTTTCTGCGATAATTCCCCAAGAGGCCCTTTTACGGTGATGACATTTTCGTCGCTCACCTTAACCTGAACTTCTGTGGGAACTGTAACGGGTAATTTACCTATTCTTGACATGATTTCTCCTTTTTAATACACGTGACATAAAACTTCACCACCAATCTTCATCTCGTGTGCTTCCTTATCGGTGATAATACCTTTTGAAGTAGAGATAATTGCAATCCCCAAACCATTAAGTACGCGCGGCACATTAGTAGAATGGCAATATTGGCGCAAGCCGGGTTTGCTGATTCGTTCCAACGATTTAATTGCCGATACTTTTGTTTCGGGATGATATTTTAACGCAATTTTTATATTGCCTTGGTAACCTATCTCGTCTTCGAATTTATAGTTTAAAATGTAGCCTTTATCTTTTAAGACTTTAGTCATTTCTTTTTTCAAATTCGATGCGGGGATATCCACCACGCGGTGTTTTGCCATAATTGCATTTCTTACCCTTGTTAGGTAATCTGCTATTGGATCTGTTACTTTACTCATTATTTCAAGTTCTTTAAACGATTACCAACTTGCCTTTTTAACTCCGGGGATTAAGCCGGCCGAAGCCATTTCCCTGAAATTAATCCTACTGATTCCGAATTGGCGCATATATCCTTTAGGTCTTCCGGTGAGTCTGCATCGGTTGTGCAAACGCACTCTCGAAGAGTTTTTAGGTAATTTCTGCAAAGCTACCCAATCGCCTTCCGCCTTCAGTCTGGCACGTTTTTCGGCATATTTCTCAACTAATTTTGCGCGCTTAACTTCGCGGGCTTTCATTGATTCTTTAGCCATTATTTAGTTCTTTTTTACGTTTTTAAATGGTAAACCTAATTCTTTCAACAATGCAAAACCCTCTTCGTCGGTTTTTGCAGTAGTGACGAAGGTAATGTTCATCCCGTTGATTTTGCTCACTTTGTCCAGAACGATTTCCGGAAAAACGATTTGTTCGGGAATGCCGAGTGTGTAGTTTCCGCGTCCGTCCATTTTGCTTTCGATACCGCGGAAGTCGCGGATACGTGGCAGTGCCACAGCAATCAGACGATCTAGGAATTCATACATTTGGTCGCGACGCAATGTAACGCGCACGCCAATTGGCATTTTTTTCCTGAGCTTGAAATTAGAGATGTCTTTCTTGGACATGGTTTGTACGGCTTTTTGGCCGGCAATCATGGTCATTTCGGTGGTGGCAATGTCAATCAGCTTTTTATCGGCGATTGCTGCCCCAACACCCTGGTTCAAAACGATTTTTTCTAATTTCGGAACTTGCATCACGGAAGAATAATCGAACTCCTTTTTCAAAGTAGGGATAACTTCTTCCTGATATTTCTTTTTAAGAGTTGGTACGTAAGCCATTACTTTATCTCCTCTCCTGATTTTTTGGAAAAACGAACTAATTTACCTTGGTCATTCAATCTCCTGCCGATGCGTGTTGGTGCGCCAGCTTTGGCGTCGAACAGCATTAAGTTGGAGATATGCACGGGTGCTTCTTTTTCGATGATACCTCCCTGCGGACTTTCTGCATTGGGCTTGGTATGTTTTTTCATCATGTTCACACCTTCTACAATTGCTCTGTCTGTTTTTCTGATTATCTCGAGAATGCGGCCTTTCTGGCCCTTGTCGTTCCCGGCAATCACAACTACAGTGTCACCTTTTTTTATGTGTAACTTTTTTTGCATTTTCTGCTTTTTACAATTTACAGTACTTCTGGTGCGAGCGATATGATTTTCATATTCTTATCTCGCAGTTCACGGGCCACGGGTCCGAAGATACGTGTTCCGCGCATTTCGTTGGTAGCGTTAAGCAACACCACCGCGTTGTCGTCGAAACGGATATAGGAACCATCGGCACGACGGTTTTCCTTTTTCGTACGAACTACAATAGCACGCGATACCGTTCCTTTTTTCACTTCGCTGCCCGGCATAGCTGTTTTCACGGTAACCACAATGATGTCACCTAAAGAGGCATAACGTTTCCTTGTACCGCCTAATACGCGAATACAAAGAACAGTTTTCGCACCGCTGTTGTCGGCTACCGCACATCTTGATTCTTGTTGTATCATGATTACTTAGCTCTTTCGATTATTTCTACTAACCTCCAACGTTTGGTTTTGCTGAGCGGACGTGTTTCCATTATCCGGACAGTGTCGCCGATGTTGCAGGTATTTTCCTCGTCATGGGCGTGAAATTTGGATGTGCGGTTCAAAAACTTGCCATACATGGGGTGTTTTAATTTACGTTTTACCGCCACCACAATAGACTTTTGCATTTTATCGCTCACCACTACCCCGACTTTCTCTTTCCTGAGATTTCTCTCTTGATTCTCTTCCATCGTGAATTAATTCTTGTTTTTGTTCAATTCTCTTTCGCGAAGAACGGTTTTTAACCGTGCAATGTCTTTTTTGCTGAATTGGATTTTCATCGGGTTATCCAGCGGAGACACGGCGTGGTTTAATCGGAGGCGAACAAGGTTTTCCTTTTCAACCTGTAATCTTTCGACAATTTCTTTGTCGGTAAGTTCTTTGATTTCAGAAGTTTTCATTATTCACCTTTTTATTCTTCAACATAATCACGTCTAACAATAAACTTTGTTCTCACCGGCAACTTTTGGGCGGCTAATCTCAAAGCTTCTTTGGCCATTTCGAATGACACCCCTTCGGCTTCAATGATTATACGTCCTGGCGTTACCGGGGCAACAAATGCCTCAGGAGCACCTTTCCCTTTACCCATCCTAACTTCGGCGGGTTTTTTGGTAATTGGTTTGTCGGGGAAAACCCGTATCCATATTTGACCTTGGCGTTGCATGTGACGAGTAACCGCAACCCTTGCTGCTTCTATCTGGCGGCCTGTGAGCCACGCTTCATCCAACGTCTTTATCCCATATGAACCGAATGCCAATTGGTTGCCTCTTTCGGCATTACCTTTCATCCGGCCCTTTTGTGCTCTTCTAAATTTAACCTTTTTTGGCTGTAACATCCTACTTAATTTTTAAGTTTTAACCCGCTATTTTCTTCTTCGTCCACGACCACCCCCATCTGAATGTCTGTGAGGTGGCGGGGTTTTGCCGCCGCGGCCCGGTTTCTGCCCAAAATTAGGCGAAAGATCGCGCTCTCCATAAACCATCCCTTTACAAATCCAAACTTTCACACCCACAAGGCCGGTTTTAGTCAATGCTTCAGCCAGTGCATAGTCGATGTCGGCACGTAAGGTGTGCAAGGGAGTACGGCCATCTTTGTACATTTCGGAACGAGCCATTTCTGCACCGCTCAACCGGCCGGAAACCTGAACTTTGATTCCTTCAGCACCCATTCTCATGGTGGAAGCGATAGCCATTTTAGTAGCTCTGCGGTAAGCAATTTTACCTTCAATTTGCCGTGCAATGTTTGTTGCAACAATTTTGGCATCGAGTTCAGGGCGTTTTATCTCGAAAATATTGATCTGAACCTCTTTGTTCGTAATTTTCTTTAATTCTTCTTTCAACTTGTCAACCTCCTGGCCGCCTTTTCCGATAATGATACCGGGGCGCGAAGTATGAACCGTGATCGTAATTAGCTTCAATGTACGTTCGATAACGATTTTTGAAATACTGGCTTTTGCCAGACGTGCGTTCAGGTATTCCCTGATTTTTGCGTCTTCTACCAGTTTATCGCCATAATCGTCACCACCGTACCAGTTTGAGTCCCATCCTCTAATGAAGCCCAAACGATTTGAAATCGGATTTACTTTTTGTCCCATGAATTACGAATTAAGATTACCTTCAACCATACTTTCTTTTTTGTCAACGTAAATCGTCACGTGGTTCGAGCGTTTTCTGATACGGTGAGCCCGGCCTTGTGGCGCCGGCCGCAAACGTTTCAGCATTCGTCCCGAATCTACCATGATTGTTTTAACGTAAAGTTCACTTTCCTCTAAACGAACTCCTTCGTTTTTGGCCTGCCAATTGGCGATGGCCGAAAGAAGAAGTTTTTCTACCCTGCCGGCCGCTTCTTTTGATGTGAATTTCAACACGTCCAACGCTTTATTTACCTCCATCCCTCTGATTAAATCGGCTACAAGCCTCATTTTCCGAGGAGATGTCGGGCAGTTTTTCAAAACAGCAAAATAGTGATGCTTTTTTTCTTCTTTTCTCTTTTCAGCTGCTAGTCTTTTTCTGGCACCCATTGTCTTTTCTTTTTAAATTAATGCAATTATGCCTTAACGTCTTTTATTACCAGCATGCCCCCTGAATGTACGGGTTGGTGCAAATTCGCCCAAACGGTGTCCTACCATATTTTCGGTAATGTAAACCGGAATGAATTTGTTTCCGTTATGTACAGCTATTGTATGGCCTACAAAATCAGGGGAAATTACTGATGCTCTGGCCCATGTTTTCAAAACCGACTTTTTGTTGGTTTGATTCATGTCTAACACTTTTCTTTCGACATTAAAATCGATAAAAGGGCCTTTTTTTAATGAACGACTCATAATTATTCCTCTTATTTATTATTTCCTACGTTCTACTATGTACTTGCTGGAAGCTTTTTTCTTCGAGCGGGTTTTGAAGCCTTTCGACAAAAGCCCTGTACGTGAGCGAGGTTGTCCTCCCGACGCACGGCCTTCGCCACCACCCATTGGGTGATCAACCGGATTCATTGACACACCGCGCGTACGTGGCCTTCTTCCTAACCACCTTGAGCGACCGGCTTTACCCGATTTTTCGAGGTTGTGTTGCATGTTTCCAACTGTACCTACTGTAGCCCTACAGGACGTAAGTACCATACGAGATTCGCCTGAAGGCAACTTCAGTACCGCAAATTTGCCTTCACGTGAGGTCAACTGTGCATGAGCACCTGCACTACGAGCCATAACACCCCCTTGGCCGGGGTATAATTCAATGTTGTGTACCACAGTACCAAGAGGCATTTCGCCGAGGGGTAGCGCATTTCCAATTTCAGGATCAACCCCTGAACCGCTTTTCACCGTTTGGCCAACTTGCAAGCCGTTGGGCGCAACGATGTAACGTTTCTCGCCGTCTTCATAAAGAAGAAGTGCGATGCGGGCAGTACGGTTTGGATCGTACTGAATGGAATCAACTACGGCCGCAATCCCGTCTTTATCGCGTTTAAAATCGATAATCCGATATTTGCGTTTGTGTCCCCCACCTATATACCTCATTGTCATTCGGCCTTGGTTGTTCCTTCCCCCGGTTCTCCGAATGGGTTCCAACAATGATTTTTCAGGTGTAGATGCAGTAATGGTATCAAAAGCGCCAATTATCTTGTGCCTTTGACCCGGAGTTACTGGATTTAATTTTCTTACTGCCATTATATATACTAAATATTACTATAAAAGTCAATGCTTTCACCTTTCCCCAAAGTAACAATCGCTTTTTTATACGATTTTGATTTGCCGCTTATTACGCCTCCTTTGGTGAATCTGGATTTCATTTTCCCACCATAAATCATGGTATTCACGGACTCAACCGTCACATCGTAAAGGCTTTCCACAGCCATTTTTATCTGTGGTTTAGTTGCCCTGCGATCCACCACAAAACCGTAACGGTTGAACCGTTCAGCTTGTGCGGTCATTTTTTCGGTTACCACTGGTTTTATTAAAATATCCATTTTTTTATTGCCTTAAATTTTAAACGACTCCTCTATTCTGCCGATTGCACCTTCCAAAATAATAATAGCTTTTGCATTAAGCACTTGATAAGTATTTAAATCAGAAGCAGTTACGACGGATACGTCCTTTAAATTTCTGGAGGACAAATATAGGTTATTATTTTCGGCTGGTAAAACGAAAAGTGACTTTTTATCAGCAATTTGCAGATTAGTTTTCAGTGTCAGTATTTCTTTCGTTTTTGGGGCATCAAGATTAAAATCTTCAATCACCAAAATGCTGTTTTCATTCGCTTTGTAGGTCAGGGCAGATTTTCTTGCCAATTGCTTCACTTTTTTGTTCAGCTTGAAATCGTAATTGCGTGGGCGAGGGCCAAAAACTCTACCTCCACCACGGAATATGGGTGATTTAATACTGCCTGCACGTGCAGTACCCGTTCCTTTTTGTTTCTTGATTTTACGGGTACTTCCTCTTATTTCAGCGCGCTCTTTTGTCTTGTGCGTTCCCTGGCGTTGATGTGCCATGTATTGCTTAACGTCAAGATAAATGGCGTGGTCGTTGGGCTCAATCCCGAAAATCTGTTCATTTAGGGTGATTTTCCTTCCGGTATCTTTTCCTTCTTTATTCAGTACGTTCAGTTCCATTGTTTCCTTAATATTATGTATGAACCTATGGCACCAGGTACAGAACCTTTTACCACAATTAAATTCTTTTCGGGAACGACTTTTAATACCAGCAGGTTTTCGATGGTGATACTTCTACCGCCTTGTCTGCCAGCCATTTTCATCCCTTTAAATACGCGCGACGGCCATGATGCTGCGCCAATTGAGCCTGGCGCGCGCAAGCGGTTGTGCTGCCCATGGGTAGCATCGCCAACTCCTGCGAATCCGTGCCGTTTTACAACGCCCTGAAAACCCTTCCCTTTTGAGACCCCAACTACATCCAAGTAATCATTTTCAGCAAAAATGCTTACGTCGATTTCTTGACCCAATTCAAACTCTTCCTTGTAGGTGTTCTTAAACTCAACTACTTTGCGCTTGGGTGTTACCCCTGCTTTTTTAAAGTGCCCGAACTCTGCTTTTGTGGTGTGCTTTTCCTTCTTGTCACCATAAGCAAGTTGTAGCGCCTCATAGCCGTCGGTTTCTTCGGTCTTTACCTGTGTGATCACACAAGGACCGGCTTCGATCACAGTGCATGGGATGTTTTTCCCCTCAACACTGAATACGGATGTCATTCCGATTTTTTTTCCAATAATACCAGCCATTTTCGACTACTTTTTAGTTATCAAACTTTAATTTCCACTTCAACGCCACTGGGTAATTCCAGCTTCATTAAGGCATCGATTGTTTTTGCGGTTGAGCTGTAAATATCAATCAAACGTTTGTATGACGACAGTTGAAATTGTTCCCTCGATGTTTTATTTACGAAGGTTGAACGCAACACGGTAAATACACGGCGGTGTGTGGGCAACGGGATTGGACCGCTAACGACAGCTCCGGTGGATTTAACCGTTTTTACGATTTTTTCTGCTGACTTGTCAACCAAGTTGTGATCGTACGATTTAAGCTTAATCCTGATCTTTTGACTCATTTTTGAGAAATTGTTATAATTATTATAATAAATCAATTCTTCCTTTAACATTCTCCAATACCTTTTCGGCCAATGCCCGCGGCACCTCCTGATAGTGGCTGAATTCCATGGATGATGTTGCCCTTCCCGAAGAAAGTGTGCGCAGCACCGTTACATATCCAAATTGTTCAGCCAGAGGAACTTTGGCCGACAGCACTTTTGCTCCTCCCTTGCTTTCCATGCCTCCGATTTCACCACGTCTGCGGTTCAAGTCGCCGATGATATCGCCCATGTATTCTTCGGGTGTAACAATCTCGAGCTTCATGATAGGTTCAAGCAATTTAGGACCTGCTTTTGACGCGGCACTTTTGAATGCCTGCCTGGCACAAATCTCAAAAGCCAACTGGTCGGAGTCCACCGGGTGGAACGAACCGTCTATCAACGTAACTTTTAAGCTGTCGATCGGGTAACCTGCCAGCGGCCCGTTGGTCAATGCTCCCTGGAAACCTTTTTGTACCGAGGGGATAAACTCTTTCGGAATTCGACCTCCTTTTACGGCATCCACAAATTGCAATCCTTTGGCCCCCTCGTCAGCAGGCTCCACTTTCACAATGATATCGGCAAATTTACCGCGGCCACCGGTTTGTTTCTTGAATACTTCGCGAAGTTCCACCGCATGGCTGATGGCTTCTTTGTAGGCCACTTGCGGTGCTCCCTGGTTGCATTCCACTTTAAATTCGCGGCGCAGGCGGTCAACCAAAATTTCCAGGTGAAGCTCGCCCATTCCCCGGATTACAGTTTGTCCAGAATCCGGATCCGTGTGTACCTGAAAAGTTGGATCCTCTTCTGACAGTTTCGCCAGACCGTTTCCAAGACGGTCAAGATCTTTTTGCGATTTTGGCTCAATTGCCACTCCGATTACAGGTTGCGGAAAATCCATACTTTCCAAAACAATTGGATGTTTGGCATCGCAAAGGGTATCTCCCGTGCGTATATCTTTAAAGCCTACTGCAGCACAAATATCGCCTGCATTGATATAGTCTTTTGGATTTTGCTTGTTGGAGTGCATTTGGTATAATCTTGAAATGCGTTCCTTTTTCCCGGTACGGGTATTCAATACCTGAGAACCTGCTTCCAACTTTCCGGAATAAACCCGGATGTATGCCAAACGGCCGACAAAGGGGTCGGTCGCAATTTTAAACGCCAGTGCCGCCAAGGGTTGATCGACATCGGCGGTGCGTTTTTCCTCTTTATCAGTATCAGGGTTAATGCCCACTACCTCGCCTGCGTCAAGCGGGTTGGGCAAAAACGCACAAATTGCATCTAACAAACGTTGTACACCTTTATTCTTGAACGAAGAGCCGCACATCATGGGAATAATAACTCCCTTAATGGTTGCACGCCGGATAACATCCAATAGTTCCTCTTTGGTGATTGAATCCGGATCGTCGAAAAAACGTTCTAAAAGGGCATCGTCAACTTCAGCTACCGATTCCACTAATTTAGCCCTCCACTCTTCAGCCTGCTCAACTAATTCAGCAGGTATTTCTTCCAATCTGTAGGACGTCCCTAAAACCGGGTCTTCAAACCAGCGGACGGCCTTCATCTCAATGAGGTCGATTACGCCTTCAAATTTTTCTTCTGCCCCAATCGGTATTTGAATTGGCACAGGGTTGGCACGCAGTTTCTCTCTAATATCGTTATAAACGTTAAAGAAATCGGCACCGGAACGATCCATTTTATTTACGAAAGCCACACGCGGAACACCGTATTTTTCGGCCTGGTGCCAAACGGTTTCTGTTTGTGCCTCAACGCCTCCTACGGCGCAGAAAAGGGCAACGCTTCCGTCGAGGACCCGCAGCGAGCGTTCCACTTCAACGGTAAAATCAACGTGACCGGGGGTATCGATAATATTAATCTTGTGATTAATATCGTTGTATTTCCAGAATGTGGTAGTTGCAGCAGAGCTAATGGTAATTCCACGCTCCTGTTCTTGTTCCATCCAGTCCATCGTCGCAGCACCGTCGTGCACTTCACCAAGGCGGTGAGTTACGCCCGTATAATATAAGATACGTTCCGTTGTGGTGGTTTTGCCCGCATCAATGTGGGCCATGATACCAATGTTTCTTGTATATTTTAAATCTTGCTTAGCCATTCTTCTATTTTTCTAATTTCCCTTCAAATCTATCAACCAAACGACGTTACGCTAAGCTTAGAATCTGAAATGTGCGAATGCACGGTTTGCTTCGGCCATTCTGTGGGTATCTTCTTTCCTTTTGAAGGCACCGCCCTCTTCGTTGAACGCAGCAACAATTTCAGCCGACAATTTATCGGCCATTGATTTGCCTGAACGTTTGCGGGCGAAAATGATCATATTTTTAATACTTATAGATTGTTTTCTTTCATTCCTGACCTCCATAGGGACCTGGAAGGTTGCACCTCCCACGCGGCGGCTTTTCACTTCAACTGCCGGAGTAATGTTTTCCAAGGCTTTTTTCCATACATCAAGAGGTGTAAGTTCGGTGTCCTTTACTCTTTTTTCCACCAGATCCAATGAATCATAGAAAACGCCATAGGCGGTTGATTTTTTACCATCAACCATTAAATCGTTTACGAACCGGGTTACTAAAGTATCGTTGAACTTTGGGTCCGGCAGTAAAATTCTCTTCTTTGGTTTCGACTTTCTCATTTTCTTTTCTTTAGTGTTATCTAAATTGGTTGCCCTAAGGCGGTCTTCAGCTTTTCCCCGGAAGACACCTAAAGGAATTACTTACTCAACCAAACCACTGAAATAACGGTTTTAACTCTTGTTTTTTATTTTTTTACTTTCGGTTTTTTAGCACCATATTTCGAACGACGCTGCAAACGCCCTTCAACACCTGCGGTATCGAGTGCACCACGAACCAAGTGGTAGCGAACACCCGGAAGGTCTTTCACCCTGCCTCCGCGAACAAGCACAATGGAGTGCTCCTGAAGGTTGTGGCCTTCTCCCGGAATATAGGCATTCACCTCTTTACCGTTTGTTAACCTTACCCTGGCCACTTTGCGCATGGCCGAGTTTGGTTTTTTAGGTGTAGTTGTATAAACCCGAACACATACGCCACGACGTTGTGGGCATGAATCTAAAGCCGGAGATTTACTGTTCTCAACTTTACTTTGTCTTCCTTTCCTAACCAATTGTTGAATAGTTGGCATAAACACCTGTTTTTATATAGTTAATAATCTTTTTAAAAAATGGATTGCAAAAGTATGCAAAAATCCTTAAAAACAACACGTTCCGAAGTGAAAAATACGGATCACCCCCTTTAAACGGCGGCAAAAGTATAAAAAATCTATAAACAGTCGCACGTTTACAGTTTTTTTTTCTGAAGCTTAAGATCAGTTAATACACGAAACTGCTTCCGCCCAGGAACTCGCGCAAGAGCGAAGTCGGCGGAATCTCGAAGTCGTCGATGGGCCGGAAATAGGAGAGAAATTTCAGCAAGCGTGTGGTCTCTGTGTATTCATCACGGTTTTCAGCCACTTGCTTCAATAGTGGCTCCGCATATTTTTTCAATACGGCAAGTTCATAAAGGGTGGCCGAGTTGAACATTACATCGGCATTTTCCTGATAGGGGAATACATTTTTTTCTTCGCCCCGGCGAACAGATGGCCAACGTTTAATGGTTTCCCATGCGGGATAGCCCCGGTATTTGCTGTCGCGGATCATGCGGCGTATCAACCGGTTGTCGGCCGTTGAAATGTGAGTGTGTTCATCAAACGAAATTTGCGTGAGCGCAGAGATAAATATTTTATAGGTATTTTTATTTTCCACATGAGTCAGTAAATCGGGGTTCATACCGTGGATACCTTCCACCACCAAAACATCGCCATGTAATAGTTTCAGTTTTCGGCCGCTCTGCGAACGTATTCCAAGGTGGAAGTCGAATTTTGGCAATTCCACCTCTTTCCCTTCCATGAGTTCGAGCAACTGCTGGTTGAAATATTCCACATCAATCGCCTGGAGCGCTTCAAAATCGTATTCCCCGAATTCGTCGAGTGGAGTTTTATCACGGTTCACAAAATAATCGTCTAATGAAATCTGAAAAGGTCTCAATCCATTTACCGACAATTGCACACCAAGTCGTTTGCTGAATGTGGTTTTACCCGAGGCGGAAGGTCCGGCGATGAGTACCACTTTAATATCGCTGTTGCGCATATGGATAACGTTGGCTATTTCTGCGATTTTCTTTTCGTGCAACGCTTCCGATATTTTAATCACATCGCCTCCGCGGCTATTTAAGCCGAACTCGTTAAGGCTTGCAATAGTTGACACGTTGAGAATTTCGGCCCAGTCCTTTTGTTCCTGAAAAATATCGAAAAGTTTTTTGTGTTTGTTGACTTTTTGAAGTTTGGCGAAGTTTTTTCGCTTTGGGATCCGAAGTAAAACACCGTTGAAATATTTTACCAGCCCAAAATTGGTCAGGTAACCGGTGGAAGGCAACAAATGTCCGTAAAAGAAGTTCCCGAATCCGTTCAGGCAATAAAGACTCGAATAAAGTCGCCCCTGTTGCTCAAACAAACGTGCTTTTTGTTCCAGGCCTTGCTCCATTAATAAATCCACCACTTCGGTGGTCAACAGTACTTTTTTAATAAAGGGCACATTCCGGTCAACTATTGCCTTCATTTCAGCAATGATTTCGGCAATATCCGAACTGGAAACTTTACGCTCCAGGCCATGCAGTTCGCAATAGGAGCCATTGGAGATCCCGTTTTGAACTTGCAGCGTTACGTGAGGGAACACCTCTTTTACGGCTGCATAAAGAACAAAAATCAGACTGCGAATGTAAAGCCTGATCCCGTCGGGATGCGAAACGTCGAAAAATTCGATTTGTTTTGGTTTGACCACGCAAAACGACAACTCTTTTACCTGATTGTTGACAATGGCACCGCAAACCACATTTTTTAGTTGAATATTCAGGCTTTTACTTATTTCTAACAAAGAAATGCCCAAGGGGTAGGAATGGGTGGAATTGGTATTGTGACAAAAAATTTCGACTTGTTTCATTTTTTTTTGTGTTTTAGGCGGCAAAAATACCAATAAGAGGGGAAATTGCACAATGCTCTTGCAACTTTAATAGTTATTGGAGAATGTTTTGGTGTTCTTCATTCCCACGAAAGTGGGAATCTCAACATAGTAAGGTAGGGATTCCCACTTTCGTGGGAATGGTGGATAGAGGAGTCTGTTCTTTGCCTCGAGCAGTTTGATGTTAATAGGAGAAATCGATTTGAAATTATAGTCTCCAAGATTTTACGTTTCATGCCAAACGTTAAGTTTAAACTGATTCTTTCAAACTTTTTTAACATTAATTCAAATGTTTTAATAGTTTTGTGCTCTTAAAAACCAAGTATTAACATTTTAAAACGGGAGAAAATCAGAGCAAAACACTTAATGTGCAGGTTCAAAGTCTGAACTTGTGCAATGGTTCGTTATACAATTATATCTTACAATCAATTTATTCATTTATTAAAACAACTTCTATGAAAAAAATTGCATTTTTTTTATCGATACTTCTCTTTATGGGGACGTGGTTGGCCAATGCACAGACTAAGGACGTGAGTGGTACAGTTACCTCGGCAGACAATGGCGCACCTATCCCGGGAGTTTCGATATCTGTTAAAGGGACTACAATTGGGACAGTCTCTGACATTAACGGCATGTATTACTTAAGGGTTCCGAATGATGCAACAAGTTTGGTCTTTTCCTTTATTGGGATGAAAACCGTTGAACAGCCAATCGAAGGATCGGCAATAAACGTTACCATGACATCCGACTTTATCGGGGTCGATGAAGTTGTGGTGACCGGTTATGGCGTAACACGAAAGGTTGCCTTTACCGGTTCAGCCACTACGGTCGATCAAAATGAATTGTCGAAAAAAACCGATGCCGACCCGATCCGCGCATTGCAAGGTTCGGTGGCCGGTTTAGCGATGTCGGCCGAAACGGGGCAGCCAGGTGGCTACAACTCGGTACTTATCCGCGGGCTGGGTTCTTTCAACTCAGGCACACAGCCACTTTATGTGGTTGATGGGGTTCCTGTTTCGAGCGGTGCTTTCGGGATGCGTACCGATGAAAATCAAAACGTGAACCCGCTTTCGGCATTGAACTCCAACGATATCGAATCGATTTCGGTATTGAAAGATGCAACTGCAACCTCTATATACGGGGCAAGGGCAGCGAATGGGGTTATCGTCATCAATACCAAAATGGGGAAAGGCGGCGATACCAAATTCAATTTGAAAGTAAAATCGGGGATTTCGACCATTCCCGAGCGGAACGACTACCGCCAATTAGACCGGAACGAATGGCTTGATTTTCTTTCCACTTTTATGGCTAACTCGGGCTGGTTGGATAACAAAAGTGATTTTGAAGAAGGTCTGTTGACCGATCCCGATTGGTTTGGGTTGGTTCATACCGACGCCAATACCGATTGGTACAAAGAAGTTACCCGCACCGGACTTGTGCAAGATTATAACTTGGACATCAGTGGCGGGGGAGCAAAAACCAAATTCTTCCTATCGGGAGGATATTACGATGAAGAAGGGATCGTTATCGGAAAAGATATGACCCGCTATTCAGGACGTCTCAACATGGAAAACAAGGTGAACGACCATGTTTCGTTAGGGATGAACCTTTCGGGGTCGTATTCCGAAATCAACGGAGGTGCCGGCGGCGGTTATTTCTCCGATCCCCTTACCCAAGCCTATGTGCAGTTGCCCGTTGAACCCGTAAAACTGGAAGACGGAAGTTGGAACATGCAGACTTCAAATGGCTACAACCCAGTGGCACAACGCAGTTATTATGGCGATAAAAGTTATACGCAACAATTTAAAGCAACTATTTCGCCATGGCTTTCGGTTAAATTCCTCGATAATTTTACGTTCATGTCGCGCTACGGGATGGACTACCTTAACCTGAAAGAATTTGGACGGTGGTCGTTTTTGCAACCGCAAGGAGCCGATATGAACATGTTGGGCGAAGAAGGGAACAACTACCGCACCCTTTGGACTTGGACTAATACATTGAACTATGTAAAATCGATCGGCAACCATAATTTCAACGTAATGTTGGGGCAAGAAGCCCAAAAAGCCCGCGACGAAGAAGCGTATTTGGCAGGTACCAACTTCCCGGTCGATATTGTTTTCACCATTGAAAATGCTGCTGAACCCAGCGATGCAGCAACTTCATTTTCTGATTATGCCCTTTCTTCTTATTTCGGCAAAGTTGAATACGATTTCAACAGCAAATATTACTTGTCGGGAAGTTTAAGGTACGACGGATCATCGCGTTTCGGCGAAAACAACAAATGGGCGCCATTCTGGTCGGTAGGCGGAAAATACCGCATTATCAACGAACCGTTTATGGAATCAACATCATCATGGTTGACCAACTTTACTTTACGTGCGAGCTATGGAACATCGGGGAACCAAGAAGTGGGCTGGTACCAAGCCTTGGGCTTGTACGGTTTTGGCTATAACTACCAAAATAATCCGGGCATGATCCCAACACAAATAGCAAATCCGGACTTGAAATGGGAGCAAACCCAAAAATTCAATGTCGGAACGGAAATTTCCCTCTATGGGATCGTTTCGATCGATGCCGATTATTATATCGACCGCACAACCGACATGTTGTTCAATGTTCCCTTGTCGCGGACAACAGGTTTTGCTTCCATCATGCAAAACGTGGGCGAAATGAAAAATTCGGGGATTGAAGCAGCTGTAAACGTCGCAGCTATCCGCAACAAAAACTTCAGTTGGGACATCAGTTTCAATATCACCCACAATAAAAATGAAATTGTTAAGTTGAGCACCGACCTGCCCATCGAAGGCACCTACACCATCCGCGAAGTGGGCCGTCCCTACTATTCGTTCAAAATGAAAGAATATGCGGGAGTTGATCCGGAAACGGGCAAACAATTGTGGTACAAAGGCGAAGAAGGCACAGAAACTACAACGAGCTATAATTTGGCAGGAAAACGATACATGGGAGAGGCCGATCCAAAAGTTTACGGAGGCCTTGGAAGTTCATTTAAAGTGTACGATTTCGACCTTTCGTTCCAGTTTAAATATTCCTTGGGAGGGCAGATATACAACAGTGCTGCCCGTTACGATGAAAACATCAACAATGCGTTTGGAAACACAACTAAATATGTTTACGACAATATGTGGAGGGAAGTGGGCGATGTAACCCAAGTACCGGCTCCCGTAAGCGGTGCGGTAACTTCACATTCAACTCGTTTCTTGATGGATGGGTCTTTCATTAAATTGAACACGCTCCAGTTGGGGTACAATGTACCGGCCAACGTAATCAATCGGGTCAACCTTTCGGGCTTGCGCATATACGTGTCGGGCGATAACCTGAAAGCCTGGGCATTGGGCGACGATTTCCGTGGCCTGGATCCCGAAACTTCACGCGACGGCGTTATATGGTGGACCTATCCGATTGCACGGAAACTGTTGTTTGGTGTAAATATCAATTTTTAATTATCGTTTGAAAATTAATTAATTAGTGAGTTATGAAGAGATTAAAATTTTATCTATACACATTGGCCTTGGTTTTCGCATTTAGTTCGTGCGATGATTTTCTTACCTACGAGCCAAGTGATTCTGTTAACGATGCTACTGCATTCAAAACAGCAAAGGACGTTGGAAATGCCTTAAATGGAGTTTATTATTCATTGGGGAAATATGAATTTTTTGGGCGTAACGTTATTGCCCTTGGCGATATTGCCGCCGACAATTGTTGGATGACCGGTACATCCGGCCATTTCGACCAAATTTATAAATATACCGTGAATACCGATAGTGGCGACTTGCTCGACATTTGGGATGGCGGTTACAAAACCATTGATCGCGCCGCAAGATTGATTGTGGCCGGCAAGGAATTGCTGGAAACCGATATTCCGGAAGGCGACAAAACCATTATTAAATCGGCAATCGCACAATCATATGCCGTGAAAGCTTTGTCGCAATTCGCCTTGGTAAACATTTTTGGTTTGCCATACAGCGATGCCAATAAATCGACTCCGGGCATTGTTGTGGTAGGTGATGAGCCAATCGTAGCATTCCAAGAAGTGGCGAGAGGTACGGTTAACGATGCCTATGTTCAGGTACTTGCCGACATACAGGCCGCGCGCGAAAACATTGCATCAGTAGAAAACAGCTCGTTTTTGATGAACGAAGCCGCACTGAATGCTTTGGAAGCACGCGTAAAATTGTACATGGGCGACTTTCGGGGAGCTAAAACTGCCGCCTTGGCCGCCATTTCAAAATCGGGCGGTGCAATCGTAACATCTGCCGACGATTATTTCAATATGTGGACTTCGGTTGCTCCAACTTCGGAAGATATTTTCAGTATTGCAAAACTTTCGAACGATAACCTCTCTGCCAATGCGCTGAATACCTTGTATGGTTCGTACGATGGCAAAGCAACTACAGGGCTTTTCGGTTTATTTGGGCTGAACGACATGCGGATTGCCCTGTTCGAAGGCAGTGGGGAAATGATCCGTGCGCTGAAATACATTGGGTTGCCAACATCGGCTGCAACCAGCAACATCCCGGTTTTGCGCCTGCCCGAAATGTATTTGATCGTGGCCGAAGCAAAAGCACAGACAGACGAAGCGGATGCCGTTGATTATGTTTGGGAAATAGCCAAACGCAACGCCGATTTGGCAAAAACAAGCATTCCCACCGATAAAGCCGGCTTGTTGAATTTCATTTCGGTTGAACGCCGCCGTGAGTTGTTCCAAGAAGGGCACCGTTGGTTCGACCTGCGCCGTACCGGAGAAATTATGACCCGCGTTGGAGGAAATTTCCCGGTGAGCAACTGGAACGCATCGAAATTTGTTTATCCAATTCCTTCGCAAGAAGTTAATGCTTCGGGCATTGCACAAAATACAGGATGGGAAACCAACCTTCCGAATTAAGCGGGAAGTACAAGTGAATATAAAAAAAGCTGCCTTTGCAAAGGCAGCTTTTTTTGGCTCTGTCCCTCCGGCGTTGCTTCCGGTGTTTGGGTTTCTTGCAGCGCTTGTTCACCCTTTGGTTGTTGTCGGCGATAATTTGCTGCCGGCGTTTCAGGATGAAAAGATGGATGCCAATAAACCCTGAAGTTTACCATCAACTATAACAAAAACTGGATTTATATTTGGTGCAAAACAAAGACACGACAGCACGAAGTCATTATGAAAGAAGCTCCTGAAGATGCCATTGTGACTTTGTGCCTTCGTGTTTCAAATACATTCAAAAAAACGGTTCTATAAGGTTTTGTATGCGTAATCAATTAAACGCCAAATTCAATCAATTAATTCATGATCTTTAAACCCGGGGGGGTTGGCATTATTATAGAACATAGTAGGAACAGGTCAAAACCACAAAGTGGTGGAATTATCCTGTCATGCCTGCCTACCCTACAGGTAGGGTGCAAAAGGATTTTCAAGAAAATAAAATCGTAGCTCAATCTACTTCCCACTATTACATTACGCGCAGAGCGGTTTAAAACCGCTGTGCACTCCCTCCCGTCTTCCGTCTTCGTACTTTCTACTTCCCTCTTCGGTCTCCCGTCTTCCCTCTTCCGTCTTCCCTCTTCCCTCTTCCGTCTTCCGTCTTCCCTCCCCCGTCTTCCGTCTTCCCTCCCCCTTCCCCTTCCAATTCGAAACTTTTTTCACTAAATTCCTTTCGATCTGAATCACAACTCAATTCTTTTTTTACATTTGTTGTCGTTAAGTTTTTTTAACAATTCTCAAAAGCTGTTTAATTTTTAAATTTAAAACTATTTCTATGAAAAAAATTGCATTTTTTTTATCGATCATGCTTTTCATCGGGAATGCGTTTGTGAATGCTCAAACGAAAGATTTAACCGGAACGGTTACTTCGGGCGAGGATAGCCAGCCCATTCCCGGTGTCTCCGTATCGGTAAAAGGTACCACACTTGGCACCATCACCGACCTCGACGGAGAATTTGAATTAAAGGTTCCGGCAGATGCTCAAACTTTGGTTTTTAGTTTCATCGGGATGAAAAACATTGAAATGGCGATCGGCTCGGAAACCGTTTTCAATGTGACGATGGAAAGTGATGTTATCGGTATCGACGAGGTGGTGGTTACTGCCTTGGGTATTAAGCGTGAAAAACGTGAGATTACCTACCAAACCCAAAAAGTGGCCGACAATGAATTAATAAAAGTAGGCCAAACAAGGACCGCCAGTGCCTTGGCCGGTAAAGTTGCCGGGTTGCAAATCAACGTTCAAGACAATGGGGTAAATCCTTCGAACCAAATATTGTTAAGGGGCTTACGTTCGATCAGCGGCAGCAATTCCGCGCTCATCGTTATCGACGGCTCAATTGCCTCGCAAGGCGCTTTTGATGATTTAAACCCAAATGACATTTCGGACATCAGTGTGCTAAAAGGGGCAACTGCCGCAGCGCTTTATGGATCGAGTGCCGGCAACGGTGCGTTGATCGTGACCACTAAAAGCGGGAAAGAAGGAAGTCAATTCACCGTGGGCTTAAACTCGAATTTCACGATGGACAAAGTGGCTTACATGCCCGATTTCCAAACCCAATACGGAACCGGGTGGGAAGGTGCATACGACAATGTGGAAAACACCAACTGGGGGCCGCGTTTCGACGGCACGCTCCGCCAAATCGGGCCAACATTCCCCGAAGGATATGGCTTAGAAACCCAGATGGTCCCTTACGCACCGGTGAAAGACAACTTATTGAACTTTTATAATACCGGCCAAACCTACAACAATACCGTTTATGTGAGCGGTAGCGGCAATAACAGTAAATTTTATGTTTCAATAGGCGATCAAAGAACAAATGGTATTGTACCCGACGATGAATACCGAAGAAATACGTTCAGGGTAAACGCCAGCAAAAAAGTTGGTAAAGTCGAACTTTCAGCAAGCACCAGCTACTTTAGCGATAACACCGATGTAGTTGGCAGCACCATTGGAGACCAGGACCGCCCGCTGTATTGGTTCATTTTGAACACTTCGGCAAATATTCCGTTATCGACTTACAAAGATTGGCAAAACCCGCTCAGCTACGCGCATTCCGATAATTATTACAATGCTTATTACCAAAACCCCTATTGGGCAATTGGTACAAACCGGAACACGGACGAAACCAACCGCCTGATAGGAAACTTCAACCTTTCCTACGATATATTGGATTGGCTGAACCTTACCGGAAGGGCCGGTGTGAACAACGTTTGGGGAAATGGCAAAGAATGGAGGGCAGCCCAAACCTACAACGAGGAACTTCAACCGGCACACTCCGCGGTTTCATCGTTTGTTACCGATAGCGAGTTTCAAACCAAAACCTACACCGGAGACGCTATCCTGTCGGGAAACCGCAAATTTGCCGACGACTTTTCAGTTAAAGCAATCGTGGGTGGCACCGTTTATGCCACCGATATGCGTGAAAGTGCCTATAGGGCAAATAATTTAAGCATCCCCGATTTTTATGATCTTTCAAACGGTACCGGAAATTTGGTTGGTGGCTTGAGCAACAATGCGTTCGTCAACGAATCGGTTAAAAGGTTTTATGGTTTCTATGGCGATTTCACTTTTGGGTATAAGAATTATTTGTTCCTGAACTTCTCGGGAAGAAACGACTGGACTTCAACACTTGCCAAAGGCAACAACAGTTATTTCTATCCTTCGTTGGGGGTCTCGTTTGTTTTTACCGATGCGTTTGAATCACTAAAAAACAACAACGTACTATCTTTCGGTAAAATTACGGCAAGTAACTCAACAGTTTACAACGATTTGTCTCCCTACGAGATCAACGAAACCTACACCCAACACGTGTCGTTCCCCTTTGGCTCGGTAAACGGATTCTACCTGTCGCCCACTGCTGTGGATGCCAACATTTCAAAAGAAAAGATTAACACCACCGAAATTGGCCTTAATTTAGGCTTCTTCGATAGCCGCTTATCATTGGATGCCTCGTGGTACAATACCATCACTTCCGATCTAATTACTTTCACCACGCCTTCAGTTTCATCGGCTTCTACGAAGTTCCTAACGAACATTGGAGAATTACAAGGAAAAGGTTTTGAGCTTAGTATTGGTGGCACTCCGGTTGAGATAGCCGATTTCAGGTGGGACATCAACCTGAATTACGCCAGCAGCGAAACCATTGTAAACGAAATTTACGAAGGGTTGGACGAAGTAGCAGTATATACAAGCACTGCCGGTCAATACGGGATTTATGCCGTGGTTGGCAGTGCCTTTCCGCAAATGAAAGCCAATGTTTACGAACGCGATCCGCAAGGACGAATTGTTGTTGATGGCACGAGCGGAATCCCAAAAACCCTGACGGGATTACAAGAATTGGGTAAAACCACCCCGGATTATATAATAGGGCTAAACACCATGTTAAGTTACAAGGGTTTTTCTGTTTCGGCAACCATGGATTATCGCACGGGCCATGTATATTATGAACAAGGCTCGGACCAAATGGAATTTACAGGGCGTTCAATGGCCAGTGTTTCGTCAAATCGTCAGGATTTCGTAGTTCCAAATTCAGTTATCGAAACCAGCCCCGGTGTGTATGTAGAAAACACCAACATCCCCGTTTCCGGTGGTCGCCAGAGCTACTGGACCGATGTATATAACGATGTGAAAGAAAACTATGTGAAAGATGCAACAGCACTTAAGCTAAGGGAATTAGCAGTAAATTATGCACTTCCTGCCCGTTTCATCCGGCAAACTCCGTTAAGTAAGGTCAGTATTGGCTTTATCGGTAGAAACCTGATGACATGGCTACCAAAAGAAAACAGGTTCTCTGATCCTGAATTCAATAACGAAAACAACAATAGAATTGGTGTAGGTGGTTATTTGCAATCGCCTCCAACAAAATCGATGGGATTTAGTTTAAATGTAGAATTCTAAAAATAGCGAAATATGAAAAATATAATAAAATACACAACAATGCTCTTGGTAATTTTACTAATAGCATCGTGTGAGGAATTTTTGGATGTCAACGACGATCCAAATAACCCGGTTACGGTAACGCCCGATTTAGTGTTGCCCACCGCGCAAGTATATTCAGCCAACATCGTGCAAGGAAATACACAAAGGGGAATTAGCCACCTTGGAAACATGATGATGTACAATTGGAGCCAAAGCGATGGTTATGCCTGGTTTCCCGATGAATTTAAATACAATGTAACTTCCTCGTTTTACCAACAGATTTTTAACTACACCTATTCTAATGTTCTGAAGCAATACCAGGTTTTGGACCAGTTGGAAGCACCTTACGACTATTACCGCGCAATCGCCAAAATAATGAAAGCCTATCATTTTCAGCTTTTAGTAGATTGCTACGGCGATGTTCCGTACAGCGAAGCCTTGCTGCGTAGCCAGGAAGCAACTCCAAAGTACGACGATGCATTAACGATTTACGAAAATTTGATCACTCAATTGGATACCGCAATTGTGTTAATTAACAATGCGGATCTTCCGGTTGAACCGGGAGACGATGACGCAATTTTTGGCGGCAACATGGACAATTGGAAAAAATTTGCCAATACCGTTAAATTACGGATACTTGTGCGCCAATCGAGCATGTCGGGCAGAGAAGCTTATCTAAAAGCTGAATTTGCTAAGATCAATACCGAAGGTTCAGGTTACATTACAGGCGACGTAGGCGTTAACCCGGGTTATGTCGCTCAAGAAGACAAACAAAGCCCATTTTGGAATTATCTCGGCAAAGATGTGGCGGGTACTGAAACGATGAATTATAAAGCAACATGTGCTTCTGATTTTATTTTAAGCTACTTAGATGGATTGAACGACACCACAAGGCTAAGCCTGATATACGAAAAACCGGATGACGGCCATCTCGGCGTTCCACAGGGATTTTTGGATTACGACATCCCTGTCGTGGATGCTTTGGTACCGGAGAAAGTTTCCAACATTGGCCCCGGCCTTTTAAAAGGGCCTGATCAGGATGCAATTCTCTACACCCTGGCTGAATGTTATTTCAATCTTGCAGAAGCCCGTTTTAAAGAATTGGTCACCACCGGCGATGATGCAAAAACTTTGTATGAAAAAGGGATACAAGCTTCGTTCGACTACCTCGGCGGAGGAAGTGCATCCACGTACTACTCACAAGTGAAAGACCTGGTAGGATGGAATTCTTCAACGAACAAATTGGAAGCAATTATCACTCAAAAGTGGATTGCGGTTAACGGGCTCACTGCCGAACAATCTTGGTTCGACTACAATCGTACCGGATTCCCTTCCGGATTGCCAATTTCGTTGTTGGCCACTACTCCAGACCGTCCGGTCCGTATATTCTACCCGGCCGGCGAATACTCGTCGAACGGCGCAAATGTGCCCAAACAACCCAATGCTTTTACGGACAAGATTTTCTGGGGTAAATAATTAAAAACTGATAATTATGAAAACATTAAAATATATTTTGATTTTAATACTGGGCATCGGAATGTTTAATTCCTGCCTGCTTGAAGATGAATCGACCCTCTATTTAAATAGTCAGGGACCTAACCTTGCGGGGTTTGATGCAGCAAAAACCAACTTGGCGGCTATTGCCGATGGGGAGGAGTATAACTTTGACCTCAAGGTAAAAGTGTTCGGTCCTACTTCAATGGACCTCACAAAGGATGTTACGATAACTGTTGAGGCCGATCCTTCGTCCACAGCAATAGAAGGCACCCATTTTAAGCTTAATAGTTCTACGGTTACTCTCTCTCCCAGTCGTAACATGTTGGGCTTTTTCCCGGTCACTATGTTAACGGCGGGCATTCAAACACCTTTGGAGAAATCCCCGGTATTGGTGTTAAAGGTTACACAGGCCAGCGGCGACCCTTTAGTTATCAACAGCGGTAAGCCGATTGCAGTAACCCTGAACTACGCCTGCCCGTCGTTTTTAGAAGGAGACTATGAAGTAACTACTGAATATACCGGCTACGATGGCACGGTAAAAATACTGAACTGGATAGAACATATTACCAATACAGGGATTGGGGAATACCGGACAACGCGTGTTGGCCATTGGACTGTAGATGACTTAGGCGGAACGCCCGGATTCACCTTTACCGATGTGTGTGGCAAACTTTCTGTTTCAGGTCAAAATCTAGTAGATTTATATTCGAACTGGGTTGAAGGAACCGATTTTGGAAAGGTGGACGACGAAACAGGAAACCTGTATATTGAATATTCGATTTGCACAGATTCAGGTTGCAGGTACTACAAGAGCACGTATGTGAAACAGTAAATGGCGAGTGCAATAAACTTTAAAAAATAGAACAATGAATATAAAAGATATCTATAAAATAATTGGAGCAGTATTCTTTATGATGTTTGCCGTTTCATGTGATTTGCTCCGCACTGCTGAGCAGGATACAAGCCCGGTGATCAGCCCGGATGCTAAACCGAATGTTACTTATACTGCAAGCCTTTCTGGTGATGTAATAAAAGAAGGTGAGGAACTTATCTACACCATTACTACCGATAAACCAATTGACCGGCCAATAACGTTTACGGCCAAACAAATTGACGGTACTGCGGGGGAGGATGATTATGAAGCCGCTACGGTAACCCTTTCCCCTTATACAACCGAAGCAAAGATGGTAATTGCTCCCGTTGCCGATGATTTCCCGGAGGTTGAAGAAACATTAAAATTGGAAATAGGGGTTTATGGAATGGCCGATCGCTACTTAATTAATCCAAATGTCGAGAACCCGATTACGGTAGATTTAAAAATCGCCAACGTTAATGATCCGGCAGCGTTGACCCTTGCAATGGAATGGGACGATCATGACATGGATTATGATTTCGTGACGTGGAGCGACACACCGGACAATCCAATGACAGAATGGGGTGATGGAGGCGCGACCGGCGCCAACCCCGAAGTGGATAAATCTATTCTGTTGGAAGATCCTATGGGAACTTATTATGTTAGCATAATGGATTGGGATGAAGGTCCTTTTGATTACAAATTTTCAATTGGGCATCCAGATGGAACTGTTCAGTTTATCGAGGGCACTTTCGATCGCGACGCCAAGGAATACACAAATGATCAATGGACAGCCTGGGGTGACGCTTATGATTCATTCAGGGTATTAAAGGTTGAAAAAAGCGAGGCCGGTTTTACGGTTACAAAACTTTAACACTTCTTAGTTTTGAATAGCGAATCCTTCGCTAATCGCAAAACTAAAACAAAAAAAAGCTGCCTTTGCAAAGGCAGCTTTTTTTTGTGCTATTCCGCCGGTGTTGCTTCCGGCTCTTGTGGTTTCTTGCGGCGCATGTTCACCCTTTGGTTGTTGTCGGTGATAATTTGGGCGGTGCGGCGCACCAGTTCGCCATATTTTTCAGGAGCTGCCAGCAACATAGCGCTCAGGTACGGTCAACTAGAAAATCGTTCCCTTTCCTCCAGAACGGTTCCTTGAATTAAAGAAAGACCTATGTTTTCCGCTTTTTCTTTTTAGCGGCCGGGAAAAGGACGTTGTTCAAGATTAAGCGGTAACCGGGCGAGTTGGGATGAAGGCTCAAATCGGTGGGCGGGTCGCCAATCAGGTGGCGGTAATCTTCCGGGTCGTGGCCGCCATAAAAAGTCCAGAATCCCTTGCCTTTTTCACCGTGGATATAACGCGCTTCAGCGGCGGGTTTGTTCTCGCCCATCACCAATACGTTCGATTTTAAAACCTCTTTACGAAAAGCAGTCGTCTGGCCCATAAACCCCTTGATGAGATTGCGGTGGTTCTGGCACAGCATGGTGGGGATGGGATCCCATTTGGCCGAGAAATCGAACAAGGTGAAATAATCATTTTCGCGTTCTACCTTTCGCGTGTCGGTGGCATCTATGTTGGAAAATTCATATACATAGGGGCTTTCTTCCAACTGGAAATTATGAAACGCGAAAGTTCGTGTAAAATCCAATCTTTCGTTGGCATCTTTATCGGCGGGGTCGCCATCGAACATGCTCTCGCAAATATCAATCCCGATGGCCGACAGCGAAATGTCGTAGGTATCGGTGGCAGCACACATGGCAAACATAAAACCTCCCTTTATTACATATTTTTCTATTTCTTGTGCCACAAACGACTTCATTTCCGAAACCTTCAGGAACCCCAGTTTTTTTGCCATGCCCGTGTTCAGAGCCACATCTTGCTGATACCAGGGTGCATTTTGGTAAACCCTCCAGAATTTGCCGAACTGGCCCGTAAAATCTTCATGGTGCAGGTGCAGCCAGTCGTATTCCGAGAGTTTGCCGTTCAATATTTCTTCGTCGTAAATAACGTCGTAATCGATTTCGGCATAGGTAAGCACCAAGGTCACCGCATCGTCCCACGGCAATTTGTTCGGTGGCGAATACACCGCAATTTTAGGTGCTTTGTTCATACTTACTGCGTCCTGGTTCCTATCGGGCTGTGCAATTTCGTTCAGTATTGCGGCGGCCTGTGCGTCGGCAAGCACCTCGAACGACACGCCGCGCACCACACATTCGTTTTCAATGGCAGGCGAACTTTGCATCAGGAAACTTCCACCGCGATAGTTCAGCAGCCATTTCACTTCAATGTTTTTGTCGAGCACCCAATACGCGATGCCGTAAGATTTTAAATGATCTTTTTGCACATCGTCCATCGGGATTAACAGTTGCACACTTTTAGCTTGAAAAGCGATAAACAATACAATAAAAGCTAAGATGAATTTTATTTTCATTTTTGAATAAACTGATTTTTTGAACCTACTCCGAAAACAATATTTTAACACAAAGACACTAAGTCACAAAGTTT
>CAZNEV010000017.1:0-74129 GCA_964572085.1 uncultured Maribellus sp. | reverse complement strand
ATAAAATCCGCTAACCGCCTTTTTTATCATTATTTAGCTTTTTATACTGAACTCAATAATAAATAACCGCTAATCACTTCTTCACGGAGCCAGCCTTGAAATAGTCCAGGCTCCGTCTTTCTTTTCATATAAAATACGATCGTGCAAACGGCTCTCGCGGCCTTGCCAAAATTCTATCTTTAGGGGTTTTACCAAATAGCCACCCCAATGTTTTGGCCAGGTTAAAGGATGTGTTAAGGCTTCCTCTTTCAGTTGTTCGAAACGCTTTTCTAAATAACTGCGCGAAGGGATTTTTTGGCTTTGCTCAGAGGCAATGGCCGCAATTTGGCTTAACACAGGCCTCGATAAAAAATAACTGCTTGATACATCATCGCTGGTTTTTTCTGCTAAACCTGAAATTCGAATTTGACGTTCCAGTTCGGGCCAGAAAAAATGCAGACTGACAGCAGGATGCTGCGCAATTGCCCGTCCTTTTTCGCTTTGGTAATTGGTGAAAAAAACAAATCCCTGCTCGTTAAAATCTTTCAGCAAAACAATTCTGGACTGAGGAAAGCCTTCGGTGTCAATGGTGGATAGTGCCATGGCAGTGGCTTCGTTAACTTCAGCCTGAAGCGCAGCCGCAAGCCATTTTCCAAATTGTTTTACCGGGTCGGTATCCACATCGCTCTCGTTTAAAGCGGCGTATTTATAATCCCTTCGGATAGAATCTAATTTCATAGTGAACTGTTAGTTGTGAAATCAAGCGCAAAACAGATTAAGCATCTATAGTTTTCTCAAAGAAGCTGAAGTTCACTTTCCCGTAGCGGCGAATTTCTTTAAAATCAGGATTCTTGGAGAAGTCGAATTCTTTGGGATGCTCCATGATAAATAAGCCGCTTTCAGCCAGCAAATTACTTCGGAGCACGGCCTCGGGCACTTCGCTGAAGTTCTTTAGATCGAAGGGCGGATCGGCAAAAATGAAATTGAAATTCCCGACACTTTTTTTCAGGAACTTGAACACGTCGGTTTTGACAATGGTGCTGTTTTTAATCTTCAAGGTTTCTAATACACTCAATATAAAACGATGGTGAATGAAATCCATTTCCACCATGGTAACCCATTTGCAGCCCCTACTAAGGAATTCGTAGCCAATGTTCCCTGTTCCCGCGAAGAGGTCGAGAGCGGTTTTGTTATCAAAATCGTACCGGTTTTCAAGAATGTTGAACAGTGCTTCTTTGGCAATGTCAGTCGTGGGCCTCGATCGGAAGGCCTTATTTGCCCTGAAAATTCTTCCACCGTATATTCCGCCTACAATTCTCATGGTTTTAATTTGGTGTGAAGTAACGCAGAAACGAGTGACCGGCGAGTTCCGGATTTTGCAATTCTGCGGAGGGTTTTAAAAAGCTAATATTTTCGAAATAAGGCAACAATCCGTTTGCTATTTGTTCAGTAGATCCGGTTGAACCGGAAAGGAACAACTCAGTATTACGCGGAGCTATATTGAACTGTTTCAGGATGTTGAGCGTAAAATACACCACGTCGGTAACGTGCGCTATTTTGAACGTGTTGGATAGAAGAACCTCATTTTTTTTGCTAAGCACCACATAAACGTATTGTGCGTCGAACAGCAACGAAAGAGAGTGGTTTTTTTCCGTTTCGGGCAGATTATTAAGAATTAGTTTCAAAGGATGCATGATTTCACATCCTTCAAAAACTTTCCGGGCCGTTTCGTTAAATCCCGGTGGGAGCGCAAAAATCAACCTTGCCTTTAGTTTTTCTACAAAGTTTTCGGCTATTTCAAGTTCATCTTCTTTTCCGAAAATATATTCTGGAATAACTTCCTTCATTTCCTTTTGGTAAAATATTTCCGGGATGAGCGAAAAAAGTGGACTAAATACAATAAAGCGTGTTTTTCGAAACGGTTTCCTCCATAGGTCTTCCGCACTTGTCCATGACTCAAAGTGCCTCGAAAGGATGGATTCGGAGCTAATCTTTAATGGGGTATGCTTAAAAGCCAACATCCGGTTATTGCCGGGGTGGGCCACGGAAAAAGAAAATCCATCCAGGCTTACCTGGATGGATAAAATATATTCGCTCGTTTTTTCGATATCGAAAGCGGCGTCGGTATCAAACTTAAACATTACTCCCAGTTTCCGGCGTTGTTCACAGTTTCGGTTAATGAACCAACTTTCAAGCCGGGATATTTTTCGTTGGTCCTGGCCCGATCGTTCAAATTAATGAGAAGTTGCTCGTCCAATCCCCTTAAAACAACGTTGTTGTGTGCTTTGGCTTCAAACACCGGAACACCAATGCCCGATCCGGTTATAACAACAGTCGCCCCCAAATGAAATTCGCTGGGTTCACCCGGTACCGGAACATATTTTAGGCTTTTAGCATCGTAGTTTTTGTCGAAAACCGAGCCCAAAACACTTACCCTAACCGTGTCGCGGATCAATAAACCAAGGTTAATTGCTTTCCGTTCCGAAAGACCTGCTTCAATCATACTGTCGGTCATTTCGCCTACTTTGCGGATGTTGATCACCGAATCATTAACAATAAAATTGATTAGCGTGTCCCAGCTTCCGGTAAACTTGCCATAAACATCTTTATAGGCAATTTCGGCTTTTCTTATATCTTTGAGCTTTGCAATGGTGGCGTCGTAACGCACCTTTTTTGCTTTGTCAAATTCAATAGGGCGCTGAACGCTTTGATAAATTAAATATCCAATTACTACGGCAACGAGGAAAAGGAAAATTTGAAGTACGGTTTTCATTTGTATTATTTTAAAGAGTTTATTTTCGTTTGCTTGCAAAATTAAAAAAAATTACAAATTACCTTCCTTTGTAGAAGGTTATTTTGACTCGTATGATCAAAAATCACTTAAATAAAATTCTGTCGCAAAATTTGACGTTTCAGCCAACTGTTGGTCAAACAAAATTAATCGGTATGCTGGCAGATTTCATCTTTTCCGCCGAGCCCGACCAAATAATGTTGATTAAAGGCTATGCCGGAACAGGAAAGACATCCATGCTTTTTTCGCTTACTCAAACTTTACAACAATTAAAAATACGTTCTGTACTATTGGCCCCCACCGGTAGGGCCGCCAAAGTTTTGGCAAGTTACACAAAAATGCCTGCTTTTACCATACATAAAAAAATTTACCGGCAACAAAGTGCTGCCGATGGCTTAGGACGGTTTCAATTAGACAAAAACCTCTTTAAAAATACCTATTTTATTGTTGATGAAGCGTCAATGATTTCAAACGAAAGCTCTGAAAATTCAATTTTTGGAAGCGGTAGGGTGCTTGACGATTTATTGGAATATGTGTATTCCGGTGAAAACTGCCGCTTGGTTCTGGTGGGCGACACAGCGCAGTTGCCTCCCGTCGGTCTCAACATCAGTCCGGCACTGGAAGCTGTCACTTTGGAACAATATGGATTTGGGGTGAAAGAGATAGAGTTGACGGATGTGGTTCGACAGGCAGAGGATTCGGGCATTTTGCATAACGCAACTAATATCCGGAATCTGGTTAGCGAAGGAAACAGCCATTTCGGCTTTTTCTCCATCGAACTCCAAAACTTCCCGGACATAGAACGTATTTCGGGTGCCGAGCTGATTGAAAACATCAGTTCATCCTACGACAAATATGGCCTTTTTGAAACAACCATTGTAACACGTTCAAATAAAAGGGCCAACTTATATAATAAAGGCATCCGGGGTTCAATCCTTTATCGGGAGAATGAAATCGAAAGGGGAGACCTGCTCATGGTGGTGAAAAACAACTATTTCTGGATGGAAGAAGGCGTGGAGCTCGATTTTATTGCCAACGGTGATATTGGCGAGGTAGTAAAAATATACCGTTACGAAGAACTTTACGGATTTCGATTTGCTGATGTTTGCCTTCGTTTAGTGGATTATGAAGGGGTGGAGTTTGACTGTAAGATTTTTCTGGATACGCTTAGTATTGAAACTGCTTCGTTTTCATACGAGCAAAACCGGCAGCTTTTCCAAACTGTTTCCGAAGATTATGCCGATGTGCGCAACAAGCGCGAACGGTGGAAGAAGGTAAAGGAGAATCCATATTTTAACGCGTTGCAGGTAAAATTTGCATATGCCATCACTTGCCATAAAGCCCAGGGTGGGCAATGGAAGGCCGTGTATGTGGATCATGGTTACATCGTTGACGACATGTTGGATGTTGAATATTACCGCTGGCTATATACCGCGTTTACCCGGCCCACTGAAAAATTATTTTTGGTGAATTTTGATAAAAGGTTTTTCGAGTGAAGACTCTTAATGCCTCAAACTTTATACGTTTTTCCTTCTTTTGCCGCTTCTGTATTTTCAAAAACCGTTTTGGCTTCGTTTTCAAAAAGTTTAATATCGTGGAAACGGGATGAGAAATGGCCAATGATCAGTTTCTTGGCGCCTGCCATTTTTGCAATCGTTGCGGCGTCAATTGCTGTTGAATGCCGGGTTCTTTTTGCAAAATCGCGCATTTCTTCTAAAAAAGTGGCTTCGTGATACAATAAATCCACGTCTTTCACAATTTCTGCGAGCGGTGGGTGAAATGCCGTGTCGGTGCAAAAAGCATAAGAACGGGGCGCGGGCGGGGAAGTGGTGAGCAATTCGTTGGCAATAATTTTTCCTTCGTCGCTTACAAAATCGGCACCGGCTTTTATCTCTTTTATTTGCGCAATCGGAATTTGATAGTATTCAATCGCTTCTTTCCGCATATTGCGCTGTTTTTCAATTCCTTTGAACAGGAAACCACAGGTAGAAATGCTGTGTTTTACCGGGAAGGAAAATATTTCAACGCGTTTATCGGCATAAATTAGTTGCTGCTTTTTAAAGTTTAACGGATGAAAAGTCAAGTTCAGGTTCATGCCACCTTTTAGAAAATCAAGTTGGGGCTGAAGCAAGTCTTTTAATTCTGAGGGAGAATAAATATGCAAATCCGTTTTTAACCCAAGCAAATTGAGTGTTGAAATCAGCCCGATCAATCCGTAATAGTGGTCGCCGTGCAGGTGCGATATAAAGATGTGTTTAATTTTTGAGAAGCCGATTTTTTGTCGTCGCAGTTGGATTTGGGTTCCTTCGCCGCAATCGATCAAAAAAAACCGCCCAAGTACGTTCAGTACTTGAGCGGTTGGATATTTGTCGGAGGTTGGCAGTGCTGAACTGCTTCCCAAAATGGTCAGTTCAAAAGGCATCTTTGTTAAAGATTTTCCTTTGTTTCCAATAATCCCTTTGCTTGATCTGCCGTTTTTGTAACAATCAAAACGGTATGTAGCATGGAGATTCTCACCAGACTTTCAACGTCCGGTTGTAGTCCACACAAAATAAACGTCCCAATTGCATCTTCACATAACCGGTTGCCTACCAAAACCGCTCTCAATCCCGAAGAATCGCAGTAGTCGCAATTGCTCAAATCGAGTACAATGTTTTTTTCTCCCTGGTTGTTTATGCCAACAAGTTCCGATTTTAAATCAGGCGCGTTATTTGTGTCTAACCTGCTTGATTCTACTTTTACTAAAGTAAAATTACTGTTTTTTTGAATTTCGAATGCCATGGGCTCAATTTACGAAATTTCAATCAAATTGCAATCTCTGTTTATTTATCTTTTTTTTCTTTCTCTTCCATTTGAGTTTTCAAAGCCGCCAATTCGCTAATGTCGCCCAGCGTAGTTTTTTCAATGGTATCAGTAACTACTTTTACCGATTTTTTAGCTGAACGGGGTGATGTTTTGCGCTTTGCAGAATCTTCTGCGCGTTTTACATCTTCAAAAATTCTGGAATGCGATACAATAATACGTTTTGCGGATTTATTGAATTCGATGACTTTGAAATCTAATTTTTCGTCCTGCCCTACCGATGAACCGTCTTCTTTTACCAGATGGCGCGGGGTGGCAAAGCCTTCAACTCCATAGGGCAGTGCAATAACGGCACCTTTATCCATCAATTCAATCACAGTTCCTTCGTGTATGGAATCGGCAGTGAAAATGGTTTCAAATACGTCCCATGGGTTTTCTTCTAATTGTTTGTGGCCCAGGCTCAAACGACGGTTGTCTTTATCTATGTCAAGAACAACAACTTCGATTTCTTCAGCAATTGCGGTAAATTCCGACGGGTGCTTAATTTTTTTCGTCCAGCTAAGGTCCGAAATGTGAATTAATCCGTCAACACCTTCTGCTATTTCTACAAAAACGCCAAAGTTGGTGAAGTTACGCACGGTAGCTTTGTGTTTGCTTCCAACACCGTATTCCGAGTCGATATTTTCCCATGGATCGGCTTTCAACTGTTTGATACCGAGCGACATTTTGCGTTCGTCGCGGTCCAGGGTCAAAATAGCGGCTTCCACTTCGTCGCCCACTTTCAGGAAATCCTGAGCACTGCGTAAATGCTGGCTCCAACTCATTTCCGAAACGTGGATCAGGCCTTCTACGCCGGTTACAATTTCCACAAAAGCACCGTAGTCGGCAATAACAACTACTTTTCCTGTTACTTTGTCGCCCACTTTCAGGTTTTCATCCAAATTGTCCCATGGGTGCGGAGTCAGTTGTTTCAAGCCTAAGGCGATACGTTTTTTGTCGTCGTCAAAATCGAGGATAACCACGTTCAGCTTTTGGTCGAGCTCCACAATTTCGCTTGGGTGTGAAATGCGCCCCCACGAGAGGTCGGTGATGTGGATCAGACCGTCAACACCGCCAAGGTCCATAAATACTCCGTAAGAAGTAATGTTCTTAACGGTGCCTTCCAAAACTTGTCCTTTTTCAAGTTTGGCAATAATTTCTTTTTTCTGCAATTCCAGTTCGGCTTCGATGAGGGCTTTGTGCGAAACCACTACGTTACGGTATTCCTGGTTGATTTTCACCACCTTGAACTCCATGGTTTTGCCTACAAATACATCGTAATCGCGAATGGGTTTCACGTCGATTTGTGAGCCGGGCAGGAATGCTTCGATTCCAAAAACGTCAACGATCATTCCGCCTTTGGTGCGGCATTTAATGTAGCCTTTAATAACTTCGTTGTTGTCTAACGATTCATTTACACGTTCCCATGAACGGGTTGCACGAGCCTGTTTGTGCGAAAGGATCATCTGTCCTTTTTTATCTTCCAGGCTTTCGATGTAAACGTCAACTTTGTCGCCAACTTTAAGGTCGGGGTTGTAGCGGAATTCGTTCACACTAACAATACCGTCGGATTTGTAGCCTATGTCAACCACTACTTCGCGTTTGTTTAGCGAAATTACAGTTCCCTCCAAAACTTCTTTTTCTGAAACGGTACTCAACGTATCGTTGTATAAGTTTTCAAGTTTGTCGCGTTCTTTTTCCGAATAGGGATCTAATCCTACTTCAAGGCTTGCCCAATCAAATTCTTCGGGTTCGGTGCTGGTTTCTTTTTCTTCTGCTTTGGGTGTTTCAGGAGCTTTGGCTTTCTCTTCAGCCACTTCTTCTTTTGCTTCCGGTTTGGCTTCTTTGGCTTTCAGTTCGGCAGGCGCTTCTTCAGCTTCAGCTACCACCTCTTCTTCTTTGGTTTCGGCAGTAAACTCTGTTTCAGGTTCTTGTTCTGCTTCAGGAGTTTCAGCAACTTCATCTTCCGATTTAGCTTCTGTTTTTTCTGTTGTGCTTTCAACAACCTCTTTTTCTGCTTGAACCGGAGCTTCTTTTACTTCGTTTTCAAGACCTTCATTTTTCTTTTCAGTCATGTAATTCTAATGAAAATTAATAAGTTAGACAATATATTTGTTTTTAAATCGCGCGCAAAATTATAACTTAATTCATTAACCACAAAGGATTTGAAATATTATTTGAAATATTATTTGAAATATAAATCGATAATTGTTCATTCAATTGTTTTTCAATGTAAAACAGGAATTGCATGCTCTATTTCTTTTGTTAATTTTGGCTTTTAATTTTTGAAATAAGCAAATCTAATACCATGAAAGGAATTATTCTTGCCGGAGGTGCCGGAACACGGCTTTATCCGATTACCCGTTCTATATCAAAACAAATAATTCCGGTGTATGATAAGCCGATGATCTATTACCCGCTTTCGGTACTTATGCTGGCAGGGATCAGGGAAATCCTCATTATTTCCACACCCAATGACATCGGTCTTTATGAACACTTGTTGGGCGACGGTTCGCAACTTGGCATTTCAATTTCGTACAAAATCCAACCCTCGCCCGATGGTTTGGCACAGGCATTCTTATTAGGCGAAGAGTTTATTGGCGATGATAATGTGTGCTTAATTTTGGGCGACAATATTTTTTATGGCTATCAATTCCGTAGAATTTTGGAGCGTGCCGCAAGCCTTGAGGACGGAGCAATTGTTTTTGGCTATTATGTGACCGACCCGGAGCGTTACGGGGTAGTGGAATTTGATGAAGCCGGAAAAGCAATCAGTATTGAAGAAAAACCGGAAAAGCCAAAGTCGAACTATGCCGTTACCGGATTGTATTTCTACTCGAACGATGTGGTGGAAAAGGCAAAAAAACTAACTCCTTCAAAGCGGGGAGAGCTTGAAATTACGGACTTGAACCGGATATATATGGAAGAAAACCGCTTGAATGTTCAACTGCTTGGCCGTGGGTTTGCCTGGTTGGATACCGGGACGCACGACAGTTTGTTGCAGGCATCAAATTACATTTCCACAATTGAGCAACGACAAGGTTTGAAAGTGTCGTGTATCGAGGAAATTGCTTACGTCAAAGGATTCATCACCAAAGAGCAGTTGTTGGAATTGGCAGAACCGCTTAAAAACAATCAGTATGGACAGTATTTGATACAACTGGTTAATAAGCAAATATTTTTCTTTTAGCCGGCTTTGGTTTTTTTGTTTTCGACAGTATATAATAAATCGAAGTTTCCATTTTATGAAAATAATTGAAACACCACTGCCCGGATTGCTTGTAATTCAACCACGATTCTTTGAAGATGAACGGGGGTATTTCTTTGAATCGTACCAACAATTCCGTTATGCAGAATCGGCTATAAACGCTGAGTTCGTTCAGGATAATGAGTCAAAATCGGTGCGGGGAGTAGTGCGGGGGCTGCATTACCAGTTAGCTCCTTTTGCACAGGCGAAGTTGGTGCGCGTGGTGCAGGGCCGGGTTTTCGATGTGGCAGTTGATTTGCGCGCGGAATCCCCAACGTTTGGTCAATGGTTTGGTATTGAGCTGGATTCAAACTCTAAAAGTCAATTGTACATCCCCCGCGGTTTTGCCCACGGCTTTTCGGTGCTAAGCGAAACCGCGATTTTTACTTATAAATGTGACAATATTTACACCAAAGCTGCTGAACGTTCAATCAGTGCTTTCGATCCAAAACTGGGAATTGACTGGAAAATTAATCCGAAGGAGCAGATTGTTTCCGAAAAAGACCGCCTCGCACCGCTGTTCGACGCAGCAGAATATAACTTTGAATTTACCGCATGAGAATTCTAATAACAGGAGCATACGGGCAATTGGGAAGTGAATTGAAAGTGCAATCGGGAAATTTTCCCGCCTGGGAGTTTCTGCTCACGGATGCGGATACTTTGGATATAACCAACGAGAATGCTGTCAAAAATTTCTTTCAGCAAAACCAACCTGATTTTATAATTAATTGTGCCGCCTATACTGCAGTTGACAAAGCCGAAACGGACACTGAAACAGCAGAAAGGATAAATTCTGTAGCTCCCAAAATCCTGGCAACTAATGCTCAAAAGACAGGTTCAAGGTTTATTCATATTTCCACCGATTATGTTTTCGACGGAACAGCACATAAGCCCTACTCAGAAACAGACAAGGTAAACCCGCAAGGTGTTTATGGTGCCACAAAACTTCGCGGAGAGCAAAATTGCTTGGCCAATAATCCCGAATCAATTGTAATTCGAACCTCGTGGCTATATTCCTCCTTCGGAAGTAACTTTGTGAAAACCATGTTGCGCCTCGGCAACGAACGCGACAACGTCAACGTGGTGTTCGATCAAATTGGCACACCCACCTATGCTGCCGATTTAGCTGCAACTATTCTTTCCATTATTCAAGTTTCAGAAAAACAACCGGAAAAGTTTATACCGGGAATTTACCACTATTCTAACGAAGGTGTAGCAAGCTGGTACGATTTTGCTCAAGCTATTTTTGAAATTGCAAAAGTTGAATGTAAAGCTTCACCAGTGCTTTCTGAAGAATTCCCAACTCCCGCAAAGCGTCCGAATTTTAGCGTTTTAAACAAAGCCAAAATCCGCAATAATTTTGGAATTAAAATTCCGTATTGGCGGGATTCGCTGAAGGAGTGTTTGGAAATTTTTAAATGAAGGCGGTTTAAGGGAGCGGATGTCGCAAGCTCGGATAAATGTTAGACGTAAACAGCGGTAGAACATTGTTTAATATCCAAATCATTATTATTTGTATCCCAAAACAAGATAGTGTAAAGAATTAAAATTGTATTTTCGTTTTAATATTCCGAAGAACAATAACAATCAAATTGTGAAAAAATAAAAAATATAATTAAATGGAAAATCAACATCTACTAAATGAAGTGCGCGCAAAAGCTCAGGAATGGCTATCGCCAACGTACGACGAACAAACCCGTAAAGAGGTTCAACAAATGCTCGACAATGAGGATACAACCGAATTAATTGATTCCTTTTACCAGAACCTCGAGTTTGGAACCGGTGGCCTACGCGGTATCATGGGCGCAGGAACCAATCGTATGAACATCTATACCGTAGGGGCAGCCACTCAGGGATTAAGCAATTATTTAAAAAGCTTTTTTACCGATGTGCCGCAAATTAGCGTAGCCATTGCTCACGATTGTCGGAATAATAGCCGTCTTTATGCCGAAAGCAGTGCAAAGATATTTGCAGCCAACGGAATCAAAGCCTATCTGTTCGACGATTTACGGCCAACGCCCGAACTTTCGTTTGCCATTCGCGAACTGGGATGCCAAAGCGGAATTATTCTCACCGCATCGCACAATCCAAAGGAATACAACGGATATAAAGCATACTGGGACGATGGCTCGCAGGTTGTTGCACCGCACGATGAAAATATTGTTGCCGAAGTAGCTAAAATAAAACCTGAAGACATCAAATTTGATGGTTCTGACGATTTAATTGAAACTCTTGGCGAAGAAATGGACAAGAAATTTTTAGCAGAAGTTAAAAAAGTTTCTATTTCGCCCGAAGTGATTGCCAAGCATCACGACATAAAGATTATTTACACACCCATCCACGGAACAGGAGTGAAACTTATCCCCGACGCGTTGCGTGCATTTGGGTTTACCAACATCATCAATATCCCGGAACAGGATGTGGTGAGCGGCGATTTTCCAACGGTAGTTTCGCCTAATCCGGAAGAGGAGGCCGCCATGAAAATGGCTATGGACAAAGCCACCGAAATTGACGCCGACGTGGCAATGGCATCTGATCCGGATGCGGACAGACTTGGGGTTTCGGTGAAAGACGACAAAGGTAAATTTATCCTCATCAACGGAAACCAAATTGCGCTCCTTTTCATCTACTACATCATCACTAAAATGAAGAAAAACGGTGTGTTGAAAGGCAACGAATACATTGTAAAAACCATTGTCACCACCGAACTGATTGCTAAAATAGCCCGGAGAAACAATATTGAATATTTTGATTCCTATACCGGTTTCAAATACATCGCCGAAATTATCCGTGAACTCGAAGGAAAGAAAAAATTCATCGGTGGCGGGGAGGAAAGCTTTGGATTTATGCCCTCTGATTTTGTGCGCGACAAAGATGCTGTTTCATCCTGCGCCTTGATGGCGGAAATCACGGCCTGGGCAATCGATCAGGGGAAAACCTTGTATGAATTGCTACAGGATATCTATTTGGAATACGGCTATTCCAAAGAGAAAATGGAATACATCGTTCGCAAAGGGAAATCGGGTGCGGAGGAAATCCAGCAAATCATGGCTAAGTTCCGCAACGATCCGCCCAAAAAACTGGGTGGCTCGCCAATGGAATGGGTGAAAGATTATTCAACCCTGGAAGCGAAAAATTTGCTGACAGGGGAGACTGCAAAAATCGACAAGAAAGATACCTCGAACGTAATACAGTTTTTTACACAGGACGGAACGAAAATTTCTGTCCGCCCATCCGGAACCGAACCTAAAATGAAATTTTACTTTGAAGTTACCGGAGAATTAAAAGCACGTTCGGGTTTTGATGCTGCCGAAGAAAAAGCCGAAGCTAAAATCGAAGCAATTATGGACGAACTGGGATTGTAGCTCGTTGCTGGTTGCTTGTTGCTTGTTGCTTCCCGCCCGGCTGACGCCAGTCGGGGGGGGATGCTTGTTGCTCGGTTCCGGATACTCAATACTAAATACTCAATACTTAATACTTAATACATGAAAATTCAAATTCTTTCTTTTTTACTGCTTTTTGTAGCAGTTGCAGTTTTGGCTCAGGAAGAGCCGATGAAAATGAAACCGGAAATGACCGAGATATGGGATCCTGAAGTTCCGGTGATTACCCCCGGCGAAACCCCCCGCGATGCGCCTTCGGATGCCATTGTGCTTTTCGATGGTACTAATTTAGAACAGGAATGGACAAACGGAGAGGGTGGTAACCCGGGTTGGACAGTGGCCGATGGTGCGATGACCGTAAAAAAAGGTACGGGCATCATCAAAACAAAACGCACCTTCGAAGATTACCAACTGCACATTGAATGGCGCTCACCGGTTGAAGTGGTTGGCACAAGCCAGGGACGCGGTAATAGCGGTGTTTTTATGCAGGGGATTTACGAAGTGCAGATTTTGGATAACTACAACAACCGCACCTACCGCAACGGACAGGCCGGGAGCATTTACAAGCAGCATCCGCCGTTGGTAAACGCTTGCAAAAAACCGGGTGTGTGGCAAACCTACGACATTATTTATACGGCACCGCGTTTTAACGACGACGGAATTACCTATTTTACCCCGCCAACCGTTACCGTTATACACAACGGGGTGGTGGTCCAAAACAACGTAAAAATGCGTGGGCCAACTGAATACATCGGAATACCGGAATACAGCATCAAAAAGCACGGGCCGGGAAGCATCGTTTTGCAAGATCATGGTGATCTGGTGAGCTTCCGCAATATCTGGATCCGCGAGTTGTAATGAATTCTATTTCATCCTAAAACCTGAACTTTGAATCGAACCTGGCTCTTGTATTTTTTGATACCAACCAACGGCAAATCCCTGATGAACCTAAAATAATTGCCACGATGGGATGTTTGGGTTACGGCAATCGACAAAAGCACGTTGCGCCCAACGGACATTATAAAAAAGGGGTGAATAGCGACCAATCTACACGGGTGAAATACGGCGGCAAAACATTGCAGTCGCGCGATGAATGCTGGTGGCAGGTCCGGGCTTGGGATAAAAATGGCGAAGTAACGGATTGGAGCGAACCGGCTTTCTGGAGAAATGGCCGTTGGCTTGAGTTAGGAGCCACGTGTTTAAACCACAACCGGTGGATGAAGTTTCGTTTGCAGATACTATAACCAAACAGTTTTGGGCGAAGCGGGAATTCACTGGCAAAAACAGGAGATAAATTCACAATGGAAGTTACGGTTCCTGTGGGCAGCATAGCCACCGTGTATATTCCGGCCAAATCCGGCCAATACGAAGGCTATAATCTACGTGCCGGCGGTTTCCGGAAAAATGTAATAGAAAACGGCCAATCCGCGAGCGAAGCACCAGGCCTGACTTTCATCGGATTTAGCGATGGTTATGCGGTGTTCGATACTACCTCAGGCCAATACTTATTTAAATCTTTTGAATTGGGCACTTACTGAATATAAATTAAAATTCACTTGAGTGAACAGCTTACCCAACACATCAAGGGATTTGTGGAATACAGTTGTTGTTTGCCATACTGAAAGGAGACAAATAATCAACAGCAAACAGAATTGAAGAACAAGATAATCTCACCCACAAATAGCACATTTGATTTTTGCTAACGCACTAAATCAAACACTGAAAAGACCAAAAGAGTTATTTCTTTGCCACTGCCACTAAAAAACCTATTTTTGATTACTAATTGAAATGGATTTAATTAATGGACAAAGAAACTAAATATACAGACCTTACTTTCTTCACTAACGAGCCTGATATACTCTAAACGGGTAGTATTTTAACATTTTTGAACGACTGAAAGTTATTTGTCAACAAGCTTTCCAATTTTTCCTTGTCTTTTATAAAAGCATTGTTTATGCATTCGTCAATGCTTTGTTTAAACGCCGTGTAGTCTTTATGAAAAGTAGAATACAACACCTCTTTTTTTACATATTTCCAAAACCGTTCGATCAAGTTTAAGTTTGGGGAGTACGATGGCAAATAAATTAGCCCTATGCCCAGCACCTTGGAATATCTGCGAACCAATTTACACCTTTGGTATGCTGCATTGTCTAAAATGACGGCTATGTTTTTCCCTTTACACTCCAGGTAAACCTGTTTCAAGAACCGGCACACGCTATATGCCCCCAATGTTGTGTCATTGGTATATATTGATACTTTTTTGGTTATGGCATTTAGCGCCCCCAGTACATTGTACCGTTTCCTCCCGGCATGGCTTTTCAGAAAACACCTCGTATGTCACCATAAATAACCAAGGAACGTTGCAAAGATAAAATGGGCGGCGTCCATGAACAGCACTATTTTTTCTCCCTTTCTGGCTTGCCCCAGCAATGGTTCGAGGGTTTTTTTTTAAACGCCCCCCGCTCAAGTTCTTTGATGCCATCGTCGTCTTTGCCATTTCCCGGCAGACTGCCAGCTTTCAGGAACCTATATCTAAGTTTCTCTTTTATGAAAAATTCAATCAACCTCTAATCGTGAAAAATTTAGAAGAGCATTTCAAGCAGCGATTCTTTTATAAACAACAACATTCAACATTTGGGATTTATATGAATTGTTGCAACATTACCCGCTGCAACAAATTATGGATTGGCACAAACAAAAATACCCCAGCCAAATGCTGGCCATCAGCATTCCGCATGCCATTACCTATTTTGTTGATGCCAAAGACAGCGAAACGCCGGTAAGTTTTAAAAAACAAACTTGGGAAAAAGTTAAAAAGAGGATTCAGCGAAAAGTAAGTGATTACCTAAAATAAATATTTCAGTTTTACGGCCGGTTTATGCGATGTTGGTGTAAACGGCCTGAACGTCGTCATCTTCCTCCAGCTTGTCAATCATCTTTTCAATGTCTTCCAATTGCTCTTCTGTAAATTCCAAAGGAGTGGTCGGATAGCGTTTCAAATCGGCATTTGCAACTTCAATCTTCAGTTCGTCGAAAGCGTGGGCCAAAGGGCCAAAATTGGTGTAATCAGCAGTAGCATAATACACACCTTCGTTTTCTTCGATTTCTTCCAACCCGGCGTCGATCAATTCCAGTTCAATATCGTCCACCTCCATTCCATCGGGCAAATTGAATTCGAACACCGCTTTTCTGCTGAACATAAATTCTAATGAACCTGTTGGCACCAATGAACCGTTTGCTTTGTTGAAATAGCTTTTTACGTTGGCAACGGTCCGCGTGGGATTGTCGGTGGCGCATTCCACGAAAACCAGAACACCGTGCGGGCCTTTCCCTTCGTAATTCACCTCATCGAAAACTGTTGCATCTTTACCCGAAGCACGTTTTATGGCGGCATCAATGTTGACTTTAGGCATGTTTTGGGCTTTGGCATTTAAAATTGCGGTGCGCAAGGCAGCATTGGTATCTGGATCGGGGCCACCTTCTTTGGCTGCAATCGTAATTTTTTTGCCGAGTTTTGGAAATATTCTCGACATTTTATCCCAACGTTTTTCTTTGGCTGCCCTGCGGTATTCAAATGCTCTTCCCATGAATCAAATTTTTGTTCAATAAATAATGCCGCAAAATTAAGAATTATGATTCGATAAGCAATGTTTTAGAACTAAGTTTTGTTCGAACAATTTCTATAAAAAAGTGGTCAAATCTTTTTGGCTTTGCACACTTTTTCTTCTTTGAGCACCTTCGCACCACATTTTTTACATTCAAATCTCGCGTTTTCCTTATCCACAAAATCACTCTTCTTACACGCTCTTTTACTCATCAGATAGTTTGTTGTTCCCGATGATTGAGAACAACATTTACTTGGTAATTGTTTTTCAGGTACTCTGCCATTTTCTCTGCCGAATATACCGAGCGATGTTGTCCGCCGGTGCAGCCAAAGCTCACCGAAAGGTGCGTGTACTTGCGTTCTAAGTAGGTTTTAACCGATTGATCGACAATTGTTTTCACAGCGTTCAGGAAGATTCCAATTTCCGATTTCTGCTCTAAGAATTGCTGCACTTCAAGATCTTTTCCGGTCATTGTTTTGTATTCGAGATAACGCCCCGGATTATTAATAGCACGGCAATCGAAAACATGGCCTCCACCGTTGCCTGAAGGATCGACAGGATAGCCGTTTTTATACGAGAAACTGGTTAGGGTAACCGTTAAATTGCTGCGCACCTGCCCGATTTCTTTTAAGACCTCGGAGTGAACCAACTGATTAAGAATATTGACCAGTTCAGGCAGTTCGACCGGCAATTGGGTGTTCTCCAGGATATACCCCAGGTTTTTCAGTGCAAAAGGGATACTTTTTAAAAAATGCTCTTTCTTCTCATAAAATCCGCGAAAACCATACGCTCCCATAGCCTGCATGATGCGTATCAACACAAAGCCGGTAAAAAAGCCCCTGAATTCCTGCTCGTTTACCGGAATGTATTTTTGAAGCTCTTCGAGATAGGCATCGAAAAGCTGCTGGCGGATACTGTTGGGAATATCAGCTTTCCCGTCGTAGAGCAGCGAGGCCAAATCGTATTGCAACGCACCGCGCCGTCCCCCCTGATAATCGATGAACCATACCTGCTCATTCACCAGCATAACATTGCGCGACTGAAAATCGCGGTACATAAAATAATCGGAATCCGCGCTGAGCAAATAGTCGCTGAAAGCTTGGAAATCATCTTCCAATGCCTGCTCGTCGAAATGGATTTTAGCCAGTTTCAGGAAATAATATTTAAAGTAGTTCAGATCCCACATCATCGATTGCTTATCGAACGCAGCACGCGGGTAACACACAGAATAATCCAATGTTTTGCCGGCGGTTATTTGTATTTTGGGAAGTATTTTCAGCACCTTTTTGTATTCGGCAACAATGTTTTCAGAAAATCCCTCTTTTTCGCGAACGGTGCTTAGAAAATCGAAAAGCGTGGTGTCGCCCAAATCCGTTTGCAAATACTTTTTAAGATCAGAGCTTACCGCATAAATTTCAGGAACGGGCAATCCGTATTTTTTAAAGTGGCTGGTGAAGGTGAGAAAAGCAGTATTTTCCTTTACGTCAGCATTGAATGCCCCGATTACCGTGCGCTTCGAGCTGGTTAAGCGGCAATATTCGCGATACGAGCCGGAGCCCGGTAGCATTTCCACGTGTTCCACTTTCTCATTGAAATGAGATTCAAAAAGCTGGATAATCTCGTTTTTGTCTGAATTTTTCAAGTGAATATTTTTAATAGTTATTTTTCCAAACCGCTATAATTCGTACTTTTAGCTTTCCACAAAAGCTACTATGAAAAGAATCAAATCCAAAAGTATTTATTTTTTAAGGATACTCCGAACTATATTCGCGCTAATCGGCCTTTGCTTTACGGCTTGTGTGGTATTGGCGCTCACCGAACAACCTTTTTGGGGCTATCATTGGTTGGGCACCAGCAAATCGGAACTGCACTGGAAGCCCGAAACGATTATTTTGCTTGGCGGCGGCGGAATGCCGAGCGAGAGTAATTTAATGCGATGTTGGTATGCTGAAAAAGCTGCCAAATCTTTTCCGGACGTAGCGTTAATTATCGCAATTCCGGGCGACACTTCCGACAGTTTAAGTACGCCTCGCCTCGTTAAAAAAGAATTGGTGATGCGTGGTCTGAATCCGAAAAACATCCGTTTTGAAAATGAGGCGACCAATACGCGCGGACAAGCATTAAATTGCAAACGGACGATCAAAATGCAATCGTCCATTCTATTGGTAACTTCTCCCGAACATGCACGACGTTCAGTTTTGTGTTTTCAAAAAGCTGGCTTTGAAAAAGTAAATTGCCTTCCTGCCTTCGAAAACGCCCTGGAAGCCGATTTAACTTTCAACGATAACAACCTTGGAGGAAATAAAACCATTTTACCCGATGTGGGAGGTAACACGAACATGCGTTACCAGATCTGGAACCACTTAAAATATGAAATACTGATCGCCCGCGAAATGATGGCCCTTGCCTATTACAAATTGCGCGGGTGGATTTAACTCCTCACATTCTTCATCAACAAAACATTTTCTGTTATCTTCGTGTTTTTTCAGAAAAACAATGATCAATTTTGTGAATAAAACCATTTGGATTACCGGTGCCTCATCAGGAATTGGACGAGCTGTGGCCATCGAAATATCGAAAGAGAATGCTCATTTAATTCTATCCGGCCGCAATGAAAAGGCTTTGCAAGAAGTTGCTGAAATTTGCATGAAAAATGGCAGTAGCACCGAAGTTGCAGTATTTGATTTAGGTGATGAAACGACTATTAAAAGTGCTTCCCGCAAGGTCCTCTCAAACCATGAAAAGATTGATTGCCTCTATCATTTCGGGGGAATCAGCCAACGTTCGTTTGTTAGCGAAACTCCGCTTGAAATCGATCGGAAGATATTCGAAATCAACTATTTCGGCACCATTGCGCTTACAAAAGCTGTTTTGCCGGGAATGATTAAAAACGGAGGAGGACAAATTGCTGTAACCTCAAGCATTGTTGGCAAGTTCGGATTCCCGTACCGTTCGTCCTATTCGGCATCAAAACATGCCCTGCACGGATTTTTTGAAAGCCTTCGGGCCGAAAATATCAAAAACAATATTGAAGTTTCGCTTATCATACCTGGGCGGATAAAAACGAATATCTCGGTGAATGCCATTGATAAAGACGGGAAAAAACATGCAAAAATGGACGACGGCCAGGACACGGGCAAACCGGCCGATGAAACCGCAAGGATTATTATCCGTAAATTAAAACGCTGCAAAAAAGAAATTTTGGTTGGTGGAAACGAGATAATTATGGTTCACATCCGGCGTTTTTTGCCGCGTTTGTATTATTATCTGGCAGGCAGGGTGAAAGCCTTGTAGGGGGAAACAGCCCCCTCCCTGCCTGGCGGTAGGCAGGTAACTCCCCCGTGGGGGGGGTAAGAAGGACGGGAGACGGAGATCGGAAAAAGTTTAAAAAAAGTAAAAATTAAGGAATAAAAATGTTGTCAAAAATAAACGGAATTCAACAATTGGGAGTTGGGGTAGAAAATGTGCATGAAGCCTGGAAATGGTACAGAAAACATTTTGCGATGGACATAAAAATGTTTGAAGAAGAAGCTACGGCAGAACTGATGTTGGCATATACCGACGGGAAACCTCGTGAACGCCATGCGGTGCTGGCGTTAAACATGCAGGGTGGCGGTGGATTCGAAATCTGGCAACATACCGGAAAAAAACCTGAGCCCTGCCCATTCGAAATCCAGTTGGGGGACCTTGGAATCAACATCGGTAAAATTAAAACGGCCAATGTGAAAGCGGCTTTCGGCCAATTTTCGAAGTCAGGGCTTGACGTATTGAACTCCGTGAACCTGGATCCGGTTGAAAACAAACATTTCTACCTAAAAGACATCTATGGGAATATGTGGGAAGTTATCAACGACAAAAATATATTCCGAAAAAAAGAAAAGTCTGTCAGTGGCGGAATACTTGGTGCTGTTATAGGCGTAAGAAACATGGAGGACAGTTTGAAAGTCTATCAGAACATCCTTGGATACAACCAGATTGTTTACGACAAAACGGGTATTTTTAATGATTTCGAGGGAATCCCCGGAGGAAAAAATAAATTCCGCCGCATTTTGCTGAAACATTCCGATGTTAAAAGCGGAGCGTTCAGCCCTTTTTTTGGTCAGTCGGTGATTGAACTGGTGCAGGTGCTCGACCGCGAACCCCGGAGCATCTATGAAGGCCGCATTTGGGGCGATCCGGGTTTCATCCACATCTGCTTCGATATCAATGGAATGGACGGGTTCAGAGAAAAAGCCAAAGATTTAGGGCATCCTTTTACTGTTGACAGTGCCCGGGCAATGGAGACCTTCGACATGGGCGAAGCCGCCGGCAGCTTTGCCTACATTCAAGCCCCGGAAGGCACCTTGATTGAATTTGTGGAAACGCACAGAATTCCTTTGTTAAAAAAATTAGGTTGGTACATCGATTTCAGAAAACGAGGTAATCATCCCCTACCCAATTGGATGCTGAAAATGTTCCGTTTTATGCGGGTGAAATAGTGGAGAGGGGTGAGCGGTGAGCGGTGAGAGGTGAGCGATGAGCGATGAGCGGTTCACAAGTAAAAAGCCAATACAATAACTGAAACTATTAAGAAAGCCCTTTATTGAGCCTACTCCGAAAAGTCTGTTGTAATACATACTCTTCTGTTTTACCCCTGACCCCTAAAGGGGAACGTTCTAATAATCAAAGCGTTCTTAAAGTCCCCCTTGGGGGATTTAGGGGTAATTAACTTTTCGGAGTGAGCTCTTTAACAAAACGAAAAGCTCCCCTTACGAAGCAAAAGCTCTATCTCTTACTTCGCGGAAAATTTATAAATGGTAGTGGATTGATAAGTTTCACCCGGGTTTAAAAGGGTTGAAGGAAATTGTGGCTGATTCGGACTGTCAGGGAAGTGTTGGGTCTCCAAACAGAATCCGGTGCGTTTGGTATATGGTTTCCCGGATTTCCCGATTTCATCCCCTTTCAAATGGTTACCGGTGTAGAGTTGAATGCCCGGCTCGGTGGTAAACACCTCCATGTATCGGCCACTTTCGGGTTCATAGGCACTGGCTGCAAATGCCAATTCGTTCCCGGCTTTATTCAGCACATAATTAAAATCATAACCTGCACCATAAACCAACATTTGATTGTCCGCGTCAATCCGTTCGCCAATCGCATGAGGGGCAGTAAAATCCAGTTCAGTTCCCCGGATGTCCACAATTTCTCCGGTAGGGATCATTTCGGCATTTACCGGCGTAGATTTGTCGGCGTTTATCACCAACACATGATCGAGAATATCTCCGTTGCCCTCGCCACGCAAATTAAAATAACCGTGGTTGGTAATATTCACCGGACAAGCTTTGTCGGTGGTGATTTCGTAATCTATTTTCAGTTCGTTGTCGTCGGTGAGCGTATAAGTAGTTTTAACGGTTTTGTTCCCGGGGAAACCAAATTCGCCATCGGCACTCGTCAACGTAAACATGGTAACATTCCCTGTCTTTTCATAATTCCAGGCCTTGCGGTACCAGCTATCCGGGCCTGAATGCAAACAAGCCGATCCATTGTTTACCGGCAATTGATACGTTTCGCCATCGATGACAAAACTGGCATTGGCAATGCGGTTGGCATACGGCCCTACCACGGCGCCGTGGCTCGCCCCATAGTTTTTATAGTCTTCAATCGAATTAAACCCAAGCATCACATCTGCAAATTTCCCATCGCGGCCGGGTGCGTAAATCGAAACTATTTTTGCGCCGTAGTTGGTGAGTGTTACCACCATGCCATTTTTGTTTTCCATGGTAAAAAGACGGGTTGGTATGCCATCCGTCATTCCTTCAAAATCAGTTGTTGAGTAAGGCATTTCAATTTTTGTTTTTTGTGTTGATGTACATGCTGCGAATACGGCTATCAATAAAATAAGACTGAAGTGTTTCATTTTTGAATGTTGTTTTAATTTGGCCTAAAAGTACAAAATTTCGTCAAATCAAAAAGGAAATGACTTTATTTCGTTCCCGTTTCATCTGAGTGGAATTCAATTTCCACCATATCGCCTTCTTTCCATTTTTTGGCAATTTTACAATAAGTTCCCGGGTTGGCCACATATTTCACCTTTTTAACCGTAACAGTAGCTTCCCGCGCCCAACCCGGAATCCGCACATTCAACTCGATGTATTTTTTTTCTGCCAAACTGAATTTGATTCGAACACTACCCGATTTTGGATAATCGGTTTCTTGTTCGATTTTAACCGCACCGAATAAAGAATGCTCGAATTCCAAAGTAGAATTCACAAAAAGGTTCACAAAAATATTGTCAACATCGCGGGTAAATATATACGGTGCAATCATCTTTTCGAATTCATCTTCTGCACCAGACAACGGGCTGCGGAGCCCTGCAAGGACAATCCGCTCCATTTCCTCGGCAAACTTCGCCTTGCCTGTTAATTCAATCAAAAAACCATTGATTTCTATCCATAATTTTAATTGGCCAGAATTCAAATTCGTCGTAATTATTTTTTGCTGAACCTCAGCCCATCTTCCCTCGAATGCTTTCAAATCGAATTTCCCATCTCTTCTCACATAATCATCCATGAAGTTTTTCAAGCTGTTCAATTCTACACCAACATTACCATCCTCTGCTGGTTGTGGGGTTTGCGGCATTTCTGTTGAAAACAGGGCATTTTTAAGCGTGATCTTGGTTAAGGGAGTTTTTTCTGAATTGAGTGGTGGGAATTTTCGTCCTTCAGAACAAGAAAAAAAGAGAAAAAGCAAGACTGGAGCTATAAATTTAAATTTTGCGATCATTGTCTGTTTTTTTGAATCTTATAGGTTAACAGAAATTTGTTCGCGCGGTTCAAATTTAACAGATAAAAGAAAAACCGCTCCTTAAACAAGAAACGGCTTTTATTTTTCAATTTAAAACCTTCTATCCATCTAATTCACATTCAGTTGTCTTTTTCCGTCAGCTTCTTTCAAGTTTCTAACCTGTGTAGTTCCGCCACCGTTCAAAGTAATGTCCACAGGTTTGTTGGTTTTCCAGGCACCGCGCGTAAAATCGGGAATGTCAATGGGTTGCGATCCGTTTGCAATGGACCATTCGCTCAACGGGGTAATGGAGCTCCATGCTGCGGCGTCATACACGTCCATGTCCATGGGGAGGCCGTTGCGCAAGCAATCGATCATGCGCCAGTCCATCATAAAATCCATTCCTCCGTGGCCACCCACCTGCTTGGCCATTTCACCCATACGTTTTACGATTTCGGGTTGATATTTTTCATGTAGTTCTTTCATTTTTGCCTCGTCGACGACATTGTGCCCAAACGCGATCTGCTCAATCGGGTATTTTTGTGCAAATGCCTTTGTTCCGCTCAAGAGGTGAATTCGCGAATAAGGCCGCGGCGAAGAAATATCGTGCTGTATCATTATCGTTCGGCCTTTGTTGGTGCGTATCATCTGCATGTCCATGTTTCCACGCATGTCCCAGCCCACAAACTGTTCAAAAAACGGGTCTTCTTTTGCCTTTTCGGCAATGCGTTGTTTCAATGTAAAATCGTTGCCCATCATCGCGGTGAGGTATTCCATTTTATCGCCCCGGTTGATGTTCATGGCCTGGCAGATGGGCCCTAAACCGTGCGTAGGATAAACGTTTGCTTTCCGCTTATTTTCGTGTAAACGCCACATTCCAGTGTAAGCACCATCCGACATTTTATCGTCTTTGGGTTTGGTGAAATGATAACTATCTAAATCGTGGATGTAAGCACCTTCGCCGTGGATCAAATCGCCAAATGCACCTTGACGAACCATGTTCAAGGTCAGTAGCTCGAAGAAATCATAACAGCAATTTTCGAGGATGACACAATGTTTTTTGGTGCGTTCCGAGGTCTCCACAATTTCCCAACATTCGTCCATCGTTTTCGCTGTAGAAACTTCAATTGCAGTATGGCAACCGCCTTCCATTGCAGCCAATCCAACGGGAACATGCCATTCCCAAGGGGTCGCGGTGTAAACCAAATCTACCAATCCACTTTCGCAAAGTTTTTTGAATCCCAGATCACCGTCAACAAATTCTTTTGCTTTTGGCAAGCCGGCTTTGGCGAGGATTGCCTGCCCGCCATCAACGGCAGCCTGACGCGTGTCACAAAGAGCAACAATCTCTACCCCATCGATATAGGTCATTCGTTCAACCGCTCCGGAACCCCGATCGCCTATGCCCACAAAACCAACACGCACCTTGTCGAGTTTCGGCGCAGCATAACCGCACATGTTGAAACTCATGGCAGGTTGATACCCCGAGGATTTGCGAATTTGCTCTAATTGTTCTTTACTTATTGGGCCGGTATAAGCCATTAACGGGGCAGTTGCAATTACACCTGTTCCCAAAGCAATGTTCTTTAAAAACGATCTGCGATTTGTATTCATTATGATTTGTTTATTATAAAAACAATAATTCGGCTCAAACTTATTGATAATATTTTAAAGAATTAGACAGAACTACATCCTATTTTATCGTTGAGGAATATTTTTTATGTTTTCGGGATTCTGAGTTTTGGCGGAATTAACTTCTGATTTCCCCCCGAAAGCAAGTCGGCAATGATTTTGGTACGCGGGAATTGTTCCAGAATTATTTTCAAAAATACGGTAAGGGGGATTGACATAATCAGTCCCGGAATTCCCCATAGAAAGCCCCATACCGACAACATCACCAAAATAGTTATAATGTTTATGGAGAAGGATTTCCCCATAAATATAGGTTCCAGAACTCCTCCAAAAAGAACCTGGATGCCGGTTATGGTCAGCACAAAAAAGAACAACATGCTCGATACGTCCAACTCCACAATGGCAAATACAGCCAGTAGGACAACTGAAATAACCGAACCAACCATTTGAACAAAGTTGACCAAAAAAGCAAAAAGCCCCCAGAAAATTGGAAAACTCACCCCGAAAAACACACAGGCAAGGCTGATCCCGATCCCTGTCAGTAAACTCACGATGAATTTCACTTTCAAAAAGGTGATGATATCCTTTTCAATTTTCATAAATGTTTTGATAGATGCGTGTTTCTGCTTCAGAATGGTGCTGTTCAGCAATTGCTGAAAGTTAACCGATTCGGCCAGCCAAAGAACGACAAAAAATGCAGTCAACAATGTCATGGAAAGCGAACGACCGATAAAACCAACCGTTGTACCGAAATTTTTAGAGATGTATTCTTTATTGAATAATTCAGCAAAAACATTCTCGCCTACAAAATAATCCATACCAAAAAAACTTTCCAACTTCATCACCAACGAAGATAATTTGAAGCTTGCCTGTTCTATAAATTCGCTTTGGGCTGAAATAATTTCCTTGCTCGAAAGCCGGATTAATTCACCGCCCAGTTTAAAAACGACAGCAAAAATCAACACAACAATAAAAATACTTATCGGTTTTGGCACCTTCTTTTTACCCAACCAGCGCATCATCGGTAAAAACAGCAAGGCAATAAACATTGACGAAACCAATGGAATTAGGATGAACGATAATGTTTTCGCCAAATAGAGAACCAACGGTACCACAATGATGAGCAGAAGCAGGTTGGTTGTTTTTCTTTCGTGCATAGTGTAATTTTTTATTTTCTTTAGACAAATGTTTCCATCTTTCGACCACCTTATGGCAATTTTAGTTATATCTGTGGCGAAATTAGTAAAATAATGCTTCGAGATTTTGTCGAAGAAAAAACGATTGGATCTGGTTCAATCAATTGTTCTTGTTGTTCCTTTAGTCATAAAACCCATTTGCTTTAAACGTGTAAGATTTTCAATAGGCGGATCAAGGTTTTTATGGCTTACAGTCAACAATTCACGGAGTTATTTCTTAATCATTATTAAATAAAATACTATGTCACCAAAAACCAAAACATCTTTAATGCAACGTTTCTTAAACCTGATTGAAAGAGGGGGGAACGCACTTCCGCATCCTGCAACTTTGTTTGCCCTGCTTGCCGGATTAACATTGCTGGTTTCCCTTATCGGTCATTTATTGGGCTGGGAAATCGTGCATCCGGCAACCGGGGAAATTATAAAAACCAAAAATTTGGTTTCGGGCGACGGCTTGCATTTTATTCTTGAAATGACGGTAAAAAACTTTACCGACTTTGCGCCGCTGGGCATTGTTTTGGTAGCCATGCTTGGTATCGGGATTGCTGAAAGCAGCGGATTGATTGCTGTTGCCATACGCTTGCTTGTGTTGAAAGCTCCCCGAAAAATGCTCACATTTGTTTTAGTTTTTGCCGGTATTTTGTCGAACATGGCAAGCGACATTGGTTATGTTCTTTTAATACCCATGGCCGGTGTAATTTTCATGGCAGTCGGGCGGCACCCGATTGTTGGAATGGCAGCCGCTTTTGCAGGTGTTTCAGGAGGTTTCAGTGCCAACCTTTTCCTTGGCACCATCGACCCATTGCTTGCGGGATTATCACAGGAAGCAGCCCAAATCATAGACCCGGCATATACGGTAAACCCCACTGCAAACTACTATTTTATGATAGTTTCGACTTTTATGATTTCGATAGTTGGAACCTGGGTTACCGAGAAAATAGTTGCCCCTCGTTTTGGCAGCTACACCCTTGCCGGAACCGAAGGCGAGGCGAGTTTAGAAGGACTGACAAAAGCCGAACGAAAGGGCTTAAGAAATGCTACAATCGTTTTTGGCATTTATATGCTCCTGATTTTGGCAGGCTCCATTCCGGAGAACGGGGTTTTGAGGGACGTGGATGGTTCGCTGCTCCACTCACCGCTTTTGAAAGGCGTGGTTACCCTATTGTTTGTTATTGCGGGTACCATGGGGGTGGTTTACGGACTTACGGTTGGCATCTTTAAAAACGATGCAGATATAATGGAAGGAATGGCCGATAGCATGAAAATGTTGGCTACTTATTTGGTCCTTGTATTCTTTGCGGCTCAATTTGTGGCCTATTTCAAGGTAAGCAACCTGGGTATTGTTTTGGCGGTAAATGGCGCAAAAACCTTACAAGCCGCCAATTTGAATATTTATGTTTTAATGATCTTGTTCATATTGTTTGCTGCTTCCGTGAATATGTTAATGGGCAGCGCCTCGGCAAAATGGGCTATTTTGGCACCAGTTTTTATCCCTATTTTTATGCTGATGGGTTATTCTCCAGAACTTTCGCAAGCTGTGTTCCGCATTGGCGACAGCGTAACCAACATCATTTCGCCCATGATGAGCTTTTTTGCTTTAATCATCGCATTCTTTCAGAAATATGATAAAAACTCCGGCATCGGGACCATCATTTCTACCATGATCCCCTATTCCATTATCTTTTTTATTGTGTGGACCATTTTACTGATTGTTTGGATATATTTCAAAATACCATTGGGGCCTGATTCGCCGCTGTTTTATGAAGGGGCGCATTCCTTTTAGTCATCGGATGACCAGAACAAGCAATATACACGCAGATACCGTTCTATTTTATAGTTTCACGTTAAAACTATATTTCCCTGAACCCAATTCCTTTTTTTCCGAGTTGGGCAGTATCACAGTTGCCGTGGTATTGGCTGGAATCTCAATATCATAAACAAAATTTCCACCTTCAATTTTCCATGCTGATTTTATTTTGCCGTACATCGAATCAAACTCAGCAGCAGCGTTGGTCAATCCACCGCCCGGGTGTGGTTCTAAGAAAAAATGTTTGTACCCCGGATTTTCCTCATCCAATTTAATCCCGGCGACGTAGGTGTAAAGCCATTCCCCGATTGCACCGTAAGCGTAATGATTAAAGCTATTCATGCCCACGCTTTGGAAAGTGCCGTCCGGTTTTTGTCCGTCCCAGCGTTCCCAAATGGTTGTTGCGCCCTGCGTAACGGGATATAGCCACGACGGATATTCCTTGCGGTTCAACAGCATAAACGCCAAATCTTCGTAACCGTGTGCCGACAATGTTTTGCAAAGCAGCGGTGTGCCAACAAAACCGGTAGTAAGGTGGCCCATTTTTTTCACGTCTTCAGCTAAGTATTTTGCCGCTGAAGAAACCAAATCCTCAGACAATAAGTCGAACGCCAATGCCAATGAATAAGCCGTTTGTGTATTCGAGACCAGCCTGCCCGCAGGGGTTACGAATTCCTGGATGAACGCTTTTTTGATGTTTTCGGAAAGTGCAGCATACTTTTTTGCATCGGCATCTTTGCCTAATATTTTAGCAATTTCGGCCAGTAAGCCGCTGGAATATTTGTAGTAGGCCGTTGCAATTAAATCCTTCTCGGTGGTTGCGCCGGGGTAATCGGAACGGGTTGTGGCAAAGGCCAGCCAGTCACCAAAATGGGTTCCACCGGTCCATAAATTGTCGTCGCCGGCTTGCTTTTGCATAAATCCTACCCATGCCACCATGCTGGGGTATTGCTCCTCCAAAATCCGTTTATCGTCGTAAATCAAATACGTTGTCCACGGAACAATCAACGCCGCATCTGCCCATGCTGTTGAACCGCCACCGCCTTTCAATACATCCGGAATCACGTGCGGTACTTTTCCGTCGGGCAATTGGTCGGCAGCCAAATCTTTCGTCCATTTGGTATAAAATCCGGCCACATCGAAATTAAAGGCTGCGGTTGGCGCAAAAACCTGGGCATCACCAGTCCAACCCATACGCTCGTCGCGCTGCGGACAGTCGGTCGGCACATCGAGGAAATTACCCTTTTGCCCCCATTGAATGTTATGCTGAAGTTGGTTAATCATAGGATCCGAACAGGTGAAACTTCCGGTTGGCGTCATATCCGAATAAATGACTACCCCGGTGATGTCGTCCAAGGCAGGTGCTTGTTTGACCCCTTCCAATTTTAAAAAGCGGAAACCATGAAAAGTAAAGGTAGGTTCGTAAATTTCTTCGCCATCGCCTTTAAAAACATAGGTGTCGGTGACCTTTGCCGCCCGCAGGTTGTCGGTATAAAAATTTCCCTCTTTATCCAGCACTTCAGCAAATTTCAAAATAGCCTTTTCCCCTTTTTGTCCTTTCATTTTAATCCGGACCCAGCCCACCATATTTTGGCCAAGGTCGTAAACCATTTCCCCTTTAGGGGTGGTAATCATTTCGATTGGTTTAATTTCTTCCACTGCTTTAACCGGAACTCCCTGTGGAGCAATCAGATGATTTTTAGATTTGTATAGGATTTCAACCGTTTTCCAATTGTTGTCGTTAAATCCGGTTGCCGCCCAACCGTCCATTTCCAAACGGGCATCGTACAATTCGCCGTTGTAAATATCCGATTCCAGAATTGGTCCGGTGGTAGCTTTCCATTGGCTGTCCGTTGTAATTGTTTCGCTGGTCCCGTCGGTATAATCAATTTTCAACTGCACCAAAAGTGCCAATTGGCTGCCGTAATAATCGCGCTGATCCTGCCAGCCAATGTTTCCGCGGTACCATCCGTCGCCCACCATGGCTCCAATTGCGTTTTTGGTTTGAATCATTGAAGTCACGTCGTAGGTTTGATACTGAAGGCGTTTGTTGTAGCTGGTCCAGCCGGGAGTAAATAATTCGTCGCCCACCTTTTTGCCGTTCAAATAGAGTTCATACAAACCTAACGATGTAACATAAACCCTCGCCGATGCCACTTTTTTATTGGCCGAAAATTCATTTCGATAGTAATGAACCGGTTTTGAGGTTTTGGTTTTCGCTTCGCCCGGAAGGGTAATCCACGATGCCGTCCATAGTCCGGGTTTCAGGATGCCTGTTTCCCAGAAGGCGGGTTCGCTCCAAGTGGATGCTTTACCGGTATTGTCCCATACGCGCACTTGCCAATAGGCTCGCTGCATCGATTCCAAAGCCGGCCCGTCGTATTCCACGTTTACGGATTTACTGCTTTCCATTTTGCCCGATGTCCAGGTTTTCGCACTCTTTTTGCCCAAATTTTTAGGCGAATCGGCTACGCGGATTTCATAGGCCGTTTGCAGCACATTTTGCCCGTCGGACAATAGTTGCCAACTAAAACGGGGTTTTTCCACGTCAATCCCAACCGGGTTATGGTGGTACTCGGTTACCAGTTTCGTTACTTGTGTTTTTGCGTTTGCAAATACAGAAAATGCGCCCAAAAGCACAACGATTAAAAAAAATTTTAGATGTTTCATTTTAGTATAATTTAGGTATTTATATAATTTTTTGTGATGATTTAAAGTTACTGTATTTTTTAAAATTCATTTTATGTATTCTACATTATCAGAACTAATTAAAACCTCTTCTTCCTTTACGAAGTGTCTTTTTCTTGATTTGCCAGCGAATTTTTCTTCGATAAACTCCATTGTATTTATAACTCCTGTCGAACCTTGCATTTCATTAGGAGAAATAATATGGATTTTATCTCTTAAAAATGCCTGAAGATGCGTTCTTTCGAGAATTCCATTTTGCTGAAAACTTGTTGTTTTAACTTCCTCTATTCCATTTGTTGAAATATTATAAATGCTCATACGTTTTATTTTATTTTTTCTATGTTTTTGACTCCCACTTTTCTTTCTTAAAAAGAATTCACCCTCACTTCAATTTCATTAACTCCAGGGGTTAAACGAATTGTTCCGAACGAAAGGTTCACCGTTTCGCCATTCACGGTTACTACCACGTTATCATTGAAATCACCGGTAAATTCGCCCACTATGTTCGCGGGCAGTTCAATTGAATATTGCGTTAAACGGTTATTTACTTTTTTATAGTCTGCCTTTATTTGCCCTTTTATGGTAGGAACAGCGATAGAACTGTTTTTCAGACTACCCATTTGTGGATGGATGCTAACCACAGCAAATCCGGGAGTTTTGGGTTGAATTCCCCACATGTAGCGCGGAATAATGTTAGCAGGTGCTGCTCCCCAGGCGTGATTCCAGTCGGAATTGGGCTTGTAGCGCATGTCCCAGGCTTCCATGGTGATGGTGCTGCCCACTTTTATCATGTTGTACCAGCTACGGTCGTGGGTGGCGGTCATCAGTTCGAGGGCATATTCCGCTGCACCGGCGTTGTACAACGCTTCCATCAGAAACTGTGCACCATACACGCTGCAACCCATTCCGCGGGTTTTAATGTAATCCGCTACCTGTTTTTTGTACACATCAGGAACAATCCCAAACGCCAGCGGCAACATGTTTGAATGAATGGCGCCGTGGTCGGTTTCTATGCCATCCTTATAATAACCCCCTTCTTTGTTAAACAAATATTCGTTCATCGACTTTTTCACTTTGGCAGCGCGCATTTCAAAATCAAGCTGTTCTTCAGGCTTGTTCAGAATGTGGGCAAATTCAGCCATAATTTTCATGTTCTGATAATAGAAACTATTAATTACCGTACTGATTGGCGTAAACACAAAACCGTCGCGTTCGCCTTGTGGCCAGTCCTTTGGCAATTTCCAACCTGTATCTTTTTGAGCAGGTGGCCAGTCCACAATATCGCGCACCCGTTGCGTAGTGTCGGCAAATCCCAATTTCGCCATAAATTCACCGGTCAATTTTGGCGATGAAGTGCTTATCAAACCATCCTTATATTCCAGTTCCATCAATGTTTTATATTTCAGCGGCTCATAATATTTTTCAATCAGCTCCGTATTTCCGGTGTACATCCAATCCTGATAGAAAAGAAGTGCCATGTGCAACTGCCATTCGGTAGGCCAGGTGGGGAAGTCCATAAAATATTCGATAGTTTTTCGTGCGATGGAGTACTCGTTATCCACCGAATAATGGCTGAGCTGGTTCAAATAAGCATCGGCTTCGTAGGGGATCCGTTCACGGTCGCCGTCAACATAATACCCGGCAAAGGAGGTGGCTTTTTGCGAATATTTGCAAAGGTCCCAAACCTGGTTAAGGATGTCGTTGGAGCTGGTAAAAGAGCTGGTGTTGTCGTCGAAATAATTGAAATAGGCAATTTGGGTGAGGTCCTGGGCTGAAATCTCCGACTTGGGAAAGTCGGAGTCCCGGTCGGAGTCTTGGGAAATTTCGACGTAGCGGAAAGGTAGGATGACCGGGAAGGAATCGGGCAAAGCTACTGCCATCGTTTTCGTGTTGCGCTCGTCCGCTTTTAATTCGATTTGATAATGGCTCGTTTTGGGTGACACGTTTAGTTTCACCTCCTCATAACGAATGGTTCCGCCCGGATTTTGATCGATTTTACCGTCCGTTAGTTTTTCGCCCAAACGAATGGTTAATGTTTCGGCTTTTTTAGTGCGATAATCGATTTCCAGCGTTCCAAATGCATCTTTCCCGAAATCAGCAAAACAACTTCCGTCACTGTTCTTTTTGAATTCAACAGGTTTAATCCGTTCGATTTGAAACCAGTTGTGCGAAGTAAGCTTATCGCCAAATTCGCCAGTTTGAAATTGCCACGGATTAGAATATTCCGAAATGCGGTTATCCTTGTCGAAAATGCGCACTTTCCAGAAATAGTTAGTGTTTGGGTTTAACGGTCCACCGCCTAATTCAACATCAGTCGATTTGTTGCTGCGCACATTTCCGCTGTCCCAAACATCGCCAATGTTATTGTCGATTTTTTCTTTTGACGAGGAAACTAAGATTTGATACCCTTTTTGAATTGCCGCTTCGTTTGGTACCACCCAGCTAAATTCCGGTTTACTGTCGATTATTTTGGTGAAGCGTGGGTCGCGGATGTATTCCACGGTTAGCCCTGAGGGAACTCCCGAATAAGGGTCGGCATATTTTTTTGCCAGTTCATCGTTTTTCTTTCTGAATTGAAGCAAGGTTTTTTGGTATTCCGGTTTCTTTGCGAGGTTGTTGATTTCTTTAGGGTCGGCTTTCAAATTGTACAGTTCTTCCGACGATTTATCGTTGATATAGCGCATGTATTTCCAATCGGCAGTGCGTACGCCTTCACTGGGCGGGATATTTTCAAATTCCCAGAGGTGCTCGATTAAAATGGTATCACGCTGCATCGATTTTTCCTTTCCCGAAACAAGGGACATCAAACTTTTGCCCTGATACGTTTTAGGAATCTCCACTCCGGCCAAGTCTAAAATGGTTGCCGGAATGTCGATGTTCAACGCCATTTCGTCAATATCCAAATGCTTGCTGATGCGCGGGTCGTAAACCATCATCGGCACACGGATAGAATTGTCGTACATCAGCCATTTCCCGGCCAGTTGACGTTCGCCCAAGAAATAACCATTGTCTCCCATGAAAATAATTACCGTGTTTTTGTCCTGCCCGGTTTCGGCCAGTTTTTTACGGATTTTGGCGATTTCGAGGTCGATGCCATAAATCATTCGGTAGTAGCCTTTCACGCTATGCTGGTATTTTTCGGGCGTATCGTAGCGCCAGGTCCAGCGCAAACGGTTAAAACCTTCGCGCACCGGCAAAGGCAAGGCATTAAAATATTTATCGTCGGCCAACTCAGGACCGGGCATTTCCATATCCTGATAAAGCTTGTCCGGCTCTTCTTGCCAAAAATATTGCAGGGGCGCATTGTCGTGGGCGTGTGGTGCGCTAAAACTTAATGACAAACAAAAGGGCTTGTCCTTCGGTACGTTCTCAATAAAATCTAAACTTTGTTGACCGGTGTAGCGGGTTAGATGAACTGTATCTTTACCCAAGGTTTTGTAATAATACCCGCGGCGGTCGGGGAATTGCCCGTTGCGGTCGTAATCATCAAATTTGTCGAACATCTTAGCTTTATCGGCATAATTCACCCCGAACTTCCCAAAGAATCCGGTAAAATATCCGGCTTCTTTCAACAACTTGGGATAGGCGGTTTGCATAAATTCGCTGCGGATGTCGCCCGTTTGAAAGGTATATTTGTGGGTGCGCTCATGCAATCCGCTAAAAATACTTGCCCGGCTTGCGGAACAAATCGGCGTGGTAACAATCGCATTCCGGAAATAGGCGCCATTTTCCGCAAGTTTGTCCATTTCGGGCGTTTGGATGATTTTGTTGCCCGCGTAGCCCAAGGCATCAAAACGCTGGTCGTCGGTGAGGATGAAGATGATATTGGGCCTTTCGGCTTGCGCGTTTTTGTTGTCTTGTGCAAAACCCCACAAGGGCGAGGTGATGAGCAAAAGGAATAATGATTTAAGTTTCATTGGTATGTTTTTTTATAATTTTCTTTAAATAGGCATTTAACAGATAAGATTAAAAATGTGGCTAAAGCCCATTCAAACAGTAATTTAATTGTTCCGTCAGCTAAAGCTGACGGCAATAAAATTATTGAAGACGTGATTTTATTGCCGTTCACTTTAGTGAAAGGATTTGTGGAATCCAGTTGTACAAGGGGTTTTAACCCCATAACGAAATATTTATCCATATCTGCCAAGTGCCTATTTCAACAAATTTTTTATTCCCCTGCGGCATGGTTTACTTCTAACTGTTAAGGTTCAAAGTAATTCCGAAATTGAGTTTAAAATACTTTTTACAGAGTTTTTATCCATTTTAGAAAACTTTGTTGAGTGGTTATCGCAAAATTGGTGACAACCACTTCTTTTACTAATTTCATAACAGTATATCTGTTCAAGTTTTTGGTCAGCTTCTAATTATTTTTTCTCGATACCACACGACACTGATCCCTGTCAAGCCTAAAACAACATCACTATCTGCGGTAGGGTTTCCATAAACATAGCTTCCAAAGAGGATAACTTTTTCCGGATTTAGAGGAAGTAAATGCTCGATGATTTCGTTCTTTATTTCTTCGCTAATCATTTGCTTTCTTATTTGGAGCTAAGGTAATAAATCTTCGTATCGAAACACATCATTTACTGAAAACGGGCCACTTCCGCTGTATATTGCGGTTTGCCAATTTAAGCCTACTTTTACATCAAATTAAAAAGAACTGTTTTGAGCAAATTTGAAGAGCTGGGCATCGCCAAGAAATTCGTAAAAGGGCTGAACGATATGGATATTGTTACGCCAACCGAAATCCAAAATAAAGTAATCCCGATTTTAATCAATGCTAACACCGACCTCGTTGGTCAGGCGCAAACCGGCACCGGGAAAACGGCGGCTTATGGCTTGCCTTTGTTGCAAAAAGTGGATCCGGGGCAGAATAAAATTCAAGGACTGATACTTTGTCCAACGCGCGAGCTGGGCCAACAAATCGCAAAGCAATTGTTCAAATACACAAAATATTCAACAAAAATATTTACCGAAGCGGTTTATGGCGGTGCGCCGATTGAGCGGCAAATCTCTGCGTTGAGGCGCCCCACCCAAATCATAGTCGCAACTCCCGGACGGCTAATCGATCTGGTAAAACGTGATGCTGTGGATTTGAGCCACGTAAAAACGGTTATCCTCGACGAAGCTGACGAAATGCTCAGCATGGGTTTTAAAGATGAACTGGAGGAAATTCTTCGACACACTTCCACAGCAGAAAATAAATGGCTTTTCTCGGCCACTATGCCGTTGGGAATAAAGCAAATTGTTACGAAATATTTGGCGCCCAATGCAGTGAGAATTGAGGTCAGCGAGAAAAATGTGGTGAACAAAAATATCGAACATCAATTTTTAATTGTAGAAGAGCCCAATAAACTTCATGCTTTGTTGCAATTTTTAAAAACCGAAGGAACAAGTCGTGGTGTAATTTTCTGCAAAACAAAAGATGCTGCCAAAAGACTCGCGCTGCAACTGCAAGCAAAAAACATTGCCGTGGGCGCAATCCATGGCGACTTGTTGCAAAAAGAACGCGACAAAGTAATGCGGGCATTTAAAAACGGCACGTCGCGCCTGCTTGTGGCTACCGACCTTGCGGCGCGCGGGCTCGACATTGAAGATCTCGCCTTTGTGGTGCACTACCAGCTGCCCGACAAAGATGAATATTACACACATCGTAGTGGAAGAACAGCCCGGGCCGGTAAAAACGGTGTATCGTTAAGCTTAGTCACCTCACCCGAAACAAAACAAATCCGTTATTTCGAAAAAACCCTGCACATCCGGTTTAATCAAAGACTATCAAAATGAAAAAAACCGCAATTCTATTCCTGCTTATTTTCACATCCTGCATCCTTTCGGCACAAATCCAAGAAAGTACCGAAGCCCAAGCGATTAACCTGAACAAACCCGAGCGTTTGAAGTGGTTCAGCGAACTTGGTTTTGGAATGTTTGTGCACTTTAGTTTCGACAGCCAATTAGGCATCGTTATCAGTCATTCCATGGCGGGAGCATCCAACGATTATCTCGATCGTTTTATCCACGAATTGCCCAAGACCTTCAACCCAAAACAGTTTGACCCGGTGGAGCTGGCAACCTTAGCCAAACTTGCCGGCATGAAATACATCGTTTTCACCACCAAGCATCATTCGGGGTTTTGCATGTGGGACACCCAAACCACGGAATTTAAAATTACGAATATGCCTTATAAAAAAGACATTCTGAAAGAATATGTGGAAGCAACACGGGAAGCAGGTTTGGCGGTAGGTTTTTATTTCTCGCCCGAAGATTTTAATTTTTTGCACGAAAACGGATTACAAGTGCGAAGGAGATTTGTGGAACCCATCCCCGATAAAATCCTGAAAAACTACCTTGAGCTACTTGAATTACAGTGCATGGAACTCATGGCGAAATATGGCCAGATTGATATTATTTTTTTTGATGGAGGCGAGGGGGCTTTACAGGAAAAATGCAAAGAAACCGTTTGGGAGCTTCAGCCTGACATCGTGGTAACGCGCGGTGCAATGAAAACACCGGAGCAAACGGTTTTGGGCGTTTCGTCCGATGAACCTTGGGAGGCTTGCATTACCATGGGTACGCAATGGGCCTACAAACCCACCAACGAAGAATACAAAACGGGAGGGCGATTGATTGAAATCTTGATTGAAACCCGTGCCAAAGGCGGCAACTTGCTGTTAAATGTTGGTCCGAAACCCAACGGGCAGCTTCCCGAAAAACAGGAAGAAAACCTGCGCGAAATGGCAGCCTGGAATTTCATCAACCAGGAGGCTATGCAAAAAGTGAGACCCTGGGTTTTGCCCAACGAAGAAAACATTTGGTTCACCTGGAAACCGGAAGAAAAAACCTTATATGCAATAATTACCAAAACTCCGGATTGGGTGCGTGGTTCACGAAAAGAATTCATTCTGAAATCGGTTCAACTTTCGCAAAATTCCGAAGTTAGTGTTCTGGGTCAATCCGGCGAATTGGTGGAATACCAGCCCACAACCGATGCCGCCGCCTACGCGGAGCAAAAGGCGGATGGTGTGCATATTTCGTGCGTTCGCGCACAGCGGATTTACAACAACCACAAATGGCCCAATCCTATTGTTGTGAAACTTACGAATGTTGAACCCGCATTAAAAGCTCCACAAATTGAAACCGGGAAAGCAGAAATCATCCCTATTGGAAATTCTAAAAAAGTGATGCTGACGGGCGAACTGACCGAAACCGGAGATTCCGAAAAATTGCAAGTCGGCTTTGAATACCGCGAATATGCCGGTTTTACGGAAGAGTTAAATTCCGATGAATGGGTGCAAACGGAAACAATTGAAATCAAGAAGGGGAAGTTTGAATTGCAAGCAGACTTGAAACCCGGCGGGAAAACATATCAATTCAGGGCTTTTGTCCAGCACCCAAAACTGCGGGTGCATGGAGATGTGGTTTCGTTTAGATTTTGATCCGGTGTTGGGATTCAACATTTTCCAGATTAAGAAGGATTGAAACTGTTAACTTAAGGTGATTTGTTTAAGAAATTATTTTCCTAATCTTCCTCTTTTAACCGTGAAAAGCTGCTGAACGGGTAAAAAGCCTTTCCGGCACAATTTATTTATCAATATAAAGTTGATAATAAATCTGTATGATTAGTTTTGTGCCGTTTATGAAAACCAAGCTTTTAATATATCTGTTTTTTCTTCTGCTTACCCATCTTACCCATTTAAGTTATGGACAAAGCAACAATGCAACGCTCAAAGGGAAGGTTCTTGATCAAAACGGGAAACCGCTTGACATGGTCAACATCGCTCTAAAAGACTATGTTTTGGGAACAAGTTCAAACCGAAACGGTGAATTTTCGTTGCGCATCCCGGCACAAAAGCCAATTGTGGTGGTTTATTCCTCTTTGGGTTACAACTCGGTTTTAGACACAATCAACGCGAAGGTGGAAGAGAGCCTTTTCAGGGAAATTGTTCTGCTGGAAAAAGATTTGAAATTGGCTGAAATCGTGGTTACCCAGTCACGCCGCCAGAGTGGGAACATCACCAGCATCGATCCGAGGTTTGTGGACATTATGCCAAGCTCGGCAACCGGAGCCGTTGAAGCGTTAATCAAAACGCTCCCAGGGGTTTCCACCAATAACGAGATGAGCTCACAATACACCGTGCGTGGCGGAAATTTCGACGAAAACATGGTTTATGTGAACGATATTGAGATTTACCGGCCGGTTTTAATCCGTTCAGGACAACAGGAAGGATTAAGTTTTATCAACAACGACATGGTTTCCACCATCGAGTTTTCTGCCGGAGGATTCAATGCAAAATATGGCGACAAAATGTCGTCAGTACTCGATATCAAATACCGTAAACCCAGCGTGTTCAGGGGATCGGCATCGGCAAGCCTGCTCGGGGCAACTGCCCACTTTGAAGATGTGGCTTTTAAAGGAAAACTTGCTCACATCTCCGGAATCCGTTATAAAACCAACCGTTATTTGTTGGGGACTTTGGACGAACAAGGCGAATACGATCCAAACTTCTTGGATTTTCAAACCTACATTACCTATCAGGTTTCGCCAAAACTCGATATTTCATTTTTGGGAAACATAGCTCAAAATCAGTACAATTTTATCCCGCAAACGCGCCAAACTACTTTTGGTACGTGGGATGCGCCACTCAACACAAAAATATATTTCGACGGGCAGGAAGTGGACGATTTCCAAACCTACCTTGGAGCATTTTCGGCCAACTTTCACCCAAATATCAACCTGAACCTCAAGTTTATTGCATCGGCTTATTACGCAACAGAAAAAGAAACCTACGATATTTCAGGCGATTACTACCTGAATCAATTGGAACGGGATATGGGGTCAAAAGAGTTTGGCGATAGCGTGCTAAACCTCGGTGTCGGCTCGTTTCTGAATCATGCCCGTAATTATTTGGATGCCACGGTTTACAGTTTTTCACACCGGGGCGCATACAATTCAGAAAATCACCTGCTGAATTGGGGCGTAAAATTTCAGCACGAAGCCATCGACAATAAAATAAACGAATGGATTTTCCGGGACTCCACCGGCTACTCTATCCCGTATTCCGATTCGCGTGTGAAACTTTATCACACTTTGAACAGCAAAAACTCAATCGGCTCTAATCGTTTCACCGGTTTCATTCAGGATACCTGGAGTGCGCCCATTCATAGCGGCGATTTGTATATTACCGCAGGCGTACGTTTCAATTACTGGGATTTCAACAATGAACTTTTAATTAGCCCCCGGGCCACGTTGAGTTATTATCCTGAATGGGAGAACAAAATTTCCTTCCGTCTTTCCGCCGGGATGTACCACCAATCGCCTTTTTATAAGGAGTTAATGTTCACGGACGGAACACTGAATTCTAAACCAAGGGCACAGCGTTCGTACCAGATGGTTGCCGGCACCGACTGGATTTTCACGGCCTGGGACCGCCCGTTCCGGCTTACGTCTGAAGCGTATTACAAATACATGGAACGGCTCATCCCTTATCAAATCGATAATGTACGCATCCGCTATTTGCCTGAACAGGAGGCTGTAGGATACACCACCGGTTTAGACATGAAAATCAACGGTGAATTTGTGAGCGGTGTGCAGTCGTGGGCAAGTTTATCCTTCATGACTTCCCGCGAAGATATTTTTGGCGATGACCACTGGGAAATGGGACCCGAAGGACAACAAGTTTGGGTGGAGCAAGGCTATATTCCGCGACCTACCGACCAATGGGTGAATTTCAGTTTGTTTTTTCAGGACTATTTGCCCGGAAATCCTTCGTATAAAATGCAGCTCTCGGGGTTTTATGGTTCTCGTTTACCAACGGGTCCGCCCAATTCTGCACGCTATCAGGATGTTTTCCGCATGCCACCGTACCGACGAATTGACCTTGGTTTTTCAAAAGTACTGATTAGTGCCGCCCGGCCGGTCAATCGGAACGTTGTTCGGCACATCAACGACATGTGGCTCACGCTTGAGGTTTTCAACCTGCTGAACATCAACAACACCATTTCCTACTTTTGGGCATCGAGCCTTTACGGCGATCAATTTGCAGTGCCCAACTACCTCACCAGCCGCAAAATAAATTTAAAGCTGACGATGAAGTTTTAGGGAGAAAGTTGGAAGACGGAAGACGGAAGACGGAAGACGCCTGCCTGCCAAGGAAGAAGCTCCGCGCTATCAGGTACCATTATTGAAAAACATTTTCCAACGTCATACTTTGGCGCAGCTCTGGCCTGCTGTTAAAAACCGCTGGCACATTCTTGCAAACGATTTAAAGGACAATAAAACAAAGAGTTTTGCCCTCGACCGTTTATCGAATTTGGAAATCTCAAAACAGACTTTCATTTTTCCGACAGACTTTGACGTTGAAAAAAAATACCGCTATTGTTTTGGGATCATCAGCCCCAATGAAGGAGAATATCCGCAGGACATTGTGTTGTCATTCCATCCATTTCAAGGGAAATACATAAAAACCCTGCCTTTGCATGAAACGCAAAAAGTTTTAATCGACAATGAAAGTGAATTGCAAATCAGCTTGAACCTTTGCCTTACGCATGATTTTATAATGGAACTTTTATCGTTCGGAAATAACATGAAAGTACTCCAACCAAAATTGCTTGTAGATATTATTTGCGTATTTACTGAATACCAATTTTTTGTGCGATATTCCGCGCCATAAATCGTTCCATCCAGAATAATGATTCCGCCCATCAGGTTTTTAAAATTTTCATTTCTGAAAAGTTGCTCAACATTTTTTCCATCAGCAGACAATTTCAAAGCCAGTAAACCACTTTTGCCTTCACGCGAAGATGCACTGGAGATATAAACAATCCCATTTTCGTAAACCGGTGTATTTGCATGTATTTTATTTGATTGCAACTGTTCTTCCCTCCAATAAAATTCGCCTGTTGCCGCATCAATCCCGATTACGGATGTTTCTGTCATTGTAATTACCAGCCGGGTGTTATTATGTTTTACAAGCACCGGCGAACAATATGCCGACTGCTCTCCAAAACCTTTGCTGCTCCATACGATTTTGCCGGTATGCCGATTCAAAGCAACTACATTGTGTTCCACCCCACCGGGCGTACATATTAAGTTGTCACCATCAATCAGCACCGACTCTGCTATTCCCCACTGGATATTTACACCTCCAAATTTCTTAAGCAAATCAACCGACCAAACTATATCACCAGTTTCGGCTTTAAAGCAAAATACTTCACCCATTCCACTAACTAAGTAAACTAAATCATCAACCACAAGTGGAGTCGATCTTGTACCGGTGTAATTAACATGCCACTCCTCACCATATCCCATTTGCCAAAGCAGGTTGCCATCCATATCGAATGAATAAAGCACACCTGTTGTATCCGGCATTCCGTTAATAAAAATTCTGCTATTTCCAATTCCCGGACTACTATGACCAGCGCCTAATCCTTCGAAACTCCAAAGTAGTTCCGGTCCATTTTCGGTCCACGACTCAAGTAATCCTGTTTCATAATAAATTCCCTTTCTGTCCGGTCCACGCCATTGCGACGAGCTATCCTGCGCAATTGAGCACAATGCAAGCAGATAAACACCTGTTCCTGTAAGCAACAATTTCCTGATCATACCATTTTTATTTTGCTGAGTTTGCTGAACGCGCCAGTACATTTCGTCGGTTTCGGCATCAATTCCCATAATCGAACTCGCCGACATTGCAATTACAAAAATAGAAAAAAATAAGTTTTAACTTCGCGCAAAATTGAAACCATGAACGACCCATTTGGCGAAGCAATTCGCGATTATTTTAAAAAGGGAAAGGCTCCAAATATTAGCGTGAATAGCAATTATACAGAAGGGGAAACCATTACGACTGCCTATTTTTTCCGAACCGAAGAGGAGATGCCCCTGGTGGAAACCACAGCCTTGAAAATGTGCAAAGGCAAAGTCCTGGACGTAGGCGCCGCAGCAGGCTGCCATTCAATTGTCTTGCAAAAAAAGGGTTACAGCGTTACCGCACTTGAAAAATCGGAATTAGCAGTTGAGGTGTTAAAAAAACGGGGGGTTCAAAAGGTGGTCTGTCAAAATATATACTCCTATTCCGAAGTTCAATTCGACACTATTTTACTTTTGATGAACGGTGCCGGGATTGGGGGAACCATTTCGGGATTAAAAAAACTCCTTGCCCATTTAAAAACCCTTCTTTCAGAAAACGGGCAGATTTTAATCGACTCCACCAATATTCAATATTTATTTCAGGAAGATGACGGGTCGGTGTGGTTCGACCTGGCCAACCCAAAGTATTATGGTGAAATGACATATGAAGTAAGTTACAAGAAATCAAGCTCGAAATTCGACTGGCTTTTTGTGGATTACGAAACATTGGAAAAACTGGCCTCAAGCCTTGGACTCGAATGTACACTTGCCGCAAAAGGCGGGAGTTATGATTTTCTGGCGAGGATAGTGGGAAAGACGGAAGACGGAAGACGGAAGACAGATGACGGAAGACCGAAGGCGCCTGCCTGCCTAAAGGGTAGGCAGGGTAGGCAGGGAAGTCGGAAGCAAGAAATGAGAAGTCCGAAGATGGAAGCAGGAAGATGATTTTGTTTCTATTTTCAAATATTTGTACACATTGCTTAACTTTAACCCTTGTATTGGGCGAACAAATAAACTTATCGTCCCGAAAATGGTTTAATAGAAACAATCAAACGCTATATTTATGTCAGCAATGAATATGAACCGCAGAAAGTTTGTAACAGCCTTGGGCTTAGGCACGGCACATCTCCTTTTTTTAAATCCTTTGATGGCGGGCAGTGGCCTCTACCCGTCGAACAACCCCTTACAAAGGGTTACCCTGGGAAAATCAGGAATTAGAACTTCCCTGCTCGGAATCGGTACCGGGGTGCATGCCGGAAACCGCACGGCTTTTTTAACCCGCCAGGACAAACAAAAGAGTATAAGCTTGCTGCGGTATGCTTACGACCGCGGGATACGCAATTTCGACTGCGCTGATTCGTACGGCACACATGCATTGGTTGCCGAAGCATTGGCAAAAAAAGACCGCGAAGATTATACGCTGACATCAAAAATATGGGTGCGCGGCGGTGGTATTCCCGAGCCTGAACGGTTAGATGCTGATGTATTGCTGGAACGGTTTCGCAAGGAACTGAAGACCGATTACATCGATTTGGTGCAAATTCATTGCATGGTTGACGAAAACTGGACAGAGACACAGAAACGGCAGATGGACATCTTGGAAAATCTGAAAGTCAAAGGAATCATCCGTGGTCATGGCGTTTCGGTGCATTCGCTGGATGCCATGAAAGATGCAGCAAAAAGCGATTGGGTGGATGTTCTCCATGCCCGGATCAACCCCTATGGAATTGCCATGGACAAGCCTGATCCGGCTGAGGTGGTTGCTGTGATCCAACAATTACACGATGCCGGAAAGGGTGTAATCGGGATGAAGTTGGTAGGCAATGGCAAACTTCGCGACGACAGTGAAAAAATCGATAATTCGCTGCGTTTTGTGTTAGGCCTCAACACGGTGAATATGATGATTGTTGGATTTGAAACCGAAGAACAAATTGATAATTATATCGGACGTATGGAAAAGGCGTTAAAAGAAGTCAACCGCGGATAAACAGGCTATTTCACCAACTTTTGATAATATTTAGCTTTATCCTCCTCACCAAAACGAGTATGAACATTTGCCATGTAAACATCATTCACATTTTTGGAATCCGGGTTGATGAGCCGATAGTTACCCTAACCGATTTGTTAGTTTCTGCTTTGTGCCTCCTGTTTTTCTATAAGATTCATCAAACAGGAAAAAAAGAAAAGGTGTTTACGTATTTCAAAATCTACTTTTTAAATATGGGAATTGCCACGCTTTTCGGTGGGTTAATCGGTCATGCTTTTCTGTATCAGCTTTCGTTCTACTGGAAACTTCCGGGATGGATTATGAGCATGATTGCCATTATGTTTGTTGAACGTGCGGCCATTGAACATACCCGCATCTGGCTTTCCGATTCGTTAGTGAGCGTGTTTCGGGTGATTAACATATTGGAATTTTTAATTTTCGTGACGCTTACCATAACTACCTTAAATTTTTTCTTTGTAGAGTTCCATTCCGGTTACGGATTAATGTTTGTGGTGTTTTCGCTGGAAGGATTTCTATTTGTCAAAACTAAAAATACAGCATCAAAAAACATCCTTATCGGAATTGGATTCGCTGCGCTGGCTGCCATTTTTTTTATGTTCAAAATATCGCCCCATCAATGGTTTAACCACATTTCAGCAAGTCACGTTTTAATGGCCGTTGCAGCCACATTCTTTTACCAGGGGGCAAAACGAATCGATATGTCGGAAAGAAGACGGGTTCATCATTTACAAGAGAATTAAGGAGTTTTATAAATCCGGAGGCATACGTGCGATTGCAGGAAGCTACCGCCTGAACAAATAATCATAAATTAAAGTTATATTCATAGAGAATTTTAAATCTATGAACATGAGAACAATAGCAACGGTACTATTTATTTTTTTCTTTATTTATGGTAGTGCTCAAGAAATCGGGAAGAAAACAAAACGAGAATTGAAAACCGAGAAATTAGAACTGCAAAAAGCCGATACCAAAGCTTTAGTCGAAGGCAAAACTTTTGTTTTCGATGTGCAAACGGTAAATCCGATGCGTGGCCGGGCGGTGCACGTAACTTCGGATTACGATGTGCGAATTCAAAACGACAGCATCTTTTCCTACCTGCCCTTCTTCGGACGAGCGTACAGCATTGATTATGGTGCCACAGAAAGTCCCATGACTTTTAAGCAGCCCATTGAGAGCTTGGTTTCAACCGAAACAAAAAATGGCTATACAATTAATGTTCATGTAAGAAATCGAAACGATGTTTTGGATTTCTCCTTTCAAATAACGGAGAGCGGTACGACAACGTTAACGGTGAATAGTTTGAACCGGCAGAGCATCTCGTACTATGGACGATTGGAAAAAATCCCTGAGAAAAAAGAAGACAAGTAAGCAATGCCTTTAGAGTAATTTCTTACTCAAACATATCTTTCATTTTCTCGAAGAATGATTTTTCCGAGTCGGAAGGGCCGCCCTGAAAGCCAGGAGAAGTTTGTAGTTTCTCCAAGGTCCGTTTCTCTTCGTTGCTAAGGTGTTTAGGTATCCATACGTGCACCCTTACCAAAAGATCGCCTTTGCCGTATCCGTTCACATCAGGAATTCCTTTTCCACGAAGGCGGAGAATTTTTTCGGGTTGTGTTCCTGCATCAATTTTCACTTTTACTTTGCCATCGGCCGTTGGTATTTCAGAGGTTGTCCCCAGCGTAATTTCAGGAAAAGACAAAAATAAATTATAAATAAGGTTGTTTCCGTCGCGCACTAAATCAGGATGATCTTCTTCGGCAATTACCACTAACAAATCACCGTTGATTCCGCCCCTTCGCCCGGTATTGCCACGGCCTGAAACGTTAAGCTGCATTCCTTCGCCAACCCCTGCAGGTATTTTGATGCTGATTACTTCCTCATCGGTAATCACGCCTTCGCCGGCACAATGCTTGCATTTGTCGGTAATTACTTTTCCATCGCCCTGACAGGTTGGGCAGGTGGAAGAAGTTTGCATTTGTCCCAATAAAGTGTTGGCAATGCGGGTTACCTGCCCCGAACCGCGACACGTACCGCAAGTGGAATAGGCCGAAGAGTTTTTCGCTCCGGTGCCGTTGCAATGATCGCAAGCCACATATTTTTTTACTTTGATTTTCTTCTCTGCTCCCTCAATTACTTCTTTGAGGTTGAGTTTCACCTTCACGCGCAAATCGGAACCACGGCTCACACGGCGTCCACCGCGGCTTCTGCCGCCGCTGAATCCGCCAAAACCACCAAAATGTCCGCCAAAGATATCGCCAAAGGCAGAAAATATATCTTCAACATCAGTAAAACCGCCACCAAAACCGCCTCCGGCGGCACCACCAACGCCTGCATGGCCAAACTGATCGTAACGCTGCTTCTTTTCCGCATTACTAAGCACCTCATAGGCCTCGGCAGCTTCTTTAAATTTTTCTTCGGCCTCTTTGTTGTCCGGATTTTTATCGGGATGAAATTGCAGCGCTTTTTTCCGATAGGCTTTTTTTATCTCTTCCGGGGTAGCGTTTTTATTTACCTCTAATATTTCGTAATAATCTCTTTTTGCCATTTTTTGTGAACCTACTTTTTATTCTCCGATTACAACTTTGGCAAACCGGATTACCTTATCGTTAAGTTGATAGCCTTTTTGTATAACATCTATCACTTTACCTTTCAGCTCTTTGGATGGAGCCGGCACTGTGGATACCGCTTCGTGATGCTCAACATCAAAATCCTGGTTGAGTGCTTCAATTTCTTTAACGTTATTTTGTTTCAAAAAATCGACGAATTTAGCATAAATAAGCTGGGTACCTTGCTTGCCTGCATCGGTATCGGGCACATTTTTCAAAAGCTGAATCGCTCTCTCAAAATCGTCGATAACCGGCAAAATATTAACCAACACCGATTCTCCTCCTGCTTTTATCAGCTCTACTTTTTCCTTCATCGTTCGGCGTCGAAAATTGTCGAACTCCGCCTGCAAGCGTAAATGCTTATCCATAAGTTCGGCGAATTTTTCAGCCAGTTCTTCTAACAGAACCTCGGGTTTTTTCTTTTTCAATTCATTTTCTTTTCCGGTTTCCCCTTCAATTTCTTCATTCTCTTCGTCAGCTTGGTTTTCGGGCCCTGTTTCGTTCAATGTCGTTTCTTCAATGTTATCCTGCATTTCTTCAGCAGCATTTTCATTTTCGATAGTATTTTTTTTATCTGCCATATTTGCTCAATTTGAAAGTCAAAATGTGTTAATAGCTTGTCATTTGTGTTTTTTCTTTACGGTGGTAGTCCATTCAAATATTTTGCCATGCCTGCTTAAAAGACAAATTGGCACTTGTTTGTTATAACAAGTGCCAATTTGAAAGGACTGACAGCGGGAATTTATTTTTTCAAATATTTCTCCAAGGTTGCATCTAAAGCCGGACCGCGCAAGTTACGGGCGATGATGACGCCTCTCCCGTCAATCAGGAAATTTGTGGGAATTTGGCGCACACCATAAATGGCAGCATGTTTTGAGTTCCATCCCTGCAAATCGCTGATTTGATATGGCCATGCAAGTTGATCGTCAGCGATTGCCTTTTTCCAGGCCACCTCAGTTTTATCGAGCGAAGCCCCAAAAACGGTAAACCCTTTGCCGTTCGTGAAATTTTTGTCTTTGTACTTGTTGTAGGCGTTCACCAGGTTCGGATTCTCCCGGCGGCATGGACTGCACCACGCCGCCCAAAAATCGAGCAGTACCAGTCGTCCGTTTGTGTCACTCAATTTCACGGTTTTACCCTCAGGTGAGTTACCAATCAATTCGGGAGCTTTGTTCCCGATTCCAATTCCGATTTGCTGTGCATTCGATAATGCAGCCATTATCACTAAAAACGAAAAGGCTAATACTAAGTTTTTCATCTTAAAAATTCTATTTTTTGTATTTATAAATCCTTTAACATTTAAAATTGCTGTTGGTTTACAAAAACCGAACCAATGGAGATGATAGGCCGGTTACGATCGTGAGATTTTTGCTCCTAATTGGTTGAGTCGACCGTCAATGTTTTCGTAGCCCCGGTCAATTTGCTCAATATTATCAATGGTGCTGGTGCCTTTTGCCGACATGGCTGCGATAAGCAACGCAATTCCCGCACGAATATCCGGTGAAGTCATTTTAGTGGCACGTAAAGATTGGGAACGGTTTAAGCCGATTACAGTTGCACGGTGCGGATCGCAGAGAATGATTTGTGCTCCCATATCGATGAGTTTATCCACAAAAAACAAGCGGCTTTCAAACATTTTTTGATGAATCAAGACACTGCCCTTTGCTTGCGTGGCCACCACAAGCAAAACACTCAAAAGGTCGGGTGTTAAACCCGGCCAGGGTGCATCGGCAATGGTCATGATGGAACCATCAATATAAGATTCAATTTGGTAGTGGGAGGTATCTTTCACAAGCAGATCATCGTTGTGCTGTTCTACTTTTATTCCCAATTGGCGGAAGGATTCAGGTATAATCCCGAGGTGTTCGATCCCTGCATTTTTAACCGTTATTTCCGAGGCCGTCATGGCTGCCAGGCCAATAAAGCTTCCCACTTCAATCATGTCGGGCAAAATCCGGTGCGAGCATCCACTTAGTGAATTAACACCTTCCACCGTCAGAAGGTTAGAGCCGATTCCGGAAATTCTCGCTCCCATGGATACCAGCATTTTGCAAAGTTGCTGCAAATAAGGTTCGCAGGCAGCATTGTAAATCGTTGTGGTACCTTCGGCCAATACGGCAGCCATTAGTATATTGGCAGTACCGGTTACCGATGCTTCATCAAGCAGCATGTAGGCACCTTTCAGCTTTTTTGCAGAAACGGAATACCAAAGTTTTTCGGCATCAAACTGAAATACTGCACCAAGTTTTTGCAGGCCGATAAAATGCGTATCCACTCGTCGCCGGCCTATTTTGTCGCCTCCCGGTGTAGGAATGAAACCCTGACCAAAGCGCGTCAACAAAGGGCCGATGATCATGATGGAGCCCCGTAGGCTTGAAGCTTGCCGGGCATATTCGGGGCTTTTCAGGAAATCGATATTCACTTGCGCGGCATTGAAGCGAAAAACGCCTTTCTTGATGCGCTCTACTTCAACTCCGATGTTCTCCATGATTTCTATTAACCGGAGCACATCGCTGATTTCAGGAACATTCCCCACCGTCACATTCCGGTCGGTCAGTAAGCTGGCACATATAATTTGAAGTGCTTCATTCTTTGCGCCCTGTGGTTCGATACTTCCGGATAGTTTGAAACCACCCTCAATGGTGAAAGTTGACATCTGAACAGCGTAAAAAGATTAGTACCGTTTTGATTTGCCCTGAGATTTCCCGTGTGATTTTCCTTGAGATTTCTTGCTCTTTTTAGGTTTTCCAAGAATTGTTTTTGTGTCTGTGAGTTGCAAATCTTTATCGATCTCAACATTTCCACGCGACAACTCCTCGAAATCCGCGAAAATTTTTTCGTCTTCCACAGCATCTTTGTTCCATGCGAGGTACGACTTTTTCATGTGATTGGCCAGCAATTCGATCATGGCCTCTTTTTCTTCGCCTTCCAGCTCCGCGGTTTTCCGAATCATCAGTTCCATGGTGTAACCATAGTGTTTGTACTTCACACGGTGGTTTGTATAGGGCACGCGGTTAGGTTTTGCAACCAAGGCTTCGGGCGTAGGCGGCTCGTAGGGAAAATCGATATCCAGCTTAAAGTCGGACATAATGGCCAAATGGTCCCATAATTTATGTTTAAATTCGGGCACATCGCGCAAATAAGGATATAGGTTTCCCATCACGTCAATGACTATCTGGGCATTTTGGGTACGTTGTTCCCGATCTTCAATGGTGAGCAAGTAATCCACCATGTGTTGTATGTTTCTTCCATATTCGGGAAGCGGAAGTTTTTTTCGTTTCGAATTATAATCCATTCTATTTTGATATTGATAGTGATAAGATACTAAATTTCAGCAATAAAGACGGGGTCTTAAGTTAAGGGGACTTTGCAAAACTAATGATTTCCTGCTAATTCACAATTTTTTCTTTGAAACCGTCCTCTATTTGATCTTCAGCTTTGCAAATTTTAACAACAATTGTTTTTGACCTGCATTGTGGAAGAAAATTGTCGCTTTGGCATCGGGCATGTTTCCTTCCACTTTCAGCACTTTTCCTTCACCGAAGCGTTGGTGAATCACAACCATCCCGGGAATTATTTTTCGCGGATCATCGCCTTCAAATGTCGAATCTCCTCCACCCGATTGCCGCAACGCTGCCAATTTTTTGTTGAATATAACTTGTTCTTCAGGGGTTTTTAGGATGATTCCGCCCGCACGGTGCCCAAAACCGGTTTGGTTTGCACCGGGGCGCATGGTGTTTGAGCTCCTACCCGATTGCTGAAAAACATTCAAGGAATGGCTGTCCAAAAAACGTTCGTCCAACTCTTCCAGAAAGCGGCTGGGTTTACAAAAATCAAGATTTCCCCATCGGTAACGTTGGTTGGCATAAGAAAACCAGGCATTTTCCTCCGCTCGCGTAAGTGCCACATAAAATAACCTGCGCTCTTCTTCTAATGCTTCTTCGGTATTTTTTTCGCCTTGTCGTTGCGAGGGGAAAAGGTTTTCTTCCAGACCCACTACAAATACATTTTTAAACTCCAGTCCCTTGGCCGAATGCATGGTCATCAGCGTAACCCTGTCGCGATCCTCCTCTTTTTCGTTATCCTGATCGGTCAACAGCGCCACGTCTTCGAGATAGTTCCCCAATTTATCCGGTGTGCCTTCTTCCAAAGCATTGATGCTGAATTCCTGAATCCCGTTCAACAACTCCTGAATATTATCGTGACGGCTAACTCCTTCCGGTGATTTGTCGTTGTAGAGCTCTTTTAAAATTCCGGTTTGTTCCGCAATAGTTTTTGCTGTGTTAAAGGCATCGTTTTCTTTTGCAAGCGACTGAAAGTTCTGAATGATTTGTACAAACCCCAATACTTTATTAACAGTTCCCCGGTTGAGGCCCGCCGGGTTCGATACGCCCAAATCGGTTATGATCTTCCAAATTGAGGTTTCATTAGCGACGGCGGTATCCTCCAACTTCCCCAAAGTTGTGGCGCCAATTCCGCGGGCGGGGTAATTTATGATGCGCTTCAACGCTTCGTTGTCGGATGGGTTAACCGTCATCCTGAAGTAAGCCAGCAAATCTTTAATTTCTTTGCGCTGATAAAAACTCAAACCACCATATACTTTATAAGGAATGTTCCGCTTCCGCAGGGCCTCCTCGAAAATTCTCGATTGCGCGTTGGTCCGGTACAATATAGCGTAATCCGAATTTTTGTAGTGGTTGCGCAGTTGAGTTTCAGCAATTTCCTGAACCACCATAAAACCCTCTTCATTGTCGGTTAATGCCGAAAGTATCTTAATTGGGTTTCCCTGACTCTTTTCCGAAAATACTGTTTTTTGAATTTGCCGTTTGTTCTTCGCAATAATGCTGTTGGCAGCGTTGACAATAGTTTGCGTGGAACGGTAATTCTGTTCGAGTTTAAATATTTTATGTTCCGGATAATCGTTTTTGAAATTCAGAATGTTCTCGATGCGTGCGCCACGAAAGGAATAGATGCTTTGTGCATCGTCGCCCACCACACAGAGATTATTATTTTTAGCCGAAAGTTTTTTTACGATAAGGTATTGCGCATAGTTTGTATCCTGGTATTCGTCCACCAAAATATAATCGAAACGCTCCTGGTACTTTGCAAGGATTTCGGGATGATCGCGAAACAGCAGATTGGTTTTCATCAGCAAATCATCGAAATCCATTGCGCCCGATAAAAAACATCGTTTGGCGTATTCCTTGTAAATTTCAGAAATCAGAGGCATCCGCATATTTTTATCTGTCAGGCGGATTTCTGTGTGATTGGCATACACATTTGGGGTGAGCAGATTGTTTTTAGCATTCGATATTCGCGCAGCCACTGTTCCTGGTTTGTATATTTTTTCGTCTAACTGTAAACTTTTTATAATGGTTTTGATTAAACTTTTGCTGTCGGCACTATCATAAATGGTGAAGTTGGAAGGATAGCCGATTATTTCATGTTCGGTGCGCAGCATCCGGGCAAAAACACTGTGGAAAGTACCCATCCACAAGTAACGGGCAGTGTTTTCGCCTACCACGGACGAAATGCGTTCTTTCATTTCGCGCGCGGCTTTGTTGGTAAACGTGAGCGAAAGGATGGTTGATGGCCGTACTCCTTGTTTCAGCAAATGGGCAATGCGATACGTCAACACCCTTGTTTTACCTGAACCGGCACCGGCAATTATGAGTGAAGGCCCTTCGGTACGTATCACCGCTTCGTGTTGGAATTTATTTAAATCTTTAAGATAATCAAGCACCGTGTTTGTTTCAAATCATTAAAAGCTGCAAAAGTAAAAGTTGTTTCCCGTTAAAGGGCCATTTAGCAGTCCGTTTTATCAACAAATTTCAAGTTAGCCCCATTTTGTGCACACAAAACCTATTTTTGCAGCGGGGCAAACAATTAAATAAAAATTATACGTTAATATTGTAGCTCAAATGGAAGTTTTTATGAATCGGATTACACAGCTATCGCTAACAATTATTGCGCTATTTTTATTGTTCCCAACCTTTGGCCGGGCTCAAATTTCAGCTCCGGGTGCATCAGGTTCCGATAAAACCAACTACCTCGACTTTGCCGAAACCGACAGCATTTACGTTTTTTGTGCAGCCAACGAGGGTGACAACATTGCAGTTTTACGTGCCCAAACCGAATGGCAGGGCAGCAAAACTTTTCTGTGGGAGAAATACAACAACGGTAGCTTCGAGCTTTATTTTTCTGAAAGTGTTGAAGGCCAGTTCTCAGAAATCCCTGGATTGGCTGACGGGTGCTACCGTGTTACCATTTCGCAGGCTGCCAATTCGGTGGTAAGCCGTGCCTGGGTTTTCAACAACTGGTTTACCAGTGCCGGAAGCGTTGGCGAGTCAAATTGCGATTGGTTTAAATTGGAAGGCGAGTTTACTACTGCCGAATTGATTTATTACGATTTGTCGAGCAACGCACCGTTGCAGGTTTTTAAAGACGTTAAAGTACAATGGAAAGAAGGGGAAACCAACGTAGCAAGCGTGTTGAGCCCACAAATTTACAGCCCTCCTGCAAAAAATACGGACTACACTTTTCGGGCTTACGATAAATTTGCATGCGAAAGCACATCGCTCGTCTCTTACGAATCGATAGTTACAAAAGCTTCCTTTACTGCCGACCCCGTTAGCGGAGAGGCACCTTTAACCGTAACCTTTACGAATACTTCGCAGAATGCCGACCCCGGTCTTTATGAATGGTTTTTCTTCCGCGATTTGGATGAAATAAAACGTGAATCAGAAGGTTCCACAGCCGAAATCGACAGTATTGAAGTGGTAGCCTATGACCAGTCCCCGGTTTATACCTTCAACAATTCGGGTAAATATATGGTGAAACTGGTGGCAAAAAAAACCTCCGAATTTAATACCTGTGTGGACACTTTTTACTTGCAAGACTACATCGTGGTAGATACTTCATTTATTTCGGCACCCAATGTTTTTTCACCCAATGGCGATGGCGTGAACGATGAGTTTGTGGTTAAATTCTGGTCAATGAAAAGCATTGAAATAAGCATTTTCAATCGCTGGGGAAAGCGCGTCCATTTCTGGGAAAGTGGCGATGTTCGCGGTTTTGAAGGGAGTCTGACAGAATCGGTTTGGGATGGCCGATTAATGGGTAACCGTTACGCCAGCCCGGGAGTTTATTATTACGATGTACTGGGCATGGGGCGCGACGGGAAAAAACGGCGGGCGCATGGATTTGTCCATTTGTTCCGAGGGAAGGATTAGGTTGATTTATTGCCTATTATTGAATCCACTCCGTATTTAAGCTTGGCTCCATGGCTTTTATACACGGTTTTAACCCTATTTGTCACTGTCCATAACCACCAAATAACATTTTCACATTATGGTAAAGCTGCGAATCTTAGGCATTATTACGAAATAAGTTGGACAAAACAGGCGACGTTATTTTGTGCAATAACAAGGCAAAAAACGCAGGCATAGCAACAGCTATGACGAGGCTTTTTAACGCAGTTAGCGTGCAAAAGAACAAGCCTGAATGGTTAAGTTATTTCGTGACAATGCCTTATTCCACACCCTCCTTTTCAAACATCCTGTTGTGTAAAGCAAAATAAACCGAATCAAGGTATTGGGGGTTATCCTTTGCATTTTTATACTCCCTATCTTTTTCCAAAACATCCTTGCCCGGCACTTTGGCCTCCCGCGTGTACCCGATATAAATCATAAAACTTAAACTCAACAGGTACAGCCAAGCTTTAAAAAGGTTGTGCACCCTTTTTTTGTTGAAGCAAAAACAGAAAAGTTGTTTTATCCGTTTCATATTGTGTGGTCTTTAACTTAATGGACATGTAAAACGAAAAAGGGGTTGCGTCAGTCAGAAAAAATAATGAATTTTCCAGATGAAATAGGGAAGAATTAAAAACCACGCGTGGTTTTTGACAGAGGCTTCGCGGCCCCGGGGCCAATGCCTTACACTTTGTTGAAACCGGCCGTTTTTAAAGCGTCCAAAATACGGCTGCCGGGCCGGTAATTCACGCCCGTTTTCCGGATGGATCTTGCAGAAACGTCCTTTTCATCCACCTCGCCCCGGCTGCTGATGGACGGATAAAAACTGCCCAGTTTTTCAAGCCTGACAATCCGGCCCTGCCCCAGTTTGTCCTGGACTACATTTTCCAATGCGATGATTACGCCGCGGATATCGGCTTCAGACAAAGCGCTGAATTTTTCGATATCCTTTACCAGTTCGTCAACCTTAACTTCTTTCCCATACACGATTTGTGCATAGAACTTTTTTTCGCCGCCCCCGATAACGCCGGGCTGGCCTTTTTCCACTACTTTAAAATCAATAGACATAATTGGTGATTTAATGGGTTTATATAAAAACGTTGTAAGTTACGATTCAAATTTTAGAGAAACAATAGAAATTCTAAGAATTGTTTGGCTTTAGCGAGGGTTTTGCTTGGAGCGAAGCCCTCGCTCCCCGCTTTTTTTGCACACGGTTTTAACCGTGTGATCAAAGTGTTGCGCAAGCATAAAACCAAAGGTATTCTAATTGGTATTTCGGACCAGGGTCATCATCGTTTGGTGAAAATTACGTCCTTCTTCTTCAATGTCTAACTGATACCCGGACAATTTCCATTTCATCACCAACACACGGATAGTGCCAATAAAAAGAAGTGATATATTTTTGGAATCTACTGCTGCGGTCAACTCTTTTTGAGCTTGCCCTTGTTCAATCACTTGCTGAATATAGAGTTGTATGGTATTTAATACGTTGTAAATAAAAACACGGAGCGAGTCGTTGCCAAAAATAAATTCTTCGGCAAACAGAAAAGATTCATGTGCCGGGTTCTCTTTAAAATCACGCAAAACAAATTCTATAATTTTTTTCAGTTTAGACGAGGCTGTGCTATTTTGAGTGATAATTTCCCCCACACGCTGCGTCATTCCCAGAAAAATAGTATCTAAAATACCGCGAATGATTTCATCTTTTGAAGAAAAATGACGGTAGATAGCTCCGTCGGTAAGTGAAATACGCCTGGCAATATTGGCAATGGTAAGTGCTTTCATACCTTTCTGGCCTGCAATATCCATTGCGGCCTGCATAATCTCTTTTTGTCGTTTGTTATACATGAGGCTGTATGTAAATGAATTCTTACAAAACTATCCTATTTTTTTGTTTTGTAAGATTTTATGATCCTAAAATAATGATGAACATGACTAAAACCATGTATAGCGATGCCATCTTAAAAAGATGAAAGTTTATTTGAGAGCCGGGCTTGTACATGCCCACTGCCGCGACGATAATAAATGCCAACGCAATAAAAAAGAGCATGGTTAAAAATCCCCATGAAAGGCCTAACAAGATTGCACCCAGTGCGAAAGCGAGTGTTGAAGCAATGGAAGAGGCAGCCACAATCATTCGGGTGTTTTGAAATCCGTACTTTTCGGCAAACGTGGGTACACCAGCCTTACTATAATCCTTAAAATAGCGGATATTAAAGGTCATAATGTGCGTGGGTATCCAAAGTACAATGGCCAGCGAAAGCAAAAGGCCGATGGTATCTATTGAACCCATTCCCAGAACCCTGCCGGCCAGGATGGGCATGCCACCCGAGATGCCTCCCCACACGATGGACCAGGCCGTTTTGCGTTTAAGCCAAATGGTATAGATGACAAAATCGATAAAGAAACCGGCAAAAATAACTATGCCATATAGAAAGGAGAGGTAGAACGAAAGGGCAAGCCCGGTTACCAATAGTAACAGGCCTAAAATGAGCGACTCCTTCACGTTTACCTCTCCTGAGGGCAATGGCCTTTTTTGGGTACGTTGCATTCTGGCATCAATATCCCTGTCCCAAATCATGTTGAAAACCGTAGTTCCACTAATGGTTAAAAACAGGCTGAGCATAAGCAGCAGAAACAATTGCCAGCTTGTATAGGGGCATCTGGAGCTTACAAATCCGGTGATTCCCGTAAAAAGCAGCAATATAGTCTGGAGGCTTTTAATAAGCCTCCAGTAATTTTTGACAGTCGAGCCAATTCTTTGTAACATGACGCCTGAATTTAGTTGTGTTTAATTGAAGCCATGCACACATCTCCAAAGGGTTACCTGTTAAGGTTCTTCCCCGGTAAAAGGATCGTGGTCTTCTACCGGGTCGTCTGTGGCAGCTTTTACATCACGTATACATCTGAATCCCAGGTTGAAGCTGCAGTATTCAGGATGCGCTGAATTACGGGCCCAGTTGGTTACAAAATGGGCATAGTTAGAAAAACTGCCACCGCGCATAAATTTATAATGCACTCGGGGATAATCATCGGCCACCCATTGCCATGCGTTTCCGGCCATATCGTAAATGCCGTAGAGGCTGCTGTTGTCGCGGGTTTGCAACTCCTTATATTTTCTGCCGTTGTAAAATCCCACCGGTGTGGTTCGCACCACCTCTGTTCCCAGCACTGGACTCAGCGATTTTGTGCTGTGAGTGTAGTTCACCACTTTCTCATCAATGTCATCGCCCCAGGGATAGGCCCTTTGGTCGGTTCCACGGGCTGCCTTGGTCCATTCGGCCTCGGTAGGCAGGCGATAGCCATAAAATTTGGCATACCACCAGGCCCCAAACCATGAGACCATTACCACAGGGTGATTTTCAAATCCGGGGTCTATAATGAATTCATTGTTGTGATAGCTGATGTGATTGCCGGGGACATTTAGTGCCATACAGAGGTATAGGCCTGATGTTATCTCCTCTTCGTGCCTGAAACCGTGAAACGGCTCCCCCGGGAAGAACCCATAAACACTGTCTGCTTTTATCTCTAATTTTCCTTCGGCTATTGCTTCTTTCAGGAATTTCGCATATTGCCGGTTGGTTACATGGGTAACCATCATCTCAAAATCGTAATCAATTAGAGAGTCCTTGTTGTGCAGGCCGTAGTAGAATTTTCCGGCAGGCACCAGGGCCCATTTATCAGCATCGATATCCGTATCAATGGGTGTGGTTTCCCGGTTGAGTACCGGCGTTGTGTTGCAGGCCATAATGGCCACCAGAAACAGCGATAAAGCTAAAATGTATTTTTTCATTTCTCACCTCCTTTCGGGGAGTAACCCTCCCTTGAATATGCTGGAATGTATCCTGTAGTTTTATTTACATCCAATTCCTGATCTATAGTTTCCCGGCGCCAGATGCCGTTGTCTTTAAACAGGTCGAATAATCGCCACAGCAGAAATAAAAACATCAGCACCAGCACGATACCCAGGCCCAAATCTGCTAATATCATGGTCGTATCCACCAGTTGCTGCTGGGCGGTTTCCACCACTATCAGCCGTTTCATCGAGAAGATGGTCATGGCGCCAAATGCTACATCGGAGCCGATAATCAATATCCAGCCAAACCATTGTCTGGCCTTGCCTTTCATGCCCGATATGTCGGCGTAATACATGATGATAATAGTAGCTATGAGGGCTGATAGGATGTGCCAGTGACCGGTGAGGGTGATGCGCTCCTCGCGCAAGGGCCACACGCGGAAAATATCGTCTAACTTAACGGCCATAAAGATACCCACCCCACTTACGGTGAAGTTCATGAACACCATTTGCCACAGCGGTCCAAACTTTAACGGGTCGTGCACCAGGGCGGCCAGTCGCTTAAAGAATCCTGCCTTTTTCAAGCCCAACTCTTTGAGCCGGTCGTCGATCAGCTTTCTCCAGCCGAAAATGACCAGAAACAAGGCGGCCAGCATCGTCAGCACCGCACCTACGTAAACAAAAGTGTGAGCAGATTGTGTCCAAACTACCGACAAGGAGCCGGCGCCAAGGACGATACTGCCGGGAATCATCAGCCACATGGCTATCTTATGAAAGATGCCTTTAAAGTCGAGCCAGCGGCCAACCACCAGGGTAATAGCCACGGCAATTAGGGCAAGCATGATGTGGAGGTGACCGATGATTGCCTTTTCGAAAACTGTTTTATCAGCTTCACGGATGATGTCTTCAGCCAGGAATGTTTCGTGTCCGCTACCCCAGAAGGCACCGGTGTAGGCTCCAAATCCGGCTGAGATAAGGGTCATTACCACCATTGTAAAAAAGGCCAGGCGCTCCACGTCCATTCCCTTTTTGGTATGGGCATAAGCTTTATCGGTAACACGATACTCCTTGCTCCATGGATTGAGCACTATGGCAAGTAATACTCCTGCAAAGAACATGAGCGAGAGGCCAACCAGGAACAGGCCGTGAAAAGCCTTGTTGTGTCCCCAGTAAGCAAACCCGAGGCCAAAGAACATGGTGGTCATGTAGCCGAAGGTTACTATGGTGTTAATATTGCTTTGCTGGTGGCGCTTCATGGGCACAATGGAGGTGATCATATACACCTCAATGGCAATTACCGCCATAGCTATGGTGTGATAGAGCATGATGATGCGGCCGGAGCGTTCGGCGGGATTTAGATCCATACGAAGCAATCGCACCACCACTTCCTTAACGCCCCACTCGGCCATGGGGCCCGATAGCATCCCAAAGATCGCGGTTGTGACCGATATCAAAACAATGGCTACGAGTATCAACCCCTTTGTTGAGGTAAAAAAATAGCTGGTTCTGTTCATGATGTACTAATGTTGTTGATTTTTACTTTTTTTTCAAAGCCATAGGCAAACGACATGCTCATAAGCAGCAGGATCGGAGCCAGAATAGCAAATACCACTTCACTGGTGAATACGCCCATAAGCGGTTGGCCAAACCCCAGCGATGCCAGGGTCATTCCACCAATGCCAATGAGGGCGCCCCCTATGCCAACCCAAATAAACCTGTATCCGACTTGCCCCGAACGCGCTACCACAATAGGCACCAAAAAAATGGTTAAGCCGGCAATGGCATGGAAAACCGGATAAACTGTTCGGGTTTGGAATACACCGAAATTCTCTAACATAATCAACAGGAATCCTGTGAAAAGAAAACTCAGATAGTAATGATAGTACTTGTAATAAAATTGATGTACCAGACCAATGGCGATGCCAAACGGAATAAGTGTGGCCACAACTTTAATCAGCGGACTGCCCAGCACACCAAAACCAAACAGGACAATAAGTACCCCTGCTACAAACAGCACCCCAAAAGAGGCCATATACCAGAGATAGTATTCCTGTTTGGTTTTTTTAGAATTATACTCACGGAAGAAGTAATACACCATATATACAGCAATCACTCCGGTAAGCAATAATATTATCTGATCGAAAATAGTGATTCTCATGACTTTATTTTTTTGTGAACAGCCTGTTAAAGGCATCATCGGTCCAACGTAAACATATCTTTACTCAACGCCTGCCATTCGCTCTTCAATGAGCACTTTTGCAGCAGGTGTGAGCAGGTAGATCAACAGCCCGGTAGCGATTAGTGCGGCCGGCATGTACAAATTGAATATGCCCCCTTTTGCCACAAGTTCAGCACCGCCCACCACGTAACCGCTTATCATGCTGGTTGCTGCGGCCATTATGCCCAGAGGAAGCGCCCAGCTCCGATGCATGAATACCTGATAGATAAATACCAGCCAGGCGGCCGCCCCCATCCAGGTGGACATCTGCACCACGGCATACATCCCCTTTAATACCTTGGGTATGTCGGTGTCGAATCCCAGGTGCTGATAGCGTGATATCATGGCCACCCCGATGATGTAGGTAAGGACATAAGCCAGGCCGGCCACAAAGGTGAATATTATCACTTTGCGGTTCACCCGTCCGGCGTACATCATCCCGAACCACAGCACTACGGCAATGAGAAAAACCGGCATGGTGGCGGCAGGTAAATCAATACTTTTGGCAGGTATCGTGGGGAAAAAACCTGCCAGCATTTGCAGTGCCGCAGCCATGGCGCCCCATCGCCATGCCCATTTTTGATTGTGAAAAAAACCATAAAGCACTGCAGCCCATAAAGCACTGGCTATTATGCCCAGTGCGCCCAGCATGGAGTGAGTTATCTCCACGGCCACCGCCTCATCGGGGCGGCCACCTGCAATTTTACCATCTACTACTATCATGTAGTTTTGGGCCATCAAGTATAAAAGCAAAATGCCCGTGAAAATTCCGACAATCGACAAAGCGATTCCAATGTTTTTAAAATTTTTCATCATTTTTCCTCCTTATTGTTTTGTTAATAACCTATTTAAAAATGAATAAACATTAACTTACTTATAAGTATGTTAGTATTCACTAACAAATATAGAAGTCAATTTTTATAAAAACAAATTTTCAATCGGAAATAGATGCTATTAATCTTTAGTCTTAATAAAATTAAAAATTATTTTTAAAATATTTGTATGTTAGTAACCATTAACTAACTTTGGATATTTTACTTTAAAACATCAGAAAATGAAGAAAATCACGACTGTTACTTTTTTATTTATTGTGGCCTTTGTCTTTTCAGCATTCAACAACCAAAAGGAAGAAAGCCACTCGCTGAGCATTGAAGTAACTGATTTGCGAAACTCAAAAGGTGTTGTGCAGTTTGCCTTGTATAATAGGGCGGATGTATTTCCCGATGAAAATTACAAAAAACACTATCGAAAAGAGTCTGCGAAGATTGTAAACGGCACCTCGAAGGTCACGTTTAAAAATCTTCCGCCGGGGAAATATGCCGTAAATATTTTACACGACGAAGACGAGGACGGCAAAATAAAAAAAGGCCTGGCACTGCCGAAAGAAGGCATCGGGTTCTCCAACTATACCTCCATTGGGATGTTCAACAAGCCCAAATTCTCTGAAGCAAGCTTTGAATTGAATGCAGATAAATCGATACAAGTAAAAATTATTTACCTGTGACCATGAAAAAAACAGGTTTCTTTATTCTCCCCTTTTTGTTTTTTGTCTCTTTTGCCAGAGGGCAGAGCAAAGATCCGGTATCGTCGATAATGGAACTCACCATAATAGGTCAGGTAAACCAGGGGAACAGTTACATTACTTTTCCCACCGACATCGGAAACATTGAACCCCTTTGGTTCGAGGCGAATTTAAGCCCCAGTTTCTATATCCGCAAAAGCAAAAATTCCCGGCTGATGGGCGTACTAACGCCTCAAATGATTATCCGCATGTATCAGGAAGAGTCGTTCCCCATACGGACTCCAAGCTACATGCCGCAAATAACGGTTTACTATTTAATGCCCCGGGAAAACAAAAAAAACACCATCAGTTTATTTGGGAAAATCGCCCATCACTCGAACGGACAGGACGGCAGTTTTTATCTCGAAAACGGCGAGATTAATACCCTTTCGGGGAACTTTGCCACCAATTATTTTGAACTTGGCGCGATTAAAACCAATTTTATCAGCCGTTTCAACGCTCACCGATTTTTAAAGACATCTGTAGAGGTACACCCCACGGGCTTGGTGAATAAAGGATTGGAGGGACAGTACAGCACTGTGCGTTGGCACAACACGGTTTCCTTTTTTAAACTCCCCATAGCGGAAAATCAAAGCAGTAAAGAAAAAGCAAAAATTTCAATGAAAGGGGAAGCCACCTGGATGTTCGGCGACGTGAACAACTGGAACTCGCTTTCGACCAACAGGCTCAACCTGAAATTTACCTTTTACTACCATCCCCGATTTTTTGAAGACATCGGTTTTTTTGTACAGGGCTACCGGGGTATGGATTATTACAACGTGTATTTCAACCACCAGTTAAGCGTTCTTCGTTTTGGGATTATGACTGAAAAGTTACGGTTTTGAGGTGACAATTCCATCCAATTGCTTTCAGATTATTTATTACAGTTATTAATTCTTGAATCGTTTTTCAAGGTTGTAATTCCTGCTCGAAATGCTGGTTGAAACGGGCGAAATTCATCGGATAAGGTTCCGCAAAATTGGTTTCGTATTTCTTTGTAAAAAGATTGAAATTGAATTTTGCAAGGTTTAAGTTATTTGCTTTTTGCAAGGCCCAAATCTGCAAATAAATAGCCTCTTCATTTAAATCATCATAATCCAAAATCCGCTGCGCTACCTTTTCTATTTCTTTCAAGTTATTTTCATTTCTGTAAAACGATGATAGTTTCAGGAGATTGTCTATCACTTGATTGCCAATAAAACCGCGGATATCGTCGAGCCACGGCCACGATGTTCCTTTTAGAAAGCGGCCCCGTTTCACCAAATCGAAAAAAGCAACAAGTTGTTGGCGGTCAAGTCCCTGTGGTATTTTGCAAAGAGTAAATGCCTCAACATAGTCACAAAAGAAGGGTTCTTCTGTTTTTACCAGTAGCCGACCACTGTTCGACAAAATTTCGATGCCCTGAAAGTGATGCAATATTTTTCGAAGCTTATTCAACGTTACTGAACGGTTATTAGTGGCTTTTTTATCTGAAATACCAGGCCAAAGCTCTTCTTTGATATCAGAAACATTTGCCCCTGCACCATTTCTTAAAGTTTCGATTAAACTGAAAAGAAAAAGCTCTTTTACTTTCGGTGTAAAAAGATCGGTAATGCTTTCGCCTTCTTTGCTTACCGCTTTAAATTCGCCAAAGAGCAGAATTTGGTTTCCCGCGGGGCGGATGGGCAATTTAAAGCTCGCTGTCGGTTTTGCTTTTTTCTTTCTGAAAATAAAAATCAAAATTAGCGTTACAATAATTCCTGCCCCCAATCCAAACCATATCCATTTATTGAGGAAAATAGAATTATTGGCTTTGGGAGTTTCCTTCATCAGAATTTCTTCGTCCAGCGCTAAACGGTTGATTTCTTCGTTGCCCAGCGGACGGTTCCAGAAGCGTAAATTATCGATATAGCCGCGCAAACTCGCACCCGATGATAATGCGCTGCCAAGGTGAATGTCGCCTGTGCCGGAATAAGGTGGGTGCCCGTCGGAGCCTCCAATGGAACGGCCATTCAAAAAAATCGACTGTTCACCCGTTTCAATTATGTAGCGCCAGGTTAGGTGATACCATTTATTCGATTTCAATTGCGCGTCCGAAATAAAATCGTTGGCCCACAAGCCAAAGTAGGGGTGTCCTGAACGCAAAATCAGATGCAGTCCGCGCCGGTATCCGGTTTCGTAGTTGCCCAAAATGGCATTGTCGCCAAATTCCAAAATTTCGGTAAACTTCACAAAGCAACTCACCGTGAAACTGCTGTTGGGCAAACCGTAGCTTTCCGGCTTTCCAAGATTGATGCTTGCATTCTCGGGCAGTCTGAGTACTTCGCCCCGTTCAATGTCTCGGATAAATGAATAGTCAGTGCCAACAAATTCCAGTTCTGGAGCCAGTTTATTTCTAATCTCACCCTCAAAAGTGAAATTTCCTGTCATGCCTTCACTTAACTCCAAAGGTGTAGCTATAATCGAATAACTTTCCGGTAAAGCCATCTCTCCTGTAACCACAATTTGCTCCGGCGTCATGCGGAAACCGGGTACAAAGGGTGACAAAATGATTTCTTCTCCGCCACGATATGGGAAACTGAAATGACTACCGGTGACTAATACATCCGGGTTTCTCCAAAAAACTTCTTCTAAGCTTTTTCCGGATACGTTTATCTGGCCATTAATCCAAATGAACGAATTTAATTGGTCAACAATAAAATCGAATTTAAAAATGTCGGTACCCACAAAAATAAAATTGGGCTTTTTACCAAATTTCTTCCAGCTTTCCAGTAAAAAATTGATATAATCCGGAACTAGGTTTCGTATCGACTGATTCGAAGGAAATGCTGTCGGCAGTTTGTCGAAATTATTAATCGCAAAAAGTTCAAGATTGACATTTGTATTCATCGACAGCGGTGATAGGTTTATGTTTGGCTTGTCGGCGGAAATTTGCAAGGCGTAATTCTTTAACACATGCAAAATCCGACTTTCGTTCTCCAAGTTTCCTTTTATGAAAAAAACAACGCGGCGGTTGGCCTGAACCAGGTATTCCAACGACGGCCATGCTTCGCCTTGCGGAAGATAAAACAGGAAAGGTGCAAGCCTCGACTTGTTTATTATGGAATCTAACAACAAAATATCACCATCGAACTCTAAGAATATGGGTATAATTTTAGAAGTGTTTTCCTGAACGATTGTGTTCGTTTTTTCTAAGATGGAGAAGAATCGTTGCCCCGAGCGATCGATGTATAAGTCGTTGTTTTTCAACGAAATTTTTACTTGAATCCCCGTGGCATCATTTTGCTGGATAAAATTCCATAGAGATTTATCTCCAATGTTTTGTTCATTAATATCCGCAATTAAGAATGTGTGATCGAAAATATTGGCCGCATCGACTTTCAACGCGGTGAAGAGCAGGAATAGAGTTAGTGTTAGGAGGAATTTATTGTGAATCGACATTTTTAGATGCATTGAATTAATAGAGCTGTATTCCTTAATTTTGAATTATTCTGTCGTCAAAAATATAAAAATTAATGAATATAAAAATAATATGTATTAATTTTAAATTTTGTAAAATATTCTATATCAAAAACTTGCATGATTAATTAAGTGTAAATTAAGCGTGGGCTAATAAAATGTTTTGATGGTGTTAATGTTTTTCTAATAGTTGATGATTAATGTTGTATAAAAAGTGTGTGTATATCCAATAATAAATAATGAAACGAAAACATTTTTTGCTTTTTATAATAGGCGGCCTAACAGCAATATTGTTTGTGGCGCTTTCAAATAAAACCATTCATTACACCTCCTCAAACGAATTTTGTGCCTCCTGCCACGTGCATCCACATGCCGAAACATCCTGGCAACTTGGAGTTCACAATAACACCCGCAGCGGCGTTTCGGTAAAATGCGTCGATTGCCATTTGCCGCCCGAAGACCAGCCGGTGCGTTTCCTCACGCGCAAAGCTTATCACGGGTTTCATGATCTCTATGCCTTTGTGGCCTACGACTTAGATAAAATTGACTGGGAAGAAAAGCGGACGCTGGAAGCTGCAAAACGCTTTGTTTATGAAGACGGGTGCATAAAATGCCATACCAATTTGTTCCCCTCAACGTTGAATGCCCTGGGAGCTGAATCGCATCTGAAATATGTGCGGGATCCGGATAACACTTCCTGCTTGCAGTGCCACCACAATATGGGCCACTACTGGGGCGAAGTTGGTTTGACGCTCGGCGATGATATTGTTACCGGGAACAAGGAAATTTATACCGAACCAACAGAAGTCGAAACGTTTACTGCCTTCGAGGAGAAAATTCCGGGGACCCCTGTCTCCTTTAAAATGGTAGCTATCCCGGGTGGTCAGTTTAAAATGGGAACGCCCCCGGATGAACCTTTCCGGCAAGCTGATGAAGGGCCGGTGCGTGAAGTGGAGGTTGACAGTTTTTGGATGGGCGAAGTAGAGGTTACCTGGAACGAATACCTTGCGTTTTTTAATGCAACAGGTTCGCAGGGACGGAAAGAGGCACTTGAAACTAACGAAGAAGCCGATGGCATTTCAGGGGCAACACCGCCGTGGGGCGCTCCCGATCAGGGTTGGGGAAAAGGAGCCCGGCCGGCTATCACCATGACTCATCATGGAGCCGAAACCTATTGCCGTTGGCTGAGCCAGGTTACGGGCAAAAAATATCGCTTGCCCACCGAAGCCGAATGGGAATATGCAGCGCGCGGCGGCACTGCCACGCCGTACTTTTTCCCGGGTTCGCCGAAAGACTTTGTGGCAGAAGGTTTCTTTGGGAAATTATTCGGGCCCGATACTGCTGTGATTAACAGCTATGTAATTTATCGCGAAAACAGCCCTGTAAGAACACAAGAACCGTCGGAAGTATGGCCAAACCCCTTTGGCTTGAAAAATATGCTCGGCAATGTTGCCGAATTTTGCTCGGATTATTATGATCCGGCGGTGTATTCAAAATATCCGAAAGGAGTTGTGAAAAACCCCTGGGGGCCAAGAGCAGGCAAGGAACATGTGATACGCGGCGGGGCGTATAACAATTCTGCGAAAGATGTACGTGCCGGGCGACGTGATTATACGCGATCGATAGAATGGTTAGTTACCGACCCGCAAATCCCAAAAAGTATTTGGTGGTATTCCGACTGTAAAAACGTTGGGTTTAGGGTGGTTTGCGTGCCAGATTCCGAAAAATTAAAATCAGAAAAAAATCAGAATTAAATATCATGGAAAAAAATCAACTATCGCGAAGGGATTTTCTCGGAAAAACGGCATTAATTGGAGCCGCGGGGGTAATCGGGATGAACGCCCTGTCTTCCTGTAAATCAAAAATAAAGGCGGTTGATTATGAATTTCCGCCGCTGTTGGACAAAGCCCCCGACGGTAAGAAATTGCGTGCCGGCCTCGTAGGTTGCGGAAATCGCGGTACGGGAGCAGCACTAAACTTTCTGGCTGCCGGAAGCGATTTAGACCTCGTTGCCTTGGCGGATGTTTTCGAGGACAAAGTCTGGGATTGCCGGAATAAATTGCTCAAGCAACGCGTGGAAGTCCCGGAGGCGAATTGTTTTTGGGGCTTCGACGGGTACAAAAGTTTGCTCGATGTCGATTTGGATGTCGTCATCCTCGCAACGCCGCCGCATTTCAGGCCGGAGCATTTTGATGCTTGCATTCAGGCCAAAAAGCATGTGTTCATGGAAAAGCCGGTCTGTGTTGATCCCGTTGGGGCAAGGCAAATCATGGCAACATCGAAAAAAGCGGAAAATGCCGGCTTGTCGGTGATTACCGGAACACAACGCCGCCATCAGCGTGATTACCTTGAAACCTACCGTCAGGTTGCCGGGGGGGCAATTGGCCAGCTTGTTTCGGCAAAAGCCTGGTGGTTGCAGTCGCATGTGTGGTTTCGCACCCGCGAAGAAGGCTGGAGCGACATGGAATACATGCTCCGCAACTGGAATAATTTTTGCTGGTTGTGCGGCGACCATATTCTCGATACGCACGTCCACAACATCGATATTATTAATTGGCACATGGGAAAACAACCCATTGAGGCCATTGGGTTTGGCGGCCGTGCGCGGCGGTTGACCGGGGATCAATACGATTTTTTCAGTATCGATTTTGATTATGGAAACGGTGTTTCGTCGCACAGCATGTCGCGCCAAATTGACGATTGTGCCAATACGCTCGGTGAACTGATTATGGGGACCGAAGGTTATACCAACTGCAAGAATACCGTTTTCAACCTCGACGGTTCGGTGAAATGGCATTACGAATACCCAAAAAACAAAGACGGTAGTTCAACGGAGATAGTAGCCGTTTCACCTTATGTGCAGGAACATATTGATCTGGTAACTGCTATCCGCACGAACAAACCGGTGGTGGAAGCCGAGCGGACAGCCGTTTCGACACTGACCGCGATAATGGGGCGCACCGCAGCCTACACAGGGCAAAAAGTAACCTGGGAAGACATGATGAACTCCACAGATAGATTAGGACCTTCAGAATATGAAATGGGGCCGGTGGACATGGAATTCCCCGTACCGATTCCCGGAACTCAACATAAAGCATAAAAATAAACCGCTATGATTTCAGTAATTATACCGCTTCTAAACGAAAGCAACCTTGTGAATCAGTTGTTGGAGGAAACCTTTGTCAGCTTGAAACTAACGGGCGAAGCATTTGAGGTGGTATGTGTTGATGATGGAAGCACCGATTCAACACTACAAAAATTGCTGGATTTCAGGGACGGCAACAAGGAACTAAAAGTGCTTTCCCTGTCGCGGAACTTTGGTTTGCAGGCCGCGTTAACTGCTGGATTGGAATATGCAACCGGGGACTATGTGATTATGATGGACGGCGATTTCCAGGACCCGCCTGAATTGATTCCCGTCCTTTTCGATAAAATAGAAAGCACTGGTTCCGACATTGTTTCGGCCGTTCGTGTGCAACGCAATGAGAAACTGTCGCGCAAGATTGTCACCAATATTTTTCACCGTATTTTCAGCGCAGTTTCCGAAGGCGAGCAAGTGGCCAAAGCCGGTAATTTCTCGATTATTAACAAAAAGGCACATCAGGCAATTCTTAGGTTTACCGAGCGGAACCGTTACCTGCCGGGCATCCGGAATTTCATCGGGTTCAAGCACGACTTTATCCTTTTCGACCGCCCTGAACGTTTAAAAGGGGAAGCAAAAATGAGCCGCAGCAAACTGTTTTCACTTGCTGCCGATGCCATTTATTCTTTCTCGAAATGGCCGATTCAAGCCTGTTTGTATTTTGGTTTGCTGGGAATCCTGATTTTCTTCGGCGCCATTGTTTACACGCTGGTTTCAAAGTTCGCGGGCTACGCGCCCATAGGCTGGTCGTCGACGTTTTTGGCGGTCAGTTTTTTTGGTTCGGTGCAGCTCACTTTTTTGGGCTTGATTGGCGAATACATCTACCGCATTTTTAAGGAAGTCCAAAACCGCCCCGTTTATTTTGTGAAAGAGATTTATGAATAAACATTTCAACATAGTAAGCGCACGAAATGTGTTTGTTGCCAGTTTGGTTTTGGCCGCAATGCTGCTTGCATTCTTCGCCCCGAAAGCTGCGGTGAATGTGGATGAACAGTTGCATTACCCTCACGCCAAAACGGTGGTGAACTGGTATTTTACCGGCGGCGACGATGTTACTTGCCTGAATACGCCCGTTACCAATTTGAAATATTACGGGCAATCGGTCGATAATTTTACGGCACTCTTCAACCGCCTTTTCAACATCGAAAACGAATTTCTCACCCGTCATTTTACGGGTGCGTTTTTCTTTTGGTTGCTACTGTTCTTTGCAGGATTGATTGCTTATCAGTTAAGTGGGTCGTTCTGGGTTTCGGCAATTTCAGTTTTGTCGATTTTGTTGATGCCGCGTTTGTTTGGGCAGGCCTTCGGCAACCTGAAAGACATTCCTTTTGCTGTGGGTTATTTGGCTGCTATCTACCTCATTGTGCGCTTTTTAAAAGAATTGCCAAAACCCACCTGGAAAACGGCAATTTTACTTGGTTTGTCCATCGCTTTTACCTGTTCAGTACGCATCGGCGGGCTGATTTTATTCGCGTATCTTGGTTTAGCGCTGGTGTTAATTCTAATTTTGAAGCCTTTTTTACTTAAACATATCGTTTCAACTAAACATTGTCTTGTAAGGCTATTGGGCCAGGGAGCAGTAATTCTCGGAGTCGGTTATTTCGTGGGGTTACTGTTTTGGCCCTTTGCCTTGCAGGATGTTTTTCGCAATCCGCTGTTGAGTTTAAGCATGATGGAGCATTACAAAGTTAGCATCCGTCAGGTTTTTGAAGGCGATTGGTTGTGGAGCACCCAACTTCCGTGGTATTATCTGTCCAAATGGTTGGCCATTTCAACACCCGAATTCCTGTTATTGGGCTTTGCGGTTTTTCTCGTTTTGTTTTTTCTGAAAATATCGAAACACGATAACAAGCAACTCTTTTACGAGTTGTTTGTGCTCTTTACCCTAAGCTTCCCGCTGGTTTATGTGGTAGCAATCGATGCAAATTTATATAGCGGAGTTCGTCAAATGCTTTTTGTACTGCCACTTTTGGCGGTCTTTTCTGCGATGGGCATAGTGCGTTTATTTCAATCCAATACAAAAAAATGGGTGAAAACCGGAACAGCGCTCTTTTTTTTTGGAACGATGATTTTGCCCTTAAAACAGCAGGCAGCAACCTTTCCTGCCGATTATATTTATTTTAACACCATTTCGGGCGGAAATAAAAAAGCATGGTCCAACTATGAGTATGATTATTATTTTCACGGTTTGAAAGAGGCTTCGGATTATTTAATTAATTTGGTGGGGAATGAGGAAGTGACTGTGGCGGAAAATAGCAACCTCTCCAATTATTTCGCTTATATTCCGGGTATCGAATACCGGTATTCGCGCTATTTGGAGCGAAGTTCAGCAGAGTGGGATTACGGCTTGTTTGGGGTGAATTACATCCATCCACTTTTGTTGAAGAGCGGAAAATGGAAATCATCGGAGATTGTTAAAACGTTTTATCACTGTGGAAATCCCATCGCTGTTTTGTTGAAAAGGAAAGGAAAAAACGATTTGGCGGGCATCAATAAAATAGAATTAGGGGCGTTCGACGAAGCCAAAAATCTATTAGAAACAGCCGTCGCAGACGACCCAAATAATGTTTGGTTATACGTGCAATTGGCAAAAATTTCGCTGAAAGAAAACGATTTTGAAAGTTTTATCGGATATTTGCAAAGCGGCCGCGAAATTTATCCGCTTTACGAACCGTTTTACTTGTTAGAAGCGCAATACTATTTTGCAAAAGACGATTTCAACCGCGCAAAAACGGTTTTGAATGAATTATTTGAATTCAATCCGCGTTACAACAAAGCAAAGGAGTTGTTGGTTGCGGTTAATGAGAAATTGGAGTTATAAATGTTAATTAAAAAATAGGGTTATGAAAAAATTGAAAGCACTTTTTGCATCGCTTATTTTGGGCTTGCCATTTTTTGGCTTTGCTCAGGAAGAAGGCGGAACGTACATCGACAACCTTGGTGTGCAGGATAGTTCGTACATGGAGCAGGATTTATTGGCGGGTGCCGAGCAAGCGTCGTCCTCATCGGGCAATGCCGCAATTTACATCATTTTAGCGGTTGTCGTAATCGCTGTGATTGCCTTTGTAATCATCAAGAAGAAAAAGAAAAATTGAATTAGGCACTTTATAGATATTTTTAAACATCTCATCATTTTTTGTCATTTGTTTTTCTTTTGGCACCCTGCCTGCCCGTTCGTCAGGCGGGCTTTAGCTGGATGTTAAAAATGAGTAATTGGGCATCGGCTTTTCCCAAGGGGATTATTCTCCGAGGGTTCTATGAACCTTCGGAAAGCCTTTAATCTTGAACGAATTAAACAAATATTAAGGGCTAAAGCCCGAGTCCTCTCTTAGCATCAGATCCCTGGCATACCCCGCCTGACCGGACGGGCAGGAATGCCAGGGTTAGTCAAAAATCACATTTTCACACAGCCTCTAAAGAACGGTGCAAAAAAACTTCGTTGAAAAAACCTGTCTTGCTTAAAGGCAGGTTTTTTTAGGTCAATATTTCTCGGGAAGGAGATAGCGTTACAATTCATTTTCCATGAAATTTCCCAAAATATTCGGTAGGCGTGAAACCGGTTTGTCGTTTAAAAGTGCGGTTGAAATTAGAAATGTTATTGAACCCGCTCTCGAAACAGATTTGGGTGATCGACATTTTATTTTCCAGAATCAAACGGCACGCGTAGCCGATGCGCATGTCGCTGATAAATTCCAATAAAGACTTCCCCGTTTTTTCTCTAAAATAGCGGCAAAAGGCCGAAGGGTGCAAGTTGGCAATTTCAGCCACTTTTTTGAGTTCAATTTTGTTTTGGTAACTGGTGGTCAGGAAATGCATCACTTTCGTTAAACGTTCGTTGGTAAAGTTGTGGTTTTCGGCTTGATACAGTTCGCCTGCCAACAATTTGTATTCGTTCGTTTGTGCCAATAACTGCAACAATTCCTGCAAAAGCATAATTCGCTCAAAGCCATTTTTCTTAGCGATTTTCAGAATTTTTCGCGATACTGTGGCGGCGAATTCATTTGAAAAACTGATTCCGCGAGATGCCCGTTGCAGCAGCTTGGCAATTAACTGAAATTCCGGATAATTGGTGATCTGGCCTTTTAAAAAGTCTTCGGGGAATTGGATGACGATGTACTTCACCTTCATTTCTCCGGCACTGTTCAAGTGGAGGTCGTCGCTGCGCCAAAAGTGGGGCAGGTTACTTCCGATCAAGGCCATTTCGCCCGCCTGGAAAGGTTCGATGTTATCGGCCACGAAACGGGTGCCAAACCCCTCGATGACGTATAGAATTTCATATTCGCTGTGGAAATGCCAGGGATACGTGAAGAAGGGCATCTCCCGGAATTTTACTTTCACCGGCGACCTTCCGGGGAAATCAATTTGTTCATGCATTAGCTTCATACAGCGATATTACGAAAAATCGTTAATATCGTACCGTTCCTTGCAAAAAGAATACTGTTGTTATTGCTTTTATACAACTAAATTTGTGAACTAATAAGGAAAATGAAACACCTATTATATTACCGCTACGCCGTCACTTTCCCGCCCGACGGAATCAACCCCATTTTTCAGCGTTCGGGATTCATCCACCCGCTGTGGTCGCCCGGGGGTGAAGAGCTAACCCGTGTTCAGGCGCCCGACCATTATCACCATTACGGCATTTGGGGGCCGTGGACACGCACCCATATTGACGATCGCCAAGTGGATTTTTGGAACCTTGCCGAAGGGCAGGGCACCGTGAAATTTGCCGCCTTTCTTTCCGAAATTGAAGGGGCAGTTTTCAGTGGTTTTAGGGCCTTGCAGCAACACATCGATTTTGGAGGAAAAGGCCCCGACCAAATTGCAATGAACGAAATTTTGGACGTCCGCACCTGGAACACCGGCGAAGGGGTTTGGATGATCGATTATACGACCTCGCTCAACAGTCCGCTGAAGGATGGCATTTTGCTGGATGCCTATCGCTACGGAGGAGGTATCGGTTTCCGTGCTACCGAAAAATGGAAGAATGACAATTGCACGGTTTTAACTTCGGATGGTAAAACAAGGGTGGATGCTGACGGATCGTTTGCAAAATGGTGCATAGTGGAAGGGGAATCTGCTGTTCCGGGAGGCCGTTCGGGGATACTTTTTATGAGCCACCCCGGTAACCGGATGCACCCCGAGCCGATGCGTGTGTGGCCGCTTGACGCCAACGGCGGCCGGGGCGACATGTATTTCGAGTTTGTGCCCATCCGTCATATAGAGTGGAAACTGGAGCCAAAACAGAGTTACACCTTGAAATACCGGATGATTGTTTTCGACGGCAAGATGGACGCCCAAACTGCCGAAATGTACTGGAACAGTTTTGCGGCTATGCCACGGATTGTAATCAGTAGTTATTTTAATATAGAATAATGCGTTTAATAATAGGATATGAAAGTCTTTTTGAACTACTCACCCCGATCCCGAGTACTCGGGATCGTCCCTCTCTACGCGTAGAGAGGGAGAAGAGGGAGAGTAAACGAATATTCATAAAAATAAATTCGTGCATCTGCGGCAATGTTCTTTTTAAAATAAATCAATGGCAATTCTTAATGAAATTTAAAACAGCAACTATGAAATCATTTATCTCATTAAGCGTAAGCTTATTTCTCGTTATTTCTGTGGCAACTGCACAACCAAAAGTTACCGCCGAAAAAGTGGGCGACAAAATCGAGTTTCGGGTAAACGGTAACCTGTTTACCAGTTACATTCTATCCGAGTTTGAAAAGTACCCTTTCTTTTTTCCGGTGAACGGCCCGTCGAATGCCAGCGTAACTTCCATGCGCAATGCCAATTACCCGCACCACAGTTCGCTGTTTTTTGGCTGCGACCGGGTGAACGGTGGCAACTACTGGCAGGAAGGCTTGGAACGCGGACGGATTGTTTCGCTACGTGCCGACATTCTTGTAACGGGCGGCAACAAAGCAGTTCTCGAAAACGAGTGCATTTGGGCCAGGCCTGGTGCCGATGCTCCCGTGAAGGATATACGGAAAATCACAGTCACCGCACCAACAAAGGACAAGTTCTACCTCGACTTCGACATCACCATGGAAATGTTGATGGATGTGACCATCGAAAAAACCAATCATTCGTTGTTTAGCGGAAGGGTTGATCTCGACCTCGCTGTGACCAACGGCGGCACAATGATTAACGCAGAAGGGGAATCCGGCGAAACAGGCACTTTCGGGAAACGCTCGGCGTGGATGGACTACCATGGCAAACGAATGGGAGGAACGGAAGGGATTGCCATTTTGCAACACCCGTCGAATAAATGGTTTCCCGCGCCCTGGTTCACCCGCGACTATGGGTTCTTTTCTCCAACGCCCATGTACTGGCCCGAAAACGACAAAGAAACATCCTTGAAAAAAGGCGAAAAGATTAACTTGCGCTACCGGGTAATCGTGCACTCTGGCAATGAAAAAGAAGCCGGAATAGCGGGGGAGTTTGAGAGATATAAAAAAGAATAGGGAAAAAGCCTCTCCCCAGCCCCCTCCAAAGAGCTACTCTTTATACACAAATAAAAAGTATTAAATTAGTTTGCTAAAAAAAATAT
>CAZNEV010000016.1:0-74694 GCA_964572085.1 uncultured Maribellus sp. | reverse complement strand
CATAATGAAGAAGATAACGGGAGCACTTCCTTTATTGCTGATGTTAATAGGGATTTGTATGGATGTGAATGCCTGGCCCGATAATTTGTTCAATGATTTTGCAATGGAAGAAAATCAACAAGACAAACAGGCCTTTTCTTTCAACGATATCTATAAAACTAAGGGCGTCAGTGGGGTAGAACTGTCGCCTGACGGGAAAAGTCTACTTTGTGTAGTAACCACAACTGATACCTTGCAGAATTCTTATAAGGACTCTGTTGTAATAATAAATATCGCAACAAAGCAAAAAAAGTTTTTAACAGAAGGAAGCAGCCCTTGCCTGTCTCCCGACGGATCAAAGTTTGTCTATATATCGGCAGACGGAGAGCTTTGGAAATATAACCTGCAAAAAAACCAGAAAAAGTTTCTGGCAAAAATCTTCTCTTCAAATTATTTTATAAACCACATGGCGGAGATGAACTTTGCCTGGTCTCCCGATGGAAAACAGGTAGCCTATATAAGTACTTTTCCACATCAGGATTCAAATATAGAAAATGAAGAGGTTAAAGTTATAGACAGGCTGATGTATAAAACAAAAGGAGGCCGCGGACGTCCGTTTTTTGCCGATGATCTCCTCACCAGTATCTTTGTTGTCAGTACTTCAGGCGGGGAACCTGAAGCAATTACCGACGATAAATATAATGAATCTTCCCTTTCCTGGTCATCGGACAGCCGGAGCATTGTTTTTATCAGTAACCGATCCGGGGATCCGGATAATAATGTTGCCGAAGATTTATGGAGGGTAAATATTGAAACCAAAAAGGTGACCAGGCTTACGGAAAATTTCGGAACGGTTTTCCAGCCGGCATGTTCACCGCATGGCGAAACGGTGGCATTTCTTGCTACCACAGGCATTAATACAACAAATAAAGATAGTTATTCAGAAGATACACACCTCTACGTAATGACTATTGGCGGAGGTGTTCCGAAGTGCCTGACTGAAAAGCTTGACAGGAGGGTTGAAAATATTTCATGGTGCAATAACGGGGAATTTATCTACTTTACGGCCGGAAGCGAAGGTAAAACCCCTCTCTACCGTATTTCTCACACTGCAGGCCAGATAGAAACCATTATCGACGGAAATATGCATGTCCTGGATTATTCTCTAAGCAACGATGAAAGTGACATTGCCTATATCAGAACAGATATAACCAGCCCGGGTGAGGTGTTTCATTTCCAGGGCAAAAACAAAAGTAATGAGCAAATAACTGATCTGAACACTGAGTTGGAAAATAAATTCCGGTTCATGGATGCAGAGGCCTTCTGGTTTAAAAGTTTTGACGGGACCAATATTCAGGGATGGTTAATGAAGCCGGTGTCTTTTGATCCATCGCAAAAATATCCTTTAATACTTGTAATACACGGGGGGCCCCATAACATGTTTGGTTATGATTTTGAAGATCGTATGCAGTTATTGGCATCGGCCGGATTTGGTGTTGTTTACATGAACCCCAGGGGAAGTCATGGTTATGGCCAGAAATTTTCAAGCGGTACCGTTTTGAACTGGGGCGGCGGAGACTATAAGGATCTAATGGCAGGGATGGATTATATCATCGAAAATTATTCATGGATCGACAAAAAAGAATTAGGGGTTACAGGCCAAAGTTATGGTGGATACATGACTAATTGGATCATCACCCAGACAAACCGTTTTAAGGCTGCCGTTGTAGATGGGGGCATCAGTAACCTCATAAGTTTTGCAGGCACCTCGTTATATCATTCATTGATTGAAACCGAGTTTAATGGATCGGCCTATGATAACTTTTCCCTCCTTTGGCAATGGTCACCTTTAAGAGATGCAAAAAATGTAACAACCCCTACATTGTTCCTCCACGGACGTAAAGACAATGAAGTTCCGGTTTCACAAGCGGAGGAGATGTATGTAGCACTAAAGAAATGCAATGTCAATACATCGTTCGTGCAATATATGAACGAAGGACATGGCTGGCGCCCGGATTTAAAACCTGAAAACAGGAATGATTTATTTAGGCGGATGATTGGTTGGTTTAACCAACATTTAAAATCATTCTAACTTTCTTTTTATTAAAACCGTAAATATCAATGAACTATTTAAATTGTCAAATTAAAAATGATAAAGTGTTATCATTAGAATAACGAAAGGGGAATTTATGAGAACTACTATTTCTATTATCGGCTTTTATTTTGTTTTAATTTCCGCTGTTTCCGCTCAGGAGCAGGGACCATTTGCAGATGTTGCCCGTAAGGCGTTTGCCGATTTGCTAAAGGTTTCCATTGCCCCCCCTGATGTTGATGTGACTGTACACACTTCAATGGAAGAGGAAGGTTTGATCATAGAGGATCTGTCCTGGGAAGCGCAAGACGGGAAGGTTGTGCCCGCATTTGTCATCCGGGGCGCCCGTGTAAACAGCCAACTCCCCGCAATTATTTGCCTCCACGGCAGCAGCGCAGGCCGGGATGCTATGGTGACCAAACAGTTTGGCCGTGGGGAATGGCAACGAGCAGGACAGGATCAGCCCCATACCAGATTGCTGGGTTGGGCCCGCGAGCTTGCAAGGCGGGGATATCTAATCCTGGCGCTCACACAACGGGGATTGGATACACGTGAGCCCTCCACGTCCGTTGAGGCCAAGATACAACTGGTTAATGGCCATACTGCCATGGGCGTAATTGTTGATGAAATACGCCAGGGGGTAAGCTACCTGCAAAACCGGTCCGACGTGGACCCGGATCGTATTGGCGCTACAGGTTTGTCGTTTGGGGGGATCACTGCATTTTACCTGTCCCTCCTTGACGACCGGGTGACGGCATCTGCATCTATTTGCGGGGGCGTTGGCTCTGTGGATGTTTTTGCACGCACAGGAAATGTAGATTATCACGGCTTGTATTGGTGGGTCCCCGGGATAGTGGAAAAGGGCGACCAAGCCTGGTTTGCATCAGCCATGGCGCCAAAACCTTTAATGGTTTGGGCCCCGACTGAAGATGTGGGCATGACCAAGGAGGCAGTGGATCAATTTGTGGGCATCGTGAAACCCGCTTATGAGTGTGCAGGAAAACCGACCAATTTTGTAGTACACCAGCATCCCGGCATCCATACTTTTTCAATGGAGGCGTTTGAGGCCATGGTAGATTTTTTTGATGAACATTTTAAATAACAAATAATAACAATTAAAATTACAGGAGACATAATTATGAAAGCAACAAACCGGCGTGAATTTTTAAAAACAACATCAACCACAGCAGCAGGCCTGATACTGACCCCGACCGTTATAAAAAGCGGGTTTGCAAACAAAAGCCCGAACGACACCATCAATGTTGCTGTTGTGGGCATAAGGGGCAAAGGGGGGATGTATGGCGGTGGCGGTCATTACCTTAATTATTGCAATATGCCAAACGTGAGGGTTACAGCGTTATGTGACATTGATGAAAGGTTATTCCCGGAAGCAATAAAAAATGTTGAAGAGCAAGGAGGCAACACCCCAAAGACGGTTGTTGACTTCCGGGAGCTTTTGGACGATAAAGAGATCGATGTTATTTCAATTGCAACGCCGGACCATTGGCATGCACTGCAAACAATTTGGGCCTGCCAGGCAGGAAAAGATGTGTATGTGGAAAAGCCGATATCGTACAACATTGATGAAGGCCGGAAAATGGTACAGGCAGCCAGGAAATATGATCGTATTGTACAAGTTGGCACGCAAAACAGGAGTAATGAGGTCACTAAAGAAGCCATTAAGTTAATTCATGAGGGCAAATTGGGAGATATTTATATGGGAAGGGGGATTGTTTATGGGCATAGGGGAGATATCGGACGTGTAAAGGACAGCCCGATCCCCGAGGGGGTTAATTGGGACCTTTTCCTTGGGCCTGCGCCTTACCGCCCTTTCAATGAAAACAGGTTCCATTATAATTGGCACTGGTTCTGGGATACCAGTACCACGGAATTTGGTAACAACGGCACCCACCAAATGGACAAGGTACGTTGGGGGATGAACAAGCATGTTCACCCGGTCAGGGTTTCCTGCAACGGAGGCCTTTACAAATGGGATTCCGATCAGGAAATACCGAATCTTCAGACTGCCACTTATGAATATGGGGATGGGACCATTATGGAACTCGAAATCCGCAGTTTATATACAAATCCTGAATTTGGTTCCAAAAGCGGGTGCTTCTTTTATGGAACTGAAGGATGGATGTTCCTCGGCGGGAGTGAATTTAAAACCTTTTTCGGCCCAAAAGACGAGCCAGGCCCAAGTATGACGAGCGCTGGTTCCCAATCGCCCATTTTAAAAAACATTAGTGAGGCAAACGCAAATAATACGGTTAAGATTGGGGAACTGGAATACACTCACTTTAGTAATTTCATCAGTGCTGTCAGGTCAAGAAGATGGCAGGACCTTAATGCGGATATATTGGAAGGACATATGTCAACGGGAATAATCCATCTTGGGAACGTTGCCTACCGAACAGAACGGAAGCTTACCTTTAACCCTACTTCTGAAAGGTTTGTTGGTGAATTTGCCGATGATGGGAATGCTTTTATGACACGTCAATACCGCTCTCCTTATACGCTGCCGGTCGAAGTTTAGTTTAACTGGATTAATATTTAGAAACATGGATACAAGAAGAAGTTTTTTAAAAACCACAGGGAAAGCAATTGCTCTTACCACTGTCACTCCCCGATTTTTTTTGAAATCAGCATATAGAATCCCAAGCGGACAAAAACAAATACGGATCGGGATCATTGGTGCTGAAAATTCACATACCATCGGATATGGAAAACTGTTCAATACGGATAAAAGATTTCCGGGTGTGGAAGTGAAATACGTTTGGGGCGAAACTGACGAATTTGCAAAACGGGCAATGGAACAGGGGAATATCCCTAACCAGGTGAAAGACCCTGCCGAAATGATGGGGAAAATAGATGCGTTGATTGTGGATCACCGGCATCCGAAATACCATCTTGAAGCAGCCATACCTTTTGTAAAAGCCGGCATCCCCACTTTTATTGATAAACCTTTTTGTTACCGGGCAGCTAAAGGAAAAGAGTTTTTGGAAATGGCACGAAAAGTTGGCACCCCGGTATCTTCATACAGCTCTAATGCACACTCTGCTGCCACTTTCGATCTAAAAGAGCAGGCAAGGAACATTGAAGGCATCAACCAGGTTATCCGCACAGGCCCTGTGGATTTGGATTCGGAGTATGGCGGTGTATTTTTTTACGGTGTCCACATGGTTCAGACGCTTATGAATATTTTTGGGGAAGATGTGGAACAGGTTAGGATATCCAGAAATGGCAGCCAGGGGAATGCCAGCCTGAAATTTTCCAGCGGTTTGTTTGCCACCCTGATATTTACTAAATCTCGAGGATGGGAAACTTTTATCGATGCTTCTGATAAATTTATTAAATTAGAACCCCGGGTGCAGGAGTCGGATCCACCTATAAGTTATGTTGACATGGTAGAAATGTTCCGCACCGGCAAAGAACCCCGGTCCCACCAAAGCATTTTGAACTGTGTATCGGTATTGGAAGCACTGGAGAAATCTGCTAAGAATGAAAAATGGGTCGATGTGAAGTATGAAATATTATAAATATGAAACATTTACTTTTAGCTAGCATTGTTATTATTCTGAATCCGGCAGCACAATGCACCCATACAACAAATAATAAATTAACAGACGCTGAAGAGAAAGAGGGTTGGGAATTATTATTCGATGGCAAAACATTGGAAGGCTGGAGGGGTTTTGGTTTGGACAAAGCCCCCGATGGATGGATTGTAGAGGATGGCACGATTAAAATACTGCCGAAAACCGACTGGCCCAGGCAAGCTGACGGACAGCCAATCCTGGGTGCTGATTTAATAACGGTTGAAACATTCGATAATTTTGAGCTGGTATGGGATTGGAAAATTGGCCCAGGGGGCAACAGCGGCATTAAATATAATGTTTCCGAAGAACTATCTTTATCCTATCCACCAAAAGGCTGTGCCTTGGGTTTTGAATACCAGATGATGGACGACGGCGGGCTATCTGCTCCGGCTATGAGAAATAGTACCGGGGCATTATATGACCTGGTGCCTCCAGGAAAAGAAAAATTACTTAACCCGGTAGGGGAATTCAATACAAGCCGTATTGTTTTTAGAGGTAACCGGGGCGAGCATTGGCTGAACGGCAAAAAAGTGTTGGAATTTGACATGGGCAGCAGCTCATTTGATTCCCTAATTCAAAAAAGTAAGTTTAAAGACATTCCTGGGTTTGATGACAAAAAGAGGGGACATATTGTATTACAGGACCATGCCGAAGAAGCATGGTTTAGAAATATCAAAATCAGGAGATTGAATGATTAAATAAAGCAAATAAATAAAAATAGTATGAAAACAAAATCTTTTTTAATTTTGATTTTTGTGTCTGTGATACTTATTGCAGCATGCAATGTAGAGGATACACCAAACACTTCCAGGCCAGATTTTATTATTGATTCCCACATTCATTATAGGGCGACCGATGAATGGGAAGAATCTTTTGTTGAAGTTTTTACCGCCCACAAAGCTATGGGCTGCGTATTGGTTGGTATGGATTACCTTGAAAGGGGAATTCAATTTGCCAATGAATATCCGGAACTTGTAATCCCTTATGCTGCCATTGATATCGATAGTCCAACAGTTACCGATGATATTCGCAAGGCAAAGGATATGGGCTATAAAGGATTAGGGGAACTGTTTGCCACAAAAGGGTGGAATTATGATAACCCTAAATATGATTCGATTTGGATACTCGCGGAACAGTTCCAAATGCCGATTGCACCTCACACAGGGATACATGCGCGTGGGAATTTTGCAGGCATGAGGCCTGCTTTTGTAGCTTCTATTGCAGAAAGGCACCGGGATCTTTTCGTTCATGCCGCCCATTTCGGAAACCCATGGTATCCGGAAGCCGCAGAAGGTGCCCGCCTAAACCCAAATCTCTATTTTGATATTTCGGGTTCGTCGTTGATAAAAAAGGATCTTGATCCCGGTTTCTGGGGACAGTACCTCTGGTGGACTCCCTATCTTGGCAAGCCCCATGTTGGGGCAGGGGCAGGGCCAGCCTGGGAAAATATACTGTTTGCTACAGATGAGATGGCCGCGGAAGAAAACTTGGTTCAGAATATTATACGTTTTAACAAAATGTTGGATGCCAACAATGTTCCGGAAGAAACTCGCACAAACATGTATGGACGAACGATTGCCCGGATTCATGGGATAACTTCTGTTCATGGATTCCCGGTTAATTAATTTATACAAAATGAATGAATGAATGAATGAATGAATGAATGAGGTAATCATCTCAATATTTTGTATTTTTGTAGCCCTGTTTGAACGCAAGCAGGTATTTCTATCAGGGGCTGATTGGTTTTGACAGCGGGTAGAAGAGGTAAGTAAGCATGTCGGGCTTTGATTGTTGGCCCGTAAATCTTAATAATCACAACCATAATTGGCGAAAACAATTACGCTCTTGCTGCGTAAGCGAATTAAGTAGCTTACGCTTCATCCCGAAACAAGGTTTTGGGACGAGACATCGCCCGGATGCTAATGCTTTGAAGCGGTCCGAACCGGCGGTGCAAGTAAATCGAAGCTAGCATAAACGAGGCTCTGGCGTTTTTGCAAAAATAAAAGAGATAAGGTAGTAGTTGGTGGCTTTGATCCGGCTGCTATTCGAAAATCAAATCAGAGATAAACATGTAGAAAGCTTATGGCTTCCTCGTTTGGACGCGGGTTCGACTCCCGCCAGCTCCACTTCTTTGATTGATTATCAGTTAGTTACAACTACTTTAGTCAACATTTAGTCAACCATTTGAAAAAAGAGTTATTGGGAGGCAACTTTTTAATGACTAACTTTGGTTTCGTTATCCTTTTGCCGGGGTAACGAAATTTGAATACAACAAAGGGCGGTTATTGAGCCGCCCTTTTTCATTTTCCAAATGTGGATAAGGTGCCTCCGATGCACCCTGTCAAATGTATTTGACATGAGATAGAATTTTATCGCATGCAGTTTAATCACTAAATGCAAGAAAATCCCGGAATAGCTCCCAATGAAAAACCATTTTTTCCCGGTCGTTCTTAGGTAGGTCTGAAAACTTCTTGGAACATACCAAATTTCCAAATGCAAAATTTAAGCTGTTGGTTAACTCTTGCGAGGTTGCTACCTGCATCAATTCTTTTTTTTCCATGATGTTGTAATTTTATTTAATAAATACTGAAATATTTGAATTTGCTTTTAATTGGCTCTGAATTGCTGAAATAAGGCTTATCGGCATTGACAATACTTGCTCCCTAATTTCGGCCTTAATGATTGTCCAGTATCGATAAACGCGGCTGTCATCTGCATAGTGGAAATAATAATCAAAACTGTTCATACGGTCTGCCAATTCCTTTGCAATTCGGTTTTTGTATTCCCTGTAACGGATCCATGCTTGTTTTAATGCTTCTGAAAAATTGCACCCGGTTTCTTTAACGATGAGGTAAGCTCTTTTAAAAACTACCGACCTAAATTTTAATGTTGCTTTCATAATTATTAACCTATTGAGTTATTTTGATGCCTCAAAGATAACATATAAGTTAATAGCAAGCAAATTTATTTGCTGAAATAATAACATGTAGCGTTATTTATATGATAATTATTGCACATATATACGAATTATAATACTTTTGATACAAATAAATAGAATAACACAAATGTTAAGAGTTAAAGAAATAGCAAAAGGAAAAGGATTATCAATTGCAGACGTTGCAAGCAGAATGAATATAAAGGCTCCTGCTTTAAGTCGTATTATCAATGGTAGTAACACCACTACTGAAACACTCAACAAAATTGCCAATGCTTTAGAAGTGAGTATTGTTGAACTTTTTGAGCAACCGCAAAACAATGACTTCACATGTCCAAATTGCGGGACAAAATTAACTGTGAATAAAAAATAATTCAATGGCTTATCGTGTGTCCAGAATTACTCACTTGAAATAATATTATACTTTTGAACACTATTCAATACTTTTTAAAAACTGTTTAATCATGGAAAAAACTGAATTAATCTTAGTAATCATTGCAATTGCAGTAGTTGCATTTATTGTTCTTCGTGAGTTGTGGTTGTGGTATTTCAAAATCAATGAGCGGGTGAAGTTGTTAGAATCTCTGTTGCATGAGCAAAAACGCACGAACCGCATACTTGACACAATGGACACATGGAGTGAGAATGAAGATGAAGTAAGCATGAAAGTATCTGAATAATCCAATTTTTTCAATATATGGCAAAAGCATCAAAACCAACTTAAAAAAACTGGTTTTAATAGAACATAGTTGTTAGCATGTCAATTGCCACTCCCTCTGATTGTGGACTAAATTCATAGTACATTCTCATCATTAAAGCGTCTGCATAGTCAGGACTTCGGCCAATGATTTCTTTAATACGCTCTTTTGGGATAACTGCTAACTTTCCATCTTTGTCAATATCTTTGCGCTTAACCTGTTCGAGTTCTTCAATCAATAGTTCTCTGACTTCAATATTTTCCGTAACAACTGCGATTTCTCCTGCATTTATTTTTTCAGCTAAATGGAAATAGCATTGACTTTTTAAATTGGAATAATTCTGCTTTTGTCCGTTTATTGCAATCGGCATTGAATTATTCACAAATCCTTTGCAGCCTAAAATATCAACTGCACCGCCCCCAACTCCGTCCTCATCTGCAATGATGTTGGATAAGGGTACACGGTAATAATTTTTAAGTTTTTGTATTTCGGCTGCGACATTCGGAATGGACTGTTTTTCAAGTGTCAGGATGTGAATGACCCTGAATCCTCTCCAAACAAAAATAACAGTCCTATCGCTACCAAACCGTGCAATATCAGCGGAAATAAATGTTTCATTGCCCGAAACTACATGAGAATTTGAAAATATGTCCGTAATCCTGTCAAAATTAATCAAGGTGGTTTTGTCGCTGTCATATTCCCAATTACCAAACAATAATCTTTCTTTTGAAATAATATCCAACTGCAAAAGGTTATCCCGGTAAAAATCTGAAATGAAATGATTATCTGTTAAAAGCGATTGAATGAATTTCAGATTATTGGGTAGCATTTTTTCTTTATGTGGCTTGTAAAATTTTGAATAAAGAAAATTCTTTGTCGGATTTGCAGTACCTAATATTTTGGGTACAAGTCTATATTTGTCAAGTTTATAACGGATCCTACTTTTTACAATATTCCAGGCTTTTTCTGTTATCTGGCTACACTCATCAATAAAAGCTCCGGTAATTTCTAAACTCCCTAAATTATCGAAATTTGGATCGCTTGGATATTGAAAAAGGTCTTTAAGCAGTATTTCAGAACCATTGATAAATCTTATACTCATCAATTGTTGATTGAATGAATAATGAGTACCGGAAACAATATTCTGCATCTTGCACACTTCCCAAAAACTATTCAATGTGGTTTCTCTAAGTGTTTTTAATTCAGACCGTCCCATCAACCAACGTGTACCGGGATATTTCAGGCATGATTTTAACAGCCAAAAACAGCCGATTACTGATTTCCCACCACCGGCACCACCACCAAAAAGAAGCTCATTTGTTTTGGTGTCCTCTAAGTAGTGTAAAGCTTCACTCTGTTTCCGGGTTAATTGCATATCGTTTTTCTTCCCAAATAATTTTAACGTCTGATTCGGATTTTTCAGGCAGATCCCAACCCATCATTTTATTGATCCGTTCAATGGCAGTAAGCTTATTGAATAGTTTGATTTCAATCTTTCCCTTTGCAATCTTGATCGCTTCAATGCTTTTCTTTTCACTTTCTGTCAACTGGTCAACTGACTTCAATTCTCCATCCTGAAATAAATTTGCAGCATCAGCCCGGATTATGCAAGAAAGAACATTGATAACCTCCTCTTTGGTTATGTCAGCCTTATTCCGTGCCTTAACCTGTAACTCAATGATTTTTTGTTTAATATCAGGTTTTGACAAGTTCTCACTTGCGATCCGGTTTGCTGTTTTAGGACTATACCCGGCTCTGATTGCTGCTTGAGTACCATTCAAGTCAATAAGGTATTGTTCACAAAATTTCCTTTGCTTTGGTGTCAACATGGCTTAGATTGTATCTGATAATTTCGCCAAAATGCTTAAAACGATTTCGTGTTCTGCTTCCTTTTGCTTATCGATAAGTTCAGCGAATTTGGTTTGACTTACTGCATCCAATTTTTCAACTGCAATTTCAACTTTATAAAACCTCTCATTAATTACACTTAAACTATCAATAAGATAGGCTAATTCTTGTCCTGATAGGTTTATGCTTCTTTTTGGCATGCCTGTCTCATTCTCGGACTTCCATTCTTTAAATTTTGTCATTTCTTTAAATTTATTGTTGTTTATAGGTTGTCTTAATATTTCGACAACCCAAGGATTCAAATTCATGTTTACACTATTGAAACTTTCCATTTTCTCCATGTTTACAAATTTTTATTGTTAAGTGAATAGTTTTTTTTAGTTCTGTTTTTAAAATTAAATTTTGATTGATAAAATAGTACAGTGGGGTCAATTTTGAAAAATTGACACATGTATAAAGAATCTTAGTAAAGAATATTAATAAAGAATATTTATATAGGTGTACACCCGTGATACACTTCGATGTACACTCTATGTACACTCTTTTATATAGGTGTACACTCGACGTACTTTCGATGTACCTTAAATTACTTTGTCCCACCTGTCCCATTTGCTGTCCCACCACGCTTTTTAATTATTTATTATCCGTGAAACTGTTGATTTTCCTAAACCAAGTTCTTTACCTATTTCGCGATATGAATAACCTTGGTTTCTCAATTCGATAGCTTGATCTTCAAGTGTTGGTTGTTCATTTGCTTTCTTTTCCCAGTAAGATTGATTGTACTGCCTTACCTTGTCTGGATTTTTCCGTCTCCATTCACGTTGCCATTCATTTATCGCATCTTGGTTTTTCTGTCTATATTTTTTCATATAATTTCTTCGGGCTGCTTTCGCTTTCCGTTCTTTATCGGCTAATTTTTCCATTGTTATTCAATTTTAAGTTTTTCTAAAATCTCTTTTTTTCTCATCTGTAAGAGTTTTTCACGATATTTCATGCTGTTTTTTTCAGCGGTATCGATCAGTTTTTCAAGTGTAAAAGTTGATTCTAAGGAAACATACATCCCTCTCATGGTCTTTTTGGAGTAGATATTTACGAACCAACTAATTTGTAAATCTGTTTTGATACGTTGCAGCCTACGTCTGGTAGAATATTTTTCCAGCATTTTAGGCATTTGTTTAGGTACGTCTTTAATTGACGAATAGCCGCCCATTCTGGCTATTATAAATTCATTGGAGGTCTTTACATATGCTTTGTTACCTACAATTGATTTGACGGCCAAGAATGCAAGCAAAACAGCTATTTCATCGGGTGTCTTTTCGTTTTTGTAAAAATCAAAACAAACATCTTTGTTAATTCCGGTCATGGGTGCTTTCTCTTCCAAATTTTCATAAATCATCTTTCCGGCTTTATAATTTGCTTTCGGATCACCGTAGGTTATCCCGAAAAAACCTCCCGCTGCTTTCATCAAGTCTTGTTCGTTACCAAATTCAAATTTTAAGGTATGGACAAAACCCGCGTAATCCATAATATTACTCATTGTGAAACCAATATCGTTAAAGGCATTTTTTAGCAATACAACCGGAAAATTAAAATATTTGTCTTCATCCTTTTTGGTTGCCATTATCCGAAAATGTTTGATTATACCATTGATGAAACTGCTCAAAGCTTCGGGCAATCATATAGATGCCTCCGGCTTGCTCAACTTCTTTTTGATATTGTTTTTGCACTTTGCTTTGGCGGTCGGAACCGTGCTTTACTTCCACTTTAACGGACTTCCCGGCAATGGTAGCCGATATGTCCGCCGTGCCATTTTTGCCAGTACCAGGGATCCATTTTGTTTGTCCAATGGTTCTACTCCGTCCGATAACATCTTCAAAGGTTTTCCGATTGTCGATAATTCGCCCGGTATTGCTTATCCGTTCGGCATGTCCGTCTTTTAATCGAATAAAATCAATAATACACTTTGTTAGGCCATTGGCAGTTTTGTCGCTGTACAATCGGGGTGCAAGCCATTCTTTAGGTATAGTCGGGAATTTCTTCGCGGCCTCATCGTTAGCTATTGCTTCCAACATCTTAACCCCTGCCGATTTTCGATGAGGTTTTACTTTGTGCTTGGTTTCCATGTTAAACATTTAGTGGTTTAATTGCCTGTTCTACCTCTAAACGCTTGTAATAAACGCGGGCACCAATACCATAAGCTTTGAGTTTCCCGCGTTTTGTTAGGTTGTGAACCGTGGACAAATTGCATTGCAATAAGTCCCTAACCTCATTCCGGGTCATAAATTCGGCTGGTTCTTTCGGCTGAAAATCTTTTTTGAGTTTTTCGAGTTGGATTTTAACACCTGTGATAATGGCGTTTTGTAACTGTTCGGGTGTAACCGAAATAAACTGCACCTGTTCTTGCATAACTATAATTTTAAATGTTATACGACAAGGATACATTAGGTAATTATTAGGTAAAAGTCAAATTTCCCTAAAAGGGTTTTAATGAATTAAGTTAAGTTGTTTTTGAGGTGTTAAAGCCGATATTTTTTAATTTGTTTCTCACCTTTACAAGGCTGTTTTCTGATAGTGGATTGTTTCTTTGAACATTATCTTTATTAAACATCGGGCTCAAATATGATTGCGCTGTTGTTTGCTCAATACCGGTGAATGTGCTTAGTATTTCAGCCAGTTTATTTGCTGAAAATCCATGTAACTCTTCAATCATTTTATTTTGCAGATATTCTAAAACTCCTAACTCATGCAAAAAAACAATTTTTTCGGTTCCAAGGTTACTCGAATAATCTAAATATATTTCATCTGTCTGTTTATCTGCCTGTTTATCCTTATACCTATTCATATAATTGTTAAAAACCCCCCTTGCAAGTAGCCATTCGGTTCTTTGTTCGTCATTAGCTTCATTTATATCTAAATGAATGTTCCAGTCGTCATTAATTATTGTATTTGCGACGGTTTCCCGGATGGAGTGGCTTAGTGTCTCGATAAGGTCTATAATCGTTTCTGCACGCTGTTCCGGGGCAATGAATGTTTCTTTGAAGGCATTAAACACGTCCTCTATTTCATTTAGAGTTTTAAAAATCGAGGTCGCTTCAATGTTGTTCGTTAAGCAATCTTCTGGAACGTCATTTTCTTTCAAAGAATAAAATTTTTTGTATTCTTCTTTAATTTGGCGTTCGTTAATTAATTCTTCGTCTATCTGTTGCTTAATGAGGTGTTTTTCAAAGTCCCTTATTTTGTGAGATAATTTGAATTGTTCAAACAATAGGCTCCTAAATTCACGTTCGTTTTTCAGTTTGTCCATTAAAGAACCGCTCCTCAATTTGCTCAATTCATTGCTAAAGTCCTGTTCCATTTGAATACACTTTAAATTTTAGTTTGCTTTGCTAAGTACTGTCATTTGCGGCTCTTTTTTTGCCTGTAGCATTTGTTTTGCATAATAATCAGCTATTTGTTGTGCTGTGTCAATTTCTGATTTTCCAACATATTCAAGAAATTGTCTTTCCGTAGAATGTGCCGTTATTGAAATTAGCCAACTTGTAGGGATTTCTCCGTAAAAATTTGTTGCATAACTCCGTCTGCATACGTGCGAAGAAATTAATTCATATTTGGGAAACTTTCCGTATTGTTTTCTGGTTAATCCGGTATTTTTATCGGTTACCATTTTACCCCCTTCCGTTGGGTCATCAATCCCTGCAAGTTTGCAAACCTCTTTAATATGGATATTGAATTTAACGTCAGATAGGTAGTAAGGGAAATTGCCGTTCCTTTTGTCAAGTATCGCCTTAACCTTCGGGTGCAAGGGAATAACTACCCGTTTCCCTGTTTTCTGTTGGGTCAATTCGATAAGCTCCAGACCGCTCCTGACTGTTATGTTTTCGCTTGTCAATTTCAAGAGGTCGGAAACTCGTTGACCGATGAAACAACCGATAATTAACCAATCTTTGGCGTTCTCTAAGGCTATTCGCTCAAAGATGGTACTTTGTATTGCTTCCAACTCATCGAACGTTAAAAAGACTTTAGCGGCCTCATCGGTATAACCTTTAATCTTTGTGAGCTGGGAATGTGGCTTTAACCCAATTTCACTTGATGCCCACAAGCAAACCGTTTTCACAAACTTTATATAACGTCCGGTTGTGTTTCCGTTCAATAAGTCAATATCCAAAAAATACTTTTCAAGTTCATCAATGAATTTCAGCCCAACATCTTGAACATTAATTTTTTTCTTTCTGAATTTTTCAAACCCTTCGATTTTAACTTTGAGGGATTTGTATTTTTTGATTGTTGAAACCGAAACTCCTCTTTTTCCGTTGCGCTGTTTTTTACGAGGCAAAAAATCAACATACCCCTGAATGCAATTAACCAGGCTGTCTTTGTCCGTGGTTTTTACTTTGCCCTGAAACGTTTCTATTTGGGATTGTAACCAGTCTCCATTTATTTCAGCATTTTTTTTATTTGCTTCATTAAGGTTTGTTTCAATTGCAGCTTTAAGGTTTGTTAAATCAGTTTTCAGGTTTTTTAAATCAACATCATTTTGTAATGGTAGATTTGTTTTTTTACTCCAATCATTCGGGTTGACTATAAAACCCGTTTTTCTCCTAAATACATTTTTCCGATCGATTGATAAACGGATATAAATATTTGCAGGTTCGCTTTTGCTTTGAAGTTGAAAATTGATAGTTGCCATATCGTTAAAATTTGAATACAGAAACAAAGATAATTATTTTAGTCAACCGTTAGTCAACCGTTTTGAAATAGCATTCAATTTGTTTCAATTTAGTTCAACATGCTAAAACCTCTTTAAACACTACAGGTCTATTGAATCTATTGGTATTACATAAGGTTTTACAGGGGTTTCAAAAGGTGCTAAAAATGGTAGTTTGTACTCCCGCCAGCTCCACTTTTAAAGGATTCATCTTGAATCAATTTGCACTAAAGCACTGTTATTCAGTGCTTTTTTATTTTCAACAACAGGATCATTTTAGAACTATTATTGGACCCACCAATTCATCTGGCAAGACGGGGTTGGTAGAGGGGATGCAAATTAGTAATCACGCATTTTATTGCTACATTGCGCTTGAAATTTTTGCACAATGAAAAATAACGCTCATTTTTCTCAAACAACACCCATTTTTCATGGAAAAAAATGTCCGGAAGAAGGAAGTATTGTTGGATATTCCGCTATTATCGATAAATTAAAATTAAAGATTCCTATTCCAAATCAAATTACTCTTATTTGCAACCAAAATAAAAACTACGAAACGAATGAATGGAAAATCCTTCCCAAATCCTATTTACCTGATGACAATTCAGAATTAACAGAAATTGAAGCACTTTATAAACATTTAGTATTTGCTCTGAAATATGAAGGAGTAAACCTCTTGGTTTATCGAAAACTTACCCAACATTATACAACAGAACAATTAGCTGACCTTGTTAACATAGAACCAACCGGTCAATACAGCAGGAGAATCTGGTTTTTAATTGAATGGATGCTTGGGAAAAAACTGAAGGGCAAAGCAGATCTGACGCGAAAAAGCTATATTCCTGTAGTTGATGAAAAGCTTCAGTATGCAATTACTGGAGTAAAGTCGCAACGGCAATTGGTGATTAATAACCTTTCCGGCACACCAAATTTTTGTCCTTTAATCAGAAAAACCAACAAGCTTGAACAATATATTCAGGCTCAATTTTCCGAAAAAAACAGGCTATATCTTAAAGAAATACACAAAGATATTCTACAACGTGCTTCTTCATTCCTTTTATTAAAAGATTCAAAAGCTTCATTCACGATAGAAGGGGAAAGCCCAAAAGCCAAACGTGCCGCCCGCTGGGGACAGGCCATTGGACAAGCAGGAACCAGAAATTTAAGTATCGAAGAACTTATCAGGCTTCAACAAATTGTAATCGAAAACACCCGTTTCGTTGAAATGGGATTTCGTAAAAAAGGCGGTTTTGTAGGTGAGCACGACAGAACCACGGGAGAGCCTTTACCTGAACATATCTCAGCAAAATGGCAAGATATTGAACCATTAATTAATGGTTTAATAACTACAAACGACCTGTTAATACAAAGTGAATTTGATGCAGTGCTGGCGGCAGCCATTATTGCTTTTGGATTTGTTTTCATCCATCCATTTGAAGATGGAAATGGAAGAATACACCGATATTTAATACATCACACCCTGGCCAGGAAACATTTCTCACAACAAGGAATTATTTTCCCAGTCTCGGCTTCAATCCTGAACCATATTGATAATTACCGAATTGTGTTGAAACAATATTCCCATCCACTTCTTGATTTCATTGAATGGAAAGAAACTAAAGATCACAATATAGAAGTGACAAATGACACGATTGACTATTATCGATATTTTGATGCTACTCCACAAGCTGAATTCCTATATGATTGTGTAATCGATACAATCGAAAATATAATTCCGGCAGAAGTTACATATCTTGGACAATACGATGAGTTCAAACGTTTTGTGGATGATGAATTTGAAATGCCAAACCAAATGGTTGCTTTGCTGGTTCGGTTTCTGGATCAGAATAATGGGGTTCTCTCAAAAAGAGCAAAGGAAAAAGAGTTTAGCGTATTAACTTACGCTGAAATAAATCAGATAGAAAGCAAGTACAATGAAATATTCAAACAATACTAAAAGCAATCAAATCTTATAAAAATCAGTCTGATGAACAATTCGGTTAACACTAAAACCGCTTTAATTATAACTCGATGATTTAGTGTGAATTAATCAGCATTGTCCGACTCCTGCCAGTTCCACTTTTAGAATTGATTATCAGTTTGTTACGACTGCTTTAGTCCCCTGTCTCTGCCTTCCTCTTCGCCTTCCCTACAATTGCGTCCTGGAATAAGGCATCACGTTTTGGCCTGCAAATTCCTTGTTCAAATATTTGTAGTAGCCGGTAATGGCAATCATGGCGGCATTGTCCATGGTATATTCAAACTTCGGTATAAAAAGGTTCCAACGGTATTTGGTCGCATTTTCTTTCAGCGCATCGCGCAAACCCGAATTGGCAGAAACCCCTCCTGCCACCGCGATTTCCTTTATCCCCGTTTCCTTGGAGGCACGTTTCAGTTTGTTCAAAAGAATATCGATTATGGTATGTTGGAGTGAAGCACAAAGGTCGTTGAGGTTCTCTTCCACAAAATTTTCATTTTCCTTTAAACGATCGCGTAAAAAATAGAGAAAATTGGTTTTCAAACCGCTAAAACTGTAATCCAAACCCGGTACACGCGGTCGTGTAAATATAAATTTCAGCGGATCGCCGATTTTTGCCAGCCGATCAATATGAGGGCCTCCGGGATAAGGAAGCCCAATAACTTTGGCGCATTTATCGAATGCTTCGCCAGCCGCATCGTCAATGGTTTGGCCAATCACCTCCATTTTCAGGATTTCGTGCACCAAAATAATCTGTGAGTTTCCGCCCGAAACCAACAGGCACAGAAACGGGAATATTGGCGGTTTGTACTCTATCCCTTCTTCACGGATAAAAAGTGCCAGAACATGGCCCTGCAAGTGATTCACCTCAATTAACGGAATACCCGAAGCCAACGAAAAGCCTTTGGCAAACGAAGAACCCACCAGCAAGGAACCCAGCAAACCGGGACCCCGTGTAAAAGCCACGGCACTGATTTCGTTTTTCAAAATGCCGGCTTTTTTTATGGCCAGATCCACCACCGGAATAATGTTTTGCTGGTGCGCCCTTGACGCCAGCTCCGGAACTACCCCGCCATATTCCTCATGCACTTTCTGCCCTGCCACCACGTTCGACAGAATCACCCCGTCGCGGATAAGTGCCGCTGAAGTATCGTCGCAGGACGATTCTATCCCTAAAATTGTTATTTTATCGCTTTGCATGAAATTCAAATCTATTTATTTCGTTATTCGTTATGCGAACTATACATTTGTCGGATTCTCAATTTAAAACAACAAAATTATCAAAAAAGGTTGGAAAATAACGATTGTCGTCCTCGCCCTGTTCCTCGGAACGCTGGCGGCAAGTTACCTGCTGGTACAAAACAGCGGGGTGCAGACCTTTATTATCAAAAAAATTACCGAACAAATTTCGAGGCGCACGAACGCCGACATCCGGATTGGTAAAGTAGAAATCGCATTTTTCAAAAGGGTGATCCTGAATGACGTACTGATTTCCGGCCCCGAGCGCGATACTATTTTTTATACCGAATGGGTTTCTGCAAAAGTTGACTCGTTCAATTATTGGAAGCACCGGATAGCAATTGACGAACTCACCTTTGAGGACAACAAAATTTCGATTTCCCGCGATTCGTCCAACCGTTTCAATTTCAGTTTTATTCTGGATTCATTACGTTCAGAAGCCGCCAAAGAACGTAGTTTTTGGAAAATAAGCTGCAACCAGTTTCATTTCAAAGGTTCCGAAATTATTTACCAGGATGCAGGGAGCGCAAAAGCCCGGCACATTTCGGTGCATAAGATGAACCTGAACATCAGCGACTTCCAGAATGAGCGAGATTCTTTTCAATTCAATATTAATGAGTTTTCGATGAACGACGGGAAGAATTTCTTTCTCAACCACTTCTCCGCCCGGCTTAAGTTTAGCCGGGAAAAGATTGAGGTCAAAGCCATCAACATGAAAACAAAGCAATCGGAAATCAACGATTTGAACGTTGTTTTAAAGTATGCCGAAGACGCCCGGAGATTGGATAAAACCGCGGATTTCGACATTCAGCTTTCCGATTCCCGGATTAGCCTTCCGGAGTTAGGCGAATTGTTTCCGGCGCTGAAAGGAATGCACCAGGACGTGGACATTTCGGGGCGGGTTTATGGCACTTTGAACGATATTAAGGGAAAAGACGTATCGATAAAAACAGCTACAAACACAAGTGCAACGCTCGACTTTTATGTTAACGACATCGAAGACATCGAAAACATGTACCTATTTCTTGATTTGAAGAAATTGGAAACCACGTTCAGCGATATTTCAAAATTCACCTTTCCGCTAAGTTCAGGCATAAAACCGATACAATTTCCCGACTCGTTCTACAAGGCCGGGCTTTTTCGCTTCAAAGGAAATTTCAGTGGTTTCCTCTCCGATTTCGTAACATTCGGGACCCTAACGAGCAAAATGGGAATGGTAAAAACCGACGTTTCGGTAGTGCCCGAAGCAAACAAAAGCTTTCACTTCAACGGCAAAGTTTCGACTAAAGAATTTAAAATAGGCCAGTTTTTAAATGTTGAAAAACTCGGCAACATTACCTTTAATGGCGAGGCGGACGGAAGCTACAAAATGTCGAACAAGCAAATTGAAGGGCTCTTCAAAGGCGACATTTCAAAAATTGAAGCCAACGGTTATGTCTATCAAAACATACAACTTGACGGCATTTACGTGGATAAAATGTTTGATGGAATGGTGAACATGAACGACTCAAATTTGCAATTTACTTTCCTGGGCCGCATGGACTTAAAAGCGAAATCACCCGCATTCGACTTCAACCTGAACGTGGACAAAATTTTGCCTGCTAAGCTGAATTTAATCCATAATTTCCCCAATTCCGAAGTTGCCTTTAACATGAAAGCAAAATTCACCGGAAATAAAATCGACAACCTGAAAGGAGTGATTTTGATGGAAGATGGCTATTACAAAAACCGTTTTGGCGATTTCAGCCTGAAAGGGCTCCAGTTGATTTCCGTAGCAAAGGCCGAAGCTTCAGAATTGACCTTCATTTCTGATTATTTTGATGTTCAAATCAACGGCGATTACCAGTTTCAAAACCTATTATACGATCTCAAAAAAAACATCAACCATTTCATCCCTGCATTTCGATTTGAAACACCTAAAAATATTGCCCCAAATAATTTCGATTTTAAAATTGACATCAAAGATTTAGACCCGATTACATCTGTTTTTATTCCTGATTTGCAGTTGAAAGCACCATTTTTTCTGTACGGGAAAATGGACGCTAACAAGTCAGGTTTTCAACTTGAAGGAAGTGTTCCGGCAGTTCGTTACAAAAACGTTACGCTCAAAAATATATTCATCGTTAACAAACCCGCCAGCGAGCACTATTCTTCCAAATTCAAAATCGGGGAAATTACCCTTAAGAACGGCTTTTCGATTTATAATATGGCCATTGAATCGCAATTTGCCGGGAATGTGTTAACCAACCTCGTGGAATGGGACAGCGATAAAGTGACAAAAAACACGAGTTCAATAAAAAGCACTTCGCTGTTTTCAGCCCGTGATCCGGCGGCATTTCCCATTATCAAAACAAAATTTTCTCCGGCTGATATTTATCTTTCAGACACACTCTGGCATTACGGTGCATTCACTTCTATCATCGATACTTCTACCATTGTGCTCAACGGTTTCCGTCTTGAAAACAAGGTGCAAAGCATCGCAATGAGCGGTACGGTTTCAAAAGACAGTTCTTCCACCTTGGGCATCAGCGTCGAAAACGTTGATTTGGCACGGTTTCTTGGCGTGAAAAACAAAACCCTGCGAGGGAATGCGAATGGTGCGATAAATGTTTCGGATGTTTACAGAACCCCGATTATATCGGTAAACATGGGTATTGACGGCTTTCAGTTTGAGAACCATTTAATTGGTGATGTTTCCCTTTTGAGCCGTTGGAACCCGGTGAAGCAACTGGTGGATGCCCAGTTGGGGATAACCAAAGACAATCGGGAAAGCTTGATGGCTACGGGGTTTTATCACCCAAAAAGCAAGGACATCGATTTTGTTGTGAGCGTTGACAGTATGCCGATAATCCTCTTGGAAACGGCCATAAAAGATCAGTTGTCAGGGTTCAAAGGAACTGCCACAGGGAAAGTGAAATTTGGGGGCAACCTCGATAAATTCACCATGGACGGCGCAGTGAAAGTGGATAACGGCGGGCTGAAGATCGATTACACCCAAACAGAATACTCCCTGGAAGATTCGGTTTATTTCAAAACCGACACCATTTTATTCCAAAGAATAACCATTCGCGACAAATTCAATAACACCGGAAGACTCAACGGAATTTTAGTTCACGACAATTTCAAGAACATGCTGTACGATTTTACGGTGAGCTCCACAAAAATTATGGCGCTCAATACTTCATTGCGATCAACGGATGTTTTTTTTGGGGATATTTTCGCCAACTGCCAAATTAAAATTTTCGGACGCGGCCCTTCGCTAAGCATCACCGGTTCGGGCACAACGTTGCCCGGCACCAGCGTGAACATCTTGATGGAATATGAAAGCGACATGCAACAATATGATTTTCTCGAATTTGTACAAAGTGACGAAAGAGCTCCGCAAGATCTGTTTTTGCCCGATGCACCCAAAGGCAATTTCAACATGAGCCTAACCGTAGAGGCTACGCCGCAGGCAAAAGTGCAACTGATCTATAATTCGCAAATTGGCGATATCATTAAAGCACAAGGTGAAGGAATACTGCTGTTTGAAATGAATAACGACGGGGATATTTTTCTTTCCGGAAATTATTCGGTTACCAGCGGAGACTACCTGTTCACCCTGCAAAACCTCATAAACAAACGATTTACGATTGCTCCGGGCGGATCCATTATTTGGTCAGGGAACCCCTACAATGCCAACATCGACCTCTCGGCCATTTACAAATTAAAAGCTTCGCTAAGCGACTTGCTCGCAGGAAATTCTCCCAATACCGACAACCTTTACCAACGTATCCCGGTGGAGTGTGTCATTAATCTAACCGACGAACTGATTAATCCTACCATTGGATTCGAGGTGAGGTTTCCCGACGAAAACGAAGGGACACGAAACGAATTACAACAATACTTTAATACGGAAGAGGAAAAGAACAAACAAATCCTCTCGTTGATCGTTTTGGGCAAGTTTTATACCCCAGAATACATGCGGGGGCAATACGAAAGCCAAAATTCAAATATGTTTGGTGCCACAGCGAGTGAGCTTTTCTCGAACCAGCTCAGTAATTGGCTGTCGCAAATTAATAATAACATTGACTTTGGAGTGAAATACCGACCGGGCAACAGCATCACCAACGATGAATTGGAACTGGCACTAAGTACCCAGATATTTAACGACCGCGTGACGCTTGACGGAAACATCGGGAACAATGTGAACCCCGAATCGAGCAACGGAAGCCAAATTGTTGGCGACTTCGACATAAGGGTTAAGCTGGTTCCCAGCGGGAAAATCCAGTTTAAAGCCTACAACCACTCCAACAATAATTTAATTTATGAAACGGCTCCCTACACACAGGGCGTGGGCTTAACCTTTAAAGAAGAATACAACACGTTTCAGGAACTTATGCATAAAGTAGGCTCCTTATTCAAAAGAAGAAAGAAGAAGCAGTAGGGAAAATCATTGGGATAGTATGTTAAACACATCACCTTGCCGGCATTTTCAGGCTGTTTTTCGGATGCTGCGGCTTACTGTCTCCGGCCCAACCCGTAAGCTATCAAACGTCTGTTGTTCATAACTCGCTACACTTGCGGGGCATTGACTCACAAAGGATATAAAATAATGGTTACTTTTGCGTGATATAATAATTTAAGTTATACCTCGTTTTGTTTTAAGTATTATCAAAAAAGGAAACAATTAAGAACTCATGCTGAAACTATTAATGATCCAGACCGATACACCCGCAGGGGCGGAACAATTGGTCACTGAACCTGAAGGGATTTCAACAAAATTCATCGATTTGGCCATCAAGGGTGGTTGGATAATGATCCCTATCCTTGCGCTGTCGGTTATTGCGGTCTATATTTTTGTTGATCGGTATTTTGCTATTAAGAACGCAAACAAGTTCGATACCAACCTGATGGAGAAAATAAAAATGTACATCACCAGTGGGAAAATTGATGCGGCAATTGCTTTGTGCAGAAACAACCAAAACCCGGCATCGAGGATGATGGAAAAGGGCATCAGCCGCATTGGGCGCCCTTTGGCCGATGTAACTGCCGCTATTGAAATTGTAGGCAACCTCGAAATTCAAAAGTTGGAAAAGGGGCTTCCGGCACTGGCCTCTGTGGCCGGGGGAGCACCCATGCTTGGGTTCCTCGGAACAGTAATGGGAATGATACAAGCCTTCTACGACATGTCCAACGCAGGAAACAACATCGATGTAACCCTCCTTTCAACAGGAATCTATCAGGCCATGGTGACTACCGTAGCCGGATTGATTGTGGGTATTATCGCCTACTTTGCCTATAATATTTTGGTAACGAATGTCGAGAAAGTGGTGTTCAAAATGGAAGCTACCACCTCCGAATTTATGGATTTGTTAAACGAACCGGCTCAAATTTATTGAAATGGCGTTAAAACGAAGAAATAAAGTAAATGCCTCCTTCAGCATGTCGTCAATGACGGACATTGTATTTTTGCTGCTCATATTTTTCATGGTCACCTCTACCCTGGTGGCTCCCAATGCGTTAAAATTGCTGCTCCCGCAAAGCAACAATCAAACCACCGCAAAGGCCATTACTACCATTTCCATCACTAAAGATTTGAAATACTACATCAACGATAACGGCAAGTTGAGGCCCGTTGCATTTCAGGAAATCGAACCTTTTTTGCAAGAACGCTTTGGAGTTGGCAACGACGATATTTTCATTTCGTTATATGCTGAAAAATCGGTAGCTTGGGAGGAAGTCGTGAAAATAATGAACATTGCCCGTCGCAACAAGTATAAAATGATAGCGGCCACGGCACCCGAATAAGAAACTGCCGGAAAGCAGTTCGGATAAGCAATTTGGCATTTTGCCCGAAGGAAACACAACATGGACAATCACATAGAACATAAGAAAGGCATTATCGGCACCGTTATTTTTCACGTTGTCGTGCTGCTAATGCTGTTATTTCTTGGGTTCTTCACTCCCCTGCCCTTACCGGGAGAGGAGGGCATATTAGTGGATTTTGGAGATAGCGAAACCGGATTTGGCGACCTGGAACCCAGTCCGGCACGCAACAACCCGCCGCCGGCTGAACCCGAAACAAAGAAAGAAGAAGAGGTTCCGCCACCGCCACCGGCTACCACTCCACCAGCAGCACAACCCCAGCAGCAACCTGAGAAAGAGGTGGCCATGACACAAGATTTTGAGAAAACTGCCGCCATTGATGCAGCCGAAACAAAAAGACGTGAGGAAGCCAAGAAACGCCAGCAAGAGATTGAGGAACAACGCCGTCAAAAAAAGCTAGAAGACGACCGGATAAGACGGGTTGAACAGGAAAGAATACAGCAACAGCAAGCCGAAGCGGAACGGATTAGAAAAGCAGAAGCGGAGCAGAAAGCGCGTGCCGAAGCCGAACGAAAAGCACGCGAAGAACAGCAACGTAAAATCAATGAAATCAATTCGCGGGCACAAGGTGCATTTGGCCAAAACAATAGCGGAACGGGAGGAAAAGGAACCGCCACCAGCAACAGTCAGGGCACAACCTTCCCCGGCAGAAACCAGGGAGTACCCACGGGCGACCCCAATGCCGGGAATTACGGACAAGGCGGTAGCGGCGGTGGAACACAGGGCTCCGGACCTTCTTTCAGTCTTAAGGGGCGAACAGCATCCTCGCTTCCAAAACCCAAATACCCCGGCGACGATGAAGGTTTGGTGGTGGTGAATATAACTGTTGATAAGAATGGAAACGTAACAGCCGCCGAGCCGGGTGCCCGCGGTACAAACATCATGAACCAAAAATTCTGGAACGAAGCGAAACAAGCTGCGCTAAAAGCGAAATTCGATACCAACGAAAATGCACCCGCATTTCAGCAGGGAACCATTTCTTACCGCTTTGTGCTGGATTAATCCATTTTTTCAATCTGAACATTCCCTCCGTTCAATCAATATTTGTACATTTGGAGCTGTTCGAAAAGAATACCATGCTATGCTATGAATTTCAAAGCACTTTCACTGCTGTTTTTTACACTTATTGCCGTTGTGCCTGTGCATGCCCAATCGGTGGGATTGGTATTGAGCGGCGGCGGGGCAAAAGGTATGGCCCACATCGGGGTAATCCGGGTGCTGGAAGAAAACAACATTCCCATCGATTATATTGCCGGGACATCCATTGGGGCCATCGTCGGCAGTTTGTACGCTGCCGGTTATTCGCCCGACGAAATGGAAGATCTTTTCAAATCGGATGACTTTTATTTTTGGTCAACCGGAAAAATACCACGCGAATACCTCTATTATTTTAAGCGCCAGGAACCTGACCCATCGTGGTTCGAGTTTAAGGTGGAAAAAAAAGGCGACAAACTGAAAGTTCTTCCACCTACTAACCTTATTCCCACAGAGCAAATGGATTTTGCGTTCATGGAATTGTTGTCGAGAACCAACGCTGCCTGTGGCTATGATTTCGACAGTTTGATGGTTCCTTTTTTTTGTGTGGCCACCGACATAAACAGAAGCCAGCCCGTAATTCTGCGAAAAGGTGATCTGGGTGCGGCCGTGCGCGCATCCATGACCGTTCCTTTCTATTTTAGACCCATTACCATCGACGGTGCGCTTCTGTTTGACGGCGGCATCTTAAACAATCTTCCTCACGATGTAATGAAAGAGGCCTATAAGCCCGACATCATTATCGGACACAAAGTGGCCCGCGATTTGAAAATTGCCGACTCCGACGATCTCATGCGGCAAATATCCAACATTGTGATGCGGCCCACCAATTTTGAAATCGATCCCGAAGACGGAATTTTGCTGGAATCGAAATTCGATAATGTTGGCTTACTGGATTTCAACAAAATTGAACAAACCGTAGAAATTGGTCAGAAAACTACCCTGAACTCAATCGACACAATTAAAACATTGATTCACCGCAGGGTAACGAAAGAAAGCCTGGAGCAAAAAAGAAAAATATTCAACGCGAAAAAACCGGAACTTTTATTCCAGAATATTCAAGTTGAAGGGATTAAAGACCCGCAGCAACGGAAATATATAATTCAGTCTATAAAACACCGGTACGACGTGATTACGCTGTCTTCGCTTAAAAAGGAATATTTTAAACTAATTGCCGACCAGCACATTAAGTCCATCATGCCAACATCGGTTTATAACCCGGAAACAGGTTATTTCGATTTAAATTTAAAAGTGGAACCCAATGAGCAACTGGAGGTGAAAATTGGAGGGAACATTTCCACTAAGCCCATTAATCAGGGTTTCGCGGGCATCAATTACCGAATATACAAAGGACGCGCTTATTCCATTTCGTCAAACATCTATTTCGGGCGTTTCTACAGTTCATTCAAAGGAGGAGGCCGTATTGATTTTTCATCGGTGCAACCTTTCTATGTTGCGGGCTATTTCACCCTTAACAGATGGGATTTTTTCAGCTCCAGCTCCGAACTTTTTTTCGAGGATGTGCGCCCACCTTATATCATTCAAAATGAAAACAACCAACGATTTGAAATGGGCACCCCAATTGGGAGGCATAGTAAATTATACGGCGGCATTGCCTATTCCAATGCAACTGACCAATATTACCTCACTGACACCTTCAACAAAGAAGATAAACCTGACAAAACTGCTTTCAACACCTTCTCCGCACAGATCGGAGTTGAAAACAATTCGTTGAATTTCAAACAATATGCAACGGAAGGTTCGCATCGCTATTTCACGGTAAAGCACATTACAGGAAAAGAAAAATATACTCCCGGATCAAAGTCGGAACTTCAGGCAACCACCCAAAACCATAGTTATTACTTGCTTGAAGCACATGCCAACAAATATTTTAAAATGACCAATCGAATCCGCTTAGGCGTACTTGGCGATGTGGTTTTCAGCAATAAAGAACCTTTTCAAAGCTACCGCTCCACGCTGCTTTCGGCCCCGGGGTTTTACCCAACACCACACAGCAAATCGCTGTTTATCGAAAAGCTCCATTCCAACAATTACCTCGCGGGGGGCCTATCATCGATTTTTATGTTTAATCCGTCGCTGCATTTCCGCTTGGAAGGGTATGGTTTTGCTCCCGTGAACGAAGCCAAAATGGTGCGTGGAACACAAACTGAAAACGACAAGTTTTTTGAAAATTATTACCTACAGGGAGCAGCTTCATTGGTTTATCAAACGGGGGCAGGTCCGCTGAGTGCAGCACTACATTATTACGATAAGCAAAATACAAAATTCTATTTCTATTTGAACTTCGGATATATACTTTTCAACAAACGAGGTTTCTGATTATTATTTTTGACGGTAACACCTCACCCATTCAATTTCAAAATGGCAAGGAAGTTTTGAAATTGGGATTTCGTTTACCACCAGTGTCGCGGCATTCAGATGAAGTTTATCATTTAAAGTTGGATTTTGTGTTTCAAACACTCCGGATTCATTGATTTTCCAGGAATAGCGGTTTGCTTTCTTTTCAATCGAAAAAATATACCAACCTTTTTTCAGGTTCGAAATACCCAGGCCATCCATTTCCGCCTTTCCTTGTGCGCTCAGCGTTGAAATGCCCAATCGGTTTTTCATGCCCATTTCGAGTAAGTTGACGCGTGGTAAATTGCCCTCGCCACACAAATAGAACGAACTTACCGTTTCTTTCACGGGCCCAAATTTAATTTTAGCCTCCAAAATTCCATCCTCTAACCAAAAACTCTTCCAGGTGGAAGCAATTGCCGAAGTATAATCGAATTCCACCGGCAAGAAACCCGCAGTAGGCTGCCAAACCTTTCCTTTTTTTTTCTCTTTGCGTACTTCAATGCTCAATTTTCCACCTGCTTTTAAGTTTTCCCCATTGGTATAAGCCTGCAAATCGCCGGCAAGCGAATAATTCTCAGTCAGCATTTTACCTGCTAAAAACGAACGGCTTGACCATTTTTCAGCATCCAATTTTGGCGCAACAAAATCATCCTCGAAAACCACTTCCCAGTTCTCGAAAAAACTAAATGCATTCGTTCCTTTATATTTGAAATACTTAAGCAAATGGGGCAGTTTCTTCATCATCAAATATTCCAGGAGCTGCTTATGTTCCTCTGATTTTTCCCATTTCTTCTTATCCTCCAGATATGCTTTTCGTTGTTTGTATTCTTCACTTGAAATAATCGCTTCAAGTTCCCTCAAACGCTTTAGGTCAAAAGAATCGGCAACGTTCAAATAGTTTTTATACAAACCCGACTTTTCAAATTTCAGAAAGAATTTCACGTCCTCATCAGCCGCCAATTGTTTGAATTTCGAATATTTCTTGAAAGCCTCACTTTTCTCAAATTTTGTTTGGTCTTTCAAATACTGTTCGCGTTCTTTAAATTCGTCGCTTTCAACATGAGCTTTAAGTTCGTGATACTTTTTCAGCTCATGATTACCGACCATTTCGCGGTAAAGCCTTAATTTTTTCGATCTTTCAAACTTGAAGTAGCTGCGTATTTCAGCATCTCTTTCTAATTTTCTCAGTTCAGCCTTTTTGGATTTGTCTTTTTCGGGTTCATTGCGCAAGGTCATCCGCTTTGCTAATTTTTCTGAACCTGTAAACGCTTCGTGTTTTTTCAAAGCAACAGAATCATGTAATTCATTATAGGCCCGAATTCCCGGCGACTTTTCAAAGCGCTTCCAATCCAGCCAATGTTTTTCTTCCACTGAACCTTTAAAAACCTGCCGTTTGATTTCATTTTTTTCTTTTTCGAAGCGCCCCTCTTTCACGTATTCCAGTAATTGGTCGTATTCCGCGAGTTTTGTCGAGTCTTTCAGCCCTTCGAAACGTTTGAGTTGTGCAGATCCGGCCAATTTGAAATAATTTTTAATCGATGGCGTTTTCTTGAGTTTTGTAAGCTCCTTCAACTGGTTAAACTCTTTACTCCCCCTAAACCGTAAGCCTTCAATCTCCGTCTTTGCTTTTCTGAACGCTTCAGAACCGGTGTACTTTTTCAATTCAAGGTACTGGACTAACTCTTCTGAACCTTGTACCGCAAGAAACTCATTGTAATCGTCTAAAAGGAGTTTGCGTCTTTTTTCGATGACTTCTACCGGTTTTATTTTCCCAAAAAGTTGTTGAGTAAAAATTTTAAATGACATAGGCCTGGATTTCGTTTTTTTAATCATTCAAAAGTAGGAATTATACCCGTTAATTCTAAAAAATAGTTTCACACAATTGTGTGTTCATATTTTGATCCTTCGATTGTTTTCTATTCGTCTAATTTTAAATAGTTTTGGTGATACTAAATTTACACAGATGATCCAACATTCAGAACTCATTATCAATGCCGATGGTACAATCTTCCATTTGCACCTAAAGCCCGAAAATATTTCGGATCATATTATTCTCGTAGGTGATCCGGGCCGGGTTGACACCATTTCAAAATTATTCGATCCCATCGAGTTTTCGGTACAAAACCGTGAATTCAAAACAGCGACGGGCCGGTACAACAACAAACGTTTATCGGTGGTTTCAACGGGAATCGGCACAGACAACATCGATATTGTTTTGAACGAGCTGGACGCGCTGGTGAATATCGACCTTGAAACCCGCGAAATAAAAAGGGAGCATACGAGTTTAAATATCGTTCGTGTTGGAACTTCGGGCGGCCTTCAACCCGACCTGTCCGTAAATTCGTTTGTGGTTTCAGAAAAATCGATAGGGTTCGATGGGATGCTGAATTTTTACGCCAACCGTGAAGCTGTCTGCGATTTAGTATTCGAAAAAGCATTTCGTAAATACACGAACTGGAACGAATCGTTACCCACCTTTTATGTGGTTGATGCATCCAAAAAGCTGCTTTCCAAATTTGAGCAGAATGAATTCAGAAAGGGGGTTACCATTTCGGCACCGGGCTTTTACGGCCCGCAAGGCAGGGTGTTACGCTTGCCTTTGGCTTTTCCGGAACTCAACAAACAAATTGAGGACTTTGAGTTTGAGAACCATAAAATCACCAACTTCGAGATGGAAAGTTCGGCCATTTATGGATTGTCAAAAATGCTGGGACACGAAGCCCTCACCGTTTGTCTGATTATTGCCAACCGGGTGGCTTTAACGGCCAACGAAGACTACCGGCCACAAATGGAAAAATTAATTCGCATTGTTTTGAAACAACTAACCAAATAAAACCCAACGATGAACCGCAAGTTGCATGCTTTAATTAATTTGCTTGATGACCCTGACAATACGGTTTATGAACTGGTTGAAAGGGAATTGCTAAAAGAGAAACAGGAAGTTATTGCTGCTCTTGAAGAAAAATGGGAAAACAGTTTCGACGGAATTTGCCAGGAGCGGATTGAAAATATTATCCAGAATTTGCAATTCAAGGAAACCCTGAGCTTATTGAGGTCGTGGCTTGCGACTGATGATGCGGAGCGTGATTTACTCACTGGTTTTCTGATAGTTGACCGTTTTCAATACCCGGATATGAACCCTTTGAGTATCCACCTCAAAATTGAAAATATCCGTAAAAAAATCTGGCTTGAATTGAATAACTCGCTGACTTTACTTGAAAAAGCCACCATTATAAACCATTTTCTTTTCCACGTCAACGGATTTACGCTCAACCTTAAAAACATCCACTCGCCGCAAAATTGTTTTCTAAATCAGGTGCTCGACACAAAAAATGCAAACCCGGTATCGATGAGCATTCTTTATACGCTTTTGGCGCGTCAGCTTGAATTGCCTGCCCGGTTCATCGACTTCCCTAAAAACCCGCTGGTAGCCATTGTTGATCCTAAACTGGCGCGCAGGGTTCACGGGAAAACAGTAGAGTCAGATGTTTTGTTCTACATTAACCCCTCGAACAAAGGGGCAATCACAAGCATTAAGGAAATTGAATACCACCTGAAAAGCAATAATTTTTCTCCGTTCCGATATTACACCCAACCAAAATCGGACGTATATTTTATTGAACGCCTTCTGGAATCGCTTGATTTATCCTACCAATCGGTGAATTTTACCGACAAAAGAGAACGGGTTCAAAAATTATTGGAATTGTTTTGAGCATATAAAAAGCCTCCCAATCCGGAAGGCTTTTTTTTCTCTTTCACTAAATTTTATTTTGCATAGCTCACAGCACGGGTTTCCCTGATAACCGTAATTTTAATTTGACCGGGATAAGTCATTTCGTCCTGGATGCGTTTTGAAATGTCGTATGAAAGCTGTTCGGTATCCTGGTCGGACAGTTTGTCGGCACCTACAATAACACGTAGTTCCCTTCCGGCCTGAATTGCATAGGTTTTCATCACACCAGGGTAGGAAAGTGCCAGGTCTTCCAAATCTTTCAAACGTTTGATGTACGATTCCACAATTTCGCGGCGTGCACCCGGGCGCGCTCCCGAAATGGCATCGCAAATCTGAACGATTGGTGCCAGCAAAGTTTGCATTTCCACTTCGTCGTGGTGGGCGCCAATGGCATTACAAATGTCGGGTTTCTCCTTGTATTTCTCCGCGAGTTTCATTCCAAGCACAGCGTGCGGTAATTCGGGTTCATCGTCCGGAACTTTGCCAATATCATGGAGCAAGCCTGCACGTTTTGCCTTTTTCGGGTTCAAGCCTAATTCTGCCGCCATAATCGCCGAAAGGTTGGCTACTTCGCGCGAGTGTTGCAAGAGGTTTTGACCGTAGGACGAGCGGTATTTCATTTTACCAATCAACCGAACTAATTCCGGATGTAAACCGTGAACCCCAAGATCGATAGTGGTGCGTTTTCCGGTTTCAACAATCTCCTCATCGATTTGCCTTTTCACTTTCCCTACTACTTCTTCAATGCGTGCAGGGTGAATACGGCCATCAGTTACCAACTGGTGAAGCGCCAATCGTGCAATTTCACGACGAACAGGGTCGAATGCCGAGAGCACAATGGCTTCCGGCGTATCGTCAACCACGATTTCCACGCCTGTGGCAGCTTCCAGAGCGCGAATATTCCGACCTTCACGACCGATTATCCGTCCCTTTATTTCATCACTCTCAATATGGAAAATGGTTACGGCATTCTCAACTGCGGTTTCTGAAGCCACGCGCTGGATGGATTTGACCACAATCTTTTTAGCTTCCTTGTTGGCGGTTTGTTTGGCTTCTTCCATAATTTCGTTCACGTAGGAAATAGCTTCCGATTTTGCTTCTTCCTGCAACGATTCCACCAACTGTGCTTTGGCTTCTTCGGCGCTCAGGCCGGAAATTTGTTCCAGCTTTTCTAAGTGCTGCCGATAGACCTTATCCACTTCTTCACTTTTATTTTCTACCCGCTGCAATTGAGCATTTAGGTTCTCGCGAATAATTTCAACTTCCTTTTTCCTGGTTTCAAATTCTTTTTGATTGCGGCTCAGTTCCTCACGCCGTTGATTAAGAGTTTGATCTCTTTGTTTTAAACGATTTTCCAAGGTGTTCAAATCGGCGCTCTTTTCCTGGATATACTTTTCGTGATCGGACTTTAACTGCAAAAATTTTTCTTTTGCTTGTAAAATTTTATCCTTCTTTATCACTTCCCCTTCAGCTCTCGCCTCTTCAACTATTCGGTCCCGTTTACCCTTCAATGCTTTATTCCAAATCACATAGGCTAAAGCTCCGCCACCAACAAAGCCTAAGGCAGCACCTATCAATAATTCTATAAAATTCATTCTTTCATTTTTTAAGTCATTTAACAAATAAAAAACCCGTAGCAAGCCACTTCACACAAGGTAAAAATGGCTCCATACGGGTTTCGATAAATCTATTTACACTTCCTATTCTATCCTATTTCTTATTTTTCTCTTTCAAGAAATCGGAAATATCATCGTTTACGTTTCTTAATTCGTCGATAAAGAGAGTTTCATTTTCCGCCGGCAGTACCTCCGTTCGGCTCAAGGCAATTTGAAATGCCGCCATGGCCAGAATGTCGTTGCCGCTCTGTTGGCCAAACTGTGCCCTGAATTTGCGCACTGTTTCGTTTACGGTTTTAGCCGCCAGCCTGTACCTCTCTTCATCGTCTCGATTGATAGTCAATGGATAAGCTTTTCCGTCAATCTTGATATTTATTGTAAATTTTCTATTCTCCACGTGCAATTACCTGTTTAGTAATGCAATACACTTGTCAATTTCCCGTACTAATTTATTTATTTTCCGTTTTGCTTCCCGGTTTTCATCCACTCCGGACAAAAGATGGGTCGCTAACCTCAGTTGTTCTATTCTTTCGTTCAGCTCTGATTTCTCCTGTTTCAGCTTTTCAATTTGGCGGTTCAATTCGATCGCCCTGTTTTCGGCGTTCAGCTTTTCAACTTCCAGTTGCTTGTAGATTTTGAAAAACTGCTTCGTATTTGCTTTCAAATCAATCAGAAACAATTGTTCTTCTTCCGTCATCATCGCTGTGTTTCACTCGCAAAGTTAATATTTTTAGCCTATTGTAAAAGCGAATAGAAATTATTGAAAAGAAATATTGTGAACGCTGGTCTGTTCAGTAATAGGTAAAAGGTTAAATTTGCACTCCTGGACAAAGCATTGACTAATATCTATGAGAAGATTACTGCTCTTTTTTTTACTTCTGATTTCACTGGTCTCGAACGGACAAAAGGGATATTACGCCGCACCCGTTAAAATTCCGATGTTGCTGAGCGCAAGTTTTGCCGAATTGCGGAGCAATCATTTCCATTCAGGAATCGACATAAAAACCCAAGCTGTCATCGGAATTCCGGTATATGCCGTTGCCGATGGTTTTGTCTCGCGCATTTTGGTGTCGCCAACGGGTTACGGAAATGCACTGTACATCGACCACTATAACGGTACAACATCAGTTTATGGCCATTTGAATGAATTCAGGGACGACATTCAGCGCTACATCAAAAACATACAGTACCGCCAAAAATCATTTAAAGTGGATGTTTCCGTTTCACCTGAATTATTTCTATTGGAAAAAGGCGACTTGATCGCTAAAAGTGGAAATAGCGGCAGTTCTGGCGGACCGCACCTACATTTTGAAATTCGCGACAGTAAAACCGAAGAACCGCTTAACCCGCTGGATTTTGGTTTTGACATTGCCGATAAAACACCTCCAAGAATTTATGCACTATTAGTTTCACTACTTTCCGAAACCTCACATGTCAATCTCCAATCTTCCAAGGCTGTTTATCCCTTGGTTTTTTCGAATGGAAAATACCATTTGCAAGGCAATACAATAATTCCGGTTTACGGTGAAATCGGTTTTGCGATTGAGGCCAACGATTTTTTCGATCTTTCAGCGAATCACTGCGGAATCGTTTCGATGGAAATGAAGGTGGATGGAGAACGTACTTTCTATGCTCAATTCAATCGTTTTTCGTTCGACGAATCACGCTACATCAATAGTTATGTGGACTATGAAGCGTTTATTAAACAAGACCGGAGGTTTCAGAAAACCTGGATTGATCCGGGAAATCGTCTCCGGAATTATGAGCGCAACATCGGGGATGGCGTTCTGAATGCCAACACTGACGGACAAGTCTATCAAATTGATATCGAAATCGAGGATGCTTACGGTAATTCGGCTCGTTTAGAATTCAATGTTGAAAGTAAGTTTGCCGAAGTGAATAAACCTATTCCCGATTTTGCTGAAAACTTCGAGTATAACAAACGGAATCGTTTAAGCCTGGATGAAATGCAGTTAGATATTCCAGAAGGCGCGCTGTATTCTTCGTTTCCGTTTGAATACAAAACATCGGTGGCCGACGAAGGATATTTTTCTGATTTGCATCAGGTGCATCACAATACCGTTCCTCTGCATAAAAGTTCCATACTCCGTATAAAAACCAAAAACCTGGATAAAAGCTTAGAGCCGAAAGCGCTGTTAGTCAGTATTGACCCGAAAACAAATAAATATTCGGCAGCAGGCGGCACATTTGAAAACGGCTGGATGAAAGCCGATATCCGTTCTTTGGGAACGTATGCGGTGCGGGTGGACACGGTTGCACCCACGATTATTCCACACAGCATCAGGCAAAAAAATGCCTTGAGCGAAAGCACCCGTATTCGTTTCACCGTTTCCGACGATTTATCGGGAATCGACAGAATCGAAGGAACGATTGACGGAAAATGGGCACTGTTTGAATACGATGCAAAAAATAAACTGATTACCCATTATTTCGATGCCGAACGCTTTGAATTAGGGAAACGACATGATTTTAAACTTACCGTAAGCGATTACAAAAATAACATTGCCAGCTATGAAGCCACTTTCTGGAAATAATTACAAAACAATTGGAATCATGTCGGGCACTTCGCTCGACGGCATGGACCTGGCCGCTGTTGAATTTCAACTGAAAAACGGGAAATGGCGATTTTCAATTATTGTCGCCGAGACAATTTCGTACGACAAGGGCTGGCTGAAAAAGCTTCAAACCTCCCCTACCCTTTCGGGTGAAGAATTGATAGAATTGCATAGTGAATACGGAAGGTTTATCGGCTTACAGGTAAACCGGTTCATTGAAAAAACGGGATTTAAACCTGATTTAATTGCCTCGCACGGTCACACCATTTTTCACCGGCCCGAAAAACAATTTACATTTCAACTTGGAAACGGGACGGCAATTTTCACCGCAACAAACATTACCACCATTGCCGATTTCAGAACGGGAGATGTGGCTTTGGGCGGTCAAGGCGCACCGCTTGTTCCTATCGGTGATGAACTGTTGTTCCCGGAATTCGACTATTGCCTGAATTTGGGAGGTTTTGCTAATATTTCTTATCGGCAAAACCAGAAACGGGTGGCTTTCGATATTTGCCCGGTGAATTTTGTACTGAATCATTTTGCTGAAAAGCAGGGCTTACCTTTTGATACAAACGGCGAGCTGGGGCGACAGGGTAAACTGAATAGCGAATTGTTAGAGAAATTAAACCTGTTGCCATTTTACAAACAGTCTTCACCAAAATCGTTGGGTCGCGAATGGGTGGAAAACGAATTTTTCCCGAAGCTCGATTCGTTTTCAATTTCCGATTCGGATAAAATGAGAACCGCTTATGAACACATCGCCATTCAAATTGGCAAAGCTGCTGAGCAATCCGGGAAAATGCTACTTACCGGTGGCGGTGCTTTCAATACTTTTCTTGTTGAAAGGATAAAACAATACGCTCAACCCAAAATCGTACTTCCATCTGCGGAAATCATCAATTTCAAAGAAGCCTTGATTTTTGCTTTTCTTGGCGTTTTAAAAATCCGGAACGAAATCAATTGCTTATCGTCAGTAACCGGGGCAGAAAAAGATAGCAGTTTGGGAGTGGTTTTTGAAATATAAATAGCTTCGGGACGTAATAAAGGAAAGACAGACTCCTCGAAGCACCATTCTCACCTGCCTGCCTACCTACCTACCTACCTACCTACAGGCAGGCGAAAGTGGAATCCCTACCTTCATTGCTGAGATTCCCACTTTCGTGGGAATAAAGAATCGACAGCACCCGGGGCGACAAAAATGATAATCCGATTCATTCAAATCCTTATCTTTGTGTTCTTCAAAAAACAAGACAATTTAATACTTTATATAATTAATGCCAGTTCAAAATTTGGTTTGCCACATTGAAAATTTTATTACTTTTGCGCAACTTTTAGCAATCTCTTTTCAGTCCGTAGGACAGAATACATTGCCAGCATAAATTAAAAATATTGAAATGGACTTATTAAGATTTGTAGAAAACGAATTCGCGGCCGGAGCCGAAGTTCCAAAATTTGGCGCAGGCGATACGGTTACCGTCAGTTATAAAATTAGGGAAGGTGCCAAAGAACGTATCCAGAATTACCGTGGTGTAGTTATTCAGGTTAAAGGAAGCGGGCCTACCAAGATGTTCACTGTACGCAAAATGTCTGGAAACATTGGGGTTGAAAGGATTTTTCCGTTAAATTCTCCTTTCATCGACTCCATTGAAGTAAGCAAAAGGGGTAAAGTTCGCAGGAAAAGATTGTTTTATCTGCGCGAGCTAACCGGCAAGAAGGCACGTATCAAAGAGAAAAGATCGTAGATTAAAAGAATACCAAAAGACAAGGTCGCTTTACAGCGGCCTTTTTTATTTCTATTTCCCAAGTAACTTCTTCGTCCATCGATCAAATTTATCCGGGGTAGGATTTTATTGATGGCGAATCAACATGTTCTGTTCCTGAAACCGGGATGGCGTAACACCTTTTATTTTTTGTATGAATATTTAAATGTATTGTAAAATGCGGTGTACGACATGTTTGTTATCCGCAGTAAATCGCTGACCTGTAGGGGAATATCGGCACCTACAAAAACAAGATCATTTTCTTCAAACCGGTCGATATGGTCTCCAACCATCCGCTTCCCCTTTCCTTTTTTTATAAACACAAGTTCGTATTCCGGATGATGGTGCCATGGCGAGAAAGGTCTTTCCTCGTGATAAAAAATAAATGATTTTGCTGGTTCTTTAAATAATAATTGAGTCAACTCTGAAAAGTAGGTTCGTTATCCCAAAGGCCTGCCTAAAGGGCAGGCAGGCTTTCAGGACTATTTTCACAGTTTAGTACTTTTCGGAGTGGACTCTTATTTCTTATTTCTTATTTCTTATTTCTTCCAGAATCTCCGAAATAATTTCATCTGTATTATTACCGGAAACCCGGAAAAGCTTGTTGGGTGAAATGCCAAATTTTAGGATAATTTCATCTACCAAATTTTCGCGTAACGAAAACAATATATTGGAATTATGATTTTCCAATAGTTTTTGCAACGGGACAGACCAACCTTTTTCCGCCAACTCCAGCCTTCCAATTTCATCCACAACAATCAGATTTGATTGCGCTGCGTCTAACAATGCTGCATTACCGACATCCAAACCCTCGGGATAAAGGAAGAATCTACCGATTTTTTCTTGTGCGCTTGTCCCTTCCATTCGCAAAAACGGTTCAGGCTTTCCGGTTGAAATGTTTACCACATCGTAACCGGTGGTTTCGCTGTGTTCCATTTTGCGTAAAGTGTAAATCCCCGTAACCGAAAGATTTTCCGCTTTCATCCGTTCGATCAGATTCATAATTAAAGTTGTTTTTCCCACCCCCACAGCACCAGTAAGAATAAAATGCTTTGCTTTGTGAATGCTGTTTGTGTTTCTTATTTCTTTCAAGCGAAAATCGGCATACAGCATCAAATGGTTCACCACCTTTCCTGGTTTTGTGAGAAGGGTTTTCACATCGGGAGTGTTGGCAATCATGGCCGGGAGGCTTTCCAATGAAAGCTCAAGCGCTACCGGGAGTTGCTTAAAATATCCTTTGCTGAAAAATTTTCGGATTTTGGGATTATAAAGTTCTGTGCCCAGAACCGTGAATCCCATGATCAGAATAACCGCACGCAAATTCATTTCCAGGCCGATTCTTATCCCATCTATCCATGTAGTGGAGTTGGATTGCAATTTAGTAAAAACAAAGGCGGTAAGCATCGTTATCAATACAAAAAGCACCCAAAGCCGGGGCCGTACCAATTGTCTCAATGCTCTTTGGTAACGTAGGGCCCAAGCGGTAGCAATAGCCACCACGAGTAAAACCCAAATGCCAAAATTTATCCGCCCAATAAAAAATAACGTGCCGGCCATTAACACCAAATTCAAAACAAGCCAAAAAAGGGAATATAATGTCCTGCCTTGTTTACTTGCTATATTTTCGTTGACATTGCTATGAACCCGGAGTTCGTACTCACGGGGATTGTTGATTAATTCGCGGCCGGTACGGATGCCGACTAAAGCTGAAACCGCACCAAACAGCGCATACAAAAACAACAGCAAAACCAATGGTGCCCAAACCGCGTCGAACTCGAGGTTCAACTGACGCTGCGCGTGTTCCATTAAACCGGTGTAAACCTGAACAATGTTGTAGCCATAGAAAATAATCAAATTGAATATTTTTTGGAATAAGTTCCACGACATGGCCAGCACGGATCCAACAATAAAACCAAGGATGGTATGTCCGAACAAACGAACAGAAACTTCGAGCAAAATCGCTTCGCTGATAATGGCGATCATTGGCCCGAAAATAACGGCACTTGGCGACATGGTTTTTAGCAAAGCACAAATAACCCCGGCACGCCAAAACAAGCCTTTATCCCGCCACATATAACTTGCTGAAATAAGGATAACAAGCGCTATTGCGGTTAAAATATTTCCGCTGAACGGAATACGAAGGTTATGCAGAAAACTGCCGAGTAGGATTTCCGATGATGCCCAAATAGTTCCTAAAATAGAAGCTTTTATCCATTTTTCATTAAGTTGAACCGAATACGTCATAGTCAGCAGTTGATTTGAAATGTGTTAATGGATATGCGTCAGCCTCCATTATTACTGTAAAATGTGTCGCCCGAAGATAATTTAAACGTTCGGGATATTAAATTTTTGTGGGAAAAAATTTAAATGTGCCCATGAAATTTTACTTCTTCAAAATTCAATCACCAATTGCACGGGTTTCATAATTTCCTCTTCCTGAAAGTTGGAAAGCGTTAAGCCCAGCAAGCGGATTCCTTTGCTAAATCCATCGCTTTCCAACAATTCTTTCCACTCGCTCACCACCTTGTTTTTGGTAGAGAAATAGCCTGTAATTGTTTTACTCCGGGTGTGCTGCTCAAAATCGGCATACTTAAATTTCAGTGTCAATGTTCTGGCTTTCACCGTTGAGCGTTCGATGCGCTCCCATAAAATATCGGTAATTTCCAGCAATTCTTTTTCCAGTTCGTGGAGATAAAACAGGTCGGTTGAAAAGGTTTGTTCCGCTCCCACCGACTTTCGTTCGCGGGCGGGCTGAACCGGCCTTAAATCAATACCACGGCATATTTCGTAGTAATAGGTGCCGGCTTTACCAAACAATTGCACCAGCTCCAAGCGTTCCATGGTTTTCAAATCGGAACCTTTCCAAATGCCGATTTTGTTCAACTTTTCGGCAGTTACTTTTCCAATCCCATAAAACTTGCGGACTTCCAAGTTATCTATAAACACCTGAGCATGCTCAGGTGTAACCACAAAAATACCGTTGGGTTTGTTGACATCTGAGGCCACTTTGGCCAGAAATTTATTGTAGGATACGCCCGCCGAAGCCGTGAGTTTTGTTTCGGCAAAAATCCGTGCCGTAATTTCTTTTGCGATTAATGTTGCGGATGGTTTCCCGCGTTTTGCATAGGTGACATCGAGGTAGGCTTCGTCCAACGAAAGCGGTTCCACCAAATCAGTATATTCAAAAAAGATAGAACGGATCTGATTGGATATTTCTTTGTAGCGTGAAAAGCGCGGTTTCACAAAAATAAGCCCAGGACATTTGCGTTTGGCAAGTTTCGAAGACATGGCCGAACGCACACCATATTTACGTGCTTCGTAACTTGCTGCTGCAACCACTCCCCTCTCTCTTGAGCCGCCCACTGCAACCGGTTTTCCCTTTAGTTCGGGATTGTCCAATTGTTCTACCGACGCATAAAAAGCGTCCATATCGATATGAATTATTTTTCGGATGTTCTCGGTCAAAGCGAAATTATTTAATAAAACTCGCTCCCACTTTCGGCAGATCTTTTTCGGGCACTTGCAATTCAACCAAAAAAGATGGGATATGGTTGAGGACTTGTGCGATCAGTTCGTTTTTCAGGCGGCAGTCGATACCTTCCGATTCCAGACGGCTTTTCAGCACCACTAAATCGGATTGGTAGTGCGATGATTTTACGGTAACAAATTGCATATTTATTTGTTTGTTTGTGTTAAGTGCAGCAAAAACCCATTTATCAATAGCTCAATAAAGTTAGATAAATATTTGTAAATTCGACTAAAAATATGCGATGAAGCTCAAAAAGGAATTAGGGTTGTTTGATGTTTTTGCAGTAAGCACGGGGGCAATGTTCAGCTCCGGTTTTTTTCTGCTTCCTGGCCTTGCCTCGCAATATTCCGGGCCCTCGGTGATTTTGGCCTATTTCCTGGCGGGTTTGTTAATTATGCCGGCCATGTTCAGTATTGCCGAAATATCCACTGCCCTGCCACGTTCAGGAGGTGCCTACTTTTTTCTGGATCGAAGCCTTGGCCCGATGATGGGCACTATTGGCGGTATAGGGACCTACATTGCCCTTTTGTTGAAAACTGCATTTGCACTGGTTGGGATAGGAGCTTATGGCTCAATATTTTGGGATATACCCTTAAAAGGCACCGCAATTGCTTTTGCCGTAATTTTTGCCATTTTGAATATTTTGGGTGCACGAAAAACTTCAAGTATCCAGAAACTTTTCGTAATTGGGTTACTGATAGTTTTAGGTGCTTTTATTGCCGATGGGTTTTGGAATATCTTCTCGGGGAGAAACCCTTCGTTGAATTTCAATAAACAAGATTACAACCCGTTTTTTGCGGGTGGGCTGGACGGGCTTCTTTTTACAACCGGCTTCGTATTTGTTTCGTACTTAGGGCTTACACAAATTGCCAGTGTTGCCGAAGAGATAAAAAACCCGGACAGGAATATCCCTTTGGGAATGGCACTGTCGCTTTTAGTGACCGGATTAATTTATGTTTTGGGCGTTTTTGTTATGGTCGCCGTTATTGGGACCGAAGCAATTGCAGCCGATTTGGCGCCAGCGGCAACCGCGGTTGAAAATTTGCTTAATTGGCTTCCACCCAAAACCGGGGTTTACATCATAGTAATTGCCGCTCTTTTTGCCTTTGCTTCTACCGGAAATGCCGGAATGCTTGCCACCTCAAGATATCCTCTTGCAATGGGGCGCGACAAATTATTTTCGTCTAAATTCTCCACAATCAGTCGTTGGGGGACTCCGGTCCCGGCTATTTTGCTCACCGCGGGTTTAATTATATTGTTTATCGTTTTTTTAACCGAAGAAGGGATTGTTAAATTGGCAAGCACATTCCAGTTGTTCATATTCTTGACCATAAATTTTTCGGTAATCGTTTTTCGCAACAGCAAAATAACCACCTACGATCCAGGCTACCAGTCGCCGCTTTATCCCTGGATGCAAATAGCCGGAATACTATTTTCTTTGGCCCTGATGTTTTACATGGGCTGGGGGCCGCTCGCTTTTACTTTGGGCACGATTATACTTGCTTATTTATGGTATGCTTTTTTTGTGCGCTCGAAAGTAAAACGCGAAGGGGCAATCTTTCACTGGTTTGCTTTATTAGGGAAATACCAGCACAACGAACTGGAAAATGAATTTATGACAATTTTGCGTGAAAAAGGGTTGCGACAAGATGACCCTTTTAACCAAACCATTGTGAGGGCAAAAATCAGTTTTATTGATGATCTGGATTTCGAAGCATTAGTGCAACAGCTTGCATCCTCTCTTTCTTCGGAATTAAAAGTTGATGAAAATACCTTGAAAAGCGAATTTTTGAAACCAGCCCCAATGGCATCTTCATTGCTTATCCCGGAGGTTTCAATCCTTTACGCCATGATTCCAAATATTTCGCACCCTGAACTGCGCATTGTGCTTTCTAAAAAGGGGATTAACAAACCTGTCGAAAAAAATGGCATTAGCAGCGAGGATTCAATAAAGGCTTTCTTCTTTTTAGTTAGCCCCGATGAAAATCCAAAGCAACAACTCCGAATGCTATCGGGTATTTTAGACATTGCCGAACGTGATTATTTTTTACAAGACCTTCTTTCGTTAAAATCAAACCGGGAGATTATTGAATACCTTCTTCACAATAAACAATACGTTTCGTTCCAGTTAATAAAAAATATGCCTTCAGAAGAATTCATCGGCAAAAAGCTTATGGACGTAAAACTGCCTCCAGAAGTGCTGGTTGTTATTGTTGACCGGGATAATACTGCCTTTGCACCAAAAGGCAACACGCTTCTCCTTGAAAACGATATTCTTACCATTATTGGAGAAACAAGTTCAATTAATTTGCTTTACAATAGATACGTAATTTAATCGTTTGATATCCCGAACGGATCGGAATTGTCATTTTCTTTAATGCCGTTGTTTCGCCCGCCATTAAACTCATCCGATTTATTTTTCTTGCCTGTTGCAATTAACGACCAAGCCATAATAATACTGGCCGCAATAATTACTACAAACAAAATACCTTCTTGAAAACCGTCGGACCGCAAGGATTCAGGAATGGCAAAAAACAGCAGCACCGTAATCAGTCCTTTCGGGGCAATAAAAGTTTGGGGCATGGTGTTTTTATTGTTGATGGTGTAGAAAAACACAAACCTCAGCAAATAGGTAACCGCGAGAAATATAAAACTTACGAGCCAAACTTCCCTGCTTAATAAGGATGCCAGAGGCAAAGTCATCCCAAAAACAACAAAAAAGAAGGTTCGGACCAAAAAGGAGGTTTCAGCAGTTATAAGTTGAAACTGTTTAAACACCGCATTTATTTTGGTTTCTTCAAGCAACACCTCCAATTTACCGAAAAGCAATACTTTGTGGTTGCGCAGCAAAAGCCCAAACATTAAAATTATGATGAGCGATGAAAGATGAAACATCTTCCCTATGGAGTACAGCAAGACCAATACCGCGAGAAACAAAAAGAATTTTGCGTTCCCTTTTATATTTTGAATAACATAGAGCAAAACATAACTTAGCACAACAGAAATAACGAGTGTTAATATAATATTCGCACCTATGGCAATAGTAAGCTGACGCATTCCTTCTACCTGAAGGTTTTCCACAATCATATAGAACACCATGATGCCCAGAATATCGGAAAAAGTGCTTTCGTAGATCAGGAATTCCTTGGTGTGGTTGTTTAAATAAGCCACACTCGGAATTATAATAGAGCTGCTCATCACCGCAAGCGGTATAGCGTAAACCATTGCCGACAAAAATTCAATTCCGGGAATAAATACCTGCATGAGCAGCGCAAGAGCAAAAGAGGTGAAAATCAGCGATAAGGAAGCAATAGTAAATGATTTCCAGATGATTGGCCATTTCTCCTTTTTAAGCTCCAAATCCAGCGCAGCTTCTAAAACAATCATAATTACTCCAACAATACCAAGTATCTCGAGAGTGCCCATGAAACGGGGAGTTAACTCGAAATGAACCAATAACTGCTCGATTCCAACCCCAAGCAAAATTAACAGCAACACACTGGGTATATTTGTTTTACGTGCTAAAATGTTACTAAAAAATGAGATGATGATGACCAAACAAAGACCGCTGATAAAAAGATAGGCATCCATACATTTAACTTTGTGGCAATTTACAAAAACGCCACAAACTAAAAAGTTGTTCGACAGATTTGTTGAATCTGATTTTTTTTGATGAGCAACAATCCCATTCGTTATTCCCGACTTAAAAATCTTTAACAAATGATTATTCTTACGAATAATTTGGGAAAGTCGAAATAAAGCACTTATATTTGTTAGTTAATATTTACTAACCAGATAAAATACCATGTAAATGCGAACAACATTTTGATAGAATTTGTTTGCTTGCTTGGTTAATTAATATTAACTATAACTGTGTAGAATAAAACAAACAGCAGTGTAGAATAAAACAGACAGTGCCATGATCTTTCATTCAGATATAGAAACATTTTATTACCTGCTTCCGCTGGTAGGATTTCTTGTCGGGTTATTTGGAACCTTGTTAGGGGGTGGCGGCGGATTTTTCTTTCTGCCGGTTCTCATACTTTTAGTGGGCGTATCGGCGCAAACAGCGGTAATCACGGCATTGGTAGCCACTCTTCCGATTTGCATTGTTGGCTCTTTAGGTCATTTCCACAGAGGAAATATCGACCTGAAAACCGGTGGACAATTTGTTTTCACAGGCATTATCGGTGCTTTTCTTGGCGCCGGCATAACCAAAGTTATAAGTGCGGGCCAATTAAAAGTAAGCTTTGGCATTTATTCAATGGCTATCGCGTTGAACTTAGTTTTCAGCACCTGGCGCAAGAAGCGCGCGGAAGCTAACGGCATGGTACGAAAGAATTTATCAAAGCCGGCAAAGGTCGCACGAAGCTCATTTTTCGGATTATTTGCCGGCACCATAACGGGCACTTTTGGCACCAGTGGCACAGCACCTGTATTGGCAGGGATGTTTGCTTTGCACATGCCCATAAAAATGGTAATCGGCACCTCGCTAATCGTGGTGTTAACGAATACGGTTTTTGCCGTTGGGGCACATTTTTTAATCGGGGCAATCGATCTTACCTTGGTTTATTTCCTCACATCCGGTTCGCTGGTAGGAGCTGTAATTGGCCCTTATTTCCTGTCAAAAATCAAAATGGAAAAATCGGAAAACAATTTGAGGTATGTGTATGCCATCGTAATGATTGCAATTGGAATATTAATGATAGTTGCCTAAAGGCAGCGGATACGAAAATAAAATATGATACTTACTATCTACATCGCAATTTTGATTTATTTTTTTGTTGGCGGTATTGGTTTTTACTTTATAAACCGAAGCAAACCCAATGAAATTGTACGGCAGAGCTATATCAAGTTTGCCGTCTATTTCGTGATCATCAACCTCTTGTTTTTTAGCATTGCCATCAACCCGGCAGTGTTTCAAATCATCAATGCGTGGATTATTATTGTTGGCTTTGTTGAGTTGATTGACTTGTTCAAAAAAAGTCGCAATGTCGGGACGAGTTTCTTTCTAAACTCTCTTTTGATTTACAGTGCCCTTTCTGCAGGCTTTTTCTTTTTTGGTTTTTTGGAGAAGGAATTGATTCTGTACACCTTTATAGTGCTCTCTATTTTCGACAGTTTCAGTCAAATCACGGGGCAGCTCTGGGGAAAGAACCGGCCATTTCCAAAAATCAGCCCCAATAAAACAACCGGTGGCCTTGTCGGTGGCGGAATCACTGCCGCATTTAGTGCCTTTCTGTTGAAAAACCTTTATCCGATGCCTGCGTTTAAATCAATAGTCTTAGTTTTTGGGTTACTGCTTTTTGCCTTCGCCGGCGATTTGGCGGCTTCGTTTTACAAACGGAAGTTCGAGGTAAAAAATTACAATAACCTTATTCCAGGGCACGGGGGGTTTCTCGACCGGTTCGACAGCCTTATTGCCGGCGGGGCGTGGGTGGCCTTTGCTGCGTTTCTGATGAATTTGAAATTGTATTGATTAACACAAAACTTGAATAGAATGCTCAACATTATTGTATTATCGTTTATTTATTTAATTGGCATTGCCATTTTGCTGGTGTTCAATGAATTAAACTATCGGAGGCTCAAAATAAAAGGGGAAATAACACGTAAATTTGCCCATTTTACGGCTACATTGGCCGTAGTTCCGTTTCCTTATATCTTCCCTTCCCACTGGTATGTGCTGGTTTTGGCCACTATATTTTTTGGTGTGCTGTATTTTAGCCAATTCAGCAAGCAGCTCAATTCAATTCACGACATTGAGCGCAAATCCGTTGGGAGCTATTTGTTGCCGGCTTCCATTTATCTCACTTTCCTGATTTCCGACTTAACCGACAACAAATTCATTTTCATCCTGCCGATGCTCATCCTGGCAATATGCGATCCAATGGCCTCCATACTTGGCATGAACATTACAAACTACAACGGGAAGATTAAAATATTCGGACATAAATTGCCAAAAACCTATTTGGGTACAGGGGCATTTTTTGTATCGAGTTTTGTCATCAGCGTTATCGCATTTTACTTTCATTTTAAGCTATTCGACCTAAAAACATTTTGGCTGACCTTACTAATTGCGGTAACCGGCACACTGGCCGAATTGATTAGTTGGCGCGGATCCGATAACCTGACCATTCCGTTAAGCGTGGTGCTGGTCCTGATATTGTTCCTATAACACCATAAGTTAATTAAACGAAAAGAGTACAAGCAAACAAAGCAGTTAAATAGCAAAATATGAAAACAATCATTATCAACGGCGCAAACGGATATGTGGCCTCCAATTTCATCCTTAAATTATTGAAACAGAATTACAAAGTGATTGCACTGGTACGGCCCGACATTAAGAATTCGTCTGTTGAACGGATGAAAGAAGCCTTGTTGGAAAGCAACGACGGCGAGTATGTAAATACGGCCAACCTGAAGGTGTATAGCTACTCGCTGCTGCACAAGAATTTCTCTCTACAACCAACGCAACTGCGGGAAATATTTTGGGAAGAAGTGGACTATTTTCATTTTGCCGCCAGTTTGAAATTCGACTTTAAATCGAAAGATAAAATTTTTCAAACGAATGTGGGGGGAGTCGGGAATTCAATCCACGTGTTTTCGAGGTTTGCAAAAGGCAACTCGCGCTTCTTTTTTATCAGCACGGCATACGCATGTGGTAAATTATCGGAGCGGTTTGAGGAAAAATTCTATCCGAACGAGGGCATCGAAAATTTCAGGAACTATTACGAACAATCGAAACGATTTGCTGAAAATGTGGTGAAGGAACACATCGACAATGAAGGTTTAAACGGACATGTAATCCGTTTGTCGCAAGTGGTTGGCAACAGCAAAAACGGAGTGACCAAAACCGATTATGGCATTTTCGATTTTGCAAAACGAATGGCCGGGCTGGCGTTTCGGTTTCCAAATCAAACGGTACGGGTGCGCGTTAACCCCGAATCGACCCAAAATTTGATACCCATAAACACGGTTGTCAACTATTTAATGCGAACAGTAGAAGTCAAACATGTGCCGACGATTATGAACTTTGTCGCCAAGAACCAAATAAAAAATAGCCACATCGTCAAAAGCATCAGTAATTTGCTTCCAATCGACATTTTTCCTGTAAGAAAGTTGGCAAGGGACGAAATGAACGCTTTGGAGCGCATCGTCGCTGCCGGGATGATTTTCACCGAAAACTACATCGACACAAATTTGCAGTGCGACACCAAAAACTTGGACAAAATCCTCATGGTTGACGGCTACGAAGCAGACGAAGAATCGGTTTATAAAATGTTGGAATATTTTATCGACAACCTTGCAAAACAAAAACAGCAACGAAAATTGGCCTCAGCACTTTAAAGTTAATAAAATGAAAAAAATAATCATCAAAGGAGAAAACGTTTTAAACGTTCCGAATTTAATCAGTTTGTACCGGCTTCTCGTATTTCCGGTCATCCTGTTCATGGCCCTTACCCATCGCGAAAACTGGTTTGTGGTCCTTCTGTGCATCAGCCTTGTGAGCGACGTACTCGACGGAAATATTGCCCGTATCTACAAACTTCAAACGAATTTTGGCGCTGCATTGGACAATCTTGCCGACATTTTTACGTATGCCATGGCTTTACTCGGTATATTCATTTTTAAATGGACGGAAATAGCACCACATGTCTGGTTTTTATACCTTTTCCTCGGAGTATTCATCCTGAGCTATTTGGTAGCCTTTTACCGCTTTGGCAAAATTCCCGGACTACATCTGTACTCCGCAGTTTCGGCGGGTTATGTGCAAAGCATTTTCTTTTTTGTGTTGTTTGTTTTTGGTTTCTACCCCTGGATGTATTTCCTCGCTGTGGGTTGGGGGCTAATTGCCTATACCGAGAAAATTTTTGTGCTGCTTAAGCTCGATGATATTAAAACCGGGGTGAAGGGATTGTATTGGGTAATACGAAATGAGAAACAGTAACATGCAAGTTCAATATGCTACATAAAATCATCATAACGTTTTTATTGACTATTGTGGGTTTTAATATCGGCGCAAAGGAGATTTCCGGATATGTGCAGGATAAAAAAAACAATGAGCCTATCCCCTTTTCCAATGTCTGGGTTAAAGGCACTTATATAGGCACAATGACAGATGTTAGCGGTTATTTTCAATTATCGATAGCTGAAACCGATACGCTTGCTATTTCCTCCGTCGGATATCAACCTTTAGAAATTCCGGCAAAGCAAATTACGGAGATCCCCATGATCATTTATATGGTTGAGCAAGTGCAGGAACTTGGCGAAGTTACGGTTAAGCCGGAAATTTCGCGCGCTAAAGTGTTGTTTAAAAAAATACAGGAACATAAAAAAGAAAACAGGGAACAAGTATATCGTGTTCGCAACTATAAAACACTGGAAACGAAAACGGTGTATCTTGCCGTGGACAGCACCACAAGGATAATCCGGTCCTTCGGTAATTTAAATGATGTGACGGTAGAAATGGAAAATCAAACCCTAAGGTTTTCACCGGTTTACCTCGCCGAACAGGCCCAGGTTATTTCCAATGACAGTGTATCTGTACTTTATGAAAAAAAGGATGCCATTTTCCCGAGGCTAAAGCAAACCCTTGAGAGTGTGATTTTAAATAATGTGGTGGTTGACATGGACTTTTACAAAGAGCAGGTAAACATCATGGAGCGCGGATTTATTTCACCGTTGAACAGTTCCGCCTTGTCGCACTATAATCTTTACCTGAACGACAGCACCCTGATCGACAGCAGCAAATATTATCATTTCTCGTTCGCCCCAAAGAATAAATACGACCCGCTGTTTACGGGCCATTTCACCATTGAAGACGGGAGCTTCGCCTTAACTGCTATCGATGTTTACATTGCCAAAACGGCCAACCTGAACTTTGTAAACGGATTTAAAGGCCAGATTCAATATAAAAAATTGCCGGACGGCGGTTGGTTTTACCTCACGCAGAACACCGAAGTAAACCTTTCGTTCACTTCGAATAAAGACTCACTTTCAATCTACACTTCAAAACGCATTGATAACATAGCAAAAGGAAATCGCCTCATCAGTAAATTTATTCAATACTCCACATCGGAGAACCTTGACGGAATAAAGGCCGATGAGTGGAAACACCAACCTGAATTCGCCTACAATACAGAGTTGCCAAATGCATATTCACGTGTCGATAAATTAAAAGAACATGAAATTGTAAAAGGCATTGACAAAATCGGTGGGACGGTTTTAACCAGTTATTTCAACGTCGGGAAAATAGACATCGGGCCAGTGTTCGACATATACAGCACCAACACCATTGAAGGGCAACGCTTTTCGGTGCCATTGCGCACCAGCGAACAACTGTTTCAACGCTTTTCAATAGGCGGTTTTTTGGGTTATGGTACAAGGAACAGCGAATTCAAGTATGGGGCAAACGTGATAGTTCAACCGCAAGCGAGCGACAAATTTATCCTCCGGTTCAGCTATTCCAACGACTACAGCGTGGTTTCGCAGGACAAATATCTTCGGTTTATAAAATATAACCCCAACAACAAAGGCACCGGTAATTTTATTGCCCTGTTCACCAGTTGGGAAGAAAACCCATATTTGAAAGAAGAAAAAAGCTACGAATTCAGAATGGAATACAATGCACGGAATGACGTACATTTTGAAGTGTCACCGTATTTATTGTACAGCACAAGTACACCCCAAGTGCATTTTATCCGAAATGGCACCGACTATAAAGACTACAAAAACTATGGTGTGTTGATGGACCTTCGGCTGACTTTTGGCCAACCCTACGATAAATTCTTCTTCGACCGCATTTACTACATCAGCAACATACCCGTGGTGCATTTGAGTTTCGACATGGGACAAACCTTATTGCCCGGCCAGAAAACGAAAGATGCCGGATTATATACCCAGTTTCATGGTTCTATCCAGGGAAGGTTGACACGGGGGCAGCTATTTATGAACTACATTGTGAATGCCGGTTATCTTTTGGGGGATGCCCCCTACGACCTGCTGGATCAACCTGTGGGTTCCATGTCCTTAGGCTATTCCAAAGACCGTTTCAACCTGCTCCATTTCGCGTCGTTCGCACACAATATATATACCAACGCACACCTGCACATTAACGGAGGCGGTGTTTTGCTTAACAGGATACCGTTCATTAAAAATTTTAAATTGCGCGAGATTGTTTCTTTAAAAACCCACTATGGCAACTTAAATGATTCTTACCGCCCGGTGTTCGATTTACCGCCGTATTATTCAAACGAAATTAACACGCCCTACGCAGAAATAGGTTTCGGATTGACCAATATTTTTAAAGTTTTACGCGTGGAATATGTTCGACTCCTTGGTAATTCCTACAAGAACAGCGATTTTACAGATAGAAACGGGTTAAGGTTCCGAATGGAAATGAGTTTCTAAGGTATATCCTTGTCAACTCAAAAACGTAACGGCAGTTACAAACAAGATCCACAAACTTATGCCATTGATAAACAGCAACTCAGTTGCGCCGTTAACACCATTTTTTAGAATTGAAAATGCAACCGACAAAATGGTAACACCGATGAGTATCATCCCGGAAAGACCAAGGAATTTTATTTCGGGAAGAATGGCCGATTGAAACGTTACAATTAGGAGCGGCAACGAAATAAATACCAAAATCGCCAATACGTTATGCCCGAGTCGTTGCAGTGTTGGTGTCAGCCTTTTCAAACTATAGGGTTGTAAATTGTGAGGCACAAATGCGAGCAGCGCCAACCATGCAAAACCAAAGTCGATATAGCGCATCAATTTCTCGTATTCACCCAAATCATAAAAAATGGTAAGCAACCAGAAAAACATGTAAGTAAGGATTGCAGTGGCAAAAAGCAGCCATTTGTACCCTTTTACGAATTTTTCGCCATACAGGGTCTTATTGCTGAAAAAGCTAAGCGTTTGACGGTTAAGATCAAAGGTTACATGCTCCAAGGCCTTCCGGATGGAATAGGGCAACAAAGCCGCGTTGGCAAACCCGATTAGCAATATGCCTAATTTCGTCCAAATCATGCCGCAAGATAATGGGATTTTTTTAAGCGTATCAATGCTTTCATTTCGATACCTCCTCAAGCATTTTGTTATTCATTCCCAAGTGTTTTTACTATCAAAATAGTTTTACAAGTTTTGGTTTAATAAATCAGACAGTTGCTGTTTAGTAGCTACTCCTGATTGCCTCCAGACAGGTTGCCCGTTTTTAAACAGAATAAGGGTAGGTACGCCCCGCACCTGGTATTGTTGAGCCAGGGGCTGGTTCTTGTCCACATCTATTTTAATGATCTTGGCTTTTCCCTTAATGTCGGCTGCCAGTTCTTTGAGAATTGGGGCTTGCGTTTGGCAAGGGCCACACCAGTCTGCATAGAAATCTACCAAAACCGGCTGACCGCTATTGATAATGTTTTTAAAATTTCCTTTCATAATAATTCGTTTTTCTTTTCATTTTTTTTGATATGCGCGGACCTGCGTTCCAGGCCTACGTACTGAACCCAAAAGCCCGGGTTGTATTAGTTGAACAATGAGATGTTGCGCAACTATTCGCTCATTCCATATACAACGATCATGTTTTTTGAAAGCTGTCTTTTAATTTTTCGACCAATTCTTGGCGTTTAATCAATATAAATTGAAATGTGGCTAAAGCCCAATTCAACAGCAGCTTACAGAAACCGTCAGCTAAAGCAGACAGCCTGCCCCGAAGCAATCGGGGGCAATAAAACCATAACATTACTGAATTTGAGTTCTTACATTGCCGTTCACTTTAGTGAACAGCCTGCCCCGATAAAATCGGGGGATTAAGGAAATACAATGGCAACAGGGGTTTCTCCGGGTCACTCAACACCTCCTTCGCCTCGCCAAGCTCTTTAAACTTTTCCTCCGCCGCCTTGTCCCCTTTGTTTTTGTCAGGATGATACTTTATTGTGCAAGCTTACGGTAAGCCTTTTTAATCTCTTCCTGAGAGGCTTTTTTATTTACTCCAACTATTTTATAGTAATCTTTGTATTCCATAGTTTCTGACACAATTATAAAAATGCCCGGGTAATTCTTTCCTTTTGTGAGGCTGCAATGAAATTGATTAATCACATTTTGTTAAAAAGGGACTGCGTTTTTTTAACAGTCCCTTGATCCAAACAAGCTGTATCCAAATCCACTTATAACGTTAAGAGACTATTCTGTTTTTTTAAAATGGTTTCCAAATCTGTTACCAGGTCAAGTGTTCTAACAGAAGCATCTACGGGTACAAAAATTACTTTTCCTGAAACTGCTCATTGAAAAAATGATTCTTTATGGAATCCATTTCCTGAAATATTTTTTCAGTCTGTTCCATATTTTGTCTGAATCTTTCCGTAAAGAAGTCTTTTTTGTAAAAATCATAGTGCATTAAGCTGTCCCGAAAGAAAAAATCGTTGAAATAGGGTTTGTAAGAGAAAGGATACTGTATCTCAAACATTTTCTTGAAATTTGTTAAAATACTGTCTTCTGCAATCGTATCGTTTTCAATGTTTGAATAGAAGTACGTGTATGTTGAGTCGTACTTAATCAAGTTACCATCCTCATCATATTCTTTGTTTACAACGATGTCTTCTTTCGGTGCTTTTTTGGCATCGCTCAATTTGTCGTTTTTAATTTGTTTTTCCTGTCCATTGCAACCACTAAAGATTATTGTAACTGCAAGGATTAATAACCATTTTCGTTTCATAATCTTATATTTTTATTGGGTTAAACAACTTACTACTCTATTGCTATTTGCTTTCTATTTTCAACATAACCGGCTTTTTTTTCAACTTTAATTGAAAGAACTCCATTTTTCATCTCTGCCTGTATTTTATCCTGGTCAGCACTTTCCGGAAGTTGAAACTTTCGCTGGAACGAGGCATAACCATACTCCCTGCGCATCCAGCTTTTGTTTTTCTCTTCTTTTTCGTACTGCTTTTCTGATGATACAATTAAACAATCATTCTGGATTTCAATTTTAACATCTTTTTTATCCAAACCGGGTAAGGCAACGTTTACCTCAAAAGCTTTATCAACATCTGCAATGTTCACCGAAGGAACTAAGGCAACATCTTCATTATTTGAAACTTCGTCGGTAATTTTTTTGCCCAAAAATTTCTCTACTATATTCGGGAACTTGGGCTTTATATCCGAGATTTTCCATTTAAATAGTTTCATAGCTTATCATTTTTAAAGTTTAAATAATTGATAGTTTAAATACAGCCAACTCTTCTAAGTTGGCTGTATTTACTTTAGTTACTTAATCTCAATCTGTTTTGCAGGCTTTGGCTTAGCTTCTTCTTTTTTTGGAATACTTAATCTCAAGATTCCATTCTCGTATTTGGCCCCAATTTTTTCGCCCTCAACAGTTTCAGGTAGAGAAAATGAGCGACAAAATGATTGATAGCTAAACTCTCTGCGCGTAAATTGCTGGCCTTCTTTGGTTTCGTTTTCTACTTTTTTTTCAGAAGAAATGGTCAACACACTGTTGTTTAATTCAATTTTAAAATCTTTTTTGTCCAAACCGGGTGCTGACATTTCAACTTCGAAACCATCTTCATCTTCCTTTATATTTACAGCAGGAAGCGTAGTGTTAGTGTTTGAATAATTTCGGTTCGACCAATCAAATAAATCATTTTCCCAAAAGCGGTCGAACAAACTAGGCATCTGATTTGAAAATCTTACTAGTGACATAATTTTACCCTCCATACTTTTAGTTAAACAATAAATTTATCGATTATTAATTTTCAAATGACATGCCAAAACGGGAAAAAACCACCTATTGAAAAATCGCATAAGACATTGGTAAAGAGCTTAGTATGTAGAAATAAAATCGTTGGCAGATTCAAGTGTAAATGTTATTTTGACAGATGCTGGCATCCATGTTGTGCCATAATGACGGCATTTTACTTGTGCACGACAACTTGCATTTTGCCACGTTGACATTTTTAGTTCAAATAAATAAATGCCAAATTATAATTTAAGGAGGAAAATTACTCACAACATGCTAAGTACATGACAAAACTTTTATACAATCTTCAAAATCTTTGATCTTAAAATTGATCTTCATATTTTCACTAATTATCTGGTTTTTATGCTTACCTTAGGTTGACAGGCAAAACGCTTCTGCCATGAAAAACACTTACCTCGGTATTGATATTGGTTCGGTTGCCATTTCCATTGCCCTGTTGGATGAGCACAACCGGATTGTTCGCACCGCCTATGCTTTTCATCAAAGCAGGGTTGCCGAAAGCTTGCTGGAGTTACTTCAGGGGACAGAAATAAACAATCTTAAAGCCATTGGTTATACTTCATCCGGGGCATCCATGATAAGCCGTGGGATAGCTGTAGACTCACGGATTGCCTACATCACAGCAGCCAAATATTTTCACCTGGAGGTGCAGTCGCTGTTGATCATTGGTGCTGAAAAATTCGGACTGGCTACCTTTGATAAAAACGGCGAATATCTAAATTACAAGTCCAATACTTCATGCGCCGCGGGAACCGGGAATTTTCTCGATCAGCAGGCCGAGCGCCTCAATCTTGTAGATGTTATGGAATTCAGCCAACTGGCCTATGAAAATAAGGGCGCTTTCCCTAAAATTGCGTCGCGATGCGCCGTATTTGCCAAAACCGACCTGATGCATGCCCAGCAAGAGGGCTATTCGCTGGCAGAAATTTGTGACGGGTTATCCTATGGAGTGGCAAAAAACATTGTAGATACTGTTTTTCAGGACCACACCTTTTCCAATGTGGTTGCCGCCGGCGGTGTAGCCCGGAACAAAGCCGTGATAGACCATATCGGGCAACTTATCCGATGCAGGATTACCGTGGATGAGTTTGCCCGGGTTTATGGTGCCGTGGGAGCTGCGTTGAATGGCAGGGAAGTGCAAAAAGAGGGAAATGAAGCATTACTTCCGTTGAGCAGATTGGAGGATATTGTAAACGTTGAAAAAAAGGAAAAGACCTATTACTACCCACCTCTGCAGTTGACATTATCCACTTATCCCGATTTTGAATCGCATCCAACCTACCCGTTTAAATCGTCTTATTTTCCTTCCATGAAAGCGGTTGAAGTGGACGATTATACATCGCCGGGGAACAGTTATCCCAATCCGGAGCCGGTTTGGCTTGGCATCGATATCGGCTCTACAAGCACCAAAGCAGTATTGCTTGGCCGCGATAAAGAAGTGCTGGCCGGCTTTTACACACGCACTTCGGGGCAACCCTTGCAGGCTGTGCAGGTTCTTTTCGAAGCCATCGAAAATTTTTCTGAAAAACGAAATGTACGGCTTACCATTTTAGGCGCAGGCACTACCGGGTCGGGAAGAAAATTTACCGGGACAATTATCGGCGCCGATGTCATACCCGATGAGATAACGGCTCATGCCAGAGCGGCTTACGAATTGGATCCCAAGACGGATACCATCATCGAAATAGGAGGTCAGGATTCAAAATTCACCACCATGCGAAACGGCATGGTTACTTTTTCGGTGATGAATAATGTTTGCGCGGCCGGAACCGGCAGTTTTATCGAGGAACAGGCCAAAAGGCTGGGCATCCCATTGGATGAATATGCCGGCAGGGTTGAAAAAGTAGAATCGCCCATGGCAAGTAACCGATGCACGGTATTTATGGAACGCGACCTAAATCATTACCTTACGGCAGGCTATTCGACCGATGAAGTTCTGGCTGCGGTGTTACACTCGACCCGTGAGAACTATTTCACCAAAGTGGCGGTCAGTGGCTATATCGGGGACAGGATATTTTTTCAGGGGGCCACGGCCAAAAACAGAGCCCTTGTGGCTGCATTTGAGCAAAAACTCAAAAAACCGATCATGGTTTCCCGGTATTGCCATTTGACAGGAGCCCTGGGCGTAGCGCTCGAGTTATCCGATAAGCAACTTGAGCAGACAAAGTTCAGAGGACTCGGCCTCTATAAGAAATCGATACCTGTAAAGACGGAAGTTTGCGAATTATGTACCAACCACTGTAAACTCAAGATTGCCGAAATTGATAACGAAACGGAGGCTTATGGTTTCTTGTGCGGAAGAGATTACGAGGGAACCCGGTTTGTGAAGAACGAATCGGTTCATTTTAATTTGATCCGAAAAAGAAATGAACTCTTTAAATTCAAGCCTAAGGCCCGGGAAACCTCTCTTACCATCGGCATCCCTGCCGGCCTACATCTTTATGAAGAGATACTTTTTTGGCGTCTGTTTTTCGATTTCCTCTCTCTTAAGACGGTTACAAGCGAAAAGTATTTAACCGCCATTAAAGAAGGGAAAAATTTAAACAGTGCCGAGTTTTGTGCACCTATCGCGGCCATGCATGGCCATGTTAATTACCTCATAAATAAGGCAGATTACATCTTCCTGCCGGTGTACCTGAAGGCCCGGGAACCCAAATCCAACAAGCAATATTGTTACTACACGCAGTATATTTCATCGGTTATTTCCACACAACACGAGTCAAGCTTCCGCGAAAAGCTGCTCACACCTTTATTGCAATATTCCTTTGGTGAGCTCGATGACCGGTTTGAGTTATATAAAATGCTGGCTTCCATTGGGTTGGATAACATCGGGTTCCTGGATGTTTCCAAAGCCTACGATAAGGCAAAAAGACAATTTCAGTCGGTCCAGGCCGATTGGAAAGCGCAGTATCTGCAAAATGCCGGCATTGCCCGGGATGTTCATGTTATGTTGCTTGGCCGCCCTTATACTGTTTTATCGCCTGCCATGAACAATCATATTCCCGATATATTTGAAAAAATGGGGATCGAAACCTTTTACATGGATATGCTGGCTGAAGATCAAAAAGTAATATCAAAAGCTGAGGAGCTAATCAATATCTTACAGTGGAAATTTGCTTCTAAAATTCTTTATGCGGCAGATATCGTTGCCCAAACCGATGATTGTTACCCGGTGCTGATAACCTCTTTTAAATGTACGCCCGATGCTTTTGTCATTGAATATTTTAAAGAGATTCTGGATGCCCGGCAAAAGCCCTATCTTATTCTGCAACTGGATGAACATGATTCGAGCGTTGGATACGAAACACGTATCGAAGCCGCTATCAGGGCATTCAGGAATCACCGTGACCGGCGAATGGCCGACATCGAAAAAACAGTGCCCGGCGAAAAAGTGGAAAACACCCTTTTTGCACAACACGATACGCCCACCTTAGACGTTGATTGGCAAACCCATATAAAAAACCTTATCAACGAAGCATCTCAAGTCCTCCAGGCACATCGTATCGATTTTCATCTTTTCAGCAATCTCATTCAACAAATGGATGGAGGAGGCGAGCGGCCACATGGACCCGTTTTCAGCGGTGCAAAACATTTAAAGGATAAAACTTTGTTGTTACCTGCCTGGGACCCGTATGCCGGCCCCCTGTTGGAGGCCGTGCTGCAAAACAGTGGGATTGATGCGCGGCTTACAGAGAATACAGCCGAATCGATACAACGCAGTCTGAGCTCCAATACAGGGCAGTGCCTGCCTATGAACATTATTGTTCAGGGTGGCATCGATTACATCGAAGCAAATGGTTTAAAGCCTTCTGAAACAGTGCTTTGGATTATGAAATCGGACCTGTCGTGCAATCTGGGTATCTTCCCCAATTTTATGAAGAAATTACTGGATAATTATGGCAAAGGGATGGAACAGGTTTCGATATATGTGGGCGATGTAATCTTCTATGATTTTTCCCTGCCCACGGCTATCAATGCCTATCTGGCTTATATGTTTGGCGGTTATATCCGTAAAATGGGCTGTAATATCCGGCCTTACGAAAAGCATCCGGGAGATACAGCTTTAGTTATCGGAAAGGCAATGGATAGCTTGTATGAAACATTCCGTTATGGCAAACCGAAAGATTTGGCCCTGGAACAAATCATCCTTGATTTTGAATCCATCGAAACAGAACGGAAAGGAAAACCCAGAGTGGCTATATTTGGGGACTTATACGTAAGGGACAATGACCTGATGAACCAGGATTTGATAAAAACCGTGGAGGCAAACGGCGGGGAGGTGATCACCACCCCTTTTAGTGAGTATATAAAAATTATTGTCGATCCCTCAACCAAACGATTTTTTAAGGCGGGTCGTTACGCCGACTATGCCAAAATTATATTTCTAAAATCGCTGATCCCTCTGGTGGAGGACAAATACAAGAAATATTTTTACAAATATAACGGTCAGGAAGGGGGGCTGTCCTCCGACGAAACGGATGAGTTGTTGAACCGGTTCGGGCTCAACATCCTGCAACGGGGTGAGTCGGTGGAGAACATTCTGAAAATCGGCACGCTGATGAAACAACACCCCGATATTGACCTGTTTATACAAACCAACCCTTCGTATTGTTGCCCTTCGCTGGTAACCGAAGCCATGACCTCGCGCATAGAGGAAATAACCGGCGTGCCGGTGCTAACCATCGAGTACGACGGCACATCCGGAATAAAAAATGAGGATGTTATCCCGTACTTAAAGTACAGGAGAAGAAGGGTTTCGTGAGCATGCGTTTTGCCTTCCGAAGTATCTTTTAAACCTCTCTAAATTGATTCCAAATAAAGTAATGTAGTCGTTAAGCAGTTCTGTCCTTTCCTTGGAATTTGAGTTCCCACGTTTGGGAAGCATTGCCCATAAAAAAGGAATTGCTACACCTTTATAAAAAAAATTAAATTGGAAGTTTTTTTGTCTAATCAATTGGTATGCAATTTGATAATGCCCTTTTTACAAGCATAAAAGTTAAAAACGAGGGTTTAAACTGCCAATTTTACATTAAAAGAGGCAGATAACTAAACATGGAGGAAAGAGCAATGAAAATACCAGGATTAAAAATGATTATCCTGACCATTTTGTTTCTGCATATTTTTCCTGAAATTACCCGTTCCCAGTATTTTGGCAGGAACAAACCAGGATATAAAACTTTTAAATACGACGCATTACACACCCCCCATTTTGAAATATACCATTATTTAAGGAACGACTCGTTCATGACAAAATTTAGTACCTGGGCTGAAGAATGGTATGCCATGCACCAGCAAATTTTTAAGGATACCTTTCCAAACAAAAATCCGATAATTCTTTATACAAACCATTCCGACTTTCAGCAAACCACGGCAATAAGCGGAATGATTGGCACCACCACGGGGGGCGTTACTGAGGCATTAAAAAACAGGGTAGTAATGCCGGTTGCCTCAACTCTTGCCCAAACCGACCATGTGTTGGGACACGAATTGGTTCATGCCTTTCAGTTTAACAAGTTGCTTCGATCCGATTCAATCGGCGCTTCATCACTCAGGAATATTCCTCTGTGGATGATTGAAGGGATGGCTGAATATTTTTCCATTGGCAGCGTAGACCCCAATACAGCCATGTGGATGCGAGATGCCCTGGTAAATAATGACTTTCCCACGTTGAAGCAATTGTCAACCGAACCGAAGTATTTTCCCTACCGGTATGGCCATGCCTTTTGGGCCATGATTGGCAAAACCTGGGGCGATTCACTAATTATTCCCATTTTCACGCAAACGGCCCGCTTCGGGCTGGACAATGCGTTGGATTCGCTGCTGGGATTTAAATCTGAAACACTATCCGGCCTGTGGAAAAATGCCATGGAGACCTACTACAATAAATTTATTGACGATTCGGCTACCTACGTTGCAGGCAGGAAAATTATTTCTGGAAAGAATTCGGGACGAATGAACCTGTCGCCCTCGCTTAGTCCCGACGGGAAATATCTCGCATTTTTTTCCGAAAAAGATGTGTTTACCCTCGATTTGTACCTGGCCGATACTGGAACAGGAAAAATCATAAAAAAACTTTCGAGCATAACCCGGAATCACGAAATTGACGATTTCAGTTTTAATGAATCGGCAGGCACCTGGTCGCCCGACAGCAAAAAATTTGCATTTGTGGTATTTCAGAAAGGGAAAAACAAATTAGCCGTTGTGGACGTAAAACGCGCAAAAATTACTGAAGAAATTGAGTTTGACAACATTCCGTCTTTTTTCAATCCTGAATGGTCGCCCGATGGGAGATACATTGTTTTTTCGGGTTTGGTGGAAGGCATCGGCAATTTGTACACCTACGATAACCGGACGGGGAAGATCAAAAAACTGACTGACGGCTTTTCTTCCAAAATTCATCCTTCGTGGTCGCCCGACGGCAACCTGATTGTGTATGTAGATGAAGTAATCAATACAAACCGGCAGGCAAAAAAATTCAGTACCGAATTAAAGATTATTGATATCCGAACCAATACCATCCAAAATTTGAATGTTTTTCCCGGAGCCGACAACCTGAATCCCCGGTTTTCGCACGATGAAAAGACAATCTATTTTCTGTCCAATTCCGATGGTTTCAGAAATTTGTTTGCCTACGATATGGATTCGGGAAAAGTGTTCCGGCTCACCCGTTTTAAAACTGGAATCAGTGGGTTAACTCCCTTTTCCCCGGCCATGAGCGCTGCCCTTGATAAAGATTTGGTTGCTTACACCTACTACAATAAAAACAGTTACGAAATTTACACGGCCACTTCCTCCGATTTCCGGTATGAAGAAGTGGAGAAATCAACGGTTGATTTTGAACCGGGTACTTTGCCGCCGCTAAACCACAACTATAGTAATATTGTTGATGCTGCCCTTTATGAACGATGGTCAGAAGGTTTCTTTTTACCTCCCGATTCCATTAAGGAAGTACCATACCGGCCCCACTTTAAACTCGATTATATTTCAAACACAGTCGGAATTGGGATTTCAACGGGCGGGCGCTACAATACGAATAACATGGCAGGCAGTGTAAGCATGATTTTCAGCGATATGGTGGGCAACAACCAACTGTATTCTGTTTTGGCACTTAACGGCGAAATCTACGATTTTGGCGGGCAGGTTGCCTATGTAAATCAAACCCGAAAATTTAACTGGGGGGTAACAGCTTCGCATATTCCTTATCGTGCCGGAGACATGTTTTTCAAGAGCGACACGCTTACGTTCAAAGATAAGAAGAGCGACGAGGAATATGAAGTACCGGTTACCGACCTGGTTCTGGATTATATCAGGATGTTTGAAGACAATATTTCGTTTTTTACCTACCACGCCCTTTCGCAAACCCGAAGAATAGAAGCCGGTGTGTCAACGGCATGGTATTATTATCGTGTCGATCGGTATCACAATTATTACAGCGATTTAGGATATCCCGTAGCCTACGGTAAAGAACGCATGCAAGCTCCCGACGGAGGCAACTACCAAAAAATCGATTTGGCTTATGTAACGGATAACTCTTATTTCGGGATGACAGCACCAATGCGGGGACAGCGCGCGCGTTACCAAATTGAAAAGTATTTCGGAGACGTCGATTTTATTACTGGCCTGCTCGATTATCGTCAGTACTTTTTTGCAAATCCAGTAACCTTTGCATTCCGGTTTTACCATTACGGAAGGTATGGAAGTGGCTCCGAAACTGACCTTGTTTCATCCATTTATCTCGGATATCCCTGGTTAATCAGAGGTTATGAGGATTTATCGTTTTATGGAAGCCGGGGCGACAATACCATTGGACTTAACTCGCTTAACTATTCGCATTTGAGTGGCAGCAGGATAGCGGTGGCAAATGCTGAGATTCGTCTGCCTCTCACCGGGCCTAAACGGCTTGCTCTAATTGGCTCTAGGTATTTCCTGACTGATTTTAATTTGTTTTTTGACGGCGGTTTGGCCTGGAGTAAAGGCGATAAGCCCAAAATCACCTGGGCTGAAGCTGCATTTAACCAAAGGGTTCCGGTGTTCAGTGCAGGTGCGTCACTTCGGATAAATTTGTTGGGAGCCTTGATTCTGGAACCTTATTTTGCCATTCCTTTTCAGAATGGTGGATGGGAAAACAGAAATTTTGGATTGAATTTCGTTCCGGGTTGGTAATTATTACCGTGCACGATTCTCAATTGTGATCCCGGCCTCGCCAAAACCAACGCGTTCGTCTTTAAAGCTGTGTACCATTGGTTCTGAACGGATACAGCTACGAATGGTTTCTTTCTGTTTGCCGTGCCCTCTACCGTGCAAAATACACAGTTGTGAACTTTGAGAATTAGGATGCAAAACCGACTTAAAGGTCCTTTTGTGAATTACTGATTAATATTTATGTTTGCAAAAAATGATTAAAATTATAGCCGGATAAACAACATTCTGAACCACAAATAATCGAATGAGCCAATATATTTTCCATTTTCCCCGCAATAAATTTTATAAAACAAGTAAGTTTTCAGTTTTTATTATCCTTCTCTGGTGGTTAACGGCTTGCTCCGGCGGCACAAAAAAAAATAATTCCGATAACATCAACGCAATTCAACAGTCTCATTTCGTGGGCAGCGCTTCCTGCAAAGAATGTCACACTTCGGAATATGAAGCCTGGAAACAATCCGACCATTACAAATCGATGCAGCTTGCCAATGAACAAACAGTGCTGGGCAACTTTAACAATGCAGTATTTAAAAGCAAAGGCTTTACCAACACGATGTTTAAAAGCGACAGTTCCTTTTATATGGTTTTGGAGAACCGCGAAGGTAAACCCGACACCTTTAAAGTGGAATACACCTTCGGCTATGACCCCTTGCAACAATATTTGATCGAGTTTCCAAAAGGGCGTCTCCAAAGCACGCATGTGGCCTGGGACAACTTGGAAAAAAAATGGTTCGATTTGTACCCTGATTTGGAAATTGATCACAGCGAGTGGTTGCATTGGACAGGAGGCTCGCAGACATGGAACAGCATGTGTGCCGATTGCCACTCCACCAACTTGCAACAAAACTATTCGGAAGCCAACGACAGCTACCGAACCATCTGGGACGAAATCAACGTTTCGTGCGAGTCGTGCCACGGACCGGGAAGCGAGCATGTCAGGCTTTCTCGAATGTACCCCGATTCCAACAAAGTTTATGGTACGGCATACCTCGGGGCGAATTCCACGCAAGCCGAACAAATGCAATTTTGCGCGCGTTGCCATTCCCGGCGGTCGCAACTGAATAACAGCTTTAATCACAACGAACATTGGACGCAACAATACAGCCCCGATATTTTGAGGCCGGGCCTCTATTTTGCCGATGGCCAGATTCTGGATGAAGTATATGTTTGGGGCTCCTTCACTCAAAGTAAAATGTACCGGATGGACGTGCGCTGCACCGACTGCCATGACCCGCACACCTACCAGCGAAAACTGCCGGGAAATCAACTCTGCAACCAATGCCATGTTATTCAGGTGTACGATAACCCAACTCATCATTTTCACCAAACCGGGACTGAAGGCGCAAAATGCGAAAGTTGCCACATGCCCGGAAGGAATTATATGGTGAACGATTACCGCCCCGACCACAGTTTTCGGGTGCCACGCCCCGACCAAAGCGTAAAATACGATGTGCCAAATGCCTGCAACAAGTGCCACGATAATCAATCCGCCAAATGGGCTGCCGATTGGGTGGTGAAATGGTATGGCAAAGAGCGAAAACCGCATTATTCGGATGTCTTGCTAAAAGCCGCTAACCACGAATCATCGTCTAAGGAAATTGAACATTTCGCAAAAATTGACACCGTACCGGATATTGCCAAAGCAACCGCGATCTATTACCTGAATTATTACGGGGGGGCGGAAGCCGGGCAGGCTTTGCTGAACAACCTTGCACATCCATCGGTATTGGTGCGTCGCACCGCCGTTGAAGGTTTGGGAATGTATGATGCGGAAAACATCAAAGCTGCCCTTTTCCCCCTGCTTTTCGATACCGCCCGAACCGTTCGGCTGGCCGTGTTCAATGCGCTGGCGGGCGTCGATATTTCTTCGGCCACGTCTGATGTGCTTACCCAATACCAACAAGTGCGCGAAGAGTTTTTCGAAACACATAAAACCAATGCCGATTTCCCTTCACAAAAGCTTTATATGGGCCAATATTATCAACGTACCGGACAAACCGACCTGGCACAACACTATTACGAGGAAACGCTGGCCAAAGACAATTATCAAAATATGGCACGTATGAACCTCGCCATCATTTATAACGCGCAACAGAAAAATCAGCAAGCAGCCGGCCTCTTAAAAAAAGTGATAGAACAGGAACCGAACTATGATCCGGCTTACTTTTCGTTGGGCCTTTTGTATGCAGAAATAAACCGGGCTGATTCAGCTATTTTTTACTTGAAGGAATGTAAGCGGGTAAATCCTCAAAATTATGGGGCATATTATAATTTAGGATTGCTCTATCAGCAACAAAACCAAACGGATAAAGCAGAAAACACCTTCCTGGACGGGATAAAAGGCAACCCCAACGATGAACGGCTGCTGTATGCCATCACTTCCTTCTACCTGAAAAACGAAAAAAGAATGCAAGCACGGCCGTATGCCGAAAAGCTGGTAAAAATGTATCCGAACAGACAGGAGTATTTGCAATTGTTGCAGATGACGGAAAATTAGGGCTACACCCCGAGTTTTGCTATTTCAAGGTTATATAACAGTATCTGAAATTTTGTTATCTGAATATTTTAGATGTATTTTTACTGCCGGAATTCAAAAAATATTTTTGCAATACACTATAAATTGAAATATATTTTTTAATATTGGCAAAAGGATTTTTTAGTCCCTTAGTTGCTTTCTTATTAAAAATTCTTCTAAACTAAAATCCGGAAACTATGAAGAAAATAAGTTTCTCAATCGCTTTATTTCTCCTATGTGTTTTCATCGGATTCTCTCTTCAGGCACAAAACAGTGGCGAAGAGTTGTATAAATCCGTCTGTACAGCGTGTCACACCATTGGCAAAGGTCGTCTTGTAGGTCCCGATTTAAGCGGAGTTCACGAAAGAGCGGAAACGGACTGGCTAATAAAATTCATCCGTTCCTCGCAAACCATGATAAAACAAGGGGATCCCGAGGCGGTTAGATTGTTCAAGGAGTTCAACCAGGTGCCCATGCCGGACAACAACTGGAGCGATGATCAAATTCTGAGCGTCCTCGATTACATAAAGCAAGCAGATTCAGGCGGTACTGCTGAAATCGCGGCGGCGGGACAGGCTGCGGATAGCACGACACAGGTAGCTGACACCGCTGAGACGGTAGCCGAAATCATCTACTCCAACGAAATGGTGATGAAAGGGAAAGCACTTTTTTACGGGTACGAAAAATTTGCCAACGGTGCATCATCTTGCATTGCTTGCCATAAAATTCAAGATGAATCAATTATTGGGGGTGGAAAGCTGAGTTTCGACCTCACTAAATCGTACACCAGGCTCGGGCTGCCCGGTATTAACGCCATCCTTTCCAATCCGCCTTTCCCCGTTATGAACAGGGCACTAAAGAACAAAAATCTAAACGAAGATGAAATTCAGGCAATCAGCGCCTTGCTGCAATTTGCCGACAAACATTATGGCGATAGGCCTCAACAGACCATTTGGAGCGCAATTTTTGGGATTTTTGGGGTGATTGTCGCGCTGTTTTTGCTTGTGCATATCTATTTGGCCTATGATACCCGAAAAATACCTTATTGAAATGGATTCGATTCTACCTGTTAAAATTATAAAAAACCAAAAGCAATGAGTTGGATTAAAGACATGATTTCGCCAAAAACCCGGCAGTGGGAAGAGTTCTACCGAAACCGATGGCAATACGACAAAGCAGTGCGCAGTACCCATGGCGTAAATTGCACAGGAGGTTGTAGCTGGAACATCCATGTGAAAGAGGGCATTGTAGTTTGGGAAATGCAAGCACTCGATTATCCCTTGTTGGAGAATTCACTCCCACCCTACGAGCCCAGGGGCTGCCAACGGGGAATTTCTTTTTCATGGTACCTGTATAGCCCGGTGCGGGTAAAATACCCCATGATACGCGGTGCTTTGCTTGAACTTTTCAAACAAGAAAAAGAAAAAACCGGCGATGCAATGGCCGCTTGGCAAAACATCCAGAACGATCCGGTAAAAAGAAAACGCTACCAGCAAGCCCGGGGCAAAGGAGGCCTGCGGCGCATTAGCTGGGGCGAAGCATTGGAAATTATCGGAGTAGCAAATATTCATACTGCCAAAAAATATGGGCCCGACCGGGTGGTAGGCTTCTCTCCTATCCCCGCCATGTCCATGATTAGTTTTGCTGCAGGTTCACGCTTCCTTCAGTTGTTTGGCGGAGTGCACCTTAGCTTTTACGACTGGTATTGCGACTTGCCCAACTCATTCCCCGAGGTATGGGGCGAACAAACCGATGTGGGCGAAAGCGCCGACTGGTACAACGCCAAATTCATTGCGGTGATGGGTTCCAACCTCGGCATGACGCGCACGCCTGATGTTCATTTCTTCTCCGAAGCACGGCACAACGGCACCAAAACCGTCGTCTTTTCGCCCGATTTCAGTATGGTGTCAAAATATGCCGACCAATGGGTGCCGGTTCATGCCGGACAGGACGGTGCTTTTTGGATGGCAGTTAACCACGTTATTCTGAAAGAAACCCATGTTGACCGGCAGGTTCCTTTTTTTATTGAATACACGAAAAAATATACCGACGCTCCTTTTTTAGTCGAAATTACAGAGGAAAACGGAAAACATGTTCCCGGTAGGTTATTGAGAGCCAACACCGTAGAAAAGTACGCCGACATTGAAAACGGCGATTGGAAATTCCTGAACCTCGACGAGGAAACCGGAGACTTTATTTGTCCGCCCGGCAGTGTAGGGCAGCGTTGGCAGGAGAAAAAAGGAGGCTGGAACTTAAAATATATCGACGGAGAAACCGGAGCAGCTTACGATCCCGTTTTATCACTAATCGATAAAAAAGATGAAATCCTTCAGGTTGAATTCGTGGAATTTGCCCAGGACCGAAAAGCCTACCGGGGAGTACCGGTAAAATATTTACAAACAAAGGAAGGAAAGAAAACCTACACTACGGTATATGATCTCCTGTTGGCGCAGTTTGGTGTTGACCGGGGACTTGGCGGCGATTACCCCAAATCGTACGACGATGCTAACTCCGCTTATACACCCGCCTGGCAGGAGGTTTACTCCGGAACAAGTGCAGGAACGGTTATTCAGTTTGCCCGGGAATGGAGCCGAACCGCCGAAGTAACCAAAGGAAAATGTATGGTAATTATCGGCACAGGCGTAAACCAGTGGTACCACAGCAATTTGATATACCGGGCTGCAACCATGGCATTGTTATTTACCGGAAGCGTTGGACGAAATGGCGGCGGCATGAACCACTATGTTGGTCAGGAAAAACTGGCACCGTTCGATTCATGGGGCGCTATCATGTCGGGCAAAGACTGGCAAAACTCCGTGCGCTTCCAGCAAGCCCCAATCTGGCATTACCTCCATTCCGACCAGTGGCGCTACGACGGAAACCAGGCCGATTACAATACCGTTCCTAAAAATGATTTTTCTTCGCAACATACTGCCGATCTGATTGCTAAATCGGTTCGAAATGGTTGGATGCCGTTTTTCCCTCAATACAATAAAAACACCTTCGATGTAGTGCGCGAAGCCCAAAGTTCGGGGGCAACTAACGATAAAGAAATCCAAAAGCACATTATCGACCAATTGAAAAGCGGCGAATTGAAATACTCGGTTCACCATCCTGATGAAGAAGAAAACTTCCCCAGGGTTTGGTTCATTTGGCGGGGAAATGCGATTCTTTCCAGCGCCAAAGGGCACGAGTATTTCCTAAAACACTACCTTGGAACGCACCACAATGAAATTGCCGATGAAGTGGCACACGAATTTGTGAAAGAAATAGAGTGGAAAGAAAAAGCCCCGGAAGGGAAAATGGACCTTGTGGTTGACCTCAATTTCAGAATGGACACTACTGCCTTGTATTCCGATATTGTTCTCCCGGCAGCATCCTGGTACGAAAAAGCCGACCTGAACACAACGGACATGCACTCGTTCATTCATCCGCTTTCACCAGCTATTCCCCCGGTTTGGGAATCAAAAAGCGACTGGCAGATTTTCCGGGAAATAGCAAAAGTAACCAGCGAAACCGCTGAAAAATACTTTCCCGATCCGGTGCTCGATATTGTGAATGTACCACTCGACCATGACACGAGCGCAGAGATTTCGCAGCCAAATATCCGCGATTGGTACAAGGGCGAATGTGAGGCTATTCCCGGAAAAACCATGCACCACATGATTACTATTGAACGGGACTACACCAAGATTTACGAGAAATTCATCAGCCTTGGAAGAAATGCACGCGTTAAATTAGGTGCTCACGGCATCTCCTTTCCAAGTGACGATTTCTATGATCAGTTGCTGGAAAACACGGACAAGGTAAATATTATTGGAAAAGAAACTTTTCCTTCTATTAAAGAAGATATAGAGGCGATAAATGCTATTTTGCTCCTTTCGTCGGTTACCAATGGGGCATTGAGCGAAAGGGCCTTTCAGGATATTTCCGCAAAAACCGGCATGGATTTTAGCAATGTCAGTCCGGCAAACAGTGAAAGCCGAGTTACTTTTCAAGATTTGCAAGCGCAACCACGGCGTTTATTGGATTCGCCATTGTGGTCAGGGCTAATGACCAACGGGAGGGCTTATTCGGCCTACACCATGAACATTGAGCAACTGCTGCCTTGGCGTACGCTCACCGGACGGCAGCACACTTATCTCGACCATGAAGGGTATATCCATTTTGGCGAAAACCTGCCAACGTATAAACCTTCGCCCCGCCCGGAATTGTATGGCGATTTGCGAAAAACCGTTGCTTCCGGAAAGGCACGGATGCTCAACGCACTCACGCCTCACGGCAAATGGCACATCCACTCCACTTTTGGCGACACCTTGCGGATGCTTACGTTATCGCGAGGGATGGAGCCGTGTTGGATGAGTGAAAAAGATGCGGATGAACTGGGAATAAAAGACAACGATTGGGTGGAAGTAACCAACGACAACGGTGTGTATTGTACCCGTGCCTGCGTGAGCAACCGGATTCCACCGGGCGTGTGCATCATCTATCACTCGCCCGAGCGCACCTATTCGGCCCCGAAATCGCCCAGCAGGGGCAACCGGAGGGCCGGAGGGCACAACAGTTTAACCCGGCTGCATTTTAAACCGAACCTGTTGGTGGGCGGCTACGGCCAATTCACCTACTACATCAACTATTGGGGGCCGGTTGGCGTTACCCGCGACACCTTCGCATTTGTGCAAAAAATGGATGAAGTAAATTTTTAACCTGATAATTCTCTAATCATGAAGAATATTCGCTCACAAATTTCCATGGTTTTTCACCTCGATAAGTGCATTGGTTGCCACACCTGCTCCATTGCCTGTAAAAATGTTTGGACCGACCGCAAAGGAACCGAATACATGTGGTGGAACAATGTTGAAACCAAACCGGGCACGGGGTATCCCACAAAATGGGAAGACCAGGAAATGTACAAAGGCGGCTGGGAAAAGAACGGGGATACGGCAAGCCTGAAAGGTGCCGGAAAGCTGAAGGGGATGAAAACGCTCTTCCACAATACCCATTTGCCCACCATGGAAAATTATTATGAACCCTGGACCTACCAATACAGCAAATTGTTAGATGCGCCGGAAGGAGACGACCAGCCCACAGCAGAAGCCATTTCGATGATTACCGGCGAAAAGATGACTCCGAAAGCCGGACCCAACTGGGACGACGACCTCGGGGGTTCCAAAGAATATGCCCGCAAAGATGTTAACCTAAGGGATTTGACCCCGGCAGAACAAGAATCCATGTTCCAGTTGGAGCGAATGGTGATGTTTTATCTGCCTCGGATTTGCAACCACTGTCTCAATCCTGCCTGTGTTGCCGCTTGCCCGTCAGGGGCCATCTACAAACGGGGGGAAGACGGAATAGTTCTGATCAACCAGGAGCGGTGCAGGGCATGGCGGCTTTGTGTTACCGCCTGTCCCTACAAAAAGGTTTATTTCAATTGGAGTACCGGCAAATCAGAAAAGTGCATTCTTTGCTATCCACGGATTGAAACCGGACAGATTCCGGCCTGTATGCACTCCTGCGTAGGGAGAATCCGCTATTTGGGTGTTATGTTGTACGATGCCGATCGCTTAGAAGAAGTAGCTTCCTGCGATGAAAAAGATCTGGTAAGGAAACAATTGGATATTTATCTGGATCCAAAAGACCCGGAAGTGATTGCAGCAGCGAAAAGATGCGGGATAGCAGATTCTACCATTGAAGCCGCTCAAAAATCACCGGTTTGGAAGTACGTAAAAGATTGGGGCCTGGCCTTGCCGCTCCATCCCGAATTCCGGACATTATCCAGCCTGTTTTATGTGCCCCCCCTACTTCCGGCTATGGCACAAATAAACGAAAACAACATGTACCACACCGCCAGCACCAAAATGTGGGGCGATATGGAAGATTCGCGTCTTCCGTTGAAATACCTCGCCAACCTATTTAGTGCGGGCGATACCACCATAATACGGAATATTCTGAAAAAGATGATGGGCGTTCGCCTGCACCGCCGCGCGGTAACCACCGGCGACTTGGATCAGGCCGACGTGGACCGATCCTTGTTAGAATGTGGCTTGTCGAAAGATATGGCTGATGATATTTATCGTTTAACCGCCCTCGCCCGGATAACCGATCGTTTTGTTATTCCTCCGGGCCACCGCGAAGAAGCGATTGAAATGATGGAAGACACACACGAGCGAAGAGCCAATGCCGGTTTTGGATTTAGAGATAAACCAGTGAGAGGATTATAGTATGCAAGAATTAAATCATTATAATGCTTTGGCCGAAGTTTTCACCTATCCTGCTCAGGATAGAAACAACTTCATAGGAGCATGGCGGGAAATAGTAAAAACCGCGGTGCCGGAAAAGGCCAATAAGCTCGAAGCGTTTATTGAACACGTTCAGCAAATAACAGTTGCAGCACAGCAGGAGTATTACATTGCCACTTTTGATGTGCAGGCGCTCTGTTTCCTTGATATTGGTTACGTGCTGTACGGCGAAGACTATAACCGTGGTATTTTCATGCTGAACATGAAACGCGAACAGAAAAAGCACAACAATGATTGTGGCTGGGAACTGCCCGACCATTTGCCCAACATACTCACTTTGTTACCGAAGATCCAGGACGATACATTTGCCGAAGAGTTGATCTTTTCGATTCTTGTACCGGCTCTGGAAAAAATGATCGAAGCGTTTAATTCAGACGATAATGTATATAAAGGGATGCTCGAAATCCTGCTGGGCATTATGGAGAACGATTATCCTGAATCGGAGTTTGAACGCTTCAGTTTTAATTCGCGCGAAAAAGCACGAAGTTTTGCATGCCTTCCGCAATGGAAGAACATAAAATGATGACGACAAATAACACGTAAACTAAAACAACATGAACGGAATTATCTTTTTTGTAGTATTGCCCTACCTCGCCATTCTCACGCTGCTGCTGGGAAGCATATACAAGTACCGGTTCAAAGGATTTCAGGTAAGCTCACTTTCGAGCCAGTTTTTAGAAAGCAAGAAATTATATTTCGGAAGCAGGCCTTTTCACTGGGGTTTGGTTTTCCTGTTTTTTGGGCATCTCGCCGCATTTCTCACGCCCCGTTGGGTCCTCGCGTGGAACAGGGTTCCCCTGCGTTTGTACATTTTAGAGATTACCGCATTTGCATTTGGATTAATTGTTCTCCTCGGACTTACTCTGCTGATTATTCGCCGGGTGAGAACCAAAAGGTTGCATGTGGTAACCAGCTACATGGACATTTTTGTGTACCTCCTCCTATCGGTGCAAGTGGTTACGGGTTTGTGGATTGCTTATTTTTTCCGCTGGGGTTCCTCCTGGTTTGCCATGGTGCTAACGCCCTATTTGAAATCAATTTTCGTCCTCAACCCCGAGGTTGCCGCCGTTGTCCAACTACCGCTAATGGTCCAGATTCATGTTATTTCCGCGTTTATTCTAATTGGGATGATCCCGTTCACCCGACTGATGCACTTCCTGGTTTACCCCTTAGATTATCTCTGGCGACCCCACCAATTGGTGATTTGGAACTATAAACGGGGGTGATTCCGTGAAAATTAAGAATAGGTTTTTTAAAATTTATATTCTTAAACTAAACAAGGCTCCGGTTCGCCAGTTAGTGGGCTGGGGCTTTTTTTGTGGGCGAATGTTGTTTTTAAATTGAATTAAACATACAGAGACGTTAGCGAAAATCTAAAGTGCGACAATTACTAAATAATATAATACACATGAAAAAGAAAATTTTTCAATACTTGGGACTTATTTCATTTTTGTGTTTATTTTCCTGTTGCGAAACTCAAAATAACACAGAAAAATTGGAACTTCCGTTTCAGAAATATTCAATGGAAAGTGATACAATTCAAAAAGAATTAGATGAAATTTATTCACTATTTGCATACAGTTTAGTATTTAAAGATTGGCAACCAGATTCTATACCAAGAAATAAAAGGAGGGGCTATAATATTGGTACTATATTAGTTGATCCAGATAATAACGTTGTACATTGGGGTGTCAATTGTGTTAATATAACAAATAACTCTACTCAACATGGAGAGGTAAGAGCAATTATGAGTTATTTGGATTCATTAAAATTATATAATCTAAAAGGATTTACTCTTTATACCACTCTTGAACCATGTGCCATGTGTTCAGGAATGATGACAATGACAAATATTAAGAGAGTTGTATACGGGCAGAACGATGTTGATTTTAGTGGAGCTCTTGATAGACTTGCATTGAATTCAGAAAAATTTGGAGGGTATAAACCGTATCCACGGACAGTAATTTCTGATCCTGCACCATCTACTTTTATAGTAGAGTTAAATTCTGCATATAGTGTTTATTGTGAAAATGAAGAGGAAAAGTACCTTTCAAAATTTCTAACATCAGATAAAGCATGGCAGATTTATTATAAGGCTACAAAGAAATTTCAAGGATATGATATCAAGTATCCTGAAAATCTAAAATATTACGAACAAGCAAAATTATTTCTTAATAAAATAAATTTTCAACGAGAAAATAAATAAGATGAGAAGCAAAATATATGGTCTTTCATTTTAAATCATAAAGTAGATATTCTTTTTGGCTCATCTTCTGAATTAAAAAACTGAAATTGAATCTATAATAAACCTAATAAAATAAAATATAATATGAAACCAAGAATATTTATAGGCTCTTCTACTGAAGGA